>NZ_KE386497.1:0-600000 GCF_000427465.1 Sinorhizobium arboris LMG 14919 | reverse complement strand
CCCGAGCCTTCCCCTGCTGAACGGCGAGATATGCAGAACCGGTGTCCTGGAACGTCAGCGGCTTGGACTCGTTCTTGCGGATGGCTAGTTCGGACGTCGAGCCCTTTGTCGAGGCAAGCCGGACACCGGCAAAATCGGCCTTCTTCTTGCCAGGGTCATCCGCCTTCACGATCAGCATCTCCTTGGCAAGATAATAGGGATGGCTGAACTCGATCTGCTCTGCGCGGCTCAGAGTGTAGGCAAGATTGGCCACGGCGATATCAACATGCCCAAGCTTCACCTCGGGAACGCGTGCTTCGACCGAGAGCGGCTTGATCTCGGCCTTGACGCCGAGCTCGCGGGCAATCGCGTTGCAGAGATCGACGTCGAAACCCGCCATCTCGCGCGTTTTCGGATCCGGGGCAGCGAAAGGCGGCACGTCGGAAAAGGTTCCGCAACGGATCACCTTGGCCGCGGTGATCTCCGCAAGCTTGTCTGCCTTTGCCGGACCAGCGATCGCGGTCACCACGAGCGCGACGCCCAGGGTCCATGACTTCAATTTCATTGCTCGTTCTCCTCTGGAGTTGGTTTTTGGTTAATGCCGCAGATCGCTCAGGAAGCGCTGCGCTCGCGTCGTTTGGGGGCGAGAGAAGAATTCTTCGGGCGGGGCGGACTCGACGATCTGTCCCTGATCGATGAACCAGACGCGATCCGCGACATCACGGGCAAACCCCATCTCGTGCGTGACGCACATCATAGTCATGCCGTCGGCCGCCAATCCCTTCATCACGGCGAGGACCTCGCCGACCATTTCCGGGTCGAGTGCGCTTGTCGGCTCGTCGAACAGCATCACTGGGGGCTCCATCGCCAGTGCCCGCGCGATGGCGACCCGCTGCTGCTGACCGCCCGACAACTGAGCGGGATAGGCATGGGCCTTGTCGGCCAGACCTACGCGCTCCAGAAGTTGCGTAGCCTTGGCATAGGCAACGTCGCGCGGAACGCCTTTCACCCGGATCGGCGACATCGCGATGTTGTCGATGGCCGACAGGTGAGGAAAGAGGTTGAAGCTCTGGAAAACGAAGCCGATGCGGCTGCGCAACCGGTTGAGCTCCTTGGCAGGCATCGGCCGATGGATATTGTTGCCGTCGCAGATGATCGAGCCGCTTCCGATTTCCTCCAGCCGGTTTACGGTTCGGATCAATGTCGACTTGCCTGAGCCGGACGGGCCGCAGATCACCACGACCTCGCCACGAGCCACGTCGGCATCGATCCCCTTGAGAACCTCGTAGATACCGTAGCTCTTGCGGACGCCTTTGAGCTGAATCATGGGCGAGTTGTTCGAGGACACGGTCGTGTTCATGATGGCTGATCCGTGAGAGCTGCGAGTTTGAGGGATTTTGCCGTTGGCTGCGGCGCGGTGCCAGCGCGTTTGCGGGTGATCCGGCGCTCCGTGAGCACGGCCACCCGGCTCAGTGACCAGCAGATCACGTAGTAGACCGCAGCGAGGATGAAGAAGACCTGGAACGGCTGGGTCAGCAGTTGATTGTTGATCTGGCTGGCGGCGAAGGTCAGGTCCGGCACGTTGATCACGTAGCCGAGCGTCGTGTCCTTGATCGTCGCAACGAATACCGAAATGATGCTCGGGATCACGTTGTAGAGCGCTTGAGGCAGGATGACGAAGCGCATGGCACCGAGATAGCTGTGGCCAAGCGCCCGCGCCGCCTCCATCTGGCCGTGCCCAAGTGCCACGATCCCCCCGCGCACCACCTCGCTCAGGAATGCTCCCTGATAGACGACGAGCGTCACCAGCATCGTCAGGAAGCTCGGGACATTGGCCCCCGTGACGAGCGGCACGAGGAAATATCCCCAGAGGATCAACATCAGCAGCGGCACGCCGCGTGTGAAGTAGACGAGCGCGGTTACGGGCCAGTTCAGGAATGGCGACTTTGAAAGCCGGGCAAGCGCGAGCGCAATGCTCACCGGAAAGGCGAAGGCGATCGCCAGGACCGAAAGCAGCAACGTTGCCGCGAGCCCTCCGAGCGGTCCGTTCGGATACTGCCCGATGAGCAGCAGCAGCCAATAGTCGCGGATGATGGCGATGATGTCGCTGATCATGCTCGGCCGCTCCTGACTGGGTCCGCTCTGCGGGCGGTATAGGCGCCGAGCGCCATGATCATCAGCGAGAAGACGAGGTAGAGGACGGTGACAAGCAGGTAGCTCTCGAAGGTGCGGAAGCTTAAGTTCTCGATCTCCTTGACCGCGTAGGTAAGCTCCGCCACGCCGATCGCGACGGCAAGGCTGCTGTTCTTGAAGAGAGAGACGCTGTGGTTGATCAGCGCCGGCAGCGCGTTTCGGCTCCCTTGCGGTACCATCACGAAGCGCATGGCCGAAACGTAGCTGTGGCCGAGAGCGCGGGCCGCCTCCATCTGGCCGGGGCTCACCGCCCGCATGCCGGAGCGAAGGTCCTCGCTGAAATAGGCCGCCTGGCAGAGGCCTAGCGCGATCACTGCGAAGATCGCCTCTGCATTGTGGTCGTTCAGCCAGAAGGTGACCGGGTCCGGCATCAGCGTGAAGATGCCGAAATACCAGAGCAGGAGCTGCACCAGCGTCGGGACGTTGCGGTGATAGGAGACGTAAGCCGTGACGAACGCATTGCCGACCGGACCGGGCGCGTAGCGGAGGCCGAGCAGAAGCAGTGCAAGTGTCATTGCGAGAACCCAGGAGCCGATCGCCACGATGAAGGTCATCTTGATGCCCAGGAGCAGCATCGACACGTATTCGGGATTGCCCAGGATCTCAGAGAGGTCGAAGCTACTCACGCCTTGATCCCCGCTCCGGAGACTGCGGTTTTGCCGTCTGCAGGCCGCCCATCACCTGAAGTGTCGGCGTGATCTCCATATGACCTATGTTGACGGCGACCGGCGCAGCGATCGCAAAGGCTATGGCATTGGCGATGTCCTTTGCTTCGGGGAGCTCAAAGCCATCGATGAAGCGTTCGCGGATCTCCGGGCTGTCGCCATGGACATGCGCGAATATATCGGTTGCCACCCGCCCGGGGCAGATTTCCGTAACACGCACGCGCTTGCCGAAGGCATCGATGCGCAACTGGTTTGAGAGCATGCGCACGCCGGCTTTCGTCGCGTGATAGGTAGAATTTCCCCCGAAATTGTAGGCGCCCGCGATCGAGGAGATGTTGACGACATGGCCGCGATCACGCGCAACCATTCCGGGGACCACCATCCTGCAAAGGTGAAGAACCGCCCGAAGATTGACATCGATGAGGAGATCGATGTCGCCATCCTCCGCTTCGAGGAACTTCTTAGGGCGGTCGACGCCGGCATTGTTGACGAGAATGTCGAACTCGACGCGACTCGTGAGATCCGCAAGCGCCGCCCTATCCGTGACGTCGATCCCATGCGCCACACAACCGGTGCGCTCCGCGAGCTTGCGCAACGGCTCCGCACTGCGCGCGATTGCGTGCACTTCAAGCCCTTCGGCGCAAAAGCGCTCGACGACTGCGGCTCCAATTCCAGAGGAAGCACCGGTGACAAGGGCGGTTCTGTAATCGGAAAATGGCATCAGCGATCCCCTTTTGTTTCGGGAACATTAGCTGACCTTTCGAGCGCGCGATAATTCCGATTATCTTTGGAGGGATAAGCCTATCTTATGAAGGCGACGACTGCCTTCTATCGGATTGATTTCACTCGGGTAATTTGTATCGTCGCCGCACGGCGGACCAGCTTCCTTCGACCTGAGCCTCGCATTTCTCCCCCAAGTTTGGCTTGGGAAAGAAGGCGTTACAAGCTAACAGCCAGGTTGTAGTATTCGGATCCACTACAGCAACAGTGAGCGCAATTTCATCAATGGATATCAGGCGTTTCAAATCGTTTGTCGTGATCGTCGATACGGGCAGCATTACGAGAGCCGCGGATATCCTCCACATCGCACAGCCTGCGCTCAGCCAGCAGCTAGCCGCCTTGGAGGAGCACTTCGGGACGAAGCTGCTCACGAGAAGCCAGCAGGGTGTCGTCATGACGGACGCGGGCGCTCAGGTCTATCGCCACGCTCAGATCATCCTGCGGCAGATGGAGCAGGCGCATGCCGACGTCGCGGCTGCGGGAAAACACCTTGCCGGCCGCGTTTCCGTTGGACTGACGCCATTCAGCAGCGCAGCGACCCTGTCGTTCGAACTTCTTGCGGAAACAAGGCGGCGTTATCCCGGCATCGTGCTTCACCTCACCGAGAGCGTCGGGCAGACCTACAGCCAGATGCTGATGAACAATCGACTAGAAATCGCATTGATCCACGGTGCCGGTCCGATGAAGGGCCTGCGGTTCGAACCGCTTCTCAGGGAGGATTTCTACCTCGTCGCGCACCAGAAGTTCGGTATCGAGGCCGGCGATACACCTGTTCCGATTTCGGCGCTCGAACCGCTGCCTTTTTTGATGCCGCCGGCCTACAACTTCGTGCGACGCGCGGTGGAGACCGCTTTCGCGAGAAGCCGGGCGGATTTGACGGTGATCGGGGAGGTCGAGGTTATCCGGACGCTGACGCGAGCGGTGGGGAGTGGTCT
Source organism: Sinorhizobium arboris LMG 14919 (assembly GCF_000427465.1). Lineage (NCBI taxonomy): Bacteria > Pseudomonadati > Pseudomonadota > Alphaproteobacteria > Hyphomicrobiales > Rhizobiaceae > Sinorhizobium > Sinorhizobium arboris. The sequence continues at coordinate 595,448 of NZ_KE386497.1, read as the reverse complement.
CGGTGCGACGGTCATGCCGAAGGCCGTGGCGGATCGTATTGTCGCGGAAGGGGCGGGCCCGACCATCTGCCGGAGCATCTCACCGAAAATCGAAGAGACACTCTCTCTGTGCGTGTCGGAATACGCACCGCTGTCGGAGCCCGCCATAGCGGTGCAGGCGTTGCTGCGCGAACTGACGGAGCGGCTGAAGCAGTAAGCGCCGGAACCGCTCAAGCTCCCACATCTTACCTAAGATCACTGCAGAACTGCGCGATCCGATCGCAGCCGTCCGCAAGTTTCTCCATGCTGGTCGCGTAGGATATGCGGAAGAACGGGCTCATGCCGTAGGCTGCGCCCTGCACGGTCGCGACGTGCTGCTCATCGATGAGCGCCATGACGAAGTCCGTGTCGGTTTCGATCCTGCGCCCCGACTTGCTCGTCCTGCCGATCAGCCCCGCGATGCTCGGAAAGAGATAGAAAGCGCCCTCCGGCCTATGGCAGGTCAGGCCCTCGATGCCGGCGAGCCTGTCGAGCACGAAATCACGTCGCCGGCGATAGATCGCGGCGCGCTCCTTCAAGAGATCCTGCGGTCCGTCGAGCACTGCCACCGCCGCGGCCTGGGTGATCGTCGAGGTGCCGCCGCTGTTTTGGCCGTTGACGTTGCTTATTCCGGAAATGAGAAACTTCGGCCCGCCACAGAATCCCAGCCGCCAGCCCGTCATCGCGTAAGCTTTGGAGGCACCATTGACCGTGAGGACTCGGTCGTAGAGCCGCGGCTCCACCTCGGCGATCGTGCAGAACTCGAAGTCGTCATAGACGAGATGCTCGTACATGTCGTCGGTCATGATCCACACGTCAGGATGACGCAGCATGACCTCGGCAATCGCCACCATCTCCTTGCGGGAGCAGGCGGCGCCGGTCGGATTGTTGGGAAAGTTGAGGAACAGCCATTTCGTCCGCGGGGTAATGGCCGCTTCCAGGTCATCGGCGCTGAGCTTGAAGCCGTTCTCCTGGCCGCATGCGACGGAAACCGGCACGCCCCCTGCGAAACGAACGATGTCGGCATAGCTGATCCATGCCGGGGACGGAATGACGACCTCGTCCCCCGGATTGCAGGTTGCAAGGACCGCATTGAAGATCACCTGCTTGCCGCCACCGGAGACGAGAATCTGGCTGGGCTCGTAATCGAGATTGTTGTCGCGCTTGAATTTGCGGGCGATGGCCGCCTTGAGGGCCGGCGTACCGTCGAGCGGCGGATATTTGGTGTCTCCCGCCAAGGCCGCGGCATGGGCGGCCTCGATTGCATGCGGCGGCGTCGCGAAATCCGGTTCGCCTGAGGACAGAGAAACGACGTCGATGCCCCGCGACGCGAGGTCACGGGCACGCTGCGTCATCGCGGCAGACGCGGATACGGAGACATTCTTGAGACGGTCAGCAAGAGTCGGCATGGATTTCTCGTCTTTCAGCTTCGTTGACGATGTCAGATTTCCTCACGCCGAAAAGTCAGCGTGGATTTGACGCGAGGACTTCACGGGCGGGCGCGATCGTCGCTCCGGCAGCCTCGATCTCACTGCGGACGATGCGGGCAAGCTCGAGCGAACCCGGCGTATCGCTGTGGACGAGGATCGAGCGGGCGCGAACCGTAATCACCTGGTTGTCGATCGTGGTTACCGTCCCACTTTCGAGGAACTGCCGCACCCGAGCACGAACCGCTGCCTCTTCTTTCAGGACGGCGTTCGGCAATTTGCGCGAAACGAGCTGTCCATTGGAATCATAGGCCCGGTCTGCCAGGAAGAGCGTGAGGGTTCTCAACCCGGCACGGGTGGCCGCTCTTTCTATTTCGGTATCGGGCATGGAGAAGACGATGAGCTCGGGGTCCACCGATCTGATGGCTTGCATGATCAGGTCGGCAAGCGCGGCATCGCGGTTGATCATGTTGCCCATCGCCGCGTGGAACCCGATATGCGCGACCGGGACTCCTTCGGCCTTGGCGATCGCGGTCAACGCCCCTAGCTGGTAAAGGACCTGCTGGCGCATCTCATCCGCCTCGACAGGCATTTCCCTGCGCCCGAAACCGAGCCGGTCGGGGAAACCCGGATGAGCGCCGACGCCGACCCCGCGGGCCTTTGCCAGCCTCACCATCCGCGCCATCGTATCCGGGTCGCCGGCGTGAAAACCGCATGCGATGTTCGCCGACGATACCACGTCCATGAGCGCTTCGTCGTCGCAGAGCCGGTAGGGTCCGAAGCCCTCCCCCATGTCCGAATTCAGGTCGATCTTCATCCTTGCCTCTTCTGTCTTGGCTTTCTCAGCGCACGAACTATCGGCGTGACATCGCCGCCAATGCCTGGGTGAGCATGGGCAGCGTGCGACGAATATCGTCGAGATAGGCCTGTACCGCCCGCTCTGCGCCGCGCGCCTCGGCGACGCTCGATTGGACAAACCGGATGCGGCTGCCGATCCGCGCCTGGCCCAGCCGCCAAAGGTCGACGTCGATAACGCCCGCTATTTTGGGATAGCCCCCGGCGGTGTTGGCATCGCTCATCTGGATGATCGGCTCGCCCGACGGCGGCATTTGCACGACTCCGGGAACAACGCCGTGCGAACGCAACTCAACGGGAGAGGCAAGCCTGATGGGCTCCCCCGAGAGCCGGTACCCTGTACGGTCGCTTTGCGAGGAGATCTTCCACGTCTGCGACCAGAAGCGTTCGGCCTCGGCACCGAAGAGAACGTATTCCCCGGCGGGAATGGCTCGCACCAGAAGCGTGCCGTCCTCTGAAGCCGGAAAGTGTTCGGCAAGCGCGGCCGCCGGCGGCAGGGCCCCGAAGCCGCCCGGCGGTACAGCACATGCAAGCGCACCGCCAATTGCCAGTCGGTCATTCGCCGCTAGGAAGCGGCCCTCGAGCCCGCCGAACCCGCCGCGAAGAGACGTGCTACGCGATCCCATCACCGGCTCGACGTCGATCCCGCCGGCAAAGCTCAGGTAGGCGCGTGCGGAGCGCCGTGGCGCCTCGAGTTCAAGCACCTGTCCGCTTGAAACGGGAAGTGCCCACCAGGGCGGGAGCCGCCGTCCATCCACGCGCGCATCGCAATCCGCGCCGGTAATCGCGACTGTCATGTCCCTCTCGAATCGAAGGCGAAACGGAAAGGTCTGGACTTCGACAACGGCCTCCCCTTCATCGTTGCCGACAAGCAGGTTGCCCACCATCAGGGCAAGCCGGTCCATCGCGCCGCTTGAGGTCACGCCCGCGTTGCGGAAACCGAAACGGCCGAGGTCCTGCACCGTGTTCAGGGGACCGGTTTGAAGAACTTCGATCACAGTTCGATCCTCTCGGGAAGGAAGCGGACCCGATCACCGGGAGCGAGCAGCGCCGGCGGCGTCTTCGCCGGGTCGAACAGTTGCATTTCGGCGAAGCCGATCGAATTCCAACCGTTTGGTCCCGTCAGAACCGAGACGCCCGTCTGCATGCCGCCGATCGTGACCGTTCCCTTGAGCATCCTGAGGGACGGCACGGTCTTGCGCGGCATGTAGATACGTGGATCGAGCCCGTGCAGGTATCCAAAGCCGGGCGCGCTTCCCAGTGCGACAACCGTGTAGTTGCCCTGCCAGTGCAGCCGCACGATCTCTCGATCGCTCAGTCCCGAATAATCGCAAACGGCCGCAAGGTCCGTTGCATGCTCGCCGCCGTAGGTGACTGGGATTTCGACCGTCTTTCCGGTCAGGTCGACACTGCGCGCGCAATTCCATTCGTGCCTCAGACGAGCCTGCAATTGCTCCGGTTCCTCAGGCGTCTGCTTGAGGATCACGAGCAGGTTCGTGACTCCGGGAACGATTTCCCGAACCTCGGGCCAGGTCTCGACCGCATGCGACAGGGCCCAGATGCGCCTTTGTGTCGGGAGGTCGAACCCCCCCGGCGCCTCTATGAGGTAGGCGCCCGTGCCGATCATGGAGATCTTCGGCTCGTCGGCGGTGACCGCCGAGATCGTTGCGGGCGTCGGGAGAGCTTTGCCTTGCATGAAACTCATTGTGCGGGCTCAATCAGAAAAACGGTGTCGCCATATCCGACGAGGTCGCCGGACTCGACTGTGCAGGCCCCCAGTGTCCCCGCCTCTTCGGCGTGGATCGGCATGATGAGCGGCCCAACGCTGACGAAGCCGAGGATTTGCTCTGGCCGGACGGAAGCACCGATGGCCGCTTCGGCGGCATGGCGCGCCGGATGCACGGAGAGGAAGTGCCCTGCGATCGGTGCCTTGGCGGGGCTCACACTGGGAGGCTCCGTCGGACCCAACACAGGCCGATCCATGCCGGCGCCATGCGAGGCGGCGTCCTCCCCGGCCACGATCCGGACGAGCCGGCCGCCTTCCGTCTCGATCTCGATCGATCTCACACCGGCGTTTTCGAGCCAGAGCGCGATCTCCTCCAGCGTCGCCGGATCCAGTACTTGCTCGGCGAGCGATCCGCTCTTTCGCTTACGAGCCTTCGTCATTTTTTTCGCTCGCCCAACCACTTCTCAAGATAATGGATATCGGTCTCGCCAGCGCAGAACGCAGGGTCCTCGAAAAGCTCCTGATGGAGCCGAAGATTGGTCGAGATCCCGTCGATTCTGGTGTCCGCCAACGCCACCCGCATGCGGCGAATGGCCTGATCTCGCGTCGGCGCGTGGACGATCAGTTTGGCGATCAGGGAATCGTAGTGCGGCGACACCTTGTAGCCCGTCGTCACATGGCTATCGACGCGGACGCCAGGACCTCCCGAAAACTCAGCGGCGGTGATCCGGCCGGGTGACGGTGCGAAGGTGAACGGATCTTCAGCATTGATCCGGCATTCGAAGGAATGGCCATGTGCTGCCACATCGACTTGTGAAATCGTCAATGGCAGCCCCTGGGCAACGCGAAGCTGTTCACGCACGATATCAATGCCCGAAGTCATCTCCGTTACCGGGTGCTCGACCTGAAGGCGCGTGTTCATTTCGATGAAGTAGAACTCGCCGTCCTCATATAGAAACTCGAAGGTACCAGCCCCCCGATAACCGATCTGGCGGCACGCATTGGCGCAACGTTCACCCACCGCAGCGACGATTTCCGCGGGGATGCCGGGTGCAGGTGCCTCCTCGACCACTTTCTGGTGGCGTCGTTGCATCGAGCAGTCTCGGTGGCCGAGCCACACGGCATTGCCGTGCTCGTCGCAAAGCACCTGAATTTCGATGTGGCGTGGATGCTCGAGGAATTTCTCCATGTAGAGCTCCGGCCTGCCGAATGCCCTTCGAGCCTCCTCCCGGGTGACCGACACGGCATCGCTGAGCGCCGAGGGATTGTGCACGACGCGCATGCCCCTGCCGCCACCGCCGCCCGCCGCCTTCACGATCACCGGATATCCTATGGCGTCGGCAATGGTCTCGATCGATCTGATGTCTTCTGGAAGAACCGCATCCGGACCGGGCACGCACGGAACACCCGCTTCGATCATTGCCCTTTTGGCAGCGATCTTGTCGCCCATCGTGCGGATCGCCGAGGCGGGTGGTCCTATGAAGATGAGACCCGCGCGCTCGACGGCTTCGGCGAAAGCCGCGTTCTCCGAAAGAAATCCGTAGCCCGGGTGAATAGCGCCGGCGCCGGTCGCCCGCGCGGCAAGCAGGACCGCAGCCTGGTTGAGATAACTTTGACCTGGAGCAGCGGGCCCGATGCAAACAAAATCGTCGGCCGTCTTCCGATAGGGCGCGTCCCGATCGGCGTCGGAACAGATCATGACAGTACGCAGGCCCAGCTCACGGCATGCGCGTTGAACACGCATCGCGATCTCGCCGCGATTGGCGATCAGCACCCTCTCGAACCGAAGTCCGCTTTCCCCATGGCACCGCATCTGAACGGGTGACATCATCCGATCTCCATCAGCGGCTGTCCCGCTTCCACGTCCTCACCATCGTTCGCGAAAATGCGGGTAATCGGCCCGGCCCTGTGCGCAGATACGGTGTTGAAGACCTTCATCGCCTCGACGATGCAGAGGCTCTGCCCCACCTCGACGACGTCTCCCAACTCGACGAAGGCGGGCGCGCCGGGATTGGGCGATCGATGCAGGACGCCAAATACGGGCGCCACGACAATTTGGCCGTCGGACGTCCGATTTTGCCGCCTATCGTCCTTGTCAGCAGCGATCGCCTCTGCTTGGCGGCTGCCTTTCGGAATTGGGTTTGATGAGTTTCTTTTGAACGAGCCACTCGATATCCGAATGGTGACACCGTCCTCGCTCACCATCAATTCGGAAACGCGCGAACGGCCGACAAATTCAATAAGCGTTCTGATCGTTTCCAGATCCATCCCGTTCCCACCCACTCATCGCTTTCGAGCCATCTTCCAGATGACCATTCAGATCGGTGGCCGATTAGGCCAACGATCAAACGAAGCGACTGGGATAGTTACACGACGGCTCAATTGATGGGGGCACACAAAGTTTCTATGGCAGTGCCCTGGCGCGGTGGTGCGCACAAAGAGGCAGTTGTCCGCCCCAGGACGGGTTCCCGGCGATGGACTTTTGCGCACAGACGGGAACATTCCTCGCTTTGAGACTTGAGGCACACCTGGGGGTGCAGACGCCTGAGCGTGCGCTCGCCCATTTTTGAGATCGCGCGGAGCTCCAGGGATATCAGACCCATTCGATGCTGCCCGTCATCTCGTTGCTTGTCTGCCAAGCAAAGCGGTCGTCGAGGTCCTCTTCGATCACCCCGGCCGCGTATAACTGATCGAGGAGGTCGGCGACTGCGAGCACGCTGGTTCCGTCCGTCGTGACCCGCATAACCAGCTCGGAGGCTGTGCAGTTACCACATGCGATCAGATCGCCAATGGAAATCGGAGCGACGTCGTCGAGCACTCGGTGTTCCCTGCTGCGTGAGCGGAGATCGAAGTACCGGTTCCCTGCTTTGTATTGCAGGTCCCTGCGGAAGCGGAGCGGCAGGTCGGGGGCGGGGCTCTCGAGCATGTGCTGATCGATCATGCTCTGTAGTCCTTCACGGAACTCGTCACGCGTCCTGAAGAAACATTGACCCACGATGCGGTACCCGAGAGGCCAGCGTTCGCTACCCGGTACCGGCGTCACCAGTTGAATACGTCCCTTCGGTATATTTACGAGGAAGCCGGAAACACAGGCGATCGTCGACGGAGAGCCTTCCGGCAAAGCGACCCCGAGCTTCTTCTTCCGCCCGCGCGCGCGCCCGGTGAAAGCCTTTGCCGTCGGCCCCTCTTTGCCCTGCAGGATCAGTTCGACCCCCATCAGCTCCTCAGGCGAAAACGCCATGTGAATCTGATTGAGATGTTCCGTGCTCAGCACTGAGAAACGATTCGTCGTAGTGCCATAAAGGTCGAAGAGCCCGAGCACGCGCCTGGTGAGTGCCTTATCCTTGAGCGGTGCGGCCGTCGTTGTTTGCGGCAATGCGCCCGTGATCTGATAATAGTCGAACAGAAAGTGGTCGTAGTGTGGGTTGTCCATAGGCTCTGTGGCCCAGTAGCAGAAGCCAGTACGGGCTGCCGAACCAAACATCTCGCTCGCGACACCAACCACGCCCCGCCAAAGCTCTGCATGCTCTTTGCTGTAGTCATAATAGCCTTTGAAGCGATCGGCCGAGAGGCCACAGAACCAGCAACCGACGCTGCAGCCTTCGCTCAGCTCGAAAGCGAGGATGGGGTGCGTGATCGACGGCGCCGATCCGCCCAATTCGTCGTTACAGCGCCGGATTTGGCGTTCGCGCCAGGCATGAAAGCGAGGGCTGATGATTGACATTTCGCCTTGGTCTCGCAGGAGGTCGCGATGGCGCAACACTGCGCGCATATAATCGTCCCACATCATAGCCAGCGGCCACGGGGCCGACTCCGGCGTGAAGCGGTATTTCAGGTAGTCACCACGCCAGAGCGGTAGCATCTCCGCTGGATCAACTTCGATGCCGTAGCGCTCTGTTACCGCCCGAGGGGCGTCGACGTTCTCTGAAAGAGCCGTACGGAACTTCATGTCACCAGCCAGCCGCTCCATGAAGCGCTTTACGTGTGACAACGTGCGCCGTTGCTCCGGCGTGCGCCGCTCAAAGATCTGTCGCCAATGTTCGTCCTGAGAGTGCAGGTGAGTCCTTGTAGCCGCATCTTGTAGGCCTGATGGCATGATCTCATCCGACGAGGTTTGCTTTCATGTTCTCTTCGCACCGGACCGTCCCGGCCAATGCGGTCAGAGCTAGGAAATTCCGTCAGGTCGCGACCACAACAACAACTACAACAAGTAGGACGACCGCGGCGAAGCTAGTGCCCTTTTCCGCGACTTGCACAAGGCTCGTGGGTACATCGGTAGCGTTATTGGCCAAGGCATTAGTCTGTACAAGGCTGGTCAATGCCGCACGGCTCGAACCACGCTTGCGACCCGCGATCGCGTCGAGCTTCTTGCTAGGTGACTTCTGTCGGCTGTTCAAACGGATGTAACTTTGAACCTCGTCGAGCGTGATGTTGTAGTTCAGGCTCTTTCCTATCGCTACAATCGATGCAAGGCCTGTAGCCCTTGGTTTGAGGTCTTCAAGCAGACTGCCTTCTTTTCCTAAATCGTTGACGAATCGCTCTACGTCAGTTCGCGGCATAGCAAATTTCCTCTTTGCTCAATGGTGTCAAACTATCGTCTCGCTCTCGCAAGCGATCGGATGAAGCCGTGAACAAGCAAGCACCGTACCAACCTGAAAATTTCTGATTTTGCGCGTGGTCTGACCGTACTTATCGGACTTGCTCTATCGCTGGCTCGAATGCCCCACACGCCCGTCCATCCGCCTTACACGCGCGCCGTCAGAATTCTCATGCTGACTGGACAGCGCGTCGAGGAGATCGCGCGCCTACATTTCGATCAATGGGATGCCAAGGAACGCATCACAGATTGGTCGACGACGAAGAATGGCAAACCGCATGCCATTCCTGTGCCTGAGATCGCGGCGGAGCTAGTCACTTGTGCAAGTCGAACGGCACACTAGAGGCAACCCGGGCGTACGTCCTTCTGAGGACGTGTCCAAGGCCGAACTCGCCGTCACAATTGTCGCAGTACCAGAACAGCTTCCATTCGTGCCAGTCAACAACCACGCCCTCTTGAGATTTGTGCATGAACCGTACGTTGATCGTCATACCAGACGCGCGCGCCAGTTCGCGGATAGACGGTCCGGACACTGAGCAAATGTCTCATGGAAGCCGGCTTGAATATTCCTCGCTGGGGGTTGATCAGCGGAACTCGCTGCCCGTCTATAAGGAATCCCGCCCGTAAATCGTCTGCTGTGATTACCCCACCAGCGCTCGCACGTTTGATATGTTCGACGGCTGCCAATCGAATGCGCGTATCTATCGGAGCTTCACTCATGGCGTCGTCCAGTCGGCAGCAAAAGCCCGGTTATGAGAGAAGCGTTCATCCCAGATACCGATGCTCTCGATGCCACGACAACGCGTCGACTGATGGCGCAGCATGTCGGTTCTTGGGAGGGCGAATGGGCGTTCCCTGAAGATCATAGTAGTGTCGACCGTTATCGAAGTCAGCTTTCAGACGGCCACTGACCTCGAACCGACCATCCGGCGAGACTGTGACGTATCCCAGGTCAAAAAGCCGGTGGATGTCAGTGCGAAGGAGCAAACCGTTCGAAGCCGCGTGCTCTCCACCGGCCTCGAAAGCACGGATGTGGGCGGCATCCAAAATCGGCAGGGTCTTTTCACCCGAGACAGCACAACGGCGTTCATAGCTATCGGTGATCGTCAGGCGAAACGCGCCCTGCCCTAATCTCGGCTTGATCAGCGTCGGCTTGCCGAAGCGCTCAGCTATGACCGGCTCTGTATGTCGAATCTCAGGAACCGAGTTCAATCGCTCTGTGACTGCGGACCATAGATATTGCCCATCCCCTTCCTCCGCGCTGAATCCCTTGCCGGTCACGATGTTTGGCGACCAGCTAGCTGGAATAGGCAGCCAGAGTTCTTTCGGCCAAAAGAACGGCTGGGTCAGTATCCGACAACCGATGACGGGATCCTGTCGATCGTCCAGGGCAATCGGATCGCGGCGATAGCTCGCAATTCGCGCCCGCATTTCAGAGCGACTGGAAACGCCGTTCTTAAGGCCAAAGGCTTCCCAGGCCAGAGACAGTGGCGCGATTGACGCGTGACCGAAAATGCCGCCGCCAACGATGAAGTTGTTTGGCGCATGCAGCTTGAAGAGGAATAGTTCGCCGGGCTGAAGCGCGCGAAACTGCGTCGTCCCGCTGGGTTGCCAAAAATTGACTTCGTCATGAGGAACAGAGGCGCTCAACTGATCGAACCAGGCCTTGTCCGTAACGCCGACGAAGAGGCGAACCATGGCCTAGCCTCTCAGCTCGGCTGTGTTTTGAAGCGCCGACGTTCTGGCAATCCACATTGCCAGCGCCACAGCCCGAGAGCCAACTACTGCGGAGCATAGCTTGCAGATCGTCGTCGTCTTGTTCCTTTTCACTTCGGCGTTCCTCACGCGTCCACCGTGTCTCATGTCGCGAGCACCCGCCTGAGATCCGACAACAGCTTTTCTCGTCGGCCCTCCGAAAGTTCGGCCAAGTTGTCGACCTTCCAGCGCACCGCCGGCAAGTCCGCGGCTCCAGGCACTCCTAGCAAGTCCCACTCTGGCTCGCCGGCCTTGAAGGAGAGAAGAAAGCGCCGGTGCTCGGCAGGCATCTTGCCAACGACCTCGGCGATTAAAGCTTCACGAGCATCGTACAACGCCTCCAGGGTCACGGGCTCTTCCGTCATTCCGGCAAACCCAGCCTCGAACTCCTGCCGCAGGTCTTTGCGCGTCGGCGCCAAAACCTCCGCCATCGGCCTATTGTGGCTCAGCATGTATACAATGAAGGCGCGCCGTAGCTCATCGGATATACCCTCATTCGCGAGCAGATATCTGACATCGAACAGATCTCGCGGGTGCTGCCGATCCAAGGCGGCGACGATCTTGCCGGCGTAGAGGTCCGGGAAGGACACAACAGGCACCTCGGCATAGCCGAAGAGCTCTTCGACCCGGTCGCAAACTGCCCGTGTCTCGGGAGAGTAGACGCAGCCACGAATGACAGGTGTCACCTCGATCTTGATCTGCACACCGTCGGAGGTAACCAGCACCTTTGTTGCAGCGCCTTCGCTGTGCAGCGGCACGACCTGGGTGCGGCTGCGCGGTACATTCTCCCCTATTCGAGCAGCAATCCGTCGTATGGCAGCGTCAATGTTGGCGAGAGAAGTCGCGCGATCCTCGACCGGCAGATAGGTCAGATCGATATCGACCGACAGGCGTGGAAGGTCTCTAACGAAAAGATTGATGGCCGTGCCACCCTTCAATGCAAAGACATTCTCCTCTGCAACGAGCGGCAGAACTCGAACGAGGAGGCTGACTTGCGCGCGATAAGCTTCAGACGCCGGCATCGAGTGTCTCCGGCACAGTGATCTGATACTTGCTGTCCAGCCGACCGCCGACCACGATCTGGCGCTTACCACGACCGAGGTCGATACGTTTGAGATCGAGCCGGCCGAACCATGGATGGGCGTGTCGCTCGGCGAACCAGAGAAACAGCCTCTTCACCTTCACGCTGCGGCACGCTTCCAGCACGGCCTGAACCCGCTTCGGACTTAGAATGCGAACCGACTCCATTAGAACATCCGCTTGATGGAAGGTCTCCTGGGAAGGGAGAAGGTCAAGAAGCTCGCAAAATGCTCGCTCCGGCGCGGAGACGTCGAGCTCCCATCCCCAATGTCCCCATGCCATGCGCGTCCTTCCAGGTGCGTCGGCATCGAAGAGCTTGTCTGCCTTATGTTCGACGAACTGAGCGTCGGTCGGTATCCGCTGGACCCAGCCAGGCAGACTTCCATAGGCATAGAGGTGTATTTCTGGCTTGCCAGAAAAGCGGAGGTAGTGCGTCAAGCCTTGTAGCTCGAGGGCACTGCGGCCGCCGACGTGCACGGATTTGTCCAGAAGTCGCTGGAGCGAGATGATCACGCGCTGCCAGGCTATCGCCTGATCAACGTTGCCTGTCGGTCGCTGATAGACGCCACGAACGACACCTTCGAGCCAGCCCTGCGCCACGTACTTTTCGCGCCACTGCCGACGGTAGCCGTGTTTTTCCAGCCAAGCGGTGTCAACCACCAGCCCCTCGGGGAGCAGGCGACGAAGTTGGTTTATCTTTTCGTTCTTTTGACCTACCATTAGTGGGTGAAAATAGCACGAGTCCAAACCGCGGGACAAGTTCGGGAATTCGCATTTTCGACCCATCAATGGTAGGCATAAAAGCGCAATATTCAAACCACCAAGACACAACAGGCCTGGAGGAGGAAATGGCCAAGCTGCCGAAATTCACGCTTACGCACAATGAGAAGAAGGATCGGTGGGACCTGACCAAAGACGGCGCCAGCCGTCCCACGACGACCTTCGCCACCAAAGCCGAGGCCACCAAGGTGCCGCGCTCGAGAAGGCTGTCGGCAAGGCCGGCGGATCGGTGAAAATTCAGAAGGTCAATGGCGACTTCCAGGAGGAACGGACATATCCGCGTGCCTCCGACCCCAAAAAAATCACCGGGCTAATTCGTGTCCGTCTATCGTACATCGGTGAGAGCAAACAGCATAACCCGGACCATTAACGCAGTCGTAGCCGATCTTCCACCGGCCCAGCAGGAGGAAATCGCGAGGCGATATCACGCGTTGCGTCAAGTTTTGGCGCCCCCGCAGCGCGACAAGGCGCCAGACAACCTGCCGACCGGCGAAGGTACGGGTTCTCGCCTGCGCCGCCATTAATCTATTGGGACTTCCACACCCTCACCACCTACCACCGCGAGGGCGGGAAGCCGTGATCGTCATCGTCACCAAATAGCTGCTCCGCCTCAAAGCGACCCTCGATCGCCTGCGGGGACAGGCGAGCCTCGCGCTGCGCCAAGTGCTCTCTGGTCCAAGGCAGAAACGCTGACAATCTGGGGCTCGGTTCGGCCGGAACCTTCTCGGTGAGCATGGAGATGAGACGACGGAGCCGTTCCAGTTCGTCAAGTTCGGAGAGAATCGCCGCCAGTCCGGCGGTACGGCGATCCTCAACATGTTTGATACGCGCTACCAGTTCGCGGCGACGACGCTCTTCCTCGATCTTTCGCTGCTCTGCTTCTCGCCTGAGCCGATCTTCAGTTTTCGCTGCAGCAAGCACCGCAAGGCCGACAGCGATGTCACTGGCCATATTCTCGAGTCGCTGGACTTTGGCGTCGCGGAAGCTCCGGCGCGGCGCGGAGCCTCGGTAAACACATACCTGCTCGAACTCAAACGAGAGCTGGCCGGTCGGATGGTAGTCCCACTCCGGAAAGCGGGGCCTATCGAAGAAAACGTCGTCCCAGGAGTTTCGCCGCGGGAGGAATATATCGTCTTGAACTGATCCAGAAGATTCGGCCAGCGCAGCCTGACAGTCGTCCAGGGGCCGCCGAGTTGCACGGGCTCAGCCGCAGACCCACGGTTTTGCTCGCATTCCGGGATTTCGGCCCAACTGGGTACAAGGCGGCCGTCACAGCTGCCATGGACTCCCGACTTCGTCCCGTTTCCGGCGTGACGATCATTCGACAGTGACCGATTTTGCCAGATTGCGCGGCTGATCCACGTCCGTGCCCAAGAGAACTGCCGTGTGATAGGCAAGGAGCTGCACCGGCAGCGAGAAGATCATCGGAGCGATGATCTCGTCGACGTCGGGCAGCACGATCGTGTGCATCGTATTGAGCTTCGACACCGCCGCACCCTTTCCGTCGGTGATGAGGATGATCCGGCCGCCTCGTGCCGCCACCTCCTGCATGTTCGAGACCGTCTTGTCGAAGAAGCGGTCATGGGGCGCGATCACGATGACCGGCATGTTTTCGTCGATCAGCGCGATCGGTCCGTGCTTCAGCTCGCCGGCGGCATAGCCCTCCGCATGGATGTAGGAAATCTCCTTGAGCTTCAGCGCGCCTTCCATGGCCAGCGGGAAGCTGGTGCCACGGCCGAGGTAGAGCACGTCGCGGCATTTCGACAGCTCGCGCGAAAGGAGCTCGATCTTCGGCTGGATGCTGTTCAACACCTCACCCATGATACGCGGCATTTCGGCGAGGCTTTGGACGAGCACCTGCTCCTCCTCCTCATTGACCGTTCCGCGCGCCCTGCCGGCGCCAATCGCGAGCGCGGCGAGCACGGCGAGCTGGCAGGTGAAGGCCTTGGTCGAGGCAACGCCGATCTCCGGCCCGGCCAGGATCGGGAACACGGCATCGGACTCTCGCGCAATGGTCGATTCGCGGGCGTTGACGACGGCGCCGATCTTCAGCCCATGTTCCTTGCAATATCGAAGCGACGCCAGCGTGTCGGCCGTCTCGCCGGATTGCGAGATGAAGAGGGCGGCCGATTGCGGCGACAGCGGAATTTCCCGGTAGCGGAACTCGGAGGCGACGTCGATTTCGACCGGCAGACGGGCATAGCGCTCGAACCAGTATTTGCCGATCAGGCCAGCCAGATAGGCCGTACCGCAGGCGGAGATCGCGAGGCTCGGCAGCTTGGCGAAATCGATGTTGGAACTCGGCGCGACCAGGTTGTCGATGAAGTTGACGTATTGGCCGAGAGCGTGGGCCACGACCTCCGGCTGTTCGTAGATCTCCTTCTCCATGAAATGGCGATGGTTGCCCTTATCGACCAGATAGGCCGCCGCCATCGAAACCTGCCGCGGACGCGTGGCGATATTGCCGTCGATGTCGAAGATGTGCACGCCGGTCGTGCCGATCACCGCCCAATCGCCATCGATCAGATAGGTGATTTCATTGGTGAACGGTGCCAGCGCGATCGCGTCCGATCCCAGGAACATCTCTCCATTGCCGTGACCGATCGCGAGCGGCGGTCCGTTGCGCGCTGCCATGATGGTCGAAGGGTCGTCCTCGAAGAGGACAGCCAGAGCATAGGCGCCCCGCACGCGCTTCAGCATCGCATGCATGGCCTGCCATCGGCCCATGCCGTCCCGCCGATACTTGGCGACGAGCTGTGCCACAACCTCCGTGTCGGTCTCGGTCTGAAACTCGGCACCCGTGGCGATCAACTCATCCTTGATCTCCGCGAAATTCTCGATGATGCCGTTGTGGACCACTGCAACGCCGTCGGTGAAATGCGGATGCGCATTGCGTTCGGTCGGCGCTCCATGGGTTGCCCAGCGTGTATGGGCGATGCCGATGGCGCCAGGGAGAGGCTCCTCCTTCAGCTTGGTCTCAAGATTGACAAGCTTGCCCTCGGCGCGCCTGCGACGTAGTGCTCCGCCCTCAATCGTTGCGACGCCGGCCGAATCGTAGCCACGGTACTCCAAGCGCCTCAGCGCATTGACGAGCCGCTCCGACACCGGCTGGTTGCCGACGATGCCAACAATACCGCACATATCGCCTTTCGCGCTCCTTCCATGCCGATCGCGCCGTACTCAAACCCGCACCTGACCAGGGCTACATCAGCAGCTCCCGCATGGCTTCAGACGCCAATAATTTCTTCGACGGGCGCCACCTGTTGGTCGAACTTTCGTGCCGAGAATCGACGTACCGTGAGACACTTCAGCGCTTTCTAATAGCACTCAACCGGCTGGAAAAATTGATTCTTTGGATCACATCCATCCAAGGCATGGATTCACTAGCAACGTGTTTCGACAATTTGATGCGATGGGTCGCCTGGCGGTGCCACGCAAGGAAATCCGTTTTGTTTTGGAGCAAGCGCCGCAATGGACGACGTGCATTTCGGTGGCTGAACGCCGGCCATACCAACAGCGGAGTTTCGCCCCCCTAATGGAACTCCTGCGCTGCCGCCTCACGTTCAAGAACGCAGCTACGGTCGCGATCGAGATCGATCCGCGCACCTTTACGACGGAAATGGCCGAAGCCTCCGAAAGCAGCCGAGGTGTGTGCAGTTCGAGGTACGGCACCTCACACCTTCTGTCCGGCTTTGTCGGGCCCGCTACACAGAGTCCTTTAGCCAATCACCTATTTTTCTTCAGGCTAACTTGCTGACAAGTAACCGTTAAGGCTGTTCATCAGTCCGCGAGCGGAATTGGCACGAATCTTGAGTGTCTTTTGTAGAGGCGGCGGGAGCTGCCGAGCTGCAGTTAGGTCGCAGCTAGCGCCGAGGATTGGACAAAGCGAGGAAATGACATGTCATATCCGCTTCAGACTCCCTACGCACAGGCAGGCCGGCAAGTCCACGACCTCCCGAAAGGGGTGCAAGAAGGAAGAGCTAAGTGACGCGTGCGGCACTTACAGGTGTGAAGGTACTCGACTTGTCGCGGCTCGTCGCCGGCAATATGGCGACGTTGCAGCTGGCTGATTTCGGTGCCGATGTCATCAAGGTGGAACAGCCGAAGGTCGGAGACCCGCTGCGTCAATGGCGAAAAGGCAATCTCGATCTCTGGTGGCGCGAATACGGGCGAAACAAGAGAAGCCTCGCACTAAATATCAAAACGCAGCGCGGGCAGGAACTGCTTCTGTCACTGGTCAGGCGGGCCGACATTCTCGTGGAGAACTTTGTTCCCGGCAAACTGGAGGAGCTCGGCTTGCCGCATTGCCGCTTTCTCATCGAAAACTCCCGGCTTGTTATCCTGAGCATCAGTGCGTGGGGGCAGGATGGTCCCTATCGTAATCGTCCGGGGTTCGGCACGCTCGTCGAAGCGACGAGCGGTCTTGCATCCATGCTCGGTTTCGCTGATGGTCCACCCACGCTACCCCCTATTCCGATGGCTGACATGATCACCGGAATTTACGGTGCATTTTCAGCCCTTACCGCTCTACGGCACCGCGACGCGACCGGCGAAGGCCAGATAATTGATCTTTCCCTTCTTGAGGCCATCTATTCGGTCCTTGGGCCGGTGGCCGCAGAGTACGAAAGAACGGGCCGCTATCCGAAGAGGAACGGAAACCGCTCTACCAACTCGTCACCTCGCAACACCTATGCGACATCGGACGGGAAATGGATCGCGCTTTCCGCGTCGACACCGAAAATGGCGGAGAAGCTTTTTCAACTGACAGGGCTTGGTGATCTTCTTGATGACGAGCGCTTTGCAACCAATGAAGCCCGCGTCCGTAATGGCGACGAAACCGATCGGATCGTCGCCGAGGCACTCGGCAAGTTCACGTTGGACGAACTGATGCGCCGGTTTGACGAGGCGGGCGTTGCGGGCGCGCCGGTCTATGAAGTCCCGGATTTCGTGACGGATCCGCATGTGAAGGCCCGAGGCATTCTGGCCGAGTTCGACGATCCAGAACTCGGGGCTTACAGGATGCACGCGCCGCTTCCGCGCATGAGCGCGACGCCGGGCCGGATTCGCGCGCAGGGCCCACGGCTTGGAGAGCACAGTGCTGCAATTCTGGAGGAGAGTCTTGGTTTAACGCCGCAGGAAATCTTGTCGCTCGCCAGAGAAGGAGTCGTCGGCCAATGACCACCGGGCCGTTCACCAATTCCCATCTCTGGCCGACTGCGATTACTGCCTTCGACGAAGATCAGATCCTTATCCGCGGTAGGAATGTCGTGGATTTGATGGAGGCTCGAGATTTCGGCGCCGTCGCCTTTCTCCTGCTGACCGGTCGGCAGCCCACACTGGCAGAATCCGCCGTGTGGAACGCGATCATGATCGCATCGTCCGATCACGGTCCGACATCGCCTTCAACGTTTGCCGCGAGGGTCATAGCCAGCGGAAACCGCCGCGCGCCGGAAGCGGCGGTCGGAGGCGGCATTCTTGCAATCGGTGATGCGCACGGCGGCGCCGGTGAGGAGGCTATGGTTTTTCTCCAGGAGGGCTTGTCCCTGGCGCGACGGTCGGGCGGAAGCTTGCGGCTTTCGGCCAAGGAGATCGTCCGGAATTACAAAAGAGCGGGGCGCCGTATGGCGGGCCTCGGGCATCGTTTCCATGTCGTCGATCCGCGGACCGACCGGCTTTGGTCCCTGTCGCAGTCGTTCGGGCTGTCCGGCGACGGCATCGCCCTGATGAGAGAAATCGCGACAGAACTCAGTGAAGCGGTCGGACGGCCAATGCCCGTCAATGTGGACGGGGCGATCGCGGCGACCCTGACCGACATGGGATTGGCGCCCCCCGTTGCACGCATGGTGTTCATTCTGGGGAGGACCGCGGGTATTGCGGCCCATGTGCTTGAGGAGCTCGCACGGGAGAAGCCGATGCGCTTCCGGTTCGGTTTCCAATACGACGGCCCGTCGGCGGAGCAGAGCTTCAGCGGCAAGCGAGAGGAGGCTTGATCATGTCCAAAGCCAATATTCTGCGGCGCGGCACCCGGTGCGTTGGTGCATGTCATGGCGGCGCATGGCCAAGCTTGGAAGCTACCTCCCCCTACGTCAGGAGCAATACATGACAGTGGAATCACTAGGAGGAGGCATCACACGCGACTCCAAGGCGTTCGAACACGTGGAGTGGAATATTCTTGGCCAGAGATATCTTCACAAGGCAGACTGCGATTCGACATTCGCGTTCGAGACCAACTCCGAACCTGTGGTACCGGAGGGTGAGCTGGACCTGAAGCTCGACGGAGAATGGCAAACGGCGAGATCCGGTGACTTGGTGCGCATGCCACGCGGCGTTCCCCATGGTTACTTCAACAAGTCGGACAGGCCAGCCAGGGCACTTTTCTGGGCGTCCCCTGCTCGCAACCTCCACGATCTGTTCAAGGTCTTGCATAACATGTCCGACGTCGAAGCGGTCATTCGCGCCTCGGCCGAACACGAAGTCGATTTTCTTCCGCCGGAAGCCAACAATTGAATCGGTGGCAATCGTGGCGCATGTCTGAGGCCCAGATGAAGCAAGCCATTCCCGTTGTCTTGTAATAGTGTCCTGGCTCGGTTCCGGATCTGCCACGATCAACCCGCAAGGGGGCCGCTAAAAAGTTGCGGCCGCTCGGGGCTTTCGCCTTTGCGATGATCGCGCCCAGCTCCGGCCCTAGCCCGCGACCTGATGGTCCCGCTCACCGTCTTCGAAGTGGACGGCGTCTGCCGCCAAGCGAGATCGACGCCTCCGACGACCTTGAACTCCTGCATGAGTTCTTTCCCTAGGCGGCTGATTGAGCCGCTCCTTGTTCGTTCTCTGGGCCGTACCGGCTGCCGCTTGCGAGCCGGCTGCCGCAAGGGAGGCTGCGCCGTGGCTGGGGAGGCATGCACTGTTGAATCCGACAATTGCCAGCCACGCCCTTGCAGCCTTTGCTCTTCGCGGCGGCCAGGAGTGGTCCCGCGATGCTCCGGGGAAGAAAAAAGGTGAGAGGCCGATCGTGAGCGATCGGGAGAAAATATGACAAGGGAAGATATCGAGCAGTTGCGACAGCGTGTCTGTTGCTCCGCAGTGCTGGAGACGTCAGGCTTTGCTGTCGACGTCAAGGAAAGCACGCGCCGGGCCGTGAAGTTTCGCCGCGGTTCCGAAATTGTCATCGTGACGCACGAAGGTCGTGGCTGGTTCGATCCGCTCACGGACAGCAAGGGCGACATCTTTTCGCTCGTTGCGCACCTCGATGGCGTCGGGTTTGTCGAAGGTCTTGAGCGGATCGCCGCGCTTGTCGGCTTTCAGCCGTCGCTACCCACCTGGCGCAAGCTGCCGCCGCACCGGACGACTGTTACGTCAATCGCCGATCGGTGGGCACCGCGCGAAAGCCCTGTCCCAGGTTCGGGGGTGTGGCGGTACTTGAGATGGGAACGCTCATTGCCTGCCGCGATCATTCAGACGGCGATCAGACAGGGTGTTCTGCGCGAGGGGCCTTGCGGCAGCATGTGGGCTGCACATACCAACGAAACAGGCGCGGTGACCGGTTGGGAAGAACGGAGCGCGAACTGGCGCGGCTTCGCAACAGGTGGAGCCAAGGTTCTTTTTCGCCTTGGTTCCTCCCCTGCTTCACGGCTGTGCGTGACGGAGGCTGCGATCGACGCGATGAGCCTTGCTGCCATGGAAGGAATGCGAGAGGGCACGCTTTATCTCAGTACGGGCGGTGGCTGGTCGCCGGCGACGGACGCCGCCCTCCGCGCGCTTGCAGCCGATACCGAAGTTCAGCTCGTTGCTGCCACGGACGCCAATTCGCAGGGCGACGCGTATGCTCAACGACTTCGGGCCGTAGCCGAAGAAGTGGGCTGCGATTGGCTGCGCTTGCGGCCATCAGCGGACGACTGGAATGACGTGCTGAAGCAGCAGGAGAACGACAAAGCGGAAAGAGGAAGGTGGACACGTGCCGCATGCCCGATCGGCGCGTCAACGGTGAAGCTTCGCCCCGCAAAGCCGGCCCTTGACCCACCGATGCGCGATCGCGGCGGCCCTGGAGGTGTCAAGAAGGACTGAAGAGGATGGAGAGGTTGTAAGCTTCAGAAGGAAGGCACAGTCCCCATCGCATCGATCGGCGGCTTCGATTTCATCTTTGAGGGAGGGCGCTTCGGCAAGGGCGACAACTATAATTACCAGACGTTGCTACAGCGCACTGGGGCGACGTACGAGATCGATCTCGCCGTCACCGTCACGCCGCTGGGCGCCATCGCCCGGCTTGAACATGCGCTCAACGGCTTCGAGGACGAGCGGGAGCGTTATCGCCAGCGTCTCGAAGAGGCGCGTTGGCGGCTCGCCTCGTGTCGCTCGCGTGAGGGCGGCAAGTTCGCCTTCGCTGAGGAACTCGCGGAAAAGCGGCGCAAGCTGGCCGAAGTCAGTGCCGAACTCGCTGCCACCAAGGAGGCGGCTTGACGCTCAGCGAACTGGCTTTAGAACTTGAAGTCGATCGACTTCGCGCAATGATCGCTGAGGCGATTTCCGAGTTCGGCTGCTTCGGTTTCATCGTAGAGAAGCTCAACAAAGCTCTGATCGATAATGGCCTCCGTCGCAAGCTTGTTTGTGACGATGAAATCGATCGGCTCGGGGCGATCCGATTCCCTTGTTGTCGGGCATCGGGAGGCCTCCCTGAATGGAGTTCTGATCAGATCCAGCGATGCGGGATCGGCATCATCTATCTCGGCCCAAAGATGATCGTTCTGACCGTGTACATCAAACTTGCGGTTAAAGTCTCCAGCGATCACCACGGGCAAGCCCGTCGCTTCCTTCTCGTCGATCCAGTCTTCGAGCGGCTTCATCTGCATGGCCAAGGTCTTGCAATCGTCCGAAACCGGTTGCGTGAGGGATTTTGCAAAACAGGCCGACTTCAGATGCACACCGAGAAGCCAGAAGCGTTTCTCGTCCGCCTCGACGAGGACCTGTATGCCGCGGCGGACCGGGCGGCCATCACCGGGATTGATCACGCCGAGCGGCTCGTAGTCCTTGCCTTCCACAATCGTAGCCCGACCTTTTTTCACGACGACCGCAGTAAAGATGTCGGGATCGTTTCCGGGCTTGTAGCGGCTTTCGAACACCATATCCCATTCACTCTCCGGGAACACTCGGCGCAGTGCCGCGGGGTTTCCCATCTCCTGAAGGGCAATTACGTCAGCACCGAGCTCGGCCGCGTATTTCTGTAGCAGAATGTAATCGTTGTCCTCCCGGATGGGAGCGCGATCACGAAGAGCGACACCTGACTTGTCGTTCAGATTGTTGATGTTCCAGGTCGCGATCCGAATGGTCTCAGCCGACGCGGACGTTGCCGCGAGAAAACCGCTCACAACGAGCGCTGCAAGAGTCTTCATGACGTTCCTCCCGATCCCGACCGAAGTATGTTGCGGAGAAAGGAGAAACTCAAGTGATAGTTGTGTGATGAGCCGAGAGGAATGAAAGGGGAGAAGAGGAAACCTTTCGCAGAACGGTCCTCCCGCCGCCGCTGTCGATGGCCGGCTGATCCGCAAGGAGGGGCCGCGCAAGCTCCGTAGCTACACGTCGCCGGGATACTTCACCCTTTGCCAGGGTGACATCGGCAGCAAAACCACCATCATCGTGAACATCCACCGGACCTTCGCGCTGGATTCCGATCTCACTTTCAAGGTGCTCGAGCGTCCACCAGTGGGCGCGCGGTCCGCATCTTCGGCCGCGCCGGCGAAGCCCGCGAGCTGCTCCTCCTGGCCGAAAACCAGACCTCCGCCGAAACCTGGTTGAAGGCCCACCGCTATCCTGGCGCTGTTATGGAAGAAGTGACGGCCGATGAAGTGGCCGCCGCCGATGTCGAAGGGAGGGCGGCATGACCCTGCCCGATCTTCCAAACGATTACGCCAACTCGTATGCAGGGGGTGGAGTTCGGCATCAGCGCAGATGGATTTCCTGTCGCCCGCATCGGCGAATTGCTGCTCGCCATGGTCATCGGTTGCGATCGATCCGGCTTCCTTGCGAGCGCCTGGCGGCTTTCCCGGCCGCTCTCGGACCTGGAGCGTGAGGACTTCTACGGTCGCAACGGCCGCCTTGAGAGTGAGGCGGCTTTTCGCGCCGCGTGCTGGAGACAGCTCAGCATAAACGCGAGCTGGCGGCGCTTCGTCGGGTCCAGACCCGGATGTCCGCGAGCACACCATGGGGCATGTCGCAGCTTGCTATGATCTATGCCGAGGGCGTGGCGTCGCATAGCACCGCCACTCATAGGGGCATTCATCTGTCTTCCGACCGAAACAAACGCGTCAATGTGGCGCTTCGCGCGGATGGTGGCTGGTATGAGCAAGATGCCGAGTGGCGATCGTCGCGATCACGTTTCCTGACCTCTTCACGTCCCACGAGCGCAAATGCGCCGACGAGACTATCCGGAACAGTTGGCCGGATGTCTGGGAGAGAACCTACGGAGGCGAACTTGCCCCCGGCGAGTCGTGGGCCAAAGACAGGACCGCTTTCGATCGAGCCCATGCCGACGACTGGATCGCCGTCTCGGCGATCCAGTCCGATCATCACCCGGATATGACGGAAGTAATCGCAACCCGCGGCGGCCGGCGCAACGGCCACGCCGAGGAGATGCGTTTCCTCGTGCCCGCGCCGAATACGCAGCGCGTGGCCCCTTCGGCCTCGTCATCGATCCTGGCCGTCACGCTCCCTAAGAGGGGGCTTCCAGTTTTGTAAGCTGGCGCGGGAGGGCTGCGTGATGGCTCCAACGCCAACCCGCAACGCGCAACTCTCGCGCATAAGAAGCGCGGCGGCAGACGGAGCGCCAGCTGAAACTGATCGATCGCCAGATCCCACGCCGAATGGACGGGCCGCCCCGGTCCGACGGCTGCAACTCTATCGGCTGCCCAAGTGAACGGCCCCGGCCAAGACGGTCATCGCGTCTGTCGAGCGTGAGCCCAGCCTGGCAGGCGACGAAGTGCAGCGGTTTGGCAGCCAATTCCCTGTCCACATGTGGTTGGGCCGGACCCGTGCCGGTTTGCCCTTTCGGTTTTGCTGCGGTCTGACCCAGCGGCCGTTCGCTTCAAGGCCGCTTCGCGCCGCGGCGCGGCCGAAGACGCCGTTCTTCACGGAGCAGGCTCGCTTGGCTTCGCAAGGCAGGATGACCCGCTTGCCCGCAAACCGGCTCCGCTCTGCCTGTCGTCTTCGGACCTTGAAGCGACCGTCTTCCGCCGGTTCGGGGCGACCGCACCGAAGGGCACGCCGGCACGGGGCCGGAGCCACTTCGAGATTGGAAAGGAAGAAACCATGGCAAAGCCCGCTACCGCCTCTCGTCAATCCGCCCGCGTCGTACAGCTGCGCAAGGGCGCCACCGTCGAAATGGTCCGGCTCACATGCCCTGATAGCGCCCAGGCGCTGAAGATCGCCGAGAGCTTCGGAACCGCGATCGTCGACAGCGACGGAATTCGTGACCTCCACGAGCGCCTCATCTCCGAGACGGCTGATGCTCTGAGCGAGGGGCTCGGTGAGAAGGCCATGCAGATCCACCTGCAGCGGATCGTCGGCGCCTTCGTCGGTTCCGCGCACGGCGCGGGACAGTTCTACAGCCGCGCGGTCACCGAGGCGCGCGACGCCACGGCCAAGGCCGCTAACGACAGTCGCGACGAGGACCTTGACGGACCCGTCGGCTACGATAGTGCTGCCCAACGCAAGCGCGAGTTTGCCGCCGACATGGGCGCGCAGGCACACGCGCTCAGGATGGCTGCCGAGGGCGCCGTTGCAGCATACAAGCAAGTCGTCGGCGAGACCTGGAAGCCCTTCGATCGGCCCGTCGACAACCCAGGTCATTCCCTCGATCGCAAGGCGGCCCAAGCACAGATGTCGGCCTTCGACTGAGCGCTCGCACGGCGGGGCTCCGGCCCCGCCGTGTTGTGACGGGAATCAAGCCTCCCGGCAGCCTTGGAAAAGACCGCGCAGTGATCTACATTCTTTTGGAGAATTATCTACATGGAGATAACCCATGCCGATCAACGTCAACAATCCGGAAGCGGACGCGCTGACGCGCAAGTTCGCCGAAATGGCCGGCGTCGGCATCACCGACGCCATCGTCATCGCCATGCGGGAGGCGATCGAGCGTCGCAATCGCGCGGAGACGCCATTGCAGACTGCGGCACGTTTGCGGGAAAAACATGGGGTCGCCATGAGTGACGACATCCGCAAGCCTCTTCCCCGTGAGGCCTTCGACGACATGTGGGGTGATCGGTGATGTTCGTCGATGCCTGTGCGATCATCGCGCTTCTCTCTGATGAGCCAGAAGCGGCGCGCGTTTCCGACGCCTTTGCTTCGGCCAGACATCCGTTCACATCACCTGTTGCCATTCTCGAGACTGTCCTCGGCCTTGCCCGGCCCGACAAGTTCAATCTTCCGGTGCCCGCAGTCGAAACGATCGTAATGGAGTTCCTCGAGGCGCGTGAAATCGAAGTTCGCGATCTTCCGCCGGCCTCTGAGACGACGCGGCTCGCCCTCGTCGCCGCGCACCGATATCGCAGCGGCCGCCATGGTCTGAACCTCGGCGATTGCCTTCATTACGCCTGCGCAAAATTCCATGGCGTGCCGATCCTCGCCACGGCCGACGAGTTCAGGTCGACCGACCTCGAAACCGTTCCTTGAACCTGCTGAAGCAGTGACGCCGAAATTGGCCTGCCGCAACCCCGTCCGGCCTTCGGTCCTGGCGGAGCGTGGTGTTCGGCCAACGGCTTCGCCGTCCTCCACGTCCGTTCCGGCCATGCCGGTGCCATCACCCCTTTCCGCCAGGACCGTCCGGTGGAAAATTCACGCCTTCTACTTTCGATCGCCCCTGCCACGGCACTCTCTTCTTCGGGCATTACGTCGATGCTTCTACTTACTCGAGAGGTTTGCACCGCGATATTGGATGGAAGCAACGTCTTTATCACCTGAGAATTCCTTTCGCTCGACCACGATATTATCGCGGCGCTGGCCACATTGTTACCTCAGTATGTACGTCCCCAAGTATCTCCAGCGGGAGCCTCCTAGATCCAAGCAGTGAGGCGAGTCAACGTGCGCGCATCCGTTATCTAAATGGCTTCTATTGCCTCAATAGATTATTCAAATCGCCCAAAAAAGAATATGCAAGTGTCAGGTGGCGTCTGTGGCTGCAACAAAGGAGTATCTCGATGGCTATCCAAGGCGGCACGGGTGACGATAGTGTCTTCGGCGGCGCGGGCAATGACCAATTGACAAGCTCTACGGCGGTCCGGGTGCCGATACCCTCTTCGCCGGCGACGGAAGAGATCAACTGACCGGCGGTGATGGCCACGACACCTTGTGTTTCTGTTCCACAACCCGACCCCTGGGGTAGACACAAAGTACGGTCCGAATCCGGATAACACGACCATCGTGGATTTCGATCCGGCAGAGGACACCCTCGCCTTCGATGCTGTGGGCTTCTATAGCGACGGTTTCGGCGCAAACTTCGTCAACAACGCCGGCGGGCCTGGCCAAACCATAGAACAGTTTCCAGCCGCCAGGCCGTCATGAGCTGCTCGAAACAGGCAAAGGACATAGCATGGATCCCTTTAACAACGGCAATCCATCCCGCGTCTCAGATCTCGCCCGCACAGACGATGCAGGCTCGCAACAGCAGCAGACCGACCAGGCGCGTTTTCAGGAGCATCTGAACGCGTTGCAGCCGGGCCAGCATCGGCAAGCCGTTCCAAACAGCCGTCTTGCCAGGCGGACCGGCTCACATGCAGATGCGGTTGGACCGAGGATGCTGCAAGAGGAGGACGCCGGGGAAGGCGGTTCGCACTTGCCCTTTGTTCCACCAGCTCACTCACCTGCGCAGAGTTTTGACCAGGACGAGCTCTTTGCCGCCGCCGACC
Source organism: Sinorhizobium arboris LMG 14919 (assembly GCF_000427465.1). Classification (NCBI taxonomy): domain Bacteria; kingdom Pseudomonadati; phylum Pseudomonadota; class Alphaproteobacteria; order Hyphomicrobiales; family Rhizobiaceae; genus Sinorhizobium; species Sinorhizobium arboris. The sequence continues at coordinate 569,321 of NZ_KE386497.1, read as the reverse complement.
GCGCCGGGCCGTTGCCGGCTGCAAGTTTCGCTTCGGCGCAGTTCTGGCAGGATGCGGAGCGGGTGGTCCACTCACCCGCGCAAAGTGTCGATCAGCCGCGGAGCCGCGCAGCGATTGGGGGCGGTTACGAAGCTTTGAGTTCCATCCCGCCGCCGCGGGTCAACCTGCCCGCCACGGGATTTGGAAGCGCACCCGATGGCGTGAACCTCCCTCACGTCGTCGCGGACGCATATCGGCCTGCGGCCAATCAACAGGGCGATTTGACCGGCGCGCGCCATACAATGCCGGCCGAGGCGCCGCACCAGGCTNCCGTCGTTCAGCAAACGCGCAGCCGAAAGCGCGGCCGCGAGCACCCGGACGAGGCGCTTTTTGCCGCCTACCGTGCCGAGGCGGNTAAAACAGCCAAGGTGAGTGAAAGCTCGATTGCTGGCGATATAACGGCGCTGCGCAAGTTCAGCAAATGGCTTGACGAGAACCACCAGAGCCAAATCGACGGTCGGATTGAGGACGAGCAGCTNGACGGCCTGGCGAAGGACTTTGCGGGCAACAATGCCGTACTACTGAGCGACACCAAAGTGGCGTTGGGAAGGCTCCGGCAGCATTTTGCCGGACAGCCTGTGACGGCTTCGACTGTTCCGCCCGGCACGAAGGACGATGAGGAACTCTTCGCCCAATACCGGGCAAAAGCCGTGGTCAAAGAACCAACCGTGAGGAGCGATCTAGCGGCGCTGCGCAAGTTCAGCAAATGGCTTGACGAGAACCACCGGACGCAGATCGCCGGCCGGATTGAGGACCCGGGGTTGGACGCGCTGGCGAAGGACTTCGCGGAGCGCGAGAGCGCGCGTATCAATCCGGCGCTGAAGAGGCTCCGGGAAGCTGCTGTCGTACAGCCTGTGACGGCTGCTTCGAATGTTCGACCTGGCACCAAGGATGATGAGGAACTCTTTGCCCAGGCTGCCGGCCTCAAAGAAAGAACCATGGGAGGCGATTTGACCGGCGCGCGCCATACGATGCCGGCCGAGGCACCGCACCAGGCTTCCGTCGTTCAGCAAACGCGCAGCCGAAAGCGCGGCCGCGAGCACCCGGACGAGGCGCTTTTTGCCGCCTACCGTGCCGAGGCGGCTAAAACAGCCAAGGTGAGTGAAAGCTCGATTGCTGGCGATATAACGGCGCTGCGCAAGTTCAGCAAATGGCTTGACGAGAACCACCAGAGCCAAATCGACGGTCGGATTGAGGACGAGCAGCTGGACGGTCTGGCGAAGGACTTTGCGGGCAACGATGCCGTACTACTGGGCGACACCAACGTGGCGTTGCGAAGGCTCCGGCAAGCCTATGCCGGACAGACTGTCACAACAGCCAGATCGCGCTCGGTCCGCGAAGAGAACCAGGTGATCGAAGATGCATGTAAGGCAGCTGCAAGCGGGTACGGAAAAAGCACGCTAAATAACTATCGGAGTACTTTGGGTCGTTTCAACAGCTGGCTTAGTCAGAACTTCGGCAAGGGCATTGCCCAGATTGAACCCGCGGTGCTGAGCCGGGCAGTTGAAGAGTACGAGAAGAACGCAGGCCCCGGTTTCGGCACAGCTTGGAACTTTCTGCAGAGATATCGGCAAATGGTCGCAGCCAACAATGCGCTGGGCTTGGCAGCCCATGGGCAAGCGGCCTCGGCTTGGGACGCGCTGCGAGCCTTCCATGAAAAAGAGGCCGCACAGCCTGGTCCGCCAACGACTACCAATGTGCCGCAGTTCCATCAGACGACATTGCTCCCGCCACAGTTGGCCCCCGTGCCGGCCCCATCCTCGCCTGCTCAAAGTGCCGGCTCGTCCTCGACCTTCGCCGCCCTTGCGCCGCTGTCGCCCACACCTTATCGGCGTCCGGATTTTGATCTGAATGCGCTCCCGCCCGGGCAACTGGCTGAGGATGCTGACATTGGCGGCTCGGGCCATTGGACCGCAGTTGCCGGCTCGGCAATTGCCCAGCCCGGCTCGTCACGTAGATCATCGCAGATCTATGCCGGTCTTGATGACATCGTCGACTTGCAGGACGATGCCGGCTCCGCGCCGCGGTCGGACGCTGCCAGGTCGAGATCGATTGCCGGGCCATCGCCGTCATCGAGCGTGCCTGGCGAAGGTTCCGCGGCGTTGAGCGCTGCGCATGGCAGGCTCCCGGACCTCGGGCCACAGTTTGGCTCGCGGGAGCAGGCCGATTGGGGGGTAAGGCCCGCCGCCTCGCAGGAAAGTTACAATCAGTCGCAACTTTGGCAGGAGGTGGACCAAGCCGGAAGGCAAAGACCTGCCGGTTGGGACCGCCCCTGGTCAGGGCCGTCGCCGCAGTCGGGTCAGGACATGGGGCCAGCTCGGCGGTCCGCGTCAGCTCGCTCGTCTGATATCTACCGCGGTCTTGATTCCCTGGTCGATTTGCCGTCCACACCGGCCGAGCTACGTGATGATGCCCATTATGCCCCGCCTCTAGGTACAGCCTCCGACGCTCAGGTTAAGGCGCTCGATCCGCAAGCCTCGTCTCACGGCCGCAGCAGGCTGGCGCTCGACGCCACGGAATGGCTGGGGGATCGGCACATCCAGAGAGACTACGAGCTGCTGGCGCAGGAGCTGCAGAGGGACAATCCAGATCTTGCCGCCCGAACGCGGCTCGTCGACCCGCTGATAGCCCATTACCATCTGCGCCTGGGCTCCGATAATGCCGCCCTCAGGGCTTTCCAGCGCATCGTCTATGATCGCAATGGCAATGATACAGCCGACTTCCTGTTCCTGCCTGTCAACGATGCCAGCGCTACCGATCCTCAACGCCGCGGCACCCATTGGTCGCTGCTGCTGGTTGATCGAAGCGAGCGGGAAAGGCCGGTTGCCTATCATTACGACTCCGCCGGGCGGCTCAACGACCAGCCCGCGGCACAGCTCGCACAACGGCTGGGAGCCCGCCAGGAGCCGGTCCGCATAACCCAGCAGCAGAACGACTATGATTGCGGCGTCTTTGTGCTTGACGGCACGAGGGCGCTGGTCGGACGACTGGGGCAAAGGCCGCAGCCAGCCAGGCTGCACCTCGACAACCTCGTCATCGATCGGCAGGCACTCCAACACCGACTCGGTCATGGGGCTGTTACAGGAGTCGCGCTGCCCATCAGCCAAGCCTCCGATCAGGCCCGAGCCGAGCTAATGGCTTCCTTCAGAAGCAGAGAGCGATCTGACGCGGGGCGTTGAGTCTCAGTGGCTACCGTTAAGCAGATCAGCACTAGACGTCATGTTCCGAGGCGGAGATCGGTGGCCCGCCCGCACGTACGGAGCGCGAGCCATTCCTCAACCATGCGCAGGCTGAGCGGAAAGCGAAAGTAGAGCCATACTGCGTGCGCAATGATCTCGGCGGGAAAGCGGTGGTCATCGGCAAAAGATCAGGCGATCATCGTTTATGATGGCGGGATGTTAGGCTGGCTGCGCCGCTTGTAGACGCTCAGTTATGTGGAGCCGTATCGTGGGAAGTCGCGCGTCTGCGGGCTCTTGCGGTATCAGCTCCACATCTCTGCGCAGTGCACGTTAATCGAGTAATGTGCAGCACAACATTACTGGACGACTGGGGTCCCGAGAAGCTCAACGACGAGCAGCGGCGCGATCTCCTGGAGATCATCGAGGACCGCTACGAGAAACGATCCACCATCGTCACCAGCCAGGTGCCCGTCGATCACTGGTATGACATGATCGGCAATCCAACGATCGCCGATGCCATCCTCGACCGCCTTGTCCACAACGCCTACCGCATCGAACTGTCCGGCGAGAGCTTGCGAAAGCAACGTCAAACACCATGCCAAACCGCGCACGAAGGCGTACGGACATTGACTGGGTCCTGGGGAGCCTTCAGTCGGCCAGATTCACAGCCGACTTTGATCTCATCGTCATGACTGGGCATGCATTCCAAACCATTGTAAACGATGAAGAACTGCGGGATTTTCTCGTAGTTGTTCGACGCGCCCTTGCATGCGGCGGCTGTTTTGCTTTCGAAACGCAGAGCACCAAAGCGTGCCGCAGGTGAGTCAGAGCACCTTATGGTTTCTCGACATCGACACCTTGCGGAACATGCTGGAAGAATCGGGCCCGCAGATCGAACAGCAATTCGGCGACTTTGATGAAGTAGACTTATGCCACGATTCTCCCGAAATAATCACATTCGCAATCGGTTGAACACACGCGTCTGCCTCCCACCCCTCTACGAATTTTAGCTCTGACTGAATCGACGTCCGGGACAGACCGCAAGCGTTTTATGCCGAGCTCCTTTACTGAAATCATGCTTCTCTCTCGCCCCTAAACCGTGGCGCGGCATAATCCGGAACCCGGCATAATGCGACTTATGCCGATATCGGCATAACGTCCATTGGACTGCGCCCGCCAGCCGCGTCGGCCGTGATCTCTCCCGCTATGCCAAGGATAGAAGCGAGCGCGCACGCGAGGAACTGATTGCCTTATCTTGACAGTCTGCACCGACTCTCAGTGTCCTGCTGGCGTCGATGCAACAGGACTGACGGAGGCGCTATCCAGGCCGGCCGCAGCGCTCCCACATAGCTGGCGGAGGCCGGCCTGGATAGCGCCGGGCAAGTTGAACGCCTTCGTTGATGCTGGCTCCCTGCCTGAAGCAGGCAACTGATGCCAAAGGCCCGCTGACAGCCTTGTGCCAGCCGACCCTTTGTCCCAATGCCTGCATCACCGCAAGACATCGGCCCGCCTGGGCCCGTTCAGGAGCCTGTTGAAGGAGAAGCGGCTGTCCCATCTTCAGCGGAGTATCCTCCAGCGGGACCTCGAGCGAATGATGGCGGTCCTGATCAGCATAGACGAGGTTCGGACTGCGTCTGGCTCCTGATGCTCAGCTTATTGAGCTGTGCTGTCGCCGCCCGATCCGTTGACCCCAGGGATGTCGCCTTGCAGCCCTCGCCGCGAGACGACGCCGGCTGAGAGCCGCGTATCATCCAACCGTTTTGTTCCGGGCGCGCCGGTCATGGTCTGCGCCTCCTTAAGCTCGCCCGTCGAGGCAGGGCTCGGGTGTGGCAGACGCTGCCAGCCCATCAACCCTGTTCCGCACCAGCACCGAGAACAGGGTGTGACGGGCCGGCCTCCCGCGTCTGCCCCTGCCGCCTCGCCCTCGACGGAGAGGGCGAGCTTAAGGAGGCAGCAATGACCACAGATCGCACCCCCCAGACCCCGACCGATGTCTACGAGCGCGTCACCAGCCAGATCATCGCCGCCATCGAGGCCGGCGCCGGCGAATACCGGATGCCCTGGCATCACGACGGATCGGCCATCACCACGCCCGTCAACATCGCCTCAAGCAAGGCCTATCGCGGCGTCAACGTCATCGCACTCTGGGCTGCCGCGCACGCGGCCGGCTATCCCGCCGGCATCTGGGGGACCTACCGCCAATGGCAGGCGCTCGGCGCCCAGGTTCGCAAGGGCGAACGCGGCCACCTTGTCGTGTTCTGGAAGACCACCGATCGCGGCGAGGCGGACGATCAGGACGGCGAAGCGGATCGCGACGAGCCCGGCCGGCGCATGTTCGCCCGCGGCTATACCGTGTTCAACTGCGCGCAGGTCGACGGCTACACGCCACCCGCAATGCCGGTGCTGCCCGAGGCCGAGCGAATCGAGCGGGCCGAACGCTTCTGTGCGGCGCTCGACATCGACATCCGCCACGGCGGCTCGCAGGCCTATTACCGCCCATCTACGGATCACGTGCAGATGCCGGAGTTCGCCTGCTTCCGTGATGCCCTCGCCTATTATGCCGTGCTGCTTCACGAATGCGGCCACGCTTCCGGCGCCAGCCACCGCCTCGACCGCGATCTCTCCGGACGCTTCGGCTCGGCCGCCTATGCGATGGAGGAATGCACAGTCGAGCTCTTGAGCGCGATGATCTGCGCCGATCTCAGTCTCAGCGTCGAACCGCGGCCCGATCATGCCCGCTACATCGCTTCCTGGCTCGAGGTGCTGCGCTCCGACAAGCGCGCCATCTTCACTGCCGCCAGCAAGGCGCAGCAGATCGCCGATTGGATGCACGCGCAGCAGGCCGGCGCTCGCCAGCACGAGGTCCGGGGCGCCGCATAGGCGCCCCCAGCTCGATCAGATAGCGTTGCGCTCCTGGAACAGCGTCTCGATCAGCGGACATTCCGGGAGCGTGCCGTCGCCGCACTGGGCAACGACGTCCTTCAGCACTCGTTCCATGCGCTTGAGGTCGGCGATCTTCGCTCGGACGACAGCAAGGTGGACGGCCGCGACGTCTCGTACTTCGGCGCAGGGCCGGTCACGCTCGTCAACGAGACACAGGAGCTCGCGGATTTCGTCCAGCGAGAAGCCGAGCTCGCGGGCTCGCAAGACGAAGCGAAGGCGCCGCTCGTGCGTGCTGTCGTAGCTGCGATAGCCGCTCGCAGTGCGGGGCGGCTCGGGCAGAAGGCCAACCTTCTCATAATAGCGCACCGTCTCCAGATTGCAGCCCGTCCGCCGGGCAAGCTCGGCCCGCTGCATACCTGTCACCCCGGCGCGGTCGCCCATCGCAAACACCCTCTTGACCCTGTAGTTGCTACAGACTGCACACTAGCGCCTTGATAGGAGTTCAGCAAGGAAAGCGAGACCCGAGATGAATGCATCGCCACACGGAACGGCAGACATTGCGCCGATGAGCGAGACCGGCCGCCAGCGCCTGGTCGCAGCCGGAGGCATCCTCGGCGCGCTCGCGGCCTCCTCCTGCTGCATCATTCCGCTCGTCCTCTTCAGCCTTGGCATCGGCGGCGCTTGGATCAGCAACCTGACGGCACTCGCGCCCTACAAGTCCTACTTCGTCGCCGGGACGACGGGCGTTCTCGGCTATGGCTTCTACCTCGTCTACCGGAAGCCGTGGCGTGCGTGCGCCGACGATGCCGCCTGCGCGCGCCCAGCCCGCAGTCGCCTCGTCCAGTTCGCGCTCTGGATCGCAACAGTCCTCGTCATCGCCGCCTTCGCCTTCGACTATGTCGCCCCGCTACTGCTTTCCGCCTGACGCCGAGAGAGGAGACCCACCTCATGAAGAGTTTCAGTATTTGCACCGTGATCGGCGCGCTGATGCTGGCCCCGGCCGCCTGGGCCGGCGAGCGCACGGTCACCTTCGCCGTCGACAACATGACCTGCGCCTCGTGCCCCTACATCGTGAAGACCACCATGGCGGCCGTCCCCGGCGTTGCCAATGTGACCGTCTCCTTCGAGGCGAAGACCGCGACGGTCACCTTCGACGATACGAAGACGAACGCCGACGCGATCGCGGCCGCCAGCATGAATGCCGGCTATCCGGCCCGTCCGACGCAACAGGGCAGCTAAGATGACCGACCGCACTGCAATCCGCGCAGGCGTGGCCGGCGCGGTCCTTGTCGCGATCTGCTGCGCAGCGCCACTCGTCGCCCTGAGCCTGCCGCTGGCTGGCCTTGGCGTCTGGCTCGCTGGCGCGGGTCTGGTGGTGCTGCCGCTGATGGCCACCGGCCTCGGTCTTGTCGCATGAACCTCCATCATTGCCGGCAAGGCCTGCGGGCTGCGAGACAACGAACCACAAGAAGGGCATGAAGCCATGAACGACTGCTGCGCATCCTCCCCCTCCCCGGGCAAGGCTGTCATTTCGACGCCAGCGACAGCGCCGAGCTTTGCCGTGCGGCCGGGCGTGATGTTTCCTGACTGGTCGGTCGTCAAATCGCCGGCAGTCCGCGATGCGCTCAAGGCCATGGTCGGCTCCGACCACGTGCTCAATCGCTGGAGCGGTTATGATCCCGCCGCGGACCGCGTGCGCGCCGCGCTGCTCCAGCTCTATGTCGAAGACGGACGAGCTCCGAAGAGGAGCGCGCTGGCCGAGCGTGCGGAACTCAGCGAGGCCGCCATCCGGCCTCTGCTCGCAGATCTGCGCCGACGCGACCTCGTCGTTCTCGATGGCGAGCGGATCGTCGGTGCCTATCCCTTCACCGACCGCGACACGGGCCATCGGGTGACGCTGGACGGACGCGTGCTCAACACCATGTGCGCGGTTGATGCGCTCGGCATCGGCGCCATGACCGATCGCGATATCGCGATCGCCTCGGCCTGCCGTCATTGCGGCGCGCCGATCCGGATCACGACGCGGGAGCGAGGAAGGGCGCTGGCCGACGTCGCGCCGCGGGCGGCCGTCCTGTGGCTGAGCGTCCGCTATGAAGGCGGCTGCGCTGCGAGCTCGCTCTGCGCGACGACCGCGTTTCTCTGCTCGGACGAGCATCTTTCCGCCTGGCGAAACGGACGTTCGGCCGACGGACCCGGGTTTCGGCTGACGATCGCGGAAGGGCTGGAGGCCGGACGCGCTCTGTTCGGCCCGAGCCTCGCCGGTCTCAATACGACGGTCGCAAGTCGCCCTCTCCGAGCCAAGCTTGGCAATGGAGGCGCTCACGACCTCGTCGTGATTGGCGCCGGCTCGGCCGGCTTCTCGGCCGCGATCACCGCCGCCGATCAGGGTGCCCAGGTCGCACTCATCGGCAGCGGCACCATCGGCGGCACCTGCGTCAATGTCGGTTGCGTGCCGTCGAAGACGCTGATCCGTGCCGCCGAGACGCTGCACAATGCGCGCGCCACCGCCCGCTTTGCCGGTATCACGGCGGAGGCCGAAGTGACCGACTGGGGCGGGACCATTCGCCAGAAGGACGCGCTCGTTTCTGAGTTACGCCAAGCGAAGTATGTCGACCTGCTCCCTGCCTACAACGGCATCGCCTTTCGCGACGGGCCGGCGCGCCTCGTCGACGGCGGTGTCGAGGTCGGCGGCACGCGCATTCCCGCCGGCAAGATCATCATCGCCACCGGTGCGCGGCCGGCCGTACCCGCGATCCCCGGTATCGAGACCGTGCCGTACCTGACCAGCACGACGGCGCTTGACCTCGAGGAACTGCCGCACTCGCTGCTCGTCATCGGCGGCGGCTATATCGGCGCCGAACTCGCCCAGATGTTCGCTCGCGCCGGGGTAAAGGTGACCCTCGTCTGCCGGTCGCGCCTGCTGCCGGAGGCCGAGCCGGAGATCGGCGCGGCGCTGAGGGGGTATTTTGAGGGGGAAGGGATCACCGTCGTCTCCGGCATTGCCTACCGCGCAATCCGCAAGACCGAGGGCGGCGTTTCGCTGACCGTTATGCGTAACGGCCAGGATATGGCGATCGACGCGGATCGGGTGCTGATCGCAACCGGCCGCACGCCCAACATCGAAGGTCTCGGCCTCGCCGAGTATGGAATCGCCATCTCGCCGAAAGGCGGCATCATCGTCGACGACCGCATGCGCACGACCAAGGCTGGTGTCTATGCCGCCGGGGACGTCACCGGCCGCGACCAGTTCGTCTACATGGCCGCCTACGGCGCCAAGCTCGCCGCCAGCAACGCCCTCAACGGCGACAGTCGACGCTACGACAACAGCGCCATGCCGGCCATCGTCTTCACCGATCCGCAGGTGGCGAGCGTCGGATTGACCGAGGCCGCGGCGCGCGCCGCCACGCATGCCGTCCGCATCTCGACGATCGGTCTCGACCAGGTGCCCCGCGCGCTTGCGGCCCGCGATACCCGCGGGCTTATCAAGCTTGTTGCCGACGCCGGCAGCGGTCGTCTGCTTGGCGCCCATATCCTCGCGCCGGAAGGCGCCGACAGCATCCAGACCGCGACGCTGGCAATCCGGCAGGGCCTCACCGTCAACGATCTCGCGGAGGCGATTTTTCCATACCTCACGACCGTCGAGGGCTTGAAGCTCGCGGCACTGGCCTTCGACAAGGACGTCGCCAGGCTGTCGTGCTGTGCCGGCTGAACAACGCTGCTGACGGCTTGACTTTCAGGATATGTTGCCGAGCTTGGCAGCTGCTTCCTCTGCGCTGATCTCGGCATCGCGCCGGAACTCGAGCCGCGGCCGGATCACGCGTCCTACCTTCAGTCCTGGCTCACCGTCCTGTCCGGAGACAAACGGGCGATCTTCCACGCCGCGGCGCATGCCCAGCGTGCCGTTGCCTATCTTCACGATCTTCAGCCTGGGCGTGGCCAAGACCGACAGGCGGCTTGAATAGGTTAATGCAGCTCCCGGTCTTGCGTGGATTAGGACTGCCCGCCGCCAGCGGCGGTGGTAAACTCCGCTACCGGCTCGGTCGTCACCTGCAGATCTTCATCCGTTCGCAGGTCCAACTTTCCCCAGATCGACGTCTTCTGTGTGCCGGATTTCGGCTTGCGAGACGGATTGATTTTGACGGTGAACGGCTTTGTCTGCTTGCGCATGGGTCCTCTTCGGCAGAACGAATCGCGCCGCAACGATTTCCCGTGTATGGACCAACGCAACCGGCGGGTCTGCCGAGATCGATGCGGAGATGTTCACCGCAACGACCTGGCATCCGGAGCGGTTTCACCTGTGAGCCGTTCGAACAAATGCGATGGTACGCTGCAAGTCGCCGTTGCCATGCTCCTTCTCCTCATAGTTGCCAGCGCTCCCTTCTGCGGGCTCGATGAGGCATGTCTGACCGAAGAACGGCTTCGCCTCGATCGGCTTCCCGCAACGGGCCTCCAGAACTTTCTCCCCCTGACGGCTGTGCCGCCATTCCTCGCGGAACAACAAAGTTCTTCCGGCCGCCCTCCACAGTGTTCCGGCCTTTCAGGTGCGGTCCGATCGTCCCCGGTCTTTGCGACAGCCATCGAGGCCGCGAAGGGCGCGGCCCGAAACAAGGAAAGGAACATGACAATGGCTACCATCGGCACCTTCACCGCAAACGAAAACGGCTTCACCGGCTCGATCCGCACTCTCGCCCTCAACGTCAAGGCTCGCATCGCCCGCATCGAAAATCCCTCGGACAAAGGCCCGCACTTCCGCATCTACGCGGGCGCCGTCGAACTGGGCGCTGCCTGGCAGAAGCGCTCCGAACAGACGGATCGCGACTACCTCTCGGTCAAGCTCGACGACCCGAGCTTCCCGGCTCCGATCTACGCGACACTGACGGATGTCGAAGGCGAAGATGGCTTCCAACTCATCTGGTCGCGTCCGAACCGGGATTGATATTATTGGTTAAGGCCTCGCCGCCTAGGCGGGGCCTTAACCGCCGAAATGCACAGTATTTACAACAATGCTGTAAATGCCGGGTTTGTGCTGGTTCCGAAGTTATAGTGCGGTCGGCAAACACATCTGGAGATCAGCATGCCCCGCACCGGTGGTACTTATTCGACAAGCGATCTTTCCCGGAAGTCCGGCGATATCATCGCCGAGGCGTTGCGCCATCCGGTCACGATCACCCAACGCAACAAGCCGCGCCTCGTCCTTCTTAACATCGATGACTACGAACGGCTGATGCGGCAATCCGATGCCCGTTCAGTCGGCACACTCGAAACCATGCCGAGTGAGCTGCTTAACGAATTCGAGGCGGCGGTGGACGCCTATGCGGGGACCGACGAGACCAACCGATGAGCAGCTATGATGACATCCAGACCGCGACGGTCATCCGTTATCGCTGTTTATGGGCGCGGCAAGCCCGAAAGGCGAGACAGAGGGGCAAAAGGATCGGCCAGTCGCCGTCGGCGTGAGGCTTGCCCGACCTGACGGCGACCTGGTTCTGTTTTTCCCGATCACCACCAAGCAGCCCGAGCTGGCTCGCTTCGCGGCTGAAGTTCCGGCCATGGAGAAGCGGCGGGCCGCGGCTGTTCCGGCCTTGTGAGATGCGGCCGGATCGTCCCGGTCTTTGCCGCTGGGGCCGCTAAGGGGCGGCCCAAACCGGGACGGAGGAGCTACCGGCCCCCGCTCGCCAAGCAGGGCCAATCCTCATCGCAGAAGCCGGAAACAGGCATTGAGCCCGTTTCTGGCTTTTCGGTGCCAAACGAGAGGTAGGGTCTGCTCAGACAGTGCCATTTTGCCGTGGGGAAAGGGCCGCCTCAAGGACTTCGCGGTTCCTCCAAAATGCTGTCGCATTTCGGCTCCCCCACCCGCCGCGGTGCGGTCGCTTCGCGCTCCTTGACCCTGCCCTGTCGCCACGCCCGCGGTCGTCATCCTTCTCAAACTACAGGAGATGACGATGACCATCGAACAGCACATCGAAGAACTGCGCGCCGAGCTGCGTAACGCCGTCGACGCTAACGAGCGTCGGCAGATCGAGGCCGAACTTGAACTCGCCCAGGCCGAACGCGAAGTGATCTCGGCCGAGCAGGACGGCCGTGTAAGCGCCGAGCCTCCGTTCTGATCGAGGCTTACCTCCATCCCGTGAGCTTGGCCCGGCCGGATCGACCGGCCGCCCGGCTGTCAGGGATTTCACCCCTCGACGCTCCCCGTCGGCTCGCGCCGGGAACGGTCGCGTTCCCTTCGGGTACGCGGGGCTCTTCTCTCTCTGACCTCCTATTTTACTCCAGCAAATCCGGCGTCAAGGACGGCGCGGTCTCCCCAATTTTTCCGCCGCTGCGTTGCACTGCGCTTCAGAAAAATCGGTTCCCCCGCTTGCAAGTCGCGTTCCGCGATCCCTGACCCCTCTTTGCCACGGAGTGGCCGATCTCCGTCATAAAGATGAAGGAGATCACACATGACAACTGATCAGAACCTTACCCTCGTCGCCGCGCTCTCCGGTTTCCGGCTCCTCGTTCTCGCCAACCGCTTCGGCTGCGATACCGACTTCTCGCGAGAGCTCCATGATCGCCTGATCGAAGGACTGGATGCCGCCACCGCGCGCGTCCGGACCATCATGGCGTTGGAGCGGAACGTTCTCACCGGAGAGGACGAATTCGCCAAATATCAGTTGGACGGCGAAACCGAGATTTTCGGGCGCTTTGCCATCAATCTGCTGGACGATCTCGAAATCGATTTCGACACCCATGAGTATCGAGTCAATGGCGGCGATTGGGCCATTGCTTTGACAGCGGACTACACCGGCGTCGAAATCAACTATCCAGAGCTGGTTGCGCTTACCGAAGAAGAACTCGGCTCGCTGGCACCGATCATCAAGGATATTGCGCGAGAAACCGGGATCGCCGTACATGCGGCGCGTGCCACCTACGCTCGGTGCGCGGGATCCTGATCGGGATCCTTGGCGCAGTCTCAATTGAGGACTGCGCACGCACTCTCGGGCGAACGTCCTCTCCCACGCACCTGGTTTCAATGGCGCCGAACATTGACTGACGGAACCAGATCGCCATGCCATGGCGAGTAGCCCTGCCATTGCAGCGATAGCGATTGGTGTGTCCCTCCTTTTCGACCCGCCGCCTGCCCCCCCCCCCGCGATGACCGCATTTCGAAAGGAGAGAAATCATATAGCAGTTCCCTCAATTCTTCGCCGCCACCTACCGCCGGCTTCGCACCCTCGGCAAGGTGATCAGCAATTTCTTCCGCAACGGAAAGCTAGACTAGGCCTTAGCTGGCCATCACGATCCTATTCTTCGTCGAGGTCGAGGTGTCGTTCGAGACCGACCGGAACCGGCGCCGCTGAGGCGCCGTAGAGCACCGCTTCGGCGGATTTTTTCATATGGGCATAGAAGCGCGCGGACGATAACCGCGTTTTCGTTTCCGTCGGAGCACATCGAGAAACAGCCGGACCGCTTCCTCTTCCCGGCGGAAATGATGGACCATCATCTGTCCCCTGGTTCCAATGCGGCCCCACTTCCGAAGCAGGCAGATGTCCCCGAACAGGTTCGGTTCGATCGACATGGCATAGTAGCGGGCCATATTCCTCGCGGGATCCGAGCGTTCGACGTAGAGGCGGTAGGGTTGAGAGATCATGACGTCAGGATCGCTGATCCGGGGAGTCGCGTCCAACGACACTTATGAATCGATGGGCATGGATCGATTCACATCGGTGATGATATGCGAAGGGCTTGGGCGAGACGCCTGCGGCGCACGGCTCTACTCGCTGCGCTCACGGAGCCCGCCCGCGGTCTCCGCCCCGTCGGGTGACGATCCTCTCGCGACCCCTCAGTCACACCATCCGTGTCTCTCACCGTCCCAGCGCCTAGCGAGACCCCCGCGCGTGGAAGAGTGCCAAGCTTCCGACAGCCGTCTTTCCGACCTTGTGAAACCTGTTCGTGCCGACGCAGGCCTTCATGTCTTCACGCCGGAACCAGATCGCCCTGCCGCAGCGAAGCGGCGGGTTGCCGGCGGTGAAGACGATCTGCTCGTCTGCCCGCATGCGAAGAACCTCATGCGCCTGGATCAGCGGCCGCGCCGCCAGCTGCTTCGATCGAGTCCGCGATGATCCCCTAGATTGGAAACTGCGGCTGACCTGGTCGATCTCGACCGTGGTCATGCCGCAGCGCTTCGAGATGTAGTCTGCGGTATCCGGATCGTTGATCGCGGCGAAAGAGATCCAGCTCGCGCTCTCGAACCATTTGCTCGCCGCATCGCGGCCGCCATAGGTCTCCCGCATCTGGCCAATCGACTGGTAGATCATCGTCAATGTGATGCCATACTTGCGGCCAGCGTCACGCGCGGTTTCCAGGATGCGCATGTAGCCGAGACGCGCGACCTCATCGAGAAGGAAGAGGGCCCTGTCCTTCACCTCGCCGTCGCGATTGTAGATGGCGTTAATGAGCGAGCCGATGATCACCCGGGCAAGACCGGAATGCGTCTCCAGTGTCTTCAGGTCGATGTTGATGAATACGTCGGTCTTGCCGGCCGCAAGCGCGTCGGTTGAGAAGGTCGAACCCGATACGAGTGCGGCATAGTTCGGATAGGACAACCAGTGTGTTTCCTTGACCGCATTGGCGTAGACACCGGAGAAGGTCTCCGGCGTCATGTTGACGAAGGCGGCGACATTCTCCTTCACGAAGTCCGAGTTCGAATTGTCGTAGATGGATTGCAGTCGCTCACGCAGTTTCGGTTCCGGCTCAGAAAGATTGGCCCGAACCTGCCGCAAGGTCTGGAACTCACTGTCGGTATGGCCGGACAGGCAGACGTCGGCGATCAGCGCGGTCAGAAGCTGCAGCGCCGATGCCCGGAAGAAGTCGTCGCGCACGCCGCGCGGGCCGCCGCTATCACTCATGATCCACGACGCGACGGAGGCGATGTCTTCCTCCTTGGTTCCGCCGAAGCGGCCGATCCAGTCGAGAGCGTTGAAGCCCGTTTCCGGCGCCTTCGGATCGAGAATGCGAATGAAACGCGCTGCATTCTTCCGATGCTGGTGAACCATCGGCGCCACTTCGTTCGAAGGGTCGAGGACGACAAGCGCACCGCCCCATTTGAGTGCCGTCGGGATCGTCACCGACGTCGTCTTAAAGCCGCCGGAACCGGCGAACACGATGCCGTGCGAGGATCCGAACGAGCCGTCGAAGCAGAGCAGCGGTGACTTGCCGCCGACGCCCCAGGTTTCGGGATCATCCGCACGAAACGAACGCGCTGCCGTGCTGTCCTTGTCGACGCGGTAGCGCTCGCCAATGACGATGCCGCCGGTATCGGGAAAGAGCTTTGCCGCGTCCTGCATCTTCATCCAGTCGGTCTCCCCATGCAGCGCCCTTTGTCCCCGGATGCGTTTCGGCTCGGCGCGTGCGAAGGCAGCGTTGCCGATCAGCGCGACGCGTAGCGCGAAACATCCCGCCACCAGCGCGGCAGCTGCGCCGATCATCGTTGCAGGGTCGAGATACGAGGTGATGGAGTTGCCCGCCGGCACCTTTCCGGCGAATGCGGCAAGACGTCCCGCCTCGCGTATCGCCGCAATCAGGATCGTTGCTGCGGCTCCGGCCAGAGCGCTGCAGCCGGCGAATTTGATGTTCGCGGAGCCGGCGCTCGCGAACAGAAAGATCACGCCAATCGCCGCGGCGCTGACATAGGGCGCGGCGATTCCGACGCGGCCCAGCGTCAGCCTCGCCGATTCCGTCTTGCCGAAGTTCGATAGCCACTGCTCGGTCCCGGTCATGCCGATGACGGCAAAGGTCATCAGCACGGCAGGGACAGCGACGAGAGCAAGCCTATTCGCCGTCATTGCCGAATGCCTCCGCGCCGATTGCGATCAACCGCGCCCGCTCACCTTCGTCGGACTTCAGCCGGTGGCTGAGTTCGACCAACGCCCCGAGCAGGAGCGCGCGCTTCTCGTATCGCAAGCCCGCCTTCACGATCAGCCCGCCGAGCTCGATCTTCTCCCGCGTGTCCTTTTTGCGGGCATCGGATGTCATTGTTCTCGCCATCCGCTCAAGCCTCGCCATTGCCGCCCTGAGCCGCGCCAGACGCGACCGCCGCGGACGACGCGCCGGCGCTGACGTCGCCATCCCCCTTTTTCCCTCCGGTCGATGCGCCCTGCCCTCCGCGAAAGCGTTTCGCCAGACTCTCGAAAGCCGCCTGAAGCTCGGCTTCCTCGATCGCGATTTCGCCAAGTCCTGCCTTGAGCGCAATCCGGCCGATCCGCTCGGCTTCTCGCGTTTCCGCGATCTTGAGTTGTTCCTGGAGCTTGGCGATTTCATCGCGAATTTTCGAGGAGGGTTTCCTCATTCCGTCCGTCTCCCTGGCTGAGAAAGCTTGTCTTTCGAGGGCCAGTTTTTCCGAACGGAGTGCGGAACGCACTACTGTGAATCCTACAATCGCCAAGGGCGATGCCTTGGTGAATGATCCCGGCCGTTCCGAAGGAGCGGCTTCCAAGGGCGCAATTATACGTCGCTGTCACGACGTCTTGCTCTGAGTGCCCTGACGGGGCCGCTGCTCCTGAAGAACCCGTTGAATTCGTTCCGCAAGCTGGGAGCTCAGACCGCCGTGGCCGTTCCTCATTTCTCCGTCAGCGTCGTTGGCCGTGGCTCCGGTCGCAGCGCCGTGCTGTCGGCAGCCTATCGGCACTGCGCCAAAATGGAGTACGAGCGGGAAGCCCGGACGATCGACTACACCCGCAAGCAGGGTTTGCTGCACGAGGAGTTCGTCATCCCGGCCGATTCACCCGAATGGTTGCGGTTGATGATTGCCGATCGCTCGGCCTCCGGCGCTTCCGAAGCCTTCTGGAATAAGGTCGAAGACTTCGAGAAGCGCTCCGACGCCCAGCTTGCCAAGGACATCACGATTGCGCTCCCGATCAAATTGACGGCCGAGCAGAACATCGCGCTTGTCCGCGACTTCGTCGAACGGCATGTGACCGCCAAGGGAATGGTGGCGGATTGGGTTTATCACGATGCACCGGGCAATCCGCATGTGCATCTGATGACGACCCTTCGACCACTCACCGAAGACGGATTCGGCGCCAAAAAAGTTGCGGTTCTCGGGCCGGACGGCAATCCGATCCGCAACGACGCCGGCAAGATCGTTTATGAACTCTGGGCCGGAAGCCTCGACGACTTCAATGCCTTTCGCGACGGCTGGTTTGCCTGCCAGAACCGGCATCTGGCACTCGCCGGTCTCGATATCCGGATCGATGGCCGGTCCTTCGAAAAACAGGGCATCGAAGTGGAGCCGACCATCCATATTGGTGTTGGTGCAACGGCCATCGGCCGCAATGCGGAGCAGGCGAGGACGCAGTCGTCGGCAGGGTCACCAAAGCTCGAACGGATCGAGCTGCAGGAGGCGCGGCGAAGCGAGAACGCACGTCGCATCCAGCGCCGGCCGGAAATCGTCCTCGAACTGATCACGCGGGAGAAGAGCGTTTTCGATGAGCGGGACGTTGCGAAGATCCTGCATCGCTATATCGACGATGCCGCCCTCTTCCAGAGCCTGATGGTTCGCGTCCTCCAAAGCCCCGAAGCGCTCCGTCTCGAGCGCGAGCGGATCGCATTTGCGACCGGAGCCCGGTTGCCGGCCAAGTACACGACGCGCGAGCTGATCCGGCTCGAAGCGGAGATGGCCAACCGCGCGATCTGGCTCTCGAGGCGATCCTCGCATGGCGTTCGGGAAGCGGTGCTCGAGGCGACGTTCGAGCGCCATTCGCGCTTGTCGGAGGAGCAGAGGACAGCGATCGAACATATCGCGGGACCCGAGCGGATCGCAGCCGTCATCGGCCGCGCCGGCGCCGGCAAGACGACGATGATGAAAGCCGCGCGCGCGGCGTGGGAAGCAGGCGGATACCGTGTCGTCGGTGGCGCGCTTGCCGGCAAGGCCGCGGAGGGTTTGGAGAAGGAAGCAGGAATAGCCTCGCGCACGCTTTCGTCATGGGAGCTTCGGTGGAACGAGGGCCGAAACCAGCTCGACGCGAAGACTGTCTTCGTTCTCGACGAGGCCGGCATGGTGTCGTCACGGCAGATGGCGCACCTGGTTGAGACGGTGACCAAGGCCGGCGCCAAGCTTGTCCTGGTCGGCGATCCGGAACAGCTACAGCCGATCGAAGCCGGCGCCGCGTTCCGTGCGATTGCTGATCGCATCGGTTATGCCGAACTCGAAACCATCTATCGTCAGCGCGAACAATGGATGCGCGACGCTTCGCTCGATCTCGCGCGCGGCAACGTTCGCAAGGCTGTCGATGCCTATACCGCACAGGGTCGAATGATAGGTTTGAGGCTGAAGAACGAGGCAGTCGATACGCTCATCGCCGATTGGAGCCGCGACTACGATCCGGCGAAGACGACACTGATCCTCGCCCATCTCAGGCGCGATGTGCGAATGCTCAACGAGATGGGGCGCGCCGAGCTCGTCGAGCGTGGCATTATTGGCGACGGTTTTGCTTTCCGGGCGGAGGACGGACACCGCAATTTCGCACCCGGCGATCAGATCGTTTTCCTGAAGAACGAAGGCTCGCTCGGCGTCAAGAACGGCATGCTCGGCAAGGTCGTTGAAGCCGCGCAAAACCGCATCGTCGCAGAGATCGGCGAAGGTGAGCACCGCCGGCAGGTCACAGTCGAGCAGCGGTTCTACAACAATCTCGACCACGGCTATGCCACCACGATCCATAAGAGCCAAGGCGCCACCGTCGACCGGGTGAAGGTGCTCGCTTCGCTCTCCCTCGATCGGCATCTGACCTATGTGGCGATGACGCGTCATCGTGAGGATCTCCGCGTCTATTACGGCTCTCGATCCTTCGCGTTTGCCGGCGGCCTGATCAAGATCCTGTCGCGCAAGAATGCCAAGGAAACCACGCTCGATTACGAGAGGGCCACCTTCTACCGCCAGGCACTGCGTTTTGCCGAAGCGCGCGGGCTGCATCTCGTCAACGTCGCCCGCACGATAGCCCGCGACCGGCTCGAATGGACGGTCCGCCAGAAGCAGAAACTGGCCGATCTTGCCCACCGGCTCCTCGCCATCGGCGCCAAGCTCGGCTTCGGCACCAGCACCAAACCGACCCACTCGCAAAGCAGCAAGGAGGCCAGCCCCATGGTTGCCGGCATCGCAACATTCCCGAAATCGGTCGAGCAGGCGGTTGCCGATAAGCTCGAATCCGATCCCAGTCTGAAGAAGCAATGGGAAGATGTCTCTACCCGCTTCCATCTCGTCTATGCGCAGCCGGAAGCCGCCTTCAAGGCCGTCAATGTCGATGCCATGCTGAAGGATGAGACCGTCGCCAAATCGACGCTTGCGAAGATCGCTGGCCAGCCGGAAAGTTTTGGTGCACTCAAGGGGAAATCCGGCCTGCTCGCAAGCCGCGCCGATAAGCAGGATCGCGAGAGGGCGGAACGCAACGTTCCCGCTCTTGCTCAAAGTCTCGGCGATTACCTGCGCCAGCGCAGTCAGGCCGAACAACGCCATCAGGCGGAGGAAGTGGCGGTCCGCCGCAAGGTGTTGATTGACATCCCGGCACTCTCTCCCAATGCACGCCAGACGCTCGAGCGCGTGCGGGACGCCATCGACCGCAACGACCTTCCGTCGGCGCTCGAGTTCGCGCTTGCCGACAAAATGGTGAAGGCGGAACTGGACGGATTTGCCAAAGCTGTCGCTGAGCGTTTCGGCGAGCGGACCTTCCTGCCCTTGGCCGCCAAGGATGCGAATGGCGAGACCTTCAAGACGATCACCGCCGGCATGAGCGCCGGTCAGAAGGCGGAGGTCGAGTCTGCCTGGGGCCTGATGCGCGCAGTGCAGAAACTCAGTTCACACCAGCGGACCACCGAAGCCCTCAAGCAGGCCGAGACGCTGCGGCAGACGAAGAGCCAGGGGCTATCGCTGAAATGACTATTCCTTTCATTGCAACGGCGTTGAGGAGGCGACGCGATAAAGCGCTCCTGCTTGGCTTCGCCACCATCACAATGGCGTTGCTGGGAACGATCTCGGTCGCCTGGTTCGGCGGCTACCGGATCAATCTCACGCCGAGCGAATCTCTCGGTCTCTGGCGTATCGTCAAGCTCGACAGACCGGTCGCCGCTGGCGACCTGGTCTTCATTTGCCCGCCGCAAACGGCAGCGATGCGGGAGGCACGTATACGCGGTTACCTGCGCTCCGGCCTGTGCCCGGCCGGCGTTGCGCCGCTCATCAAGTCGGTCGTGGCCGTTGAAGGACAGCGCGTCGAAGTTGGTACTAGCGTCTCCGTGAACGGCCGTCTGGTTCCCTCCGCCACCATAGCGCAGCGAGACGCGTGGGGTCGGCCAATGACGCCGTTCTCGGGCGGGATCGTGCCGGCCGATTGCGTGTTCCTGCACTCGGCTTTCGCCGGCTCCTACGACTCCCGCTATTTCGGTCCGATCCCGGCTGCAGGCATTCTCGGCCTGGCGCAAGAGGTACTGACCTATGCGCCGTGATTACCTACAGCCGGCAGTGCTGACCGTCGCGTCTGTTCTTGCCGGAATGGTTGGGTGGAGCGGGAATGTCCTGCTCCTTCCGGCGGCGCTGGTTTTCCCGATTCTCTGGGGGCATGCGCGAGCGAGATACGTGGCGGCGATTGTTTCGGCCGGATATTATCTGGCGGCATCCCGTGGTCTGCCGCAGGGCGTCGCGTCTTTCTACGCCTCCGATCTTTGGCCGGGCTTATTGCTATGGCTGTGCGCCTCGGGGAGCTTTGTTGCCGTGCATACCGTGCTCTGGACGAAGCGCCCTGACCGTCGACCGTTTCGCTATCTCTTGGTCGCTGCGCTTATGGCTGTACCGCCAATGGGCATCACGGGCTGGTCACATCCTGTCACGGCGGGCGGCGTTTTGTTTCCCGGATGGGGATGGCCAGGACTGGTGGCGATGACAGCCGGCCTCATGGGCCTCGTAACCCGCATGTGGCCGGCTGTTGCCATCGCCTTCGCAGGCCTTTGGCTCTGGTCCGCCGCCTTCTGGACCGATCCGAAACTACCTGAGGGCTGGCAGGGCGTCGATCTGCAAATGGGGTCATCGCTCGGCCGCGACGCCAGTATTCAGCGGCACCGTGATCTGATTGCCACGTTGACGGACCGTGCATCAGACGGCATCAGAAATATCGTTCTGCCGGAAAGCGCCCTGAGCTTCTGGACACCGACGGTCGAACGGCTCTGGGTCAGGGCTCTGCAAAGCACGGATATTTCCGTGATCGCTGGCGCCGCCATGGTCGATGCGGCTGGATACGACAATGTGCTCGTCACGCTGTCCGATAACGGCGGCAGGGTCCTCTATCGCCAGCGAGTGCCGGTGCCGGGCTCCATGTGGCAACCATGGCGGTCCTGGCTGGGGACACGTGGCGGCGCCCGAGCGCATTTCTTCGCCAATCCAGTTGCGACTGTGGGGGATCGTCAGGTTGCGCCACTCATCTGTTACGAGCAGTTCGTCGTCTGGCCGGTACTGCAATCGATGCTCCACGACCCAGACCTGATCATTGCAGTTGGAAACGGATGGTGGACCAAGGGGACTTCCATCGTCGCGATTCAGCGCGCGAGTGCCGTCGCATGGGCGAAGCTCTTTGCAAAACCACTTGTTATTTCCTTCAACACCTGAAGCCCAGGAGACGCTGTGTTGGACGCTGCCCTAATCAAAGAGTGCGCCGATCCCACCCTGAAGCCCGCGATCGTCGGGGGGACGGTTGATCCTGGTGCCAAAGGCCACTTCGGCCGACGAGGCGATGGCCATCGTGAGGCAATATGTGGGTCAGGCGGTAGTGCGCGTCGGCCTGACACAGTTTCCGGCGGGCGTCGGCGTGAAGAACGCAGCGGACCTTCAGCCGGCCCTCGTCGATGCCTGCGAAAACCTTCGCAAGGGAACGTCGATGTTTGCCAAAATTTTGCGGATCGTCGCCAAGTGGTACGGAAACCCGACGAGCGAAGATGTCTTGCCGCAGATTTTCGAGGATGCTGTCTACGCTTGGCAGACGGGTGAGTTCGAAAGCGTGGGCGTGTTTCAGGCTTCTGATCCTGGTGGCAGCGTGCCGCCAAACTATGTGCGGCCTTCCGAAAAGGAAGACAGCGACACTGGCACTGCTCCAGATCCCAAATCAGAAAGCCCTGAAAACGATGCCGTTGGATCGGCGGAGATGCGGATCGATCTTTCCCGCATCGGCGTAAGATGAAGTGTGAACGCCTTCAAGCTGTTCTCTGTTTTTCCGCAGTATGAGGGCCCGCAACTTCGCTTTCCGGCTCCTTTGCGGGCGTGGGGCGGGAATGGCTCGTTTGAGCCCCTTGCGGCCGTAGGGGACGAGGACCGGGAATGGCTCGATTGAGCCCAATCCGGTCCTTCCAGGTCTCGCCGCCAGCGGCAAAGGTGTCAGGTGAGCGGAAACCCAATGCGCAGACGCCGGACGGCGGCTTCGCGCCGAAGCTGACTTTAGAGAATGGCACCCTGATGCACTCCTAATCCAGTTCACTCCGCGGAATAACGCCGATCTCGATTGGATCGAATGCTGGTGGTGACAGTGTCGTCGCGCAGCCTGAAACGAGTCGAAAGCCGCCCCGACTGCATACACCGAGCAACTCCGGGGAGTTTCCCCTCAAAGCCGAGTTGCCGTCCGGAAAGGAAGATGCGAAACTCGCGTAGGCAAACTCTTGTGGTGCATTCGTGTCGGCGGCGGATCGAATCGAACGGCGGCTGGCGGCGATCTTCGCAGCCGATGTGGCGGGATACACCCGCCTAATGGGCCTCAACGAAGTTCAGACGCTTCGGACGCTCATGTCCCATCGCGAGATCATGGACGCCTTTATTGTCGAGCACGGCGGCAGGATCGCAAACACGGCCGGCGACAGTGTGCTGGCTGAGTTCCCAAGCGTCGTCGATGCCGTCCAGTGCGCCATCGCGGTCCAGGAGGCACTTTGGCGGGAAAACGAGGGGCAATCCGGCGAGGATCGTCTCCAGTTCCGCATCGGTGTCCACGTCGGCGACGTGATGGTTCGCGCTGGCGATCTCCTCGGCGACGGCGTCAATATCGCAGCCAGGCTCCAGGGGTTGGCCGAGCCCGGCGGGATTTGCCTCTCAGGCGACGCTTACAACCACGTCCGAAGGAAGGTGAAGGCCAGCGTCGAGGACCTCGGACCGCAAAGCGTCAAGAACGTTGAGGAACCCGTAAGAGCCTATGCCGTCGCTCTTGGTTTTGCCCGCCGGCTGCAGGGCGCAACAGCAGGGGACGCGAAACCGCTTTTGTTTCCCGACAAGCCCTCCATAGCCGTCCTGCCCTTCACGAACATGAGCGGCGACCCCGAGCAGGAGTATTTTGCGGACGGCGTGGTCGAGGACATCATCACCGCGCTCTCCCGGATCCGCTGGCTGTTCGTTATCGCCAGGAACTCCAGCTTCACCTACAAGGGAAAGACAGTTGACATTCGACGTGTCGGGCGCGAACTCGGCGTCCGCTATGTCCTCGAAGGCTCGATCCGCAAGGCGGGGAACCGCGTCCGCATCACGGGCCAGCTAATCGAGGCGGATACTGAAACCCACGTCTGGGCAGATCGCTTCGATGGCGACATCGTCGACGTGTTCGCCCTGCAAGATCGCGTCACCGAGAGCGTAGTCAGTGCGATCGAGCCAAGGGTGCAAAAGGTTGAGATCGAACGGGCTCGGAGAAAACGCCCCGAACACATCACTGCCTATGACCTGTACCTGAGAGCCCTGCCGGAGTTCCAGGCCTATACGCGCGAGGGTTTCCTTCGCGCAGAACGGGTATTGGAAGATGCGTTGGCTATCGATCCGTCCTTTACCGATGCTTGGACGGCCTTGGCTGACTGCCTAGGCAGATTATTGATCAGCGGCTGGCTGGAGCCTGTCGAAGAAGGCAAGACGCGGGTATGCGAGACGGCGTTGCGCGCCGTCGACCTGGACCCCGAGAACGGCCCCGCGCTGGCAATGGCCGCGTGGGCGCTGGCAGTCGTTGGAGACGATGCCGAGCGAGGTGCTGAACTCGGAGACGAAGCGCTGCGCGTCCACCCGAACTCGGCTTACGTGCGGATGCACTCCTCCTTCGCCTTCCTGTTTAGCGGGCAGATCGAAAAGGCCCTTCAGAATCTTGAGATCGCCCGCCGATTCAGCCCGCTCGACTTGCGGGCTTACACAATCTTCGCAGGTATCGCGAACTGCCACATCTTCGCACGACGCTTTTCGGAAGCTGTGCATTGGGCGGAGCGGGCGATCGAATTGTCGCCGAATTATGCAGTCGCTTTGCGGTCTTTAACTATCTCCCTGGCCCATGACGGCCAATTGGAAGCGGCCCGACGCGCGGGTGAGAGGCTGATGGCTGCGGTTCCGGGAATGTCAATTTCTTACACCCTGAAGCGACCGTTCGGCCTGCCTTGGATGATGGACCTGTGGATCGAAGGGCTCCGCAAGGCCGGCATCCCTGAATGATTCTAAGTCTCCTGATGTCGGTCGCTACACAGTCCCGCGAACGTCCGGATTCGGGCCGGCACCGGAAATTCCGGGTCCCGTCGGCGCCTCACAGCATGGGTGGAACTCGTCCCTACCAGCCGCCAATCCGAACGTCGTGAAAGTCCGCAATCACGCCGTTCCGGCCGATGATTTCCGGACCAAAGTCCCACCCTCTCCCGACGGATGAAACCGGAAAGAGCGATCCGTTGCGGACCTCAGCTCGTTCAACCAGAGCGGCTGTATCCAAGGCGGGATCAGCCATTGCGGTGACGCGCATTTGTGGACCTCGGGCCCTTTTCCTTGGCTTTTCCGCCGCTGCCAAGTGCTCCTCAATGAGGGCAAGGTGATCCATGCGCGCAACATAGCAAAAGCGGTCGCGCTTCGCGTTTCAGAACGCCCCGCCGAAGGACGAGCTCGCGCGGAACATCGCGGCGTCGCAGCGATTTGGTGTACAAACCGGGAGGCAATCGAATGTCGGCCATTGCGCGCGATCCTGTTCCAGATAGCACCTTCTCCTCCAACCAGCGGATCAGTGCGCCAGGCCCTGAACGTCGGTCACCGCAAAGTCGGAGCAGCCCGTTCACGTCGGCTGTCGCCAGCGGCACCATCGCAAGCCTAGTGACGACGGCGGCACTGGCCCTATTCGCCGGATTGGAGCGACGGAGCGTCTTTCAGCCAACCAATGCCACGAGCCATTGGCTTCATGGCGAGAATGCCGGCCGCATCAGGATCGCAGACGCGAAGCACACGTTGCTCGGCTACTGCACTCATCATCTGTCGGCGATCTTCTGGGCTCTGCCCTTCGAAGCATGGCTGGCGGCCGACCGCTCCAGGGAACCGACCGTCGTACTGCGGAAGGCGGCGCTGACCGCCGCAGTTGCCTACCTGGTCGACTACCACCTCGTCCCGAAGCGGCTGACACCTGGTTGGGAGACCGTTCTCTCGAAGAGATCGATCGGAATGACCTATGCTGCGCTGGCACTGGGTCTCGCGGCGGGAGCCATGCTGTCACGAAAAGCGCAACATCCGAGTCATGTCGCCAAATGAAACTTCCTGACCGGCGCCAGCGTGGCGACTATCGATCTCTCAAGACGGCCGCAGAAACCAGGGCGCGCAAATACTCTGATGTCTTAAGGGAGCAGCTCTTTCAGCCCGTCAGCGGTACCGGCTCACCATCTTCGCTTCAGCGCGCGAGCGCGGATTGCCAGCTTCGCTGCATGCAAATGACGCCTCGACGCATGCCGCCATGAAGCAATTCCGTGCCGAACTCGCATATTCAGCGTGATGCAATGCTGCACGACAGGCTCGGACGGCACGTGCGTGCAGCGGTCCATGGCTCGGCCATTCATTCTCCAGGAAATCAAGGGCATCATAGGGCCCGCAGAACTGGCGTCTCATGCCGTTTTGGAGCGTTACCCACAACGGTCCACGCCAGGGCACTTCCTTCATTTTCGGACCTCCTCAAAGGTCGTACTCAGCACCGCTAGTCCATCCTGTTCGTACACTACAATGATTCTGTGCCCGTGGTCACCCATTCAGGCCCGCCTATCGCGCTGCTGTGTCCGGGCGGGCTCGTTTTTGCCCTAGCGGACTTTGACTCTTTCAAGCAGATCAGCCGGGTTCCTGATGCCTTCCTGGTACAGCGCGATCAGCCTCTTTGCGAGTTCTTCAGCTTCCGGCGCATCGGACTTCAGCTTCGTCCTGGCGAGTTCGTTCTCGAACAGACGTTGGAGGAAATTAAGGTCATCCGGACGGATGATGCAGTCGAAATCTCGGAAAGGATACATGGCGCGGCCTCCATGGTTGGGGCGAAAGCGTAACGCATCTTCCGGCCCGCGGCGCCCTTGCCCATAGCCGCTGATGTTAGGAAGAATGCGCCTCAAATGAGGCGCCTCACTTCAGAAGAGCGCCTGTTCGCCATCAAGACCGCCGGCGCCCGACTTGACGCGCTCCGCGCCCTCGAGTGGGCTGCGCTGCTGCGTCAGGACTGGACCGTGCGCGACGAATTCCTCACCATCGATCTTTTGCCCTTCGTCAACGGTACCAGCGAACGGCTGGACGATCTGGCAGCAGCGCGTGAGGTCGTTTCAACCTCGCCAGACGCTTTAGGCGGAACGCCGGTCATCAGAGGCACTCGTGTTCCTGTCTACGATGTCGCAGCATCTGTGGCAGCCGGGCATCCCGTCGAGCGTATTCTCGACACCTGGCCAAGCCTTGATGCTGAGATGGTTCGCCTCGCCGTGATCTACGCTGAGGCAAACCCGCTACGCGGGCGGCCGCGCGTATCGGGCGATCTGCCAGAGGGCTCTACCATTTATGCCAACCGCCGTGTCGCCCGCCGCAGGAAGGCTCCGGCGGCTGCGGGTTTGTCTTCAGAATCAGGGGCTGGGCTAAAGTGCAAAACCGCCGGGCCTTGCCCGCACAAAAAGCGCGATTTCCGCGATAATTCCAAAAGCTTGCTGTTTATGGACGAGCACTAGGTAGTTATCACCTGCTCGATTTGAACCTGCAGTCGTCAGGATTTTATGCCTCGCGTGCAAACTGGCGTTCT
This sequence comes from Sinorhizobium arboris LMG 14919, assembly GCF_000427465.1. Classification (NCBI taxonomy): domain Bacteria; kingdom Pseudomonadati; phylum Pseudomonadota; class Alphaproteobacteria; order Hyphomicrobiales; family Rhizobiaceae; genus Sinorhizobium; species Sinorhizobium arboris. The sequence continues at coordinate 542,194 of NZ_KE386497.1, read as the reverse complement.
TCAGTTGGGATCACCAGCTCAACGTGGCTAACACCCAAGGCTTGAGCCAGCTCGTAAAGAGTAATCACGGTAGGGTTGCGCCGCCCGCGCTCAAGGCCACTCAGATATTGCTGGCTGAAGCCGGAACGAGCCTCGACCTCTTCCTGTGTCAGGCCTTTCTCCCGACGCAGGCGGGCGAAATTCGAGCCGACCAGTTTGCGCATATCCATGCGCCAAAAGATCGTCGTTTACACACTCTAAGTTTATCAACTAAAGTATGTAAACGCGTTAGCATCGAAATGCCTTTCGATCCACGGCAGCAGCTTAAAATGTTGAGTTTTGATTCAACTGCCTTGGCTCGACACGGGGATGGAGCGGTTGAGCGATATGCGGAAATTTGGTTCTGGGCAGTGAAATCAGGGAGAAGCGGATGAACGATATTGGCTCATCCGAGGTGAACGACGCAAGAAGGGGGAAAGAGGCGCGCTACAGTGCGATGAACAAGTCGGAGCTTGAAGCACTGGCAGTCTCTGCGGTTCGCAAACACCGCCGACTTCTCGCGGCCGATCAGGCCGTCTACGAAGAGTGGTCGCGCGCAAACGACGATCCGTCGATCTCTGGTTCCGTGCTTCAGACGCTCCAAGACGAATACATCGCGCGCCAAAAGATCTCCGAGGCTCAACAGGAGGAACTCTCGGAAATTCTGGATGCACTCGGCTTCATTCCCGTCGTGCCTGTGGAGGATGAGAACTCGAACTAGAGCTCAGACCAGGCCACGATCCTTGGCGAGGGCAACGAGTTGCGGGACCGTCTTTGCATTGAACTTTTTACGAGCATTATCTAAATGGTGCTGCACGGTTCTGGTAGTAATCCCGATGAGCATCGCGGTTTCCAGCGCGTTCTTTCCCCTTATCGCCCACATGACGCACGTCATTTCGCGCGGCGACAGCATTCGCTTGGGGCTGACTGCGGTCGTTGCCGCAATGATCTTAAGCTGATAGTGGAGGGCCATCACCACTTGAACCGCCTTTTTGGCATTTAGCAGGCCAGAAATATCCACCTCTCTTTCGCGCGATGCGAAGGTCAGCATCATCGTGGATCCGAAACTTCCCTCGACCGGAATGGTGACGCCGCAACGAATGCCGTGGTCGACCGCCTCGTCGCGAAACCGCCGAAGAGGAGAAGATCCACGGGTGGGCCAGTCGTCGGCGGTCCAGAAGAAGATTTCGCGTCTGCGCTTTGCTTCAGTCACCACGGGATCGATGCGCGAATATTTGCCGCCGAGGTAGATACCTTGCCAGGACTTGGGATAGGAATTGAATGTCCTGATGTCGAGGCCTTCTGTTTGCAGATAAGCAAACCGGTCATACCCGTGGGAGTGCGCGAAGTTTCTGAGCGCACTTTTGATCATGTACTCGTCGTGCGCGGCTTCCAACATATCGATTAGCGATCGAAGGTTCGGGTCCACTGACATTTCTCCTATCTTCTTGACCCGGCGAGTTCGTTCATTAACGATGGCGCTCAGCCCGATGTGATACGACCTTAAGCCGGTTGGGCCATCGATCACGGCTGCGATTGGCCGCACGGAAGGACCGGCCGCAGAGTCAGCAGCGCCCGGCAAGCTGCACGTCAAATGGTTCCGGCGGCCATTTCCTTGGCAATATGGTCCGCCTGGCGGATAGCCAGTGCAACGATCGTCAGTGTCGGGTTTTCTGCTCCGCCCGTGGTGAACTGGCTCCCGTCGGATATGAAGAGATTCTTGACGTCGTGCGTCTGGCCCCATTTGTTGACCACACCGTCAGAAGCCTTGTCGCTCATGCGGTTGGTTCCGAGGTTGTGGGTTGAAGGATAAGGCGGCGTCGGGAAGGTGCGGATCGCTCCAATGGCCGAGTAGAGGGCCATCCCTTGCTTGTAGGCATGGTTGCGCATCGCCTCGTCGTTCGGATGGTCGGTGAACCAGACATCCGGGATCGGCATGCCGTACTGATCCTTGAGCTCGCGATGCAGCTTCACCGCATTCTGCTCCTGCGGCATGTCCTCGCCGACGATCCACATGCCCGCCATGTTGGCATAGTTGTCGAGCGCGGAGGTGAAGGATCTCCCCCAAGCTCCCGGATCGAGAAAGGCGGCCAGGAAGGGGAGGCCCAGCGACAGGGTTTCCATCTCGTAGCCCCCGGCGAAACCACGAGACGGGTCGTGCCGCGCCTCGTCTCGAATGATACCTGCCATCGTGGTGCCGCGGTACATATGCACGGGCTTTTCGAAGACAGCGTAGACCGAGCCAGTGGTGTGCCGCATGTAGTTCTTGCCAACCTGACCTGAGGAATTCGCCAGACCGTCGGGGAATTTAGCCGAGTGTGAATTGAGCAGCAGGCGCGGGCTTTCGATCGAGTTTCCGGCAAGACAGACGATCCTGGCCTTCTGCTCATGCAGTTGTCCCTCCTTGTCGGCATAGACGACGCCCGTCACCTTGCCGGTCTTGTCGTGCTCGATCTTGACCACATGCGCGTTTGGTCGAACCTCTAGCTTGCCGGTTGCCTCGCCCTTCGGGATCTCCGTGTAAAGCGTCGACCATTTGGCGCCCCACTTGCATCCCTGGAAGCAGAATCCGGTCTGCTGACAGCTCATCCGGTCGTCCCGATCGGCCGAGTTGATGGCCATCCGGCCGGTGTGACATTCCTTGTAGCCGAGCTTGTCGGCACCGGCCTTGAAGACCATGAAGTTGTTGTTGCCCGGAAGACCTTCGATGTCGTTGGTGCGGGTCACACCCATCTTGTCCTCGGCCTTGGTGTAGTAGGGCTCGAGTTCGGCAAGCGTCAGCGGCCAGTCGTTGAGGTTGGCGCCCTCTATCCCTCCGTAGTGCGTGAGGGTCTTGAACTCGTGCTCCTGGAAGCGCAGTGATGCACCGGCCCAATGGGTCGTTGTGCCGCCGACTGCCTTGACGATCCAGGCGGGCAAGTTGGGGAAATCCTTTGAAACGCGCCAGCCGCCGCCGGTCGTGCGATGATCGAGCCACGCAAGCTGGGCGAAACTCTCCCATTCGTCGTTGATGAAGTCCTCGTACTCGATGCGGCCACCCGCCTCGAGAATAACAACGTCGATGCCCTTTTGCGCAAGTTCGTTGCCGAGCGTGCCGCCGCCGGCGCCGGACCCGATGATGACGACCACACCGTCATCCTTGAGATCATATGGAGCTGCCATGATTATCCTCCCGAAATGTGCCTCTGCGGTGCAAAGCGTCCGTCTGCCCGCCGCCTCCTCGGGCGCGGGCGCATTCGCTCAAAGCCACTCGATGTCGTTGAAACCGCGGTTGATGTAGCCGCCCTCAGAGTAGGATTCGCCTTCGTAGCCGAAGATTGGCCAAAGCTCCTTTTGATTGTAGAGGCTTACGATGAGGTCCCCGCGTACCGCCTGGAAGAAGGGTGTCGTCTCAATCTCGCGCAGGATCGCGACCCGATCGTCCTCCCACGACAGACCGCGATAGCCGACGCTGCCGGCGCGCTTGTCGAGATCGGCGACGCCGTCCTCCATGAGCGCCTTGTGTGCGGCGTGCTGCGCGGCTCTGGTGTCCTGCCCCTTGACCGCGATGGCATAGAAGCGGTCGGCGAGCTGGTCGTGCGGATAGATGTCGCGGGCGAGCAGGATCAGGGTCGCAACAGTTTCGGGCCTGAGCGCTGTCGCCTCAAGGCCCCAGGCGTTCTCGGGACTGATGACCGCTCGACCGGAAACAATCAGGGCCGCGCCGACCGTTCCGCGTTTCAGCAATTCACGGCGCGAGATGCCGCGCCGGTTGTCGTAGATAGTCGCCATTGGCCATCCTCCCTTTTGCAATCGCCTGCGAGCCAGGCATCTCAGGCGGCGCCCTCGTCCAGGGGCCACGCCACTATTTGAATCGACCATGACGCTGCAAAACCTCGATCTTGTAGCCGTCCGGATCGGTGATGAAGAAGAAGCGGGCGAAGAGAGCGCCTTCGCGGTTGAATTCGACGATCTTATTGGGGTTCAGGCCGGCAGCCGCGACGCGCGCATGCACGCTATCGAGATCATCCACTGAAACTGCGAGATGGCCGTAGCCGTCGCCAAGGGTATAGGCCTCGGTACGGCCTTTGTTGATGGTAAGTTCGACCTCGAATTCGCTCTCATCATTGCTCATGTAGATAAGCGTGAAGGTGTCGAAATCCAGCCGATCGGCCACTTTGAGTCCGAAGGCCTTGTCATAGAAATCAATCGAACGCGCTTCGTCGAGAACGCGAATCATCGAATGGATTGCTTTTGCCAACGTCGTGCCTCCCCACATGAGGAGACGCTAGCTCGCGATCGAGACGCATTGGTAGCAGCGGATTACCGCAGGCAAAAAAGACCGCCAAAATGCGGTGTCAGGGCGAGAGCGGGTGAGTTCGCCCACGGCCGATGTTTGACATCAAACGCCGGGGAGGCATACTGGAAATCACAGGAATAGAGGGGGGAAGCATGTGCGAGATCTATGCGGGTCAGAACCCTGAGCGATACCGCCCGATTAACCGTTCCGTTCGCATTGGCGGCCATTCGACGAGCATTCAGCTCGAAGCCGCCTTCTGGGTGCTAATCGACGAAATTGCCGAAAAACAAGGCTTTTCGACTGCCCGGTTTCTGTCGACCCTCTATGACGAAGCGTTGGAGATCAACGGTTCGATATCGAATTTCAGTTCGCTGCTTCGCACGAGCTGTCTGATCTACCTGATGAATGGTGACAAGGCGCAGTCACAGACATTTCGGGTCGCCGCCGAATAGGCTTCCCTGTTCCTGCCGCAAAGCCTGCCTGCTATGGCTTCGTCCGTTCAGCACCAGCGCAACCGTTTCGAGGTCCGGCCAATACCCGGGTTGAAGCAGTTGCACGGGTCGAGTTCGCGATAGTGGGCCACCACGGCATCCTCGGCTTTGTAGAGATGCCCGACGTTGTGCTCGGCCGGGTAGCGCGCATTTCGCCGGTCCAGCAGTTCGAGGATCTTGTGTTCAGTTTCCAGCCAGTCGACTTCCTTCTTGACGATATAATCCTGATGGAAGACGTGGCAGAAGAAGTGTCCATAGTAGAGCTTTTTCAGGATCAGTTGCTCGACCTCGTCAGGAAGCCTTTCGATCCAATCGGTCTCATTCCTTGGCAACGCGACGTCGAGAGCGACGATGCCCCCGGTCGTCGCTCCGTGGATAGCGCGGTAGCGCACGGCTGCCCCGGCAACCGCGAAACGGTGGAGGAACGCGGCCAATCCCTCCTGCGGGGTGCATTCGAAGAAATCGCTGGCTTCGGAACGGAAAAGGGACGCAAGAAGGCTGCTCGTTTCGTTCACCGCTGAGCCTGCTGTCTTGATCATCAGATGATGCTGGAACCGGTTGCGGAATTGCTTGAGCCGTGGAGGAAGGTGAGACGGAAAAGGACGGCTGAAAGCCTGCATGACCCGATCACTCAAGTTCGCCGGCAGGAATGAAAGCCGTTCCGCAAGCGCGTCGAACCGGCTCTTCGCGGCAAAGAGCTTCGGCAGGTGTCCAGGCCCCAACGTCTTGATGAGAAGAAAGGTATCCTTGCCATAGCACTCCGCGATGTCGAAGGCATCACGATGAATGTACTCCGCCGCTACAGGTAGCATGGAAAAGGACGAAAGCATGGCGCGCCTGATACGCGTGAGTTCGTCGGGATCATTCGTGCCGATGTAGAAGACCCGTGCATCCCTGACCGCTTCGAATGTGTCGAGCCGCACCGCGAAGACGATGACCTTGCCCGCTGACCCGGAGACTTCGAACAGCCGCCTTGGATCCGCATTGAACCGAGCGGGCGTGGGAGCATCAATGTTGCGGACGTGATCGGCGTATTCGCGATCTGATGCAGCCTTGCTGCCATCCCACATGACTTGGTCGGGCCGGTACCCCTTTCGGTCCAGGCGGGAAAGCATTTCCTCCGGGTTATCTCCGAGGTCAATACCAAGGTGATTGACCAGACTTAGCCTTCCGTCCGCATCAACTCGGGCGTACAGCGCGAGTTCGGTGTAGGCCGGGCCTCTTTGGATGAGGGATCCGCCGGAGTTATTGCAGATCCCGCCGATCACGGAGGCGCCAAGGCAGGATGATCCAATAACGGAATGCGGCTCGCGTCCGAGCGGCTTCAGCGCCTTTTCGAGTTCGTCCAAGGTCGTTCCAGGAAACGCGACAACCTGCCGACCCTCTGCCAGGAGATGAAGGGACTTGATCCGCATTGTGTTGATGACGACCACGTCGCGGTCATACCCAACACCGTGAGGCGTTGAGCCTCCGGTCAGCCCTGTATTCGCCGCCTGAGCGATAACGGCGTTCCCGCCATTCACGCAGGTCTCGAGCACTCTCCAGAACTGCACAAGCGTCCCCGGCAGGACAACTGCGACCGCCTCTCCTTCGCCGAAGCGGTAGCCGCGTGTGAAGCGCCGCTGTCGCTGAGGAGAGCACAGAACAAATCTAGCTCCAACGATCTCCTCAAGCTGGCGGCGGAGCGGTACGCATGGTCGTTTTGTTGCCGCCGCAGGGGCCATCATTTTTTCTCCGATGATGTCAATTCGTCGCCAACGGCCTCGAAGCCTTGCTTCGCCGTTTAGTGCGCTCGGGACAATAAGACCTGGGCGCTGCTTTGTGGTGGTAACATGTCACCACTGACGCGTGCCGGATACGACAAAGACCCACGCAACTTTCTCGCTGCAATCAAGCTGGCTGCGACACGCATCTGGATCAGGTGGTTATGAGTCTATGCCCTAGACAACACCTCTCTCAAATCGCGCCTACGGAAAGAATGGCCGGTCCCCGTGCTAGGATGAGAAGGCTAACACCTCGATAGCGAGAGGGGTGCACCAAGGGCCGTGAAAATGATCAGGATTCCGATCATCGGTCACTCCGTCGCGGGGCTGTTGGATGGCGCGTCGTCGATCTGGGGCAACCTGAAACTGTCGCTGAACAGCTGACCGAGATCGAGCGTCGAGCGGACGCCAAGGTCATCGAAATGCTGGTCGATAAAGCTTTCGGCCCAGGTCCGTCCGCGCTCCTTGAGATAGAGGAGATAGCTCCATTCGGGCGCGAATTTGCTTGAGGCGCTAAGGTCCTGGACCTCCTCGTGGGCATGGATCAGATGAACGTAGCTGTCCCGATATCGCTCGGACTCCAGCCCTTCCGCCTCGATCAACTCGTGCAGGAGGTGGATGGAACGCAACTCGTTCAGGAGCGCTGCATTGAAGGTCACTTCGTTCAGCCGGTTGATGATTGCCCGGCCGGTCGTCGGCAATTCCTCGCGGATAAGCGGGTTGATCTGGACGATCACGATGTCTCGGGTGGCGCGATCGTCGACAAGCGGATAGAGAGCGGGATTGCCGATATAGCCACCATCCCAATAGGCTTCGCCGTCGATCTCGACCGCCTTGAACATGAACGGCAGGCAGGCGGACGCCATGACGGTGTCGACCGAGAGATCGGGTTGCGTGAACACCTTGGCCCGGCCCGTGCGCACGTTGGTAGCCGTGACGAACACCTTCAGGCTGGAGCACCGATTGACGGCGTCGAAATCGTTTGTGCCGGCGATCAGGTCGCGCAGAGGATTGATGTCGAACGGGTTCAGTTGATAGGGAGAGAACAGCCGCGTAAACTGTTCGAACCAGATATAGGCCGCGGAGTGGTCGAGACTGTAATTGTTCGACATGCGATCCCAAAGGGTGCGCTGCAGCGGCGACCAACGCGCAGCGTCGCTGACTGCCTTCCAGAATCCTGCCAACGCCTCGCGTCCACCTTCCGCCCCGCCTTTCTCCAGGCCGTCCGCAAGCACGACCGCATTCATTGCGCCGGCGCTCGTCCCGCTGATACTGCAGATGCGGATGCGATTATCTTCCAACAGCCGATCCAGCACTCCCCAGGTCAAAGCACCGTGGGACCCGCCACCCTGAAGCGCCAGATCTACGCTTTTTTTCAGTTTCACTTGGTCGGACATGGGATTGCCTCGGCTCTCGCGTGTCGACACTTTGATCGCGGTTCACGCGGTGTGCGGTTCCGCCAGGTAGTCGTGAACAACTGTGCCGAGGTCGAGCGTCAGATCCGCAATGAAATGGGCAGCTGAAACGACCTCCAGAACCGGTAGATCGGCAACGGGCGCGAGCGCGTGTGGCCGTAAGTCCAGGCTTGCGGGACCGCCCCATGCGCCCTTCAATATCACGTCCTCCATCTTAAGGCTTACGAGTTCGCACACGCGCAGACTGCCATCGACATGCGGGATAATCTTCAGCAGGAACGTCGGCTTGCACAGCGAGGCCAGCACCTCGGTGTGGTCGAGTGCCCAATGTTTAAAGCCCATGGTGCCTGTTGCGATCCGGACCGGGCCGTAGTCGAGGGTGCCCACCAGTGTGTCCCTATAGACCTCGACGGCAGGATGCGCGTATTTCTTCGGGAACCCCCACAACTCACGGCCACCAAGAATTGGCGGTCCGTCGTCCAAATACATTGCGTGCGAATAGCCGCCTGTCACGTCGTTAAACCGAACGGGAATGACCTGGCCAGATTCAATGTAGCTCCCGAAACCCGCAGAGTCGGGCATTCGAATAAACTCAAACTGTACTAAGGGATCATGGAATTCGAGAGGCTGAGGGACCACGCCGCGCAACCGGTCGGGGTCCGTCCGGTAGGTAATGATAAGGTACTCGCGATCGACGAAGCGATGTGGTCCCCTTGGGCAGGCGGGGCTTGTCAGCGGCATCGAATAGGCTTGGGCACGCACATCTCTGGACTTCAAGGCTACTACCTCGCGGCTCTGCATCCTTTAATGAGGATGCACACTGCTAAGATCTGCATGCGCCAAGCAAGAGGCATGCCAAATGGTAAATATATTGCCTGGATTATTTTTTTAGAATTTCCGCAACGGCCGCTGGCCTGTGGACCCATCTGATTTGACCTTTTTGTAAGAATCCCGTCATTCCCGGGTCAACAAACCCGTCGCGAGCCCCCGTTATCTTCGATCAGGGACCGGCTGCACGGGGTCGTGCCATCCTCGGAGCTCGTGCCATCCTCGGAGCTAACGCGTGAAATACCTAGAGCGCATAGGGCGGCGAGGATCCCGCCCATTCCATACTGTGATCTCCACGACCTTCGCGATCGAGTTTGGCGCCTTCGAAGAGCTCATGCTTCCCCACCTGATGGCGAGCGGGGCCAGCAATCTCCTTCTCGTCTCGGATGAACGGATGGGGTCGCTCTACTGTCCGACGGCTCTGAACTTCCGATGCAGTTGGGCCGTGACTACGAGCTGTTTTCGCCTCCGGTCGCGAAGGGGTTGTTTCACCCAAAGGTTGAGCTTCAGATCGGCCGGCGCTCGGGCAGGCTGTTCGTCGGTTCCGCCAATATTACCGCCGGGGGCTTGGCAAGGAACGCCGAAGCGGGCCGGCCTACAACATGGCCATGGTCTGATCCTTGACCTTGTTGACCGCGCCGGTCTGCGGCTTGACCCTGAACTGAGGCACGCCCTCCAGACGCTGATGCCACCAGAATCCACTGCCTGCATGCTTGTTGAAGAGGTTTTCCAGCATGGTGCCGTGGCTGAGGAGAATGACCTGCAACCCACTTGGGGTTAGCAGGGCGGGCCAGCGCAGTGCGCAGCAGCTCGACGAGGCACAGCTTGTCTTTGCTGGTGCAGAAGCTGCAGCCGCGTGATCAGCTCGGCTTCACCCAAGCCGTCAAAGTGGATCCCGTGCATCCTCGATCTCCGTTCCCCCCAATGGTCAGGCCGAACATTCGCGAGCGCAATCACCCGCCGACCGCAACCCACAGAAACCGTCGGCAAGCCATCATCCACCAACATCCGAGCGTAGCAGCCCATTACTACCAATAAACCGTGCAATTTGCTAAGCTGCCAGACTTGAGGAGTGTTCGGCAGACGCTCCGACCAACGAGATCCTTGGGAGGAGGTTCGATGGTCGAAATCATTTCGAGGCGCGACGGCCCGCGACGCGAGGACGCTGAGATCAAGCAATTGATCGAGCGCAACCGGTCCGTCATAACGCGCATTGCCGATCACATCAGCGGCGGCGCCTATTCAGCCAACAAGACGGCAAATCCGCCAACACAAAAGGCTGAAGGCCTCATTATCCATCACGTAGGTTCCGGATCAGCGTCCTCCGCGGAGGCGTTGCCCTACATCCGGATCAGCTTGAATGGCCGGGTGGTTGTGGTGGACAGGAACACCGGGCGCCAAATCCACTATCTCGGTGAAATCCGACGGAAAAATGGTGTGGAGGTCTTTGTGCTCGCCACGAAGGAGAACGGCTTCATCTCCCCGTTGGACGAGACCTTCACTGACGCGCTTTCGGATTTCGACGGCAGGACCCTTGAGTCGAAATACACCGAAGAGAAACTCGCAGAAGAAATCAGCTCGGCTCTTGGGATCACCACGTAGCTATGGCGCAGCTCAGCCCGGCCCCTTTATTCGTCATCATCGCACGAAATATAGTATCTCAAGCAGAGACATAAGCCGACCCAGAAGAAAGGACCAAGCGCACCAGGATGTCGTCAGAAGGAAAGGTCAGAGCACCGCTAATGCTGGCGGGTGATTACGACGAATATGCGACGATGTCCGCCTGGGAAAACCTATTGTCCGGAGAAGCCGGAAAGGCCCGTCGCGAGCGTCCGGTACGCGGGATCATCCATGATTCCTGGGGGCGTTGCATTTCTGGCGGCATCGACGCTCAGCAACACGAAGCCCCCCTCAGCAACAGCAAGGATGACCTCGAATGCCTGACCCGCAATAGCAGCGAGTTGTTGACTGCGGCGCGCCGCTCCTTTGCGGTCGTCGGAAACCTTCTCGACGGCACCGGAGCAATGCTCGTGTTGGCCGACGAAAATGGTGTGTTGATTGACGCGATCGGTGACAAGCGCACAATTCACGATGGAATGGATATCCATCTCGCCATTGGCGGCAAGTGGACCGAGGACGTTGTCGGCACCAACGGAATCGGCACCGCGCTTTGGGCCGGAGAACCCGTCTTCGTGCATGCTGCGGAACATTTCTGCGCCGGCATAAAGTCGTGGACCTGCGCCGGCGCACCGATCCGCGACCCGTTCGACGGACGGATCATCGGCGTGGTTGACCTGTCCGGGCACCCGGACATCTTCCGGCCGCACAACACCGTGCTGGTCGCGGCCGCTGCGCGGGAGATCGAGAAGGCCCTGGCCGACCACCAGAACACCCAACGCACCCGCCTGCTTGAAGCCTTCATCGCCGAAGCACCTTGCTACAGACGCACCGACGGTCTGATAATCATCGACCATCTTGGACGGGCCGTCTATTGCAACAACGTTCCCGCCAACAGGCTGGCGGAATTTCCCGAGCCGCTTTCGACAGGGCGCGGCCGGCGGTTGCTGCCTGCGGCGGGGCCTCGCACAATTGCCGAACTCGCTGCTGCGCTTCCCGACCGGCTGCGCTCTTGCCACGTGAGCCCCCTCACCGTGGACGGTGATTTTCAGGGCGCGGCCCTCGTGTTTCCGGCCGAAGCCCGCCAAGTAGCCATTCCTTCCCCCCGGCGCCCACGATGCCCGACGCCCGAAGTGGCCAAGCTGATCGTCGGTCAAAGCGAAGCGATGCATGCCGCTATCGATGTGGCTTGCAGGGTCGCCCAATCGAGCGAAGTCACCTCACTGCTGATCGAGGGTGAAACGGGCGTCGGCAAAGAGCTTTTCGCCCGGCTGGTTCATCTCGTCAGCCGGCGCTCGGATAGTTCGCCATTTATCGCCCTCAACTGCGGGGCAATCACGCGGGAGTTGTTCGGCAGCGAGCTTTTCGGCCACGTCGCCGGTGCATTTACGGGGGCAAGCCGTGAGGGAAAGGCGGGGGCGTTCGAATTGGCCAACGGAGGGGTTCTCTGTCTCGACGAGATCGGCGAGATGCCGCTGGATATTCAACCTTTCCTGCTGCGCGTTCTGGAAGAGCGTGTCGTCTATCGCCTCGGAGACAACCGTGGCCGGCCGGTCGATGTACATCTGATCGCCTCGACGAACCGCGACCTGAAGCAAGAGGTGGCAGCGGGGCGGTTCCGGCGTGATCTGTACTACCGGATAAGCACCGTTGTTATCAACGTGCCGCCGTTGCGCGAACGGGATGGCGACATCGCCCTCCTGCTCGATCATTTCAACCGCAACATTGCCGAGCGGACCGGCGCCCCGCCGCTTGATTTCGCTGCCGAGGCGTTCGACAGGCTTCTCGACTACTCTTGGCCAGGAAACGTGCGCGAGTTGAAAAACCTGGTGGAAAGGCTTCATGTCCTGGCGGGAGGCCAACAAGTCAGCTTGGCCGATCTGCCGAGGGAGATCACGGAGCGTGCTGCGGCCTGGACCGCCTCGCCAGAGGGCGAATCCGGAAGTGAAATGCACTGTCGTATCGCGAATGCGGATGAGAAGTTCCTCCGAGACGCTCTCGAGGCCGAGCATGGCAATCTGAGCCGGGTTGCCCAGAGGCTAGGAATTTCGCGGCCGACCCTCTACCGTAAGCTCGAGCAGTACGGCATCCGTCGCAGCTTCACTTAACTTCAGTGAAGAGACCCACGCGTGATCAGAGCGTCGTCGTCGAAACAACGGGTCCGGAGGAGTCCGGACCCGTAGGCTGCGATTCGTAATCGCGAGACCTCATGTGGCCGGGAAGCGCAAGCGTGATAAGGCGGGAAACCCTCCTTAGCGCCAATCAAACCGATCAGCGTTCATTACCTTATTCCAGGCCGCTATGAAGTCTACCACGAACTTCGCGCCCGAATCCGCTTGTGCGTAGACTTCGGCAATCGCCCGAAGCTGGGAGTTCGAACCGAAGACCAGGTCGACGCGCGTGCCGGTCCACTTCCGCTCGCCGGTCGCGCGGTCGAAGCCCTCGAAAACCTCTTCAGCCTCAGAGGCCGCCTTCCAGACCGTGCCCATGTCGAGCAGGTTCACGAAGAAGTCGGTGGAGAGTGTCTCCGGGCGCTTGGTAAAGACGCCGTATTGGGACTGTCCGACATTCGTGTTCAAGACGCGCATGCCGCCGACGAGGACGGTCATCTCGGGCGCGGTCAGCGTCAGGAGTTGCGCCTTGTCGATCAGCAGTTCCTCGGCCGAGACGGTGAATTCGGCCTTCTGGTAGTTGCGGAACCCGTCGGCGATCGGCTCAAGAACGGCAAAGGAGTCGACATCGGTCTGCTCCTGGGAAGCGTCCGTACGACCGGGCGAGAAGGGAACGTCCACGTGATAGCCGGCGTCCCGCGCCGCCCGCTCGACGGCCGCGCAACCGCCGAGCACGATCAGGTCGGCGAGCGACACTCTCTTGCCGCCCGATTGCCGGTCATTGAACGCCTTCTGGATGCCTTCGAGGGTTTCGAGCACCACGGCTAGCTGGGCCGGCTGGTTGACCGGCCATTCCTTCTGCGGCGCGAGGCGTATGCGTGCGCCGTTGGCGCCGCCGCGCTTGTCGGAGCCGCGGAAGGTCGAGGCCGACGCCCAGGCGGTCGAGACCAGCTCAGAAATAGACAGACCCGATTCAAGGATCATGCCTTTGAGGGTGGCGATGTCCTGCGCGTCAACCAACTCATGATCGACGTCCGGGACCGGATCCTGCCAGATGAGCTCCTCTGAGGGAACTTCGGGGCCGAGATACCGCGAGCGCGGACCCATGTCGCGGTGCGTCAGCTTGAACCACGCCCGGGCAAAGGCATCCGCGAACTGGTCCGGGTTTTCGAAGAAGCGGCGCGAGATCTTCTCGTAGGCAGGATCGAACCGCAAAGCGAGGTCGGTGGTCAGCATCGATGGCGCGTGCCGCTTCGCCGGGTCGTGGGCATCCGGCACCGAACCGGCGCCTGCACCATGTTTCGGCTTCCACTGATGAGCGCCGGCCGGACTTCTCGTCAGCTCCCACTCATAACCGAACAGGTTCGAGAAGAAGCCGTTGCTCCACTTCGTCGGCGTCGTGGTCCATGTGACCTCGAGGCCGCTGGTAATGGTATCACCAGCCTTGCCGCTGCCAAAGCTGCTCTTCCAGCCAAAACCTTGCTCCGCGAGGCCGGCGCCCTCGGGTTCCGGACCGACCAGCGAGGGATCGCCCGCGCCATGGGTCTTGCCGAAGGAATGTCCCCCGGCGATGAGGGCGACGGTCTCTTCGTCGTTCATGCCCATACGGCCGAAGGTCTCGCGGATATCCGCGGCGGCCGCGACGGGATCAGGATTGCCGTTCGGCCCCTCCGGGTTCACGTAGATCAGACCCATCTGCACGGCAGCGAGAGGACTTTCGAGGCCTCGTTCGCCCGTGTAGCGCCTTTCGCCGAGCCAGGTGTCCTCGGCGCCCCAATAGATATCCTCCTCCGGCTCCCAGACATCCTCGCGGCCGCCGCCGAAGCCGAAGGTCTTGAAGCCCATGGATTCTAGCGCGCAGTTTCCGGCAAGGATCATCAGATCGGCCCAGGAGATCCCGTTGCCGTATTTCTGCTTGATCGGCCAGAGCAGCCGGCGCGCCTTATCGAGGTTGGCGTTATCCGGCCAGCTGTTAAGGGGCGCAAATCGCTGTGTGCCGGAGCAAGCGCCGCCGCGGCCATCGCCGGTACGGTAGCTTCCGGCGCTATGCCATGCCATGCGGATGAAGAGCGGGCCGTAATGACCGAAATCAGCCGGCCACCAGTCTTGCGAGTCCGTCATCAGGGCATAGAGGTCCTGCTTGACGGCGTCCAGGTCGAGTCTCTCGAAGGCTTCGGCGTAGTTGAATGCCTGCCCTATCGGATCGGACAGGGAGGAATTCTGGTGGAGGATTTTGAGGTTCAACTGGTTCGGCCACCAGTCCCGGTTCGACATACCCCCCAGCGTCGCGTGTGCGTGCGCGATCGGACATTTGCCCATGGTGTTCACCTTTGTATCCATATTTCCCTCCAGCGTGATTTCGAGAACGCGCTCATCAGACGAAGCGCGCATGAGTTCTTATCCCGGGCCGCCCCTGAGCGGGACGCGCCCATTGCGCCTACGGACGGCCGAGTTTCTCCGCTCCGCCGCCGAGGGCCGGTCCGGCTGTCGGGTCCTCATCCTCCGCAAGGTCGCCGACCAGCGTTTCCGTCGTCAGAATGAGCTTGGCTACCGAGGCTGCATTCTTCAGCGCCGTGCAGGTAACCCGCACCGGATCGATGATGCCGGCCTCGTACATGTTCTGATATTCTCCGAGCGCAGCATTGTAGCCGAAGCCGCCGTTGACGCCGGAGACCCTGGCCACGACGGCTTCAGGGTCGCCGCCGGCATTTTCGACAATCCGCCAGAGCGGTCGCGACAGCACTGATTTCACCAGCCGGACGCCCTCGGCGACATCACCTGACGCCTTTGCAAAGACGGCATCCAGAACCGGCGCGACCTGCGCGAGTGCCGTGCCGCCGCCTGCGACGACGCCATCCTCGACAGCCGCCCTGACCGCGTGCAGCGAATCCTCGATAAGTTGTATCGTCCGCTTCTGCTCGACGGGCGTGACACCGCCCGCATAGAGAACCGCCGTGCCGCCGGACAGTTTGGCCAGCCGCTCACGCAATTTGTCCTGCTCTATGTTGGGCGGAGCCACTTCATATTGCCGCTGCACCTGCGCGCGCCGTGCGGCGATCTTCGACGCGTCGCCGCCGCCGCCGATCACCGATGTTTGCGTGGCGCTGGTGCGTACGCGCTCGGCGGTTCCGAGATCGTCGTCGGTGACGTCCTCCAACCTTCCGCCGAGGTCACGGGCAATGACCCGACCCCCGCAAAGGATTGCAAGGTCCTCCAGCATTGCCTTGCGCCAATGGCCGTATTCCGGGGGGTGCACAACGAGGTATTTTCCCGGGCCCTCCCGTCCAAGCAGGGTAACGACCACTTCCGGCGACACTTCCTCGGCAATGATAAGAAGCGGCCGGCCAGCCTTCTCTGCGAGCGCGCGAACCGTGTCGAGCGCTTGTGGTTCGCGGATCTTCAGATCCGTCATCAGGATGAACGGCCGTTCAAGCACGACCTCCATCTTCTCCTGGTCCGTGACCATGTGATGGGAGAGATAGCCGCGGTCGAAGGACATACCCTCGACGACATTGAGGGTCGTGTCGGTCGTCACGCTGAAATCGGTGGTAATGACACCCTCGACACCCACCCTTTCATAGGCTTCGGCGACAAGCGCGCCGAGCTTCGGGTCCGTCGCGGCGATATTGGCAACGGCGGCAAGACTGCCGTTCACGGCCGGCTTGGCTGACGCCTTCAGCGCCTCGATGACACTGGAGACCGCAAGATCGATCCCCTTGCAGAGATCGACGGACTTTGCACCACGCTCGTTCGCCTCGATCCCTTTCTGGACGAGAGCGTTGGCAAGGACGATTGCCGTTGTGGTGCCGTCGCCAGCGATCTCGTTCGTCTGCATGGACACCTCGCGGACAATCTGCGCGCCCATGTTTTCGAAGCGGTCGTGCAGTTCGATCTCGGATGCAATGCTGACGCCGTCGCGTGTGACCATCGGTGTGCCGATCGGCCGGTCGATCATGGCATTCATGCCTTTCGGCCCGAGTGTGGGCTCGACGGCTGCAGCCAGCTGATAAACGCCGCGGGCAAGTGCGCGCCGGGCCTCAGAATTGTGGATCAAAAGTTTGGGCATAGTTCCTCCTTCCGCCCCGAGGGCGGCTCCTCCATCATTGTCTCGCCTGGCGAGGTTGTCGTATCAGCGCTGCACGTGCCTGCCGGTACAGTTGCGCGGCGGGACGCGGTCGAGCATGAAATCCACCAAGGTCGGTTCTCCGTCGACGACGTCCATTTCCTTGTAGCGGGTTGCCTTGAGCCCCCGGCACAGTGCGCCGTTGAATTCCATGTTGATGCGCACTGCCCTGAGTTCGGCGAGATAGGCGCCGAAGGCATCCGGGGGAATCTCCCGGTTGTCCCAGGTGACGAACGCCGGTTCGCAACCTTTTCGCCCGGGCCAACGCTCGATCAGTGCCTCGCGGTATCGCGACTTCATGGCCTCCGCTTCGTCGCCGCCAACCGTTGCGGCATCGAAGGACGACAGGTCCATGCCGAGGATTTCGCTGTCGGTCAGTCCCTGTTTTCGAAGGGCGAGCAGAACCGCCTCCTGCCGCCGCTTGAACGCCTTCACGCGGAAAGTCTCGCGCAGTGCATCGATGTCCTGGTCGCTCGACAGCTCGTCGAAAATCAGGCTGAACGGCTTGCCTGCCGCTATGCCGCGATTGACCTCGTCGGCGAACATGTGGTCGTGAAGCCGGATCGTATAGGCAGGCGCCCAGGAGAGCCCGTCGAGCGCCTGCCGGATGCCGTCAAGCATCAGAAAGGCGAAGCTCGGCGAGCACCAGTAGGTGGGCAACCGGAAATCCACCTCCACCGATCCGTTCTGCATCACCTCGGCGCGCTCGACGAAACCCATATCGGTCACGGGCTCGTCCAGCTCCGGATCATTGACCCGTGTGAGGCGAGCCCAAAGCTCGCCTCGGCGGTTGTTGGCAGAGAGGGCCGTGCTCATGGCCCCTACTCCGCGGCCACGCTGAACGGCGACGCGGCAAGCGCTGCCTTCCTGGAGGCGACGTCGATGTCGTAAAGTCGCGCCGCGTTCAGACCGAGGATTTTTTCCTTGATCTCCGGCGTCAGTTCCAGGCCGCGTTCGCGGGCAATATCCTCAGGCAGGTCGAAGGCCCAGAACTTCTCGACCAGCCAGCGCGGCTTCCAGATGGCGTAATCCGAGCCGAAGAGGAGCTTGTCAGGTCCAAGCCAGAACAAAAGTTCCGCCATCACCTCGGCGAAGTAGCGCGGCCTCGAATGAATGAACGGCATCGCAACCGCGAGCCCGCCATAAACATTCGTCTCCTGCACCGCAATCCAACAGAAATCGTCGAGCCGCGGCAGCCCGCAATGCTCAATGATCCAGTTGAGGTTCTGGAAGTCCGTGGCCGCATAGTCGACGTCGTGGACGTCGAAGGCATCCTTGCTCAGCGGAATGATCGTCGGGCCCTTGTGGACATGGATGTTTTTGATGCCGAGCTTCTCGCACAGCTCGAAGCACTTGTAGGCTTGGGGGTCGGTGAGCTTCCATCCCCTGGAGGCGCCGTTCCATTCGGCCGTGTACATCTTCACGCCCTTGACGTCGTACGTCTCCTTCATGAAGTGGATGTACTCCAGCGCCTTCTCCCCGTCCCGTGGATCGAAGGAACCATTTACGATGAAGCGGTCGGGGTAGAGCTTGGCCATCTCGGCGTTTCGCTCGATGGTGTTGAAGCCGTTCTTGTAGAAGTCCTTGAGGTAGGTGGACTGCACGATCGCGACGTCGTCGGGACCCTCGATGAACAGGTCGCGATAGAGGTCGTCGGCCGTGTATTTCTCGAATTTTTCCTTTGGCCAGAGCTGTTCTGCGGGGCTCAGCGCCGTGTGGTAAGCGTAGAAGCAGTCCACGAACTGCTTGCCATGAATATTGCGCTGGTTTTCGGGGCTTCCGTCCCAGAAGTGGGTGTGCCCATCGACCACGAAAATCTCTGTGCCGTCCGGTGCTTTGTACATGACTTCCTCCTCAGTTCATGTGTGATCGTAACGGTGCGCCGGCGGCGCACCGTTTTCTCGCGGTCCTGGTCAGATGTACTCGAAGACCTCGTCCATATCGCCGAACAGGATCACCGTATTGTCGTCGATGCGGACCATCCGCCCGTAGTGGGTGGACGTGTTCACCTCGAAGATCTCCGCCGTCATCTCGCGGCCGAGAAACTCGCTGATCTCGTCCATCTTGAAGATTAGCTTGCCGTTGCCGTCGATGCGGATCATCGCCGGCTGGTAGGTGACGATGACGCCCGGCTTCTGGCCCATGAACTCGGCGATGGCGCGCGCCTCGACGGAATCGTTCATGGTGACCCCACACTGATGCGAGATCGTCTGCTCGAAGGTGATGTCCTTCATCGATTTGAAGATATTGGAATTCGAAGCGTCACGTGCTGCTGTTGACATGTGCGTTCTCCCTGATGTCAGCTGTTGAGACCGAGTTCGCCGAGGATTTGCCCGATCCGCTCCTGGGATTGTGCCCGGATGTCGTCAAACGAGATCGGCTTGGAATGCGGCATCGACCAGATCGGCTGCAGGCCGAGAGCGGCCTTGTCGGCCAGCGCCCGATGCTTGGAGAGCCAGCTCAGGAAGAGCTGCCGGTTATGGGCGCCGTGCACCTCGTCATGGGCGAGCAGGTAGATGAGGTCGATGGTATTCGCGAGGTTGCGGTCGTAGTCGGCCTCAGCCGCGGAGATCACCGGCGGGGTGATGAAGTCGTGGTTGGCTGCCGCCGACTGCATCAGGAAGCCGGAGCGGAACAGTTCGCCGACCAGCGGCTCGAAAACGATGTTGATCGCGAAGTACTGCTCGAGATAGTCCGCCGAGCCCATGATCGTCTCGACCGCCTCGCGCGTGCCCTGCCAGATCCCGTCCTCGAGCCAGGCCTTTTTGCCGAGCGCGTCGTCCCATCCCGGGATGTCCATTCCGATTTCGGCGAGATAAAGCGTGATGTCCTGGGCAAGCCGCAGCTTGTAGGAAGAGTTGGTCAACGTGGCATTGTTGATCATCTGGGTGTAACCATAGCGTTGCGCCTGCATCAGCGAGGTGCCGAGGCCGAATTCCGCGTGCTTCCAGGCGCCCAGATGCGACTGCAGGATCTTCACCCAAACCTTGTCATAGGTCTTCGGCGCACCGGACTTCCGGCCGTTGGCGATGACGCTCTGCACCATCGTCTCGATCTTCGACTGCCGCTGATAATGGGTGCGTTCCCATTCCTGGTCGGGGGCACGGAAGGCGTGCCAATTCGAGCTGAGCGCGGCCGTGTTGTCCTTCACGTAGGCGCCCTTGCCGTTCGAGAAATTGATGATCCAGTTCTGGATCAGGTACCGCTCGGGATCAGGCTGGACGTCGACTGTGACGTCCTCATAGTGGGTGGCGCGCTGGCCGCGTGGATCGTAGTAACGGTACTTGCGGCTGTCGGAATCCGCGAATACGGCGGCGCCGGCCGCTCCTGAACCGACTGAACTCGAAATCGCTGGCATAATTTCTCACTCCCTTGTTGCAGTTGCTGAATGTCCCGCCACGGGCACTCCTCAATGGCCTGGTGTGGCGCTGGACGACGTGGTGAACTTGTCGAAGAAGATCCGCTCCGCTTCGAACCCGTTCATGAACAGGACAGGTTGCAGCGCGTCGATCATCGGCGGCGGACCGCAGGCATAGACATCGCCCTGCCCGTCCACCCCCAGTTCCTTCAGCGTGGCATCGACGCTTTCATGCACGAAGCCCCGCGATCCCTCCC
Organism: Sinorhizobium arboris LMG 14919; assembly: GCF_000427465.1. NCBI lineage: Bacteria > Pseudomonadati > Pseudomonadota > Alphaproteobacteria > Hyphomicrobiales > Rhizobiaceae > Sinorhizobium > Sinorhizobium arboris. The sequence continues at coordinate 521,934 of NZ_KE386497.1, read as the reverse complement.
AGGAGGCGTCGCCGTTGGCATGCGACAGCACGGGGATGAAATTCACGCTGGGGTGGCGCGCCGTCAGATCGGCGATCCGATCGAGATGAAAGAGATCCTCGCGCGTCCGGGCGCCGTAGAAGAAATAGACCGGCCGTTCCTCGCCGCTCTTCAGGTGGTCGTTCAGGATCGACCAGATCGGCGACATCCCGGAACCGGCGCCAACGAGCACGAGTGGTCCATCCCGCCCCTCACGCCGGAAGCAAGTGCCGTAGGGTCCGACTATGGTGACTTCGGCTCCGACCCGGATTCCTCCGGAATCGAGCTCTCCCGAGAATTTTCCTTCGGGGTATTTCTTGATGATGAAGGAGAGCTTTTCGGCTTCGTCCGGCGTATTTGCCATGGAGAACGAGCGCGTAATCGTCTCCCCTTTTTCCGTTGTGACTGTGATGTCGACATATTGACCGGCCCAGAACTTGATCGACGAGTCGAGTTCGATCTCAATCCCGCGGATGTCGTGTGTCAGCCGCTCGATATGGACGATCCGTCCGTAATAGGTCTTCACCGCGATCGACTTTGAGAGGACCTCCTCATCATAGTTGAGCAGTTCCACTGCCATGTCGGAGTAGGCGAGCGTCCGGCACAGGAGTATGTGGCCGGTGTCCTTCTCCATGTCGTTAAGTGCGAAAGTCGAATATCTGAGCATGTCGACCTCGCCGTCCAGCAGCACGCATTTGCAGGCCGAACACTGTCCTTCCTTGCAGCCGTGCGGCAGCGCGATGCCCTGGCGAAATGCCGCATTCAGAACCGTCTCGCCGCTCTCGACCTCGAATTCGACGCCGACCGGCTCCAGACGCACTGTGTGAGCGTCACTCATGTTATTAGCCTCCCGATTGCGAATACCTTCACTCGTATTTCCTGCTTCTGGCCGAGCGCGCCCCGGTAGCCGGCCGTGGCATTCTTCCAGTCGTCGGCCGGCGCGTTTGCCCCGGTGACGATGAAGACGGTCGCGGCAATGGCTGCCCAGAGCGCAACGGCGATGGGCAAGATGTAGCGAGCGCGTGACATTTGAGGCCACCAGCCTTTGTGCGGGCCGGCCGAAGCCGGCCCGCCTGCCAATCAATTGAAGGGCCGCACCTGGAAGCCGGCACGGTATTCGGCGAGATGCTTCTCGCGGGCGTCCGGGGTCATTTCGCGCAGCAGGGTCAAAGGCGACTGCAGCGTGTGGCCACGAACGTCGTCGAGGGTCCACATCTCCTTGTCGTCGAACCGCAGATGCGGTTGCGGAACGAGCGTCTTGCCGTCGGAGCGGACGAAATTGAGATCCTTGATCGCATCGGCGAGATCCCAACCGTGATAGAGGGTCTCCCACTCGCGCTTGCCGCTGAAGCGGCCCATGGCCGGGGTCGGACGCCCCTGGTACTCGTCGGAGAAGGCCTCCACCGCCGTCCAGCGATCGATCTCGTGTGCGAAGGTGTGGAGTTGCCCGTCGATCACGTCGGTGACGATGTCCTCGCGCACGACGCATGGCACCAGGCTCGACCAGCAGCGATGCGGATAGACGTAGCCGACATCCTCGTTGAAGGTGATGACCTTCTCGCCGCGATGGCTGAGCTTGTCGTACCACTTCCAGAAGTCGCCGAACTGGGCATACCAGCCCGGGTACTTATGCTCGAACCACTCGAAGTCCTGCTCGCGCTGGGCTTCGATGCGCCAGAAATTGACCGGCCAGCCGACTGCGAAGAACTGCGCGATCTTGTGGACGTAGAACTTCTCGGTGATGCGTTTCCACGCAGTCTGGACGTCGTCGTGGTGGATCTTGATGCCGTATTTCTCGAGCGGCAGCATGTAGGTGCGGTAGTAGTCCTCGAAGATCCAGCGATGCCACATCTCCGCATAGGATTCCTTCGACTTGTCGCGGTTGGTGGTACCGTATTCGATGAAGGTGCCGATGGCGGCGTCGACGATCGCGTGGTTCTGCCAGAAGGCGTAGCGCATGTCGCGCTCGAGGAGCAGATGGTTGTCCGGTTCCTTCAGTGCCGCCATCAGCAGCGAGTGACCGTTGCCGATGTGCCGGCTCTCGTCGGATTGCACGGAGAGGAACACGGTCGGCAAGGCGTAGTCACCGTTGCGGGCCGCTTCCGACGGCATCGCGACGAAGAGCGTGTTGGTGAATGCGGTCTCGGCGACGACGGTGAGATACATACAGGCGGCCGTCATCGTGTCGCCGGTGATGAAGCCCTCGCCGAACTGCCGGCCGATCGTCGTCGCGTAGCACTTGCCGAAGGCTTCCTCGGTGATGTCGAAGCCTGCGGGATCAATATAGTTCTCCATGTACCACTTCTTCAGATTCATCTGGATGGTGGAATGGCGAAACTCGTCGACCATCTGCATGGTGAAGCCGGTTCTGAGATCCTCACCGGGGGCAAGACGGGCCACCATCGCCATGGAGCGCGCGGCGGAAATTTCCGGGAAGGGAATGATCGCCAGGAAGAGCTTCATCCACTCCACCCAGCGCGGCTCGACATTGCGGAACATGTCGCCACGCAACGCTGCGTCGAGCGCGCCATAGACGCGGTTATCCTTTTCCTCCTGCATCGGGAAATAGGATCTGAGCACCTGCTTCATCGGATCGCGAGGCGCCTTGGTGATCTTGTAATCCGTCGGGAAGGTCATCGCTTCCTGGACATAGGTCGGATTCCAGCCGAGATCGGATATCTTCTTCGTCGCCTCACCGACGGATATTCCGCGCTGCGAGGTTATCTTGTTGAGCGTCAACGACGTCATGATGCAAAGCCTCCACGATTTGCGCCGCAGACCCCTTGGCCTGGGCGGAAGCGGCACATCGCCGCGGTTTGAGTTCAAGCGGACACAGCGGCACGCCTCCTCAGCGCAACCGTTCCGCCGTAGTGGTTCGCGGCAAAGGTGCTCGTGGGTGGGATGTCGCCAAAGCGCGGGCGCTGGCCACGCGACGGCTGGCGTCTGAACTCCCTTTCCCCACTCCTTCGTTCTTGTGGCACCGCGTCGGGGCGGTGGGCTTCTTATACGAAAGGATGAAGCAAGGGTCGTGCCAAGTCGAAAAATCCGCGTGACAACATAGAACCTAGGAGATCTTCGGCAGAAGTTCCCGATGATGTGTAAATAACCGCGTTACAAATGTAATTTACATATGTAAAGCGTTACACAACCCCTGATACTTTGGACAGAATACTTTGTAACTCACAATGAATCAAAGTTGAAAACTTAAATTTCTCTCCCATAATTCTTTGCGGATTGAAATTGCCGAATGGGAGGATCTGTGATGTCGAAAGAGGGCAAAGACCGGCAGGGCTTTGGGCCGGTGACCGGCTACAATAGCAACGTAACCGGTGACCTGGTGCGGCTGATGCCTCGCGACCTGGTCTTCCAGATACGCTTCCTCGGCGAGAGCCAATATCTGCTGCAGCGCTATTTCCAGGCGTTCATGGAATCGGAGATGGCCGCCCGCGGCCTGACGCCGGAAACACACCCGATGATCGGGTCATTCATCGAAACCCATGCCACGCTTCTGCGGGACTTTGTCTTCGCGGGTGTGTCTCTGTCCCACCAGTTCCGCCTGGAGGAAATCGAGCGATTGCTCGGTGACAAGGCGAACCTCCTGCGCGTGGATCTTTGGGATCAGCTCAGGAGCCATATCGAGATCGCGGAAAGGCAGTTCCAAAGCCAGCTTTCCGACCTGCCGGAAAAGCTTTCTACCTGGGAAAAGCCTGGGACAGCGCCGGGCGCAAAGTCATGACCGAGACCTCAGTGTCTATTGCCGAAGGGCTGCCAAGCCCCGAGAACGCCAGCGGGATGCTCGCGAAGCGCCTTGTGCACATCGGCCATCAGGACCGCCGCCACCTCGCCGCCGAGCGCATTGAGCGCATCCTGCGCCGCCGCCGTCGCATCGGCATCTCCGACGTCCGCCGCTCGCGCCATCACCTGAAAACAGGCATGGTCCGGACCCAGGCGCCTCGCAACGGCATCTCTCAATGCCGCGAAGAATGTCTTTCCTGCCGTTTCGAACATCTGGTCCACCTTTTGCCTCAACTGTCGGGGCACGGCACTAACGATAGGAGGTTCGGGTGAGCAAGCAAGAGCCATCATCTTCCAATTTGCTGCATCGGCGCCTGGCGCTCGTGGCCGAGCTTGCGGGTCTCAACGCCGAACAGCTGAAGCTGACACAGGCGCTGGCAGGGACCGAAATGGAGCTGCTGCGCCTCGAGCTCGAAGCCGACGCCAAGGGCGCGGAGCCACAACTGGTGCAGAACTTGCATGACGAGCAAGAGAGGGCGTCGGCGATGAGAGCGCGACTGAGGACCTGCGAAGAGCACATCGCCAACGCCGAGGAGGCCACGGCAGAAATCGACCGCCTGCTGGAGCAGACCGCAGGCGGCTGAGGGAGGAGCGAAATGAACCAGGAGAGTGCCCGCAATCTCACAATGTTCGATCTGTTCGCGCGAAGCTGGCAACGACGAGCAACCGTTATGGACTTGCGTTTCAACGCCGCCGGCACGGCGGTCGCCTTCGCCGGCGCTGACGGCAGTTTGGCGATCGCCCCGCTTGCCGACGCGGAAGCGCCCGAGAAGCGCATTCGCGTCAGCGCCGATTTCGGCCGGGCGACGATCCGGCCCCGCAAGGCGCCACCGCCGCCGTTGATCGAGACGGCGACCCTTGACGATCGCACACTTCCTCTTGCCGCGGGGCCGGCGGATCGTTTCATCGTCGCGAGCGGCGCGGGCGAACTCCTGTTTGTTGACGCCAGCGGCGAGATCGAAAGCGCCGGAATACGGGTGGGCGGCCCCGTCATGGCGCTTGACCACCGGGCGGCAAACGGAATTACCGCCATGAGCGACGGCGTGGACCTTTTTCTTTCGCACCACCGCAGCCCACCCGTTCGGCTGGAACCGGAGAATTGCGGGATCGCCGCGATTGCGCTGTCGCCGGACGGACTTCACGTTGCGGCCGGCACGGCAAACGGGCTGCTCCTTTGGGAAACCTCGGAGGCGACGGATCCGCAGAGCATCCACCTTCCCGCTCGACCGATCGCGATAAGATGGAGCGGCGACGGCCGCTGGCTGGCCTGTCCTCTCGGGCGGCAGGGCATTGGACTCGTCGAAGTCGCCACGAAACGGACGGCGGTCCTGCATGATTTTCCCGTGCCCGTGGAGTCGAGCTGCTGGAGCGGGCCGTCCAATGCGTTGATCGCCTCAGGAGCATTCCGCATCGCGGCCTGGACGATGGAAGCGCCCCCGCTGGCCGACAGCAGGTCGGGCGCGCTGATTGCCGGCCGATCGGGGCTCGTCGCCGTCGACCGCGTGGCCGCCCATCCCACGAGAAATCTGGTCGCCGCCAGCTATGCCAGTGGCCAGATCGTCGTCGCCCGCATTGGCGGCGCGGACGAATTGGTGGTTCGCCACGCCGGAGAAGCGGTCACCGCGCTCGAGTGGTCGGCCAACGGAAGCCATCTCGCCATCGGTACGGCGGACGGGACTGCGGCAATTGTCACCTTCCCGCCGCAAATCTTCAAATCATGAGGAGGAAACCATGCAGACCGAACTGACCCCTGAGGACAAGAGCAAGGACGAGTTTTTTGCACGCCTCGCCAGCCTTTCGGAAGAAATGATCGCAAAGCACGGCAAGGAGTTCAGCATGGGCGCGCTGGTGCTGGCGGCACGCTGGATCGCGGAGGGCCGGACAGCCGCGAACAAGACATCCTAAGCAAGGCTGGCCTTCGTCTGACGTCGAGCGCGCCGGCGCGAAGCCAACCGGCGCCGCTTGCCGCACTTCACCGTCCGCTCTCATGCAGAAGACAGAGGGTTCTAAGCACTGAGGCAAAATTCGGCAGGTCCTCGTACATGTGGGCGGCTTCCTCGTGCAGGACAGAAATGAGCTTCGGCGTTGTCACGCCCTCGGCGACCGCCATCGCATCGAGCACCTGCCAGAAGGCGGCCTCCAGACAGATGCTCGTCGAATGACCCGCAATCCTCAGCGGCCGGCTGATTTTCCGGAAAGGCTGCGGGCCCCTCGCAGTAAGGGTTTTGCACATGCTATTTCCTTCGGGATTCAACAGCGGCCGACCGACCTTTGGTCCAAAAAGCGACCGCCGCCCGGACGTCAAAGGTGCAGGCGGAAGGCCGAGCGCTCTTCCGCCTGCACAGTGCGGCTCAAGGGATGAGAACGGCCCGCCCATGGATGCGACCGTTGTTCAGATCCTGGAGCGCCCGATTTGCGTCGGCGAGACGGTATTCGACCGTTGTCAATTCGACGAGGCCCCGATCGGCGAGCGCCATCAACTCAACCAGTTCGGCCCACGTGCCGACCAGGTTGCCAATGATGTTCTTCTCGGTGATGACCATGTCGACGGTCGGGACGCGAATGTCCTCGCCGTAGCCCACGACGTAGTAGCTGCCCATCGGCCGCGTCATGGCGAGCCCTTTGGTCGTCGTGCCTCTCTCGCCGACAAAATCGATGACGGCTTCGGCACCCTGCCCACCGGTCATTGCGAGCACGGCCTCGACCTCGTTCCCATCAGCCTTGACGAGTTTGTCGGCCCCGATCTTGCCGGCGAGCGCCAGGGAGTCATCCGATTTGTCGACGACGATGACATCGGCGGCACACATTGCCTTCAGGCACTGGATGCCGATATGGCCGAGGCCACCGGCGCCGATCACGACGCAGCTTTCTCCCGGCAGAAGATGGCGCGTTGCCTTCTTCACCGCGCGATAGGCGGTCAGCCCGGCGTCGGAATACGGCGCGACATCCTTCGGCGCCAGCGTCCGCGGAAGCGGCACGATGTTGCGCTCCGAGGTGCAGAGATATTCGGCGTAGCCGCCATTGCAATCGAGACCCGGAAATTTTCCCGGGCCGTGCATGTCAAATCCGCGTCGGCAGGCAAGGCAGGTTCCTCCGGAAATCTTCGGATGGACGATGACCGGATCACCGACCTTGATGCCCTCGACTTCCTTGCCGACCTCTTCGACCCATCCGGCATTCTCATGTCCCATGATGAGCGGAAGGAGCTGGTCGCCGCCCGGGTCCATGTGCGGTCGCCAGACGCCCTCGATTATGTGCAGGTCCGTGCGGCAGACGCCTGCGCCACCTATGCGCACGATGACGTCCGTCGATTTGTTGATTTTGGGATCGGCGACCTCCTCGAGCGAGACCCACTGGTCCGTTTTCAGGTCGTCGTCGTATCGGTTGAGCACTTGAGCCTTCATCACTGTCTCCTCCTTGCCGGGCAAAGCCCTCCGGCTGCAAGGGGGAATGAGCAAGCGTCGTGCCATTCGCCTTTGACGCGGGGATTCAAGGATTTGCGTGGCCTTCGCATCGCGCAACGCGTCCACCCACTGAACAGCGCCCGCGTCGCCTGTTCAGTTTCTGGTTAAGAGCGCAGGGCACTCGCCGGCAGCCTTAGCGCGGTTACGAGAGGAGGAAAGCCATGCAGCATGTTTCCGGACTCGAGCGGGCACGCGCCGCTCTCGAACAGGGTGGCCGGATCCCAGCCGCCGCAGTGACACCGCTCGTTGCCGAAAGCTGGCAACGGTGTCGAGACCTCGGCCTCGATCCCTCGGGTATTCCACGCGACGTCGTCATTCCCTTCGGCGACGTGCGCCACAGACGGGATGCGAATGCGGTGCTGAGATCCTTGGCGCTTGCAGAAATGCAGCTCCTCCACACGCAGATCGCAGGTTCGAATTTCATGATCGCGCTTGCGGACGCCGACGGTGTCGTGCTCGACACGATCAGTGACGCGCATTTTGCCGAGAGCTCTGTCGGACGTTCCATCATTCCCGGCAGCATGTGGGGGGAAAGCGAGCGCGGGACCAACGCGCTCGGCCTCGTCGCGCGGGAACGTCAGCCGGTCGCCGTCTATGGACGCGAGCACTACTTCAACTGCCATGGGCACCTGAGCTGCATGGCCGCCCCGATCCTGGATACCAACGGCGAGGTCCTTGGCCTGCTGGATGCCTCCTGCTCGAACGAAGCACGTCAGCAGCATACGCACGCGCTCGTGCGTATGGCGGCCGCGCAGATCGAGAATGGGCTCATCTTTCGCGAGAAACCCGGCAATTTCATCTTCGCCTTCCATCCGCGCGCGGAATATCTCGATACCCTGTCCGCAGGCCTTCTCGCCGTCTCGGGCGACGGCACCGTAGTGTTGGTGAACCGACCGGGCATGGCGCTTCTTGCCGGGCTGCCGGCAGCGCACGGCGTGCATTTCGACCGTCTGTTCGAGGCCGGCTTCGGCGCGGCTATGGATGGGCTGCTGGGCGGCGGGATCATCCGCGTTCGCGACCGGGCCGGCAGCGGCGTGTTCATGGTCTGCCGCCAAATCGGTGAGGGCATGGCGATGCGCTCCAAGACACGGGCGGCCCCTTCCCTTCCGACCCTCATCAGCCACCCCGAAGAGCCGGACTTTGTTTGCGAGGATCGGTTGCTCAAGCGCGCCATGGCCGAATTGACCGAAGCGGCAGCGCTTCGCATGCCGGTCCATATTTTCGGGGAGACCGGGACTGGCAAGGAGTTGATGGCCCGCCATCTGCATAAGGTGAGCCGGCGAAAGGGTGAATTCGTCGCCCTCAATTGCGGCGCCGTGCCGGAGCCCCTGTTTATCGCGGAGATTTTCGGTCACGAGCGCGGCGCCTACACGAATGCTCGTGACGACGGTGCGCCGGGGCTCGCGCGCGCCGCCGATGGCGGCACCCTGTTTCTTGATGAGGTTGCAGACATTCCGCTTGCCTCCCAGACAGCACTACTGCGCTTTCTCGACTCGATGGAAGTGCGCGCCGTGGGCGGACAAAAGGTCCACAAGGTCGACGTTCAGATCGTTTCGGCCACAAATCGGAACCTGCATGACATGGTGAAGGACCGGGCGTTCCGTGCCGATCTGCTCTACCGGCTCAACGCCATCACGATAAAGCTGCCCGTCCTAAGCGAACGATCCGATTTCCCGCTCGTCGTGCAGCACTTGATGAAGAGGCTTGCGCCTCAGACGGCAATCACGGACGCGGCTATTGCTCGCCTCGCGCGGCGCGCCTGGCCCGGTAACATCCGCGAACTGAACGCGGCTCTCCAGCGGGCGCTCATTCGACGGCAGACGGACTATCTCGATGAGGATTCATTCGATGAATCGGATGAGGATGCTGTAATCGATTGCTGCATGAGCTGTCTGGACAATACCCTCAGCAGGCGGCGATGCTCCGAAATCCGCACCACTTATCGGCAGACCGGAAACAATGCGTCTGAAACTGCACGTTTGCTCAGGCTCTCTCGAACGACGGTCCACAAGCATATCCGATGACGGTATGTTTCCGAATGGCGCTTCGCGCGCGATCTGTCGAGGGAAGCCGCAACTCAAGCGGACCGGAGATCGTGCGCGATCGAGTCAAACACTGGTCCCCTGCAATGCTCACCCGCGTCAACCAGCGGCAGATGGGAGGACCCAGATCTCTGGCAGTGCGCCGCTAATTTGCACGATAGCCGGACGGAAATATGATGTCCTGGTCGACGAGGACATTGAACTTGTAGCCCGGCCGAATACGGATGGTCGGCTGCACATTCAGATTTTTCGAGATTGTCTGTTCTACCACTTGGCCGAAACCATCCGCGAAATTCCGCCTCGCGGCGTCTGACGCTGTCTCCTGCGTGCTACGCGTCGAACTCTGAGGCATCGACATGTCGATCCCTGTCCCGATCAGCGCGGTCAACGCGGCCGATCCGAAAGTCCGCCAGAGATGCCGGTCGACCTTGTCAGCAAAGCCGCCATAGCCTTCGGCGTCCGTACCCGCCATGCCGCCGATTTGCAGAGTCGATCCGTTTGGAAAAATGAGATCTGTCCAGACGACCAGCACCCGATCCTGTCCGAATGAAATCTTCGAGTCATATCGGCCGAACAGCTTGGCGCCTTGCGGGATGAGGACCCGATAGCCGGTCGCGCTGTCGTAGACGTTCTGGCTGACCTGCGCAGAAATGCGCCCGGGCAGGTCGGAGTTGAGGCCGGTGATCAACGTGGCTGGAATGACCGAGCCGCGCTTTAGCTCATAGGGCGACATTTGAGGCACGATCTTGTTCGGAAGATAACCGAGATCCTTGATATCCTGATTGAAGAAATCCTCCTTGGACATCTGGCCGTTTTGATCGACATTCTGCCCCATGAGCCCGGAATTCATCGCAGCGGCATAGAGGTCCGAGGCGCTGTTTGCTGTCGCCGGTGTATTCTGCTGACTGGCGTCCGCAGCATTTGCCGCCTTCTCGACGTCGGAGATATCGACCTTCAAGGGCGATTCGAGTGCCGTGGCGCGCGCCAGTAGGCGCGCCATCCGCTGGCGCTGAGCCTCGCGAATATACTGCTCGTGCTGCTCGCGCTTCAGTCGGGCCTTCCATTCCTCTTCGGACTCCAACCCGGGGCGTCGTTCTTCGCGCGCCGCCGGCCGGCGATCGACAACCGGCTCCTGTTTCCCGACCTTCTGCTCGGTGACAGGCGTCGGCTGGAAGGTCTCGCGTTCGACCGGCTCGCCGATAATGCCGTCCGTTACACCGCGTTTGAGTTGGTCGCCGAAACTGGTCGCGGGCGGGTCCGACGCGCTTTCGATATCATTGCTTCGATTGAAGACGAGACCCCGCCATGAGAGGCCGATCACGATGATACCGACGAAGAAAACGATGACGATGATGGCGACAATGATCGGCACGCGATTGAGGCGACGCATGCCCTTCTGATCGTCTGCCTGGCTTGACGCGCCGAGTTGCAGCGACTGCACCATGTGTCTCCTCCCGTCAGCTCCGTTGCATGATCGAAAGCGGGCTTGCTGGTATGGCGCCATCGGACGTCGCCGTATAGGCCCTGCCAAGAGCAATTGACGGCGTCGAAAGTCTTGCGAGCACCTGACCCTCGACGCCATCGATCGAGTAGGCGAGTTCGATCGGCTTGACGTCTCGTCCGACTTTCCCGTCGGTAATGACCGTGTAGCCCCAGCCCTTCAGGGCCGCCTCGAGCGCCATCGCGAACTCTGACGTGTCCTTGCTCATCTTGATGGTTGTCGTGCCGGCGGGGCCGATTTGCTCGGCAAGCCGGCTTGCCATGTCACCGGCGATGGCGCTCGCAGCGGGCCCGGTCGCCGGCATAGGGGTAGCCTTGGCGGTCAAGCCCACGTCGTCGCTTTGGCAACCGGAAAGAAGAACAGTAACGAGAAGTAAAAGGAAAAGTATCCGCATCGTTCAACCTCCCCGCCGGATGGTAATCTTCTGCTGGCGCCAGCCAACACCGGAAACGAGGATCGCCTTGTCGACGGCATAGTCGACGATCATCATGTCGTTCTTCATGCGATAGTTGACGATGCGATCCTGCCCGCCGGAGACGACGAACAGCACGGGGGCATCCTGGCCAGAAATGGACCTCGGAAACTGAATGTAGGTTTTCACCCCGTCCGAATAGACCCGCTTCGGTCTCCACGGCGCGTTTCCACTCACGGAGTAGGAGAAGTTGAGCTTATCCGGCGCGGTTCCGGGAATACCTCCTGTTTCGAGGCGCGCATTGATGTCGGCGAGCTTTGTTGAAACATCCTCGGGATATTCGAACCCTACGCGTGCCATGTATTGGCTCGGGTGGGATTTGAGCTGAATGTGGTATGTGCGACGCGATGTCGTAACCACCATGGAAGTGACGAGACCAGGTTCCGAGGGCTTGACAATCAGATGGACCGCTTGTCCACCGGTCGCGCCTGATGTCGCCGGTTCGACCTTCCAACGAACGGTGTCGCCAACCAGTACGTCGCGGACGATTTCTCCGCCCTGCAGCTCGATATCACAGACCTGCAGCGGAGAGCAGACGACGGACGGCTGCGTTTCCCCGTATAGGAAAATGACCTTTCCATCCGGCCCCGTGGTGACGAGGCCTGGCGTTCCACGCCATTTGCTTGACAGTTTGGTGCCCCGCACCTCGTTTGTGGTCATGCTTTGTGCGTGAGCGCCCGCCGCAAAGACGAGTCCGGCCATGCATCCGGCCGCTGCGATCAATCCATTTCTGTGCATTGCCGAATCCCCTGTCCTTAAAGTTGTGCCGTCCAGTCGAAATCCCGGACGTAGAGACCGATCGGATTGAGGCGGATGGTTGCCTCGTCCTGCGGCGCGGTCAGCGCGACCGTTACGATCCCACGAAACCGGCGTGTGCCAGTTTCCTTGCCCTTTCGATCCCGCTCGTACTCAGTCCAGTCGATCTGATAGGTCTGGTTCGAGAGCGCCACGATGTTGTTTACCTCGATGGCGACCGTTGCGGTCTTGGCCTTCTCGAAAGGCGAATTGCCCCGAAACCACGCGTTGATCTTCTCCGTCGATGGCTCGGACGTTCGAAGAAGAGCATATGTGCGGTCGATATATTGTTTCTGGACGACGGCATCGGGCGTGATCGAACGGAAGCTGGTTACGAAATTGCCGAGAGTCGCACGTACCACGCGCACATCCGCATATTCGATCTGTTCAGGGAAGCCGGCTGTCACCGACGTTCCGAGTTTGTCCACCTCGACGATGTAGGGCACGAGCTTCACCTGGGTACTGAGATACATGGCATATCCGAAGCCGATCACGGCCATGGTCAGGCCCAGAATGCCGACGAAACGCCATGCCGCGGCGGCTCGCACATAGGATCCGTAACGTTCCGTCCATTCCTGCCGCGCGGCGAGATAGGGGTTTTCGGGGACGCGATTCGCTGCCATCGATCCATCACTTTCTCATTGCTGTTAGTCTTTGCGTTCGGGGCGAGGCTTGTGCCCGCTGTAACCACCGCGACTTTCATCGAGCTTGGCGTTGGCAAGTCCTAGAATGGAACCTGCATAAGCGCCGGGCGAGCCGATCGCCTTCTCTTTTGCCGCGGAACCGGCAGCTTTGCCTGCCGATCCAAACCCGGCGCCGATTCCTCGAAGAGCTGCACCAGGAAACGATGAGCCAGCCGCTCTGGCGGCCTGACCTGCCGCAAAACCGGCTCCTGCCACGCCTGCCGCGAGGAACCCTGCGCCTGCGGAAAAGGATGCTGCTTGCCCGCCGTGACGGATCGTTTCCATGCCCCCGGTCACTGATGCACCTTGGACAACGCCCTGAATGATATTCGGCACGTAGATCGCAATGAGGAAGACGACCACGGCGATCCCGGCAATGGCAAGTGCGGTCTGGAACCGGTCGCCGACTTGGGGCTCATTCGCCAATCCGATGAGGACTTCCGATCCAATGCGGGAAATCATGACCAATGCCATGAGCTTCATGCCCACTGAGAAGGCGTAAACCAGATAGCGGACGGCGAAGTCTTTGGTGAACGACGACCCTCCAAGGCCAAGCATGATCATTCCGGCAAGCAGGCCGAGATACATCTCAACCATGACGGAGACGAAGATTGCCGCGACAAGAGAGAACGAGATGACCACGACCACCATCGCGAAAGCGGCCGAGATAGCGAGTGCATTATCCTCAAAAAGGCCGAACTGAATTTTTTCGGACATCTTGGTTGCAACAGCGAGCCCGGCGTTGAAGACGTCCGCCGGCGAGGCGGTGCCGCCTCCGGCGCCAATCTGGAAGAGACTGTCGACCACGGCCTTGGCGAAGGTCGGCCCCTGCGCCAGCACGAAAGCGAAGAAGCCGACGAACATGATGCGCCGGACGAGCTCGGCAAACCAGCTGTCGAGGGCCGCAGCCTGAAGGGCAAGCCAGACCGCTGCGATGCCGATCTCGATGGTAGCAAGAATCCAGAACAATGACTTCGCGGCGTCCATGACGGTGGTTTCCCACCCTTTCGCAGCAGTCGTGATCTGGTTTTGAAGGGACGTCAGTACCGAGCCCTCCTGGGCCAATGCGGGCTGCGCGGCCAAGGCGGCGAAACCGGCAAACAGTATGGCGACGGCAAGAGCTCGGAGTTGGTTCGCGTTCATAGATTCACCATTCGACTTTCATCTGGCCGCCCAACGTGGGGTACTCTCTCGACGAGCCGAAGAACGTCGCACGGCGCTCTTGTGCTGCTTGCTTCTCGGAGATGATGAACCAGACGCCGGCACTGCCGATCGTCGCCGCCATTGCGATGAGGATCAGTTTCGCTCTCACCATTGCACCTTCATTTTTTCACCGCCGGAAGTGGATGGCGCGGTCGCTCCGAAGAACTTCTCCCGCCGTGCCTGAGCGAGGTCCTTGTCGGTCTGCTCGGTCTGAAGCCAGGTACCCATCATCGTCATCTGCTGTGAGACGAGGCCGCGGAGCTTCTGCATTTGCGCGACTTGCTGCGCGGCGATCTGATGGCCGACCTGCAATGCCTTCATCTGCCCGTCGGCTGTCTCTGACATCGACCGTAAAGAGGACATTGTGGTTTCCTCGTTGTCGAACTGATCGGCCGTGAGGCTTGCTGCGTTCAGCGTGCTGGCAATCGTATCGCGGTTGGTGTCCGACCAGGTTTGATAGATCGAGGAGAATGTCCCATTGCTCGGCAGGTTGGCCTTGAAGGTGGCATAGCTCTGGAATCGCTGCTGCAGCACATCGTCAGCGTTGCCCATGGAAAAAGCGATGCTCTGGCCCTGATCGACGATGCTGCGGAGCTGATTGAGATCGCTCTCGACCTGCCCCCACATGTGCGATGGGAGCGTCGCGGTGTTCTGGAGCAGGTTCTGATAGATGTTCAGCTGCGTCTCGATCTGTTGCGCGAGCTGGCTGATCTGGGTGAGCTGGTTCTGGATCTGCTCGCCAGATTTCCCGACCAGCGCTACGAGCTCACCATTGTTGAGCACCTGTGTCCACTCGGTCGCCGCACCTGTAGCAGTGCCGGCATTTGCCGGTGTTACTGCGACGATCGTCAGGGCGACGGCTGCCAGACCGGCAAGCAATTCATTCGACGTCGAGCAGCGATGCGGCATCGTGAACTCCTCTCATTTGAAGCCATAGGATTGGCCAATTGGGGCCGTGTTCGGAACTGAGCGCGCGAATGCGCTTTAAGTCTTCCTTGCCGGATGCGCCGACGAAGCTGAGCGCCACGGGACCGAGCGCCATATCGAAGAGCCGCCGGCCTTCGGGTGTGACGACATAGTATTGGCGCTTGGGAATCGCGTTCGAAACGATCTCGATCTGCCGCTCGTTGAATCCGATCCGTTCGTAGAACTCGCGCGTCCCGGGCTCGCGTGCGGCGCCGTTCGGTAGGCAGATCTTCGTCGGGCAGGATTCCTTCAGCACGTCGATGATCCCGGAGCGCTCGGCATCCGAGATAGACTGGGTAGCCAGCACGACCGCGCAGTTCGCCTTGCGGAGCACCTTCAGCCACTCGCGGATCTTACTTCTGAACACCGGGTGCCCGAGCATCAGCCAGGCCTCGTCCAGCACGATCAGACTGGGCGAGCCATCGAGGCGCTTTTCAATCCATCGGAACAGATAGGTAAGCACGGGCACGAGATTGCGCTCGCCCATGTTCATGAGGTGCTCGATCTCGAAGGTCTGGAAGGCGCCGAGCGCCAACCCGTCCTCCTCTGCGTCGAGAAGCTGACCCATCGGCCCGTCAACTGTATAGTGATGCAGCGCGTCCTTGATCTCGCGCATCTGAACGCCGCTCACGAAATCCGACAACGATCGACCAGGTGCTCTCGCCATCAAACCGACTTCCCGCGAGATGGCGTTGCGATGATCGGGCGTGATGGTGACACCCTGCAGCGCGACCAGCATCTCGATCCATTCCGCGGCCCAGGCCCGATCGCCGTCACTTTCAAGGTTAGACAGGGGGCAAAAGGCCAATGCCTTCCCCTCCTCCGCATTGTCGCCGCCGATCTCGTAATGGTCGCCCCCGGCAGCCAGCGTCAGCGGCAGGAGCGAGCTGCCTTTGTCGAAGGCGAAGATCTGGGCACGGTCATAGCGTCTGAACTGTGCCGCGATCAGTGCGACAAGTGTCGACTTGCCCGAGCCGGTTGGTCCGAAGATCAGCGTGTGGCCGACGTCATCGACGTGCAGATTCAGCCGGAACGGCGTCGAGCCGCTCGCGACCTGCATCAGCGGCGGAGAATTCAGAGGATAGAAGGGGCAAGGTGCGATCGGGTTTCCCGACCAGACCGAATTGAGCGGGACTAAGTCGGCGAGATTGCTGGTATTGATCATTGGATCACGCACGTTGCAATACCAGTTGCCCGGCAAGCTGCCGAGGTAGGCGTCAGTGGCGTTGAGCGATTCGATGCGCGCACCAAATCCTTCGGCTTGGATCAGCCGTCGGATCGCCTCGGCTTTTTCCTGCAAGGCTTCCCGATCACCGTCGAAGAGAATGATGACGGGCGTGTAGTGGCCGTAGGCAACAACTTGCGAGGACGCGTGCGCGATCGCATCCTCGGTCTCTGCCACCATCATCATGGCGTCCTGATCGACCGACCGGCTTTGCGTCTGGAATAGCTGGTCGAAGAACGGACGAACTTTCTGTTGCCACTTCTTACGGGTCCGCTCCAACTTTTGACGCGCCTCTTCCGCGTCAAGGAAGACGAAGCGCGACGACCACCGATAGGTGAGCGGCATCAGGTCGAGACTGTTGAGGATCCCCGGCCAGCTCTCCGCCGGCAGCCCGTCGATCGCCACAACGCCGAGAAACCGGTTTTCGAGTTTCGGGGTCAGGCCATGCTCGAGTTCAGCGGTCGCGATCCAGTCGAGATACATAGGAGCATCGGGAAGTCGGATCGGGTGGTTCTCGCCGGTAATGCAGAAGCGGACGAATTGGAGCAATTCGTCGTAGCGGGCAACGCGCTCCCCTCCCCTCTCGGCAACCTCGCGCGTCTGCATACGCCGGATCGAAAGCGTGCTCGCGAAATATTGCTCGATCTCACGGACGGCGTTCTTGAAGATGAAAAGCACCGTGTCGGCATAGGTCTTCTTGCGGCTCTCCTCATCGGAATAGATGTATTTGCTGAGAGCCGTCCTTTTGGACTCCAACGGTCGGTAGGTGAGGACCAGTGCATGCTTGCTCTCGAAATGTCCCCGCTCACGCGTGAAATGCGCCCGCCGCTCCGCGTCGATCGCCCGCGTGACAGCATCAGGGAAATGGCAGTGGTCTTCCGGGGGATAGTCGATCGTCGGAATACGCACGGCCTCTACCTGGATCATCCATCCGCTTCCGAGCCGCGACAGGATTGCGTTGATCTGCCGCGAAAGTTCGTTGCGCTCGAGGTCGGTGGCGCTTTCGGAATCTGGCCCGGCAAAATACCAACCAGCCATCAGGCTTCCGTCTTTCAACAGAAGGACGCCGTTGTCGACCAGGCCGGCATAGGGCACGAGATCGGCGAACGACGGACCTGTCGCGCGGAAAAGCTTGAGAGCAACCATGATCCGCTCCTCAGTGGCGGCGCCAGGGCGAGGTCGTCGCCCGATAATAGGATCTGTAGGAGATGTGCCGGATATAGACGTTTCGCATCAGCGGGTCGGACTTGGCCATCATTCGCAGCAACCCGACAATGACGATCCAAACGGCGGCGCCGAAAAGAGCCGAGTAAAGGGTCAACACGACGAAGATCAGGATGACCGCGGCGATACCCGTGAGCAGGACCAGTTCCCGGTCGGCACCCATCAACAGATTCGGACGCGAGAGTGCACGGTGGATGCGATTGCGCTGAAGGCCGGACAAGGACTCAGCCATGAGTCCCCTCCCCTTCTCCGCTCTGCCCGCTTGGAGTAATCGACTCGTCTGCCAGTCCGATCGAGGCGCCGGTCGCACCGAACAGGCCGACGATGTTGGTGGCGCCAAGCAGGATGCCGGTGACGAGAACGATATACATGAGCCTCCGCGCGAAATCGTTGAGCTCACCCCCGAAGACCAGCATGCCGCCCGCGATGGCAACCGCTGCCAGCGCGATCGCACCAGCGACGGGACCGGTGATCGACTCCTGGATTTGCTGAAGCGGCCCTTCCCAGGGAAGGCCGCCGCCGGAACTCGCGAGGGCCGGTGCGACAGAGGCAAAAACCAAGGGAGCTGCAAGCAGCGCAATGGCGACTAATGCATTCTTACGCGACATGGCGCGCCTCCTGTTCTTCGGTGAGCTGGTCGGTTTCGATTTCGTATTGGCCGTTGACGTACCGCTCGACCTGGATGACATCGCGAACGCGCCGTCCGCTCGGCGTTCTTTCAATCGAGATGACGAGATCGACCGCTTCGCCAATCACCTCGTGCATGGGCTGCTGACTGGCCTCCGCGGTGAGTTGCTCGAGCCTGCGCAGTGCCGACATGGCGGTATTGGAGTGAATAGTTGCCACGCCACCCGGATGGCCGGTGTTCCATGCCTTGAGCAACGTGAGCGCGGCTCCGTCGCGGACCTCGCCCACGACGATCCTGTCGGGACGCAGGCGCATCGCGCTTTTGAGGAGCCGCGCCATGTCGACGGTATCGCTGGTATGAAGAAGAACTGCGTTGTCGGCTGCGCACTGGATCTCGGCGGTGTCCTCCAGAACGACGAGCCGGTCTTCCGGCGCGCTCTTCACGATCTCGCCGATCACTGCGTTTGCGAGGGTCGTCTTGCCAGAGCCAGTTCCACCGGAAATGACAATGTTCAGGCGTGAAGCCATCGCGCTGCGGATGGTCGCAGCCTGATTCTCCGTCATCATGCCGGAGCACACGTAGTCGTCCAGCGGGATAAGACGCGAAGCACGACAGCGAATCGTGAACGCGGGCTTGGCGACCACCGGCGGCAAGAGACCTTCAAATCGGTGGCCGCCGATCGGCAGTTCTCCGGAGATGATCGGCTGTTCCGTGTCGACCGTCGACTGAAGCGCATGCGCAACGGTGCCGATCACCATTTCCGCCGCAGCTGACGACATCTCTCCGGCCGGCGCAACGCCATGCCCAAGCCGTTCGATGAACAGCTTTCCATCGGGGTTCAGCATGATCTCGACGACGTTGCCATCATCCAATGCGACGCAAAGCTGGTCGCCGAGGGCGTTCTGAAGCTTGCGGACGAGACGAGCATGGGAGCGAAGCTGTGTCACGGACTTCTCCTCATGCTGCTTGGCCAAGTCGGCCGATGATCTGAGAGCGGTAGTCGACGGGGCGGAGCTTCCGAAAAGTGCCCGCATTAGCCGTCAGAGTGCCGGCCACGGCCATGGTCGTCCCGATCCGTCTCGGCTCGCCAAGGCGCTGAAGCGGCCAACCGACACGGGCGAGGATCCGTTCAAACCGAATATCAGTCACCGTGACTATTTCGGTGAAACGGTTTGCCAGAGACCATTCGATAATCCCCGCAAACATGGTGAGCGTCGCCTCATGAACGGAACCAGCTCCCCTACCCTCAGCGAGGGAGGTGTCCACGCAAAAGCGCGAGCTCTCGACCATGGAGGAATGAGCATTAAGGTGACCTGCAGAAAGGAGCGAGGGGAAGACGTTCGTCACCATCGTGGGGCCGAGTGCTGGAAGAAGGCGGGCACATCCGGCCAACCGGCCCAACTTGGCGATGGCTAAAATGTAGGTTGGTTGAAGATCGTCGAAAGCATCCGACTCATAGCCTCCTGCAGCGTTGACTTCCCAACCCAACCGACCGGAAAAGACGCGGGCGCGCAGCTGATAATGGCTTTGGAGAAGTCGGGCTTCTTCGACATTCCGGGGCTTTGAGATCGCGAGAACCTGCATGAATTTCTCCGTCGTTAAAAATCGACGCGGAGGTAAGCACGGATCCGAATCGCTGTGCAGTTGTAGAATCCAACAGGGTTGTGCTGGTGGTGATTCGGGCAGTAGGTTGAGTGAACGACGGTTGGCGTGTCCCTGCCCGACTGCAGGGCTCACAGGAACAGTTTGGGATCAAGCTAGTGGAAGCGTCGGGCTAAGCCACGGAACGGAAACCAAAAATTCAAGAGTCCTCTTGGGATTTCTCTCCGGACCTTAACCATCTGTTAACCCTAAACTTCTGGACGGGTTAGGAGAATCGTGTTCTATCTTTGGCGGGCAATGGTCGGTAAACCGGCGGAAGGCCGCTAAGAGGAAAAGATGGCGATAGCAGAACGAGTGGAATCAGTTGTGTGCTCGAGGGAAGATGCTGGCAGCAAGATCATGCGCCACGCAGGGCTTCTGTCCGGGCAATTGCAGCAGCTCAGAACTCGCATGTATCCGCCAAGATCGGAAAAGACCTTACGTTCGTTCTTGACCAATGAAGTGTCGAAGCTGACGTCAATACCCGATTCGACCTTAAAGCTCATGTCGACCGAAGGACGCGGACCAGTTCCCAGCAGATTGGAGAATAATCATCGCGTCTACACGCTTGCCCAGATCAACGAACTGCGCGAATTGTTCGCGAAGCAGAAGCCGTCGGAGGCCCTGCGATTCCTTCCTCGCCGTCGGCCCGGCGAGCACCTTCAGGTTCTTGCAATCGCCAACTTCAAGGGGGGCAGCGCAAAGACAACGACCTGCGTGCACCTCTCGCACTACCTAGCCCTCCACGGCTATCGCGTACTCGCACTCGATCTGGACCCCCAAGCATCCTTGTCGGCTATGTTCGGCGCCCAGCCAGAGATTGACGTCGGCTCGAATGAAACGATCTACGCCGCTTTGCGCTACGACGAAAACGACCGTCGTCCAATCCGCGATATCATCCGCAAGACATACTTCGAAGGCATCGACCTCATTCCAGGTAATCTGGAAGTGATGGAGTATGAACACGAAACTCCTCGCGTTTTGGCGAACAAGTCGAGTTCCGGCGCGATCTTCTTCGAGCGATTGAAGCTCGCCCTTTCAGAAGTTGAAGCAGACTACGACGTCGTAATCCTGGACACACCGCCGTCGCTCGGCTTTCTGACATTAAGCGCGATATACGCTGCGACCAGCATGATCATCACGGTGCATCCGGCAATGCTAGACGTTGCATCGATGAGCCAGTTCCTGCTGATGATGGGCGATCTAATTAGTGTTCTTAATGAGAGCGGCGCTCAGTTGGACCAGGACTTCATTCGATACCTGGTAACACGACATGACCCCAATGACGCGCCGCAATCGCAAGTTGTCGCGATGCTCCGCCATATGTTCGGTACAGATGTCCTGTTGCCGACTGCCATCGAGAGCACTGCCGTTGAAGCCGCTGGCCTCGCGAAGCGCTCCGTGTACGAGCTCGAAATGGGGCAAATCGGACGGGACACCCAAAAGCGCGCCCGCGAGGCCGTAGACGCCGTAAACGAGGCCATTGTTCGCCTTATCAACGATAGCTGGGGGCGGACATGAGCAAATCTCCTCGTAAGTCGATTGTCGCCAGCTTCGGACTGCTGTCAGCAGAGCTGGAGAACAAGCTGGCCAGCGATCAGCAGCCAGCGCCCCCTGTTCCATCCGTGGGCAATCGTGTTGGGGCTGGTGTCATAGGCGCAGCCCACCGTGCGATCGACGACATTCGATCAGAGCGAGATCGGTTGAAGGCTCTCGTCGAGTCGGGCGGGGGGGCGATCCGCGAGCTGGATCCTTCCCTCATCGACCCCTCCCCGTACCCGGACAGACTGCCGGATGATGACGAGGCAAGCTTCGAGGCATTCAAACGTTCCATTGAGACCGAGGGCCAAAAGGTTCCTGTCCAGGTCCGGAAACACCCCTCGTCGCCCGGTCGCTATCAGATCGTGTACGGTCACCGGCGCTGGCTTGCTACCAAGCAGCTCGGCAAGGCCCTTCGAGCCATCGAGGTGGAAATTTCTGACCTCGATCTTGTTCTCGCGCAGGGGATCGAGAATGCAAGCCGCCAGGACCTGACCTGGATCGAGCGGGCGCTGTTTGCGTCGCGCATGGATGATGCGGGAATCAAGCCGCGCCATATCTACGCAGCGCTTTCGATCGAGGACACTGAACTGGCTCGTATGCGAAATGTCTATCGCGTCGTGCCGGCGGATATCATCGAGGCTATTGGACGGGCACCAAAGATTGGCCGGCCGCGATGGCTCGACCTTGCCAAGGCTGTTGCCGGCGATCCGGACACTCTCGATTCTATTCGCACTACGTTGGCCAAGGTGGACCCCGTTGAAACTTCCGACAAACGGTTCCAGCGCGTCCTGAGTGCGATCAAGCCAGCCACCAAAAAGGGCTTAGGTCCGACTCCGATTTCGGATGGTAGCGGTACAAAGCTTGCCGCGTTGGTGATGTCCCCGAAAGAGGTTCGAATCTCGGCCGAGGGCTCGCTCGGCATCGAGTTCTTGAAGTTTGTTGAGGCGGAACTGCCAAACCTTGCTGCGCAGTTTGCCCTTCAGCGAAACCACGAAAAGCCCTGACAGCTGTCAGGGTTTGTATCTTGTTCAGGAAAGGAAGCGCTGCAAAAGAAAAAGGCCCCCCAAACGTTGCCGTCGTGGAAGCCTCTCTCTGTGTGTGACAACTAGAGAATCGCATTTCCCCGAATCCCCGTCAAGAGTCTTTGGCACCGATTTTGGTGAGCAGCTTTCTTTTGCCTCTTAGAAGGTGAAGGAAAAAATGCAGAGTGGAAGTGTGACGACGCCTTTCGGGCGGCGGCCGATGACGCTTGCCCAGGTTCGGCAACAAGTTGCCGCGACCGTCATTCAGCCCGGCAAGTCGGCTGACAAATGGAAGGTCTTTCGAGACGCTTCCGAGGCGAGAGAATTGCTGGGACTTCAGGACCGAAGCCTCGCGGTCCTTGACGCCCTGTTGAGTTTTTATCCTGACAATGAACTCCGTCAAGACGCGCAGCTCATAGTCTTCCCATCCAATGCGCAGCTGACACTCCGCGCTCATGGCATTACTGGCGCCACGCTTCGTAGACACCTAGCCCTTCTGGTAGAGGCAGGTCTTATCGTGCGTAAGGACAGTGCGAATGGAAAGCGATACGCCCGAAGGCATAGGTCAGGCGAGATCGAAAGTGCGTTTGGCTTCGATCTCTCCCCCCTGCTCACCCGTGCCGAAGAGCTTGCTCAAATGGCGCAGCGGGTCGCGGCGGCTCGGGCGGCCTTCAGGAGAGCCAAGGAAAATTTGACAATATGCCGCCGGGACGTCCGTAAGCTCATCACTGCGGCGATCGAAGAGGGCGCAGACGGGGATTGGGAGAAGATTAACTCCAAGTACGTCGAGCTAGTCCGCCGCATACCGCGCACTCCAAGCCCTTCCGAGCTGTTGGGGCTTCTCCATGAAATGACGACGCTGCGGGAGGAAATCCTTAACACGTTGAAGTCTCAGCAAAATGCAGAAAATTATAGCACCAATGATGCTCACAATGAGCATCACAAACAGAATTCACATACCGAATCCATTCATGAATCTGAACCTCGCTCTAGAAACGAGCTGGGTGCGAAGGCGAGCCGGAAACAGGACCGTACGAATGAGGCGTTGAAGGTGTTTCCGTTGGGAACCGTGTTAAGGGCATGTCCGGAGATTTCGTCATACGGTCCGAACGGCGTCATAAGCAACTGGCGAGACCTGATGACTGCTGCCGTCACTGTGCGATCCATGCTAGGGGTCAGCCCATCGGCTTATCAGGAAGCATGCGAGGCCATGGGCTCGGAAAATGCGGCCGTGACGATTGCTTGCATTCTCGAGCGGGCGGGACACATCAACTCGGCAGGCGGCTATCTGCGAGATCTGACGTCTAAGACGAAGCGCGGTGTATTTTCACTTGGGCCTGTTTTAATGGCGCTTCTCAGAGCTCATGGGCAAGGTGACAAAAGAACCGGATGACCGGAAAGAGCAATGCGCAACTCCGATACCTCATAGTTGGCAGTTAGCGTCTGAAAGCAACAATGGCATCGCGATCGCTGTGGTTCAGGTGTCCTGCGGAGCCGCTCACTGTCGCCATGCGTGAGGGTCAGTTCCGGACGATACATTATGCGATTTTTTAGCCCAGAACGTGAACATCCTCGCAACAAGCCGTGCACAGGGCTCGTGGAAAACGGCCCCCTTAGTCCCCGTCGCGGCGGCTCATTAACATCGGCCGGGATATCCGGTGCTAGCCGAAAACGACACCAACGACCGCATCGCGGCCACGAAGCGGCCAATACCGCGGCTTTAAATATTGAGGATATGGCCGTGGGTGACCCTATCCCTGCACAAGCTCAAGTTGCTTTTGCGTTTGCCTATGCCAAAATCGTGATCATCGATTCCGTGACCGAGCATTGCTGTGCATTTAGAAACATTGACCCTTCAAAATTTCCGCTGCTTCGGCCAGAAGCCCGTAGCCATCACCTTCAAGTCCGGCATAAACGCCTTCGTCGGCAACAACGGTTCCGGAAAGACCGCAGCTCTCGAGGCTCTGAAAAGGCTGTTTTCGCCAATCTCGGCCGAACGTCAAATCCGGAAGACGGACGTCCATTTCGGACCCACTGAAGATCTTCAAATGCTGAAAGCGCTCGAGAGAGAAATTGTGATCGATGCTGTATTCGGATTTGAGGATCCAACGGCGTATCCCATGGTCTTCAGCGATCTATTCTTTTCGGCAGCTGACAGCAAGCTCCGGGTTAGAATTCGTCTTGAATGCAAGTACTCGAGCTCCGACGCTCTTACGGACGATCTCGAAACAAAAATCTACTCCGTGAAGACGCTTGATACCGTTCCATTCGGGCCGGACGACGAACGGAAAACCCCTCTCCGCGGACGCCCGACGCAGTACGCTGAAGTGATCTACATCCCCGCGCACCGTGACGCTCGGGGCGTAAGCCAGACAGCGCTGAGAAACCTTCTCAGCCGCCTCGAAAGTGCTGCGGACTGGAGTGACGACACCCGTTCGAAATCGAAAGGGTTCGCTGCCGATCTCGAGCAGAATCTAAATTCCACGGATGCGATGAAATACGTCAGCGCAACTCTCGACGGTTTCTGGAAGTCTCTCCATGACGGCCATTATGACGGCACTCCTCAGCTTGGGGTGGTTGCCACCGAGTTTCAGAAACTCATCAAGGATCTGACTCTTAGGTTCACCAAGTCGCCCGGTGGCGGCCAACGATACCTCGACGAGCTCAGCGAGGGGCAAACATCGCTGCTGTACTTCGCCCTGGCTGCGACATACCAAACTCTCATGTGGGACATGCAGAAGGCGCGCCCCAATCTGGTCGGCTTCCGTCCATCCGATTTCACGATGCCCGCCCTGACTATCTTCGCGCTTGAGGAGCCGGAGAACCATCTCTCGCCGTTCTATCTGCCTCGTCTGGTGGCTCTCCTGGACAGCCTGAACAAGACGGGATCGGCGCAGGCCATTGTGACCAGCCATGCCACCAGCATCCTCAGCCGTGTGCCTCCGAAGAACGTCCGGTATTTCCGAAATTCGCCTCAGACCCTAACGAGCACGGTATTGTCGCTGCCGTTGCCGCCGGAGAGGACGGAAGAGGACAAATTCATCCAGCAAGTGATCCTCGCCAATCCGGAGATTTATTTTGCGCGTCTCGTTATCATCGGCGAAGGCGACACCGAGCGGATCGTCATTCCCAAACTCGCCGAAGCACGTGGGGCCAGCCTGGATCCGTCTTTCATTGCATATGTTTCCATCGGTGGTCGTCACGCCCACCATCTCTGGAAACTCTTGAACGGGCTGGAAATACCCCACCTCACGCTTCTTGACTTCGACTTGGGCCGGTACGGTGGAGGCACCGGACGACTGAAGAATGCCGTTGCCTGGCTGACTGCACTAGGTCCGGAGTTCGTCCCCACCTATGCAGCCAGCACAGACCAGCCGGGCGTGCAAATTCCTGCTAACGTTAATGGCATACCTACGAACGAAGGGCTCACCCCCCAAAACTACGATGGCTGGGTGAAGTGGCTGCGGAGGTGGGGAATATATTACTCGGCCCCGGTGGATCTCGATATGATGATGATCCAGGCATTTCCCGAAGCCTACATTGCAGAGAAGCCCTACGCGCCGGAAAACTACAACGACGAGACAAGAAGGAAGCTGATGGAGGCCGTGTTCGGCGCGTCCGGCAAGGGACTGCCCGAGATAGAGGCAACGGGAAATAAGATCGCAGAGCAGCAGGTGCACATCTATCGAGAGCTCTTCAAGTCATCGTCAAAGCCTGGTTCACATCTCCTGGCATTTTCGAAGCTCTCCAAGGAACGGTTGGAGACTGGCTGCCCAGAACCCTTGCAAGCGCTCATCGAAAAGGCGAGGTCTCTCGTGTCGGCGGGCAATGCACAGACTGAGGTGGTGCGGTGACCTACGTGAACCCTGAACATTGGAAGCCATCCAAGGGCGTCTCCCTGGAAGGCGACGCGCTGGATATTGCACGCTCTACGAATTCCCGCTCCATTCTGGCAGGGCCGGGCGCCGGAAAAACTGAGCTGCTTGCGCAGCGAGCCAACTTCCTGCTCACAACAGGCGCCTGCCCACACCCTAGACGAATCCTTGCAGTTGCGTTCAAAGTCGACGCGGCGCGGAATCTTCAGGACCGAGTGGCGGCGAGATGCGACCCAAACCTGTCGACTAGATTCGAATCCCTCACTCTGCACAGCTTCGCCAAGAGGCTGCTCGACCAGTTCCTCGAAGCGTTGCCTAAAGAGGTAAGACCGCCCCCCGGTTACCGAATCTTTTCTCCAAATCGAGGCATATGGGATGACTTCAGAAACTCGGTCTCCCTCCAGTTTCCTTCGGTCATGAATTATAACGACCGAGACCTCTATAAACTCGTCCATTCGGTTCCTTCCGGAGATCTGTTTGGCAATGCTGCCGACGGCATTCGCAGCGCCTGGTGGGCATATTCCATACGGCGATCCACGATCACGTTCGAAATGGTGATGCTGCTGGCCCTTCGAATCCTTGAAACTCAGAATTCGATCGTTTCCGCCCTCAGACAGACCTACTCCCACGTGTTCCTGGACGAATTTCAGGACGTCAACGACCTGCAGTACAGACTGATCAAGGCCGCGTTCCACGGCAGTGACGCAGTCGTCACTGCCGTGGGAGACACGAACCAGGCTATCATGGCCTGGGCGGGTGCGCTTCCGGACATCTTCAACCGCTTCAACGACGACTTCGCCGCAGTGCCATCGAAGCTGTTGTTCAATTTCCGCTCCAATCAAGCAATTGTAGACCTGATCAATAGCATCGCTTCAATGTTCGAAACCAATCCGGTGATGACGCAGGCGGCAAGGAAGGACGATCCGGTTCCTCCCGACGCGATCGAAGGATGGGTATTCGAAGATCGAGAGGCTGAGGGGCGATACATTGCAAGCTTCATACGGGAAGAGCTGGGAGTAGATCCGGCGAGGAGGCCTGATGATTTTGTGCTGCTTGCGCGGGTTCGCGTCGATAATATTGAGCAGCGTCTCAAGCCCCACTTTGTTAAGGCCGGGCTGCGCCTGCGCAACGAGTCGCGAAAAGTGGGCGAACTCGAAATACAGGATTTGATGAAGGAGCAAGTGTTTCGGTTCATCATGGCCGCCCTCAAGATGGCGGTCAGCGTGCGACAAGGCGATCCGTTTCAGGTCTGCCGAGACACGCTTGCCGATCTCGACGGACACGACATCTCCACCGAGCGAGGAAGCTCCAGCAGTCTGCAGGCGGTCCAGAGGCTTGTCAGCGACCTCGGCAATGCTTTGGTCGGCAAACGCGCCGCCGACATCAGCGGTCACGAGATCGTAGACTTGGTGATGCCGCAGTCGAGACGGGACCAGTTCTCACGCGCATATAATGAGTATCGGGGTTCAACTCGCATTGCCGAGGTCCTCGATGCTTTTCGGCTGCTCTTCGACGAAAGTGCCAGCCAGCACACCGAATGGAAGGACTGCATCGACCTGATCGAGGGCCGCGGCGTCGTCAAACTCATGACAATCCACAAGTCTAAGGGATTGGAGTTCCATACCGTCACATTCATAGAGTTGAACGACGACGCGTTCTGGAAGAGCGGCGATGACGCAAATGTTTTCCTCGTCGCTCTTTCGAGGGCAAGAGAGCGCATCAAGTTTACTTTCGCACAAGACAGTCGCGGCTTCAAAAACGTTCAGGACTTTCTGGAACGGCTCGAAAAGGCGGGAGTCGTGTTTCTCAACAAACCGTAGCCGTGATTAACTTGCGCTTTCATCAAGAGGTACTGCGCTCATCTCGTCGTTCTTTTTTCCAGTATCACAGAAAATTGGCCATCAACTACCGCCTTTAATTTCTCGCAAGAAAGCGCCCCATTGGCGTAACCTCCCCCGACATTGCTCAAGGGAACTCGCATCCTTGCAATAGATCCCGGGGGGGACTCCGCCGAGCTCTTCGTCACGGCCCCGGAGGAATTCGGTCGCCTCACCCTCACCCAGAAGCGCGTATGCTTCCGTTTTCAAGAGCTTCCGGTATTCTGCAATTCTTGCCATCTCCGCGTCCGCCCATTCCTTTTGTTGCTTGATAGACACCAAGATGTCTTTCGCTCTTGCGGAACTGAACCCACCAGTCTCCGCTGCTGCGGCTGGAGATAGTCCGGACAATTCGATGCGCGGTGTTGTCAGCCAGACTTCCAATTCCTCTGCGGCGAAAAGAGGCCCTGCCATACTTTTCAGATCTGCGATGCGCTGGTTGCGCGCTTCAGCACGCTGTCACGCGCCAGTTCTAGCATCGCCTGTTGCTCCTCAGCGGCCGCAATAAGGTCGTCGATGGGCAGCGCTAATGCATCACTGGGAATAGCTGATCGGCCATCCAGCATTGCTTCGATCGCCCGCAATTCGCGCTCGATACGGACATGATGTTCACTCGATTCGAGAGCCTCCCGAAATGTGAGATTAGACTGTGGATCCACCGACGAGAACCATCCGCCAACCGTCACGGCTGACCGCCGAGTAGGGTCTGCTTCGTTCAAAATCCGCTTGACTTGCTCCGCGGCAGTATCGACGCGAAGCCGCGCCGCCTCGATCTCCATCGATGCTTCTATCCAAAGAGAGCCAACCGCAGGTGCAATGGTATAGCCCTTCATCAGGTGGGCGGCGATGCCCTTCTCCGTGAGGAAATCAAGGTAGGCGCAAACCACGCGCCAAGGTGCCCGAAAATCCTCTTGGTGTTGAGTTATTTTCTGCTCAACCGTCTCCCGCAGATAGAGGAAATCCCGGCGAATGAGATTGAGGCGCTGCAGGTACTGGCAAACGGAAACCGGCGTCTGCAGGTTTCGTCCTAACTTCCTATGAAGTAGGACATCGATCAGTATCGTGATCTGCCATTGGATTGACGAAACCGCGAAAACGGCGTTCCCGTCGAATTCGACACCTACAAGATCCGTGCCTCCAACGCGCTCGAGAAGCTGCCAATTTCTATCACGCTTGAAGCCGCCGGATACCGCACTTTTTGCCGCCCTATAGATCTCCGCGAGCTTCTTCGCCCGCTCTTCAAGCTCCCGTTGCTGCTCTTCCTCTTCCCGAGCGGCCTCCACACGCATCGACTCGAGGCCTTCATCAATCCCCTTGTTGAATATCCAGGACCTAGGTGCCGTTCTCAGCACAGCATCCCGCACATCCTCTAAGCATGCATCTCGAGGCGTTCGTGAGAGGTCAATTTCGACTGACGAAATACCCCTATTGCGTAAGCGCTCGATCTTGAGCTCGTCGCATGTATGGGTAACCGCTACCTCAACGAAAAGTGGACGTCCCTGACGGACGAGGTAAAGGTCAGGGACCACGTCGCGAAGATCGTAGTACTCGACTTGAGCGCGATCAAACCTCATCTCCATTGTTTCCGAAAGCAGTCTCCGCTTTTCTCCGAAAACGACTACTCGCTCCGGCAGCAGCAGACTAAGTTCTGTAGCGATTATCTGCTTCGCTAGTTTGTGAAGGGCTGTTTCCGGTCCCCCGCCACACGCCGGCCCCGAGTGCGCAAAATGAGCCACTTGTTTCTCGGCCTTCGTCTTGGCCACTAAGGGTCGACGGCAACCCGGACAGACACAATCACACTTGAGACCACGCTCGACCGACGAAATGTGAACGATTTCTCCGGACGGACGCTCCCCATAAACGAGTTCGGCACGATCCGAACTCCACCCATTTGCGCCGTCCGGTGCATGAGACGTCAACTGCTCCTCCGAGGTCGAACTGCGACGCTCGCTGCCGCTCTATTCGGTGAATAGAGAGTGCTGTTCCGCTACATGGCTGACCGGACCGTCCGCGAAGGTCACTCCGGCCATTGATCCAAGATCTCGCACCACACGCGTCATATGATGAGCCATATTCCATTCTCGCCACATCGATGGAGTTCCAGCGGCCGACATGCCCTTAGCGACCCGCCAAATAATGTCGTCGGCGTAAGAATAGCCCTGGCCGGCAAACTCACCGCTGCTCAGAACTCTTTCACACACTGCCCTCATGACCTCGCCCTGCTTTCCGGACTCCCTGCCCCTAAAGACGAATGTCGCCTTCTTTCCAGTGTAGCGAATATGCCGAATAGGCGCAGACCCTCCTCCTTTACGTCGGAACTTGATCTCGCCGTGGTCTGCGCCGAAATCACCGTAGCCAATAACATTCGGAGGCACCGAGCATTCGTTCAAAGCGGCAAGAAAGACCTGCCATTCACTCCGAGGTATGGAGCACTGGCTGTCGTTTTCGGCCGGGTTTTTGGTGGGAAAGTTCGAGCCTTGGAAAATTATGCGTGCCCACTGCGCCGCCGTGCCAAGCATGTCAAAGACTCCTGCAACTGATCCAGACACGCCTTCGACACTCAAAGGCGCCTTCGTGAAATCAACGAACAGAGCGCACTCAGTCGTTTCGCAACCAATCGCCTTCACGCCTTTCAAGAGCGAGTCGACGTCTACATCTTCGTATGGAAGGTAAATACCAATTCGCGGGGCAGAGGACCGAAGGAAATCGCGGTAAATTGGATTGAAAAGATCCTTGACGGTGGCGACGACGGCCAACTGCTCGTTTCGACGCTGCGCAATTCGGAATAACTGCTTAAGTCCCCCGTCCCCCAAAAACGGGGCAACATACTGGGCATCGAGATAGGCCGGATAAAGCGGCCAATGTTTCGCAATGCGCTCTCCAGTGAGAACAGCGATCTCCTCCTCCGTCAGGGGCTTGCCTTTCTCAGGGTCCTTTTCTTTAGGAGGGGCGAGAATGAAGCGCGGCTGAATATGTTTTTGGATATCCCGCGCAACTTTCCCGGTGGCGAGATATTCCCCCTGCTTAAACCGAAGAGCTGGATGATACGGAAGCATGAGATCTCCTTAGCTCGGGCCGATCAGCTGTTCGCGCACAGTGTTGGCGCCTATTTTGTTCGAAAATATTGAGTAGTTATTCCGTTCTTTCCGTATGCGACCGAAGACAATCGCTGGGTGGATGCCAAGCTCCTTAGCGAAACTCTCCACGACAACAGGAGAGTTGGCTATTCTAGCAGTCGATCTCCGCCATTTTTCTTCGGGTATGAGAATGTTGGAAGCGAAGGAATCAGCTTCCGCCTCCTGTTCATCAGTAGATACTGTCTCAAGCTGATCGAAGAAACCAGTAGCCAGTCCTGTCCGATAGTGCAGGACTGCATGACCGATTTCATGCAGCAGCGTGAACCAGAAATTGTCAATAGTGTCCTTCCTAATGGTCAAGGCGATAACTGGAATGTTGCCTTCGAGGAATGCCGCCCCATCAATTGCAAGACCGGGTATCTGAGGCTCCGCGATGAGCAGAATCCCTTTTTCTTTGAGCGTTTCCCGGGCCCGCCTTGGTCCATCGGGATGGGCACTCAGCCGAACGAGTCCAGCCAGCCAAAGTATATCCGCCGGATCGAAGGTCATCGCCTGCTGCGAAAGTTCCTCACGAGCCCGGGTAGCCACGCGTGCTCGCCACGCGTGAAGGAGTACATCCTCGCTATGGTCGGTCACGTTTAGGCCGGTCCGCAATAACGAAGGGCTACCGAACTCGATGCGATTTTCTGCGACGTATTGGCGAAGTTGCGCTTCGCTCATGTCCGTTGCGAACCAGCCGCGCGAGCGACCATGCTTCAGGATTTTTCGGATGTCCTCCCGAGTTACGTCTGCGATGACAGCATCCAAACCACGGAAGTTCGGATTCTCTGTGATAGTTGCGCTCAATTGGACACCGAGCAGCGCTGCTACACGAGCATAGTTTTTCAGACTAATAGAGCTGTAGCGATCAGCCTCATATCGCTGGATCTGCTGTTCTTTCACTCCCAGACGCCAAGCAAGATCTTTTTGGGAATAGCCCTTCGCGATCCTCGCCACGATGAGTGTTACGCCAGGATCCGTCCCAGATTGCTTGAGAAGGGAAGATGCATCACCAGCCTCTCTTGCGTATTCGAATGCCTCTATCGCCGAAAGTAGCCGAAGACGCTCCGCCTTCATCATTTTTGTGACCTGCGTCACGACTTCGGGTGGGAGATTTGAAGCGAGCTGCACGATGCCGCTTTCTGCCGACAACGCGTCTGATAGTTTTGCTACCCGCGCTCGCGCATCCCGCAGTTCTTTCTCATTCAGCACAATTCCGTTCATGATTCTCTTTTAGACAACTTTTTTGTTGTGGTCAATGACACATCAAATATGTTGTGTTTGGGTACCATTGGGACCGGAAAAGGGTTAAGAGTTGGAGCCATCTAAGCCGGACCGCCGGCAGACCAGCAACGGATCTGCCATTCCTCGGTCGAACGTTTCGTTCGAACCCTTTCGAATATTGATGTTCCTCGCGGGCTGCCACATTGAACATCGTCCGCGCAGCGGTTTAGTGGGCCGATGCTCCATGTGTAGGGGTTAGGCACATGCTCGGTCACCAGCTCGCTGCTGATCTGCCTCACCTCTCTTCATCACCGCGCTTTCCCGCGAACGCAGGCTTAAAGGGCCTTCACAAAATCCATCACACTCCTAGTGTAAGCTGGAAATCTGATTCTGGAGATTTTCTGTGGCAGTACTGTCTGACGAAGAAATTAGGTTTTGCATCGACCGCGGCGAATTGGTGAAGAATGGAGATCCTAAACGAGCGCAAGAATGCTCCTATTCATTTGTGTGCGGCTCTGCCTTCATCCCAGGAGAGACATCCGTCCCCATCGAATTTCAAGACGGCCAAAATGGAGAGGTCATTGTAAGTCCGGGCCAAATGATCTGGATAAGGACTCGAGAGCGAGTTAGTATCCCGAACAATCTGGTTGGTTTTTGGTGGCAAACAAACACGCTTTCGAGGAAGGGTCTGATGCTCGTGAACATGAGCATGGTGGAGCCGGGCTACGAAGGTGATTTAGCGTGCCTGTTTGTAAATTTTGCTAAGTCTACAGTCGTGATTACGAGTGAAACCCCTATCGCCAAGATGGTGTTTACCGAGCTTCGGGGACGCGTACTGTCACCGTATGCAAGTCAAATTACTCGTCAACAGTACGATGCCGCGCTGCGTCAGCTGGCAGTTGACCAACCGAAGACATTCTTGAAAGTTGCCGAGCTTTCGACGGAAATTGCAACTGAAAGGCAAACCGCGATCCGTCAGATCAACAGCATCGGCGATGAAATCAAGACTTCCGTTCGACATGAACTCACCGCAGCCAAGGAGGAGGCTGTCCATGAGTTCAAAAGGGACCTTCCGGCTGCGATCCGAAGCTCGTTCGGTTGGGCACTTGGTGCGTTTGCCTTCTTGGCGGGTGTTTCCTTAATAACGGACTATGTCAAAGGCGAGCTCTTTCCCGACGTGAAAGAAGTGGCTCGCTCTGAAGCGGATGAAGCGATAAAGCAGCGTATCACAGTCAGCGGAACTGCCAACTCGAACGATGTGAACGCGATTCTGGAGCGACTGTCTAAAATAGACGCGCGCCTGGGAGCCTTAGAGAAGAAACCATGATTCACACGTCCCCAACCCATCTCGACTCCAGAAAGGATGTCCTAACTCCCGCAGATGCCTACGATGCGGCATCCGTACGCTATGATGAGTGGAAATGGCAAGCCTTCTGGCGCTCAACTGAGGCACCATTTGTACTGAACACCATAGGTAGACACACCGATGCAGAACGCGATAGTCTTCTTGACGTGGGTTGCGGGACAGGATTTTATTTAAAAGAGCTACAGCCTTACTTTAGGTCTTCGGTTGGCATCGATGTAAGCCAAGGAATGCTCTCCATTGCCCGCGCTCGCGCCCCTTTATCTGAATTCATTCACGCCGATAGCGCCGAGTTCCGATCGAACACACGGTTTGACGTTGTGCTGTGTACGCGCGTCCTTTCTCATCTCGAAGACTATAGGATATCCTTGAGAATGATGATGCAAATGCTCAAGCCAAAAGGTCTACTCCTCATCTCAAATGTCGATGCATCCCATCCCTATGAACTTACAAAGCTGCCAACGGCGGATGGGAGCGTCATGGCCGCGACGTTCAAGCATCGGCAAAGCTCTATAAACGAGTATCTAAAACTTGCAGGTATGCAGCTAATATCTGATGCAGTATTTTGTGATGATGCGTCCTCACCAGTGACTAATTTGAGCGCCGCCCATGCAAAGCTGGGCTGGGCCTCAGCTTTTCAGTTCATCTGAAATCATTAACAAAACAGGACCATTGTTGTATGCTCCCTCGATAATATTTGCGATCTAACATAAAGATTATAGGACGCAGACGATATATTTATCTTTTCTCTCTATAAACGTCAGTACAGATGTTAATTTATTCCGCCTGACCTTGCCCCGTTGAAATAATCCATTTTGAAGTAAGCTCTGGCCCATTGAGAGGACCAGGGAATGAAGCGCAACCGTTTCACGGACGAACAGATTATCGGCATTCTGAAGGAGCACGAGGCGGGCACGCCGGTGTCGGAGCTTTGCCGCAAGCATGGTGTCAGCGACGCCAGCATCTACAAGTGGAAGGCCAAGTTCGGCGGCATGGACGTATCCGAGGCCAAGCGGCTGAAGGCGCTGGAGGACGAGAACACAAAGCTGAAGCGGCTCCTGGCGGATGCGATGCTCGACAATGCCGCTTTGAAAGACCTTTTGGGAAAGAAGTGGTGACGCCCGCAGCAAGGCGGAACGCTGTCGCGCATCTGATGGATCGCCACCAGATGAGCGAACGGCGGGCGTGTAAAGCCATCGGCTTTTGCCGGATGACGATCCGTTATGAAACCAGGCGCAGCGATGACCATGACCTTCGCGAGCGGATGAAGGCGCTGGCGCATGAACGCCGCCGCTTTGGATATCGACGCCTTCATGTGCTGCTCAGGCGTGAGGGTCACCGTGTGAACCACAAGCGGCTCTTCCGGCTCTATCGGGAAGAGAAGCTGACAGTGCGCAAGCGCGGCGGCCGCAAGCGAGCGATAGGCACGCGAGCGCCGATGCTGATCCCGATGGCAGCCAATGATCGTTGGTCGCTGGACTTCGTATCGGATCAGCTCACCGATGGACGCAGGTTCCGGGTTCTGACGGTCGTCGACGATTGCACCAGGGAATGCCTGGCACTTGTCGCCGATACATCGCTTTCCGGTCTGAGGGTTGCCCGTGAGCTGGATCGGATCATCGAGGAGCGCGGCAAACCGAAGATGATCGTCAGCGACAACGGCAGCGAATTCACGAGCAACGCGATCCTGCAATGGGTGGACCGAGCCAAGGTGGAGTGGCACTACATCGCGCCAGGCAAACCGATCCAAAACGCCTTCATCGAAAGCTTCAATGGGCGTCTGCGAGACGAGTTCTTGAATGAGACTCTCTTCTCGTCACTGACCCATGCCCGATCAGCGCTTTTAAACTGGCGAAGCGATTACAACGATAACCGACCACACTCTGGCCTCGGCTGGCTGACACCTGCCGAGTTCGCTCAGACCATCAGCCCGCGACGTGATGCGGTGCTGCGCAGCCGAAATGGCTCCGCACCGCAACCCGCCGCTACCGCCGCAACTGCAGCAACCCAAAACCGCTGGAGCGAACTCAAAACTGGATAAAACTTGGGGGCAAGGTCACGCCGAAAACCCTATGGAAAGAATGGATATACTCACAGATCTGTTCATACGCAGCCCCAATCTGCTAATTCAACGCTAGGCCATGCGAGTTGGCAGCATCCTACGGCGGATGCGACCCGACGACCCACTCCATGAGAACTGTGCACCCGACAAGCCCGGAAAGCGAGCGCATATTAACCTAACGACCGAGTTCCTGCCCTTTGTAGGACCTTCTGAATAGGTAACGCCGCGAACCATTCCCACGACTGCAAGCTCTTCAACTTCTGCACGAATCACGATTTACTAATCGTCGCTTAGGGAATGGCATTTGTTCAACTGTCAGGGGAGTTTTTATGTGCAATGTAATTTTGATCTCTGGCCCCATCTCGGTTGGAAAATCAGCTCTAGTTAAGGAATTCGAAGCGCGTTTCGGCGCTCGCAAGGTATCCACGCGACAGCTCTTGCTGCAGCGGACCCCTGACGCCGGTCGCGAAGCTCTCATTCAGTTGGGATTGGACCTCGACGAGGAGACATCGGGCCGCTGGGTACTTGACGAGTTCCTATCGCTCGCGGGTGGCAATCTAGAAAGATCCATTTGGTTGATCGACGCCGTTAGAACTGTGCAGCAAATACAGCATTTTCGTACGAGATTCGAAAATCAGCTTATTCATATTCACCTCACAGCTCCGATTGGCATTCTCCGAAAACGCTACCTGGAACGCCCCGCGGAATTGCAGGAATTTGCAAGCTACGACGAAGCGCGTCTTCACGGGACGGAAAGAAGCATTGAAGAACTCGCGACAAAAGCCGATCGTGTTCTGGATGCGCACAAAAATAGTGCCGCTTCCCTCCTGGCCCTTGCGGCAAGCGGACTAAAGCTCTTCCCGGAGGGTATCCCACCACTCGTTGATGTTCTCGTTGGTGCACAATTCGGCAGCGAAGGGAAAGGCAACATCTGTGCCCATATCGCAAAAGAGTATCAAGTTCTCATGCGGGTCGGTGGACCGAACGCCGGGCACAAAGTTTCCTTCCCAAAATACGACTACATTCAGCTTCCTTCAGGAACGCAATCAAATCCCGAGGCGAAGCTCCTGATTGGTGCAGGCGCCACACTTTCTGTTAAACAGGTCCTGAAGGAGATCACCGATCTGAGCCTTACCGGAGACCGACTGTCGATCGACCCCCAGGCCATTGTTATCGAAGACGAGGACGTCAAGGTCGAAATGGGAAGCCTTGAGGCAATCGGCTCAACGAAGAAGGGGGTCGGTGTTGCAACTGCGAGGAAGATCCTCGGGCGTGGCGACAAGGTTCACTTCGATGCTCCGGTTCGCCTCGCTCAAGATATACCGGAATTCAAACAGTTTGTCCGATGCACGAAGGTCGAGCTCGAGAAGGCCTACCGGCGCGGCGACCGCATTCTGCTCGAAGGGACTCAGGGGACAGACCTGAGCATCCATCATGGTCATTACCCGTATGTCACATCCAGGGAAACGACCGCGTCAGGATGCTTGGCGGACGCCGGCATCGCTCCATCAAGGGTGCGCCGCGTGATCATGGTAACTAGAACGTATCCTATTCGCGTGGGTGGAAATTCTGGCCCGATGATGAACGAAATTAACTTTGCGACCATCGCTAAGCGAAGCGGCGTTCCGGAAGAGGATATCACCGGAACAGAAGTGGGCACCGTGTCAGGCAAAAAGAGGCGCATCGGAGAGTTCGATTGGGAGCAAGCACGACGGTCCGCAGTCCTGAATGGAGCAACCGATATCGCGCTTACGTTCGCTGATTACATTGACGCTTCAAACAAGACCGTGGCGGAGTATGCCGGGCTGACTGCCGAGACCAAGTCATTTGTTCAGAACCTCGAGCGTGTCACTGGTGCCAGGGTCACTTGGATTACAAAAGATTTCGGGCCAAATGCCATCGTGATCGACCGGCGAGAAAGCAAAGACTGAAGATGGAAATTGACCTTCTACTGCAGATGTACCCGCGGCTCTTCCATATGGCCGAGGATGGCGCATTTCCCTCTATACAGGAGCGTGGCCTATTGAGCGCCACGGCGCTCCTTGATCTCTACGAAATCAACGGCGCGCGACGCTTGGAAATCGAAGCCCAGCGCCGCCCTGAAAGCGTGACAATTTCAAAAAACGGTCTGCCAAATGCGGTAATCCGCGACAACAAGCCCATGACGGACAGCGCTCTAGAAAAGTGCCTACAGGACGGGCTGAGGCCAGAACAATGGTATCGCACGCTCAACGAGAAAACATTCTTCTGGCTTCACAAGAAGCGTTTGTGGAGGTTGCTGAAGGCCAAGGCGTACCGCGACTATCCGCAAACCATCCTTACAGTGGATACCGCCTCGCTTGTGGCTTCGCACCAGAACAACATCTTGCTCAGCCCGATCAACAGCGGTTCGACCATTATGAACCCTCAGCCTCGCGGCCGGGGTACATTCCTTCCGATCGCAGATTACCCCTTCGGCGAGCGGCGGAAAACGCGCGCGGTCGAAGACACACTAGTGGAATTGACGGTGCCATATGGTGTCCACGATATCATGGACCATTTGATATCAGCTCACCGCTTTGCGAACGGACAATTAATTGAACTGTGGCGCCGCCCAGGAGCGGACCTCGATGACGGGCCGCACGAGTAAATCATCACGATGAGGTGCAAAGCTGCACGAACATGGGCTCGTGCAGCGCCCTCAACACGTTAACTCATGAAATTTGGCGAGAAAGCGTTCGCGCGCGATGGAGGGGGAGAGAAACTCTACGGCGACGGGTGCAGGACGAACATCGGACTGCGCGGCCCAGTAGTCAGTTCCGACAGGCATGAGTTGCGCTTGCTCGGCCGCCAGCACGCGCAGATCTGCCAGCTTAACGTGAGGTGTAGCCATCTGATTGAGGCTAAAACGGCTGTAAATCGCGGCTTCGACGTTAGCTTCGATGGCTTTATACTCCGGAAGGAGTTGTTTGAGCGGCCTGGTAATATCGCCAATGAACGCTTCCGCAGCATCATGCAGCAATGCCTCGAGTTTGAACTCCCCTATCGTATCACAGACATGCAAGGAATGTTCTGCGACCGAATAGAAATCCCTACACTGACCGGCGTAGCGACATATGTTTGAAAGGCCCTGAGCGATGTCTTGTATGGTGAAGTGGCTATGCCACGGATCAAGGAGATCGAACCAGGTACCGCTTGCAAGCATGATGCTCGGCCCTGAGTTCATCTTGACAGCGACTTGAACGTTCATCGACACATCCTAGGGCGAATCATTTCCGTACTGCTATCTGAGCGGGATATTCAGATGGGTGGGGCAAAACCGCAAGCAGCAATAGGAGTTTGCTATGCGACCCCACGCGCCAATGCCACCCATGTTTTTTGTCTTCCACGTAAAAAACAATGAGCCAACGTTAACGAGATGCTCCTGAGAACCAGTCGCCTCTCCTACATGCCGGAGCGGTTAGACGCCTTTCAGCTTGGATGGCCGATTTGCCTTCCGAAGCAAGTCCGCAACGTGGCTTGTAAGTCCAACACGGCCGACTACCAGAATGCCCTCCCCTGGGGGCAGGGATGCCAACAAACTGCGCAACTTGTCCAATCCGGCAGAGCTTTCGAATTCTACCCACGTGTCGGCGTCGCCAGGAACGATGACGTCCGCGGTCGTACCCGTCCCGCCACAATGCAGTTGAACGATCCAAACGACATCGCCATCGTGCACCCATTCAAACCGCACAGGACCGAGGCGGCTTGCTAGAACAGCATATATGGCTGAAACATTCTCAACGACGAAGGACGGCAGCGTTTCCGGCAATTGGAGACCAAGCATGAATCGGTCCCCCTCCCCTCGGCGCCCCTCGATGATGATTTGGCCATTCGGGCCGGTTACCGCCGCGCCGGAAAACTCGGCTCGTACAGCCGACTGGCAAATCACCGAACGAATATTTGACCCGTCGGGATCCTCCGATGACAGTAGTGCGAACGGATCCAACCATCCCTTGACGGTCGTGTAGAGCCCTGGCTGCGGCTCGGTGGGCGCAGTCCGCGTCCAGACTTCTGACGATCCCGTGTCTCTTCCGAAAGTGAAGGGGGCCGTACGCCTGCCAATCACCGTCGTTCGGGGCACGGGAACTCCCAATGCGTTGGCGACGAGCAGGCCAAAGACCTTGTCCCCTAAATGGCGACTAAACCGGTTCGGCCAGGTTAGTGCAGCGGGAAGGAAACTCGGCGCATCGCGTTCAAGTTCCCATACAATTGTATGGCGTTGATGGTAACCACGCGGCTTAGGATGGATGCTGAATTCAACGCGGGAGCCTTGCGCAAACGAGAGTTCTGCGGAAAGCCCATAAACTGTGTTGAGGATGTTCAGTCCAATCGCGAGAGGCAACGATGCAGCCCCTGGTTTTTCCACACAGCGTGGCGTGTCGTCTGGAGCAAATTCAATCAGTTGGCCCTGTACAACCCCGGATACGCCGCCGTCATGAATGTCTATGGTCTCATTTACAATTAGGTGGAGATCCTCCGCCGCCAAGCGATCGAGGACTGCCAAAGTCTCTTCGACCGTTCGTAAGCCATATACAAACTCTCTGCTGCGGGGGCTGTTCGGCTCGTAGCTCCGAACGTTGACCATTCGGTCGGAACTGCGACCTAGGAGGGCTTCCACCGCTTGCTTGGAGTCCTGAAATCGGTGGTTTTCTTCAAAACCGGTAATCCTGCAATAACTCTGAACCAGGCGCCCTCCCAAAGGGCGGAAGGCCACAAACTGCGCGACATTAGCAGTAGCAGCAAGGGAGTTCAGAATCTCGTCTTTGTGCAGCGCCATACGAAAGTTTACCTGGTTGGAGTCTGATCGCACGCTCTTACAGAATCTGGTGCCGCAATAACACCCCTCGAGCAAGATGACTGGTGGATCGAGGCCAGCATCCTCCTCAATCGTTCTGCGGCAGCAATGACGATTTATTAACCATGTGAATTAACATCTTGAATCGTGGAAACGGAAACCAACCTGCCTTATCTTTCCGTCACCCGGACGCCGATTTCTTCGCGTGCTCACTACGATAGGGACCAAGTATTGATTGTGCGACTTTGCGGCGAAGGCGATGCGCTTTTCGCCAAGTGCCCCTTGTTCTCGCCGCGTTCGAGACCTTGATTCTCCGCTTGCGCCTAGAGTCTAGGTAGAAAGTAGACAAATAGGAACCAAGAAACCAGCCAATGGCCCTGACGGAAACGCCTGGCAAAGGCACTGGCCGAAACGACTGACGAACGATTACGAAGGCCACTCGGCGCGCGCTGGACGAGCGGCTGCGGCATCTCCCAAAGGCAAGGTATTGCGTTTCTTCTCGAAGAACTTGCTGCCAGTCGTCGACGATGGGCGAAGCTGCCGGTGCTGGACAACCGCTCTGCAGATGAGATCTTGGAGTATGACGAGAACGGGATCCCAACTGATGGTCATCGACGCCTCCGCCATCGTCGCGTCGCCTTCGAGGAGCCCGAACCGGAAACCTTCGAGCAAAAAGGTCGTCGACGCTCCACGACGCTTCATCTGGGCCGCAACACTCCTGGAACTCACAATCGTCATCGAGGCCTGCCTCGGCGAGGCAGCGACCGCAGAGCTTGATCTGTGCCTCGATAAGGGCGTCGAAATCGTCGCGCGGAGCAGTTCCTCGTGGCGGCGAGCCTGGCGCAGCGACGGCCAAAGGGCGACTTCCCGCAGGTCTGAATTATGGCGACTGCTTCTTCTAATGCGCTGGCAAAGAGGCACGGTGAACCGCTGCTATTCAAGCGTAACGGCTTCTCACCTACAGACATAGAGGCGGCATGGTGAAGAAGTGGCCGAACTTGACTCCAGTCGGCAGCATTCTTGTCCGTCAGCGTTCGGCATTGAGATGATGAGACGGGCTCCATTTGGGCCTGTTCGACAGCGGCAGGCGCCGCTCAACCTCGATGCGGCGATCACACCCCGACAGGCGCAGATAATCCATAGGCGATGGGCACGGTGCCTCCCGCCGTCTTTTCTGATGATCACACTCTCGTGCAAAGCGGCGTCCTGATAGACTCGGAATTCTTTGAATCCGCAGCGACGGTCACTGTCGACGTCAAACAAGCAGAACGGGTTTTTCGGAACTATTGCACGAGGCACTGGGGGCTGCACGCATGATCAACAACCCTCGCGCGGCAGATCGGAGCAGCCAAGCGATGCATCACCGGCCGAGGAACTCGACGTCCTACCGTCCCTCCCCTCCCCTGCCCTGCGACGAGATCGCTGCTCTTGAAGTTCGTTGCCCATCATCTCACGGATTGGTCATGCGCAGCGAGGATCCGACCCACGGCATGCCCGCGGAGGTCGAGGCTGAATTGTGTGCGGAGAAGCTGTTCAAGGCCGACGGCCTGCAGTTGCCGGGCATGCTGCGGCGGCCGGCCTCCTGATCCACGCTAACCCGCTGGCGCCGGCTCTTGGAAACGATGCTCCTCTTCAGCAGCTTCACGCAATCTGGCGCCTTCCTCACTGCGGATTTCGGCGCCTTCTCTGCCCTGATGGCAGGTTTGTCGGGATCGCCAAGAACCGCCGCAGTCTGCAATACCTCGACGCCATATATTCCTGTTGGCTGAATGTCCTTCGCTGCTTGAAACCAGCACCAGCACTGTCACGGTCTAGCCGCCCTGCTCTCTCCCAGAGCGTATAGCCGGTCCCTAATCAGTTCTTCGTCGGCGGTCTCCATGGTAAATGGCTCTTTTTCGACTGAGGTGGTGGATGATGTCGGGCGGCAGTAAAGCCCAATGCGCATCTGACGGGGAGGCTAAGCACCACGCGTGCTTCGAAAACGTCAGCAGTTTTTTCTTGTAGCTTCAAGCGAATACTGATGCCCACAGTGCCGCGATTCACTCAACCATCCTCAGTTCCCTGCTGCGAGAGCACCTTCTTGATGAGCGTCGACGCCCGCGCTCACCGGCTGAAGTGCCTTGTCGGTCGTGCAGTCAGCAGCAAGTTTGCGGCGTATACGAACGTGCGGCAGGCCTGCCGAAAGCTCCTGGGTGTCTCTTGCTCGCCGAAACCAAAGCTGACTGCTTTCTCATTGACTGCGGGAGGGATCCTGTCACGGGTGGATCATGAGCGAACGTTTCCGTTCTCCCCTTTTGATGCAAATGTCCTTCTTGATGAGGGAAAACCCTGACAGCTGTCAGGGTTTTTGATCTCAGGCTCGCCTCCGTTGTGGCAGCGCGGTAATCAGTCGGTTGATCTTTCCATTACATTTTCAGCAAGATTCTTGGATTAGTCGCTTCCAACAACCGAACGCCACCACGACCTCCGGATGCTGCATTCCCGGATTGGATCGCCTGCTATTCCCCGCCTTGGCAGGGGCGCACAGATGGCAGGCAGATCACATCGGAAAATGCCGCGCTTGAGTCATTGAGGTTGTCGAGGATGGTCATGGGAAGCGGCTAGGCGTTTCGGGTGTCGCCTCGCTTCGTGAACAAACTGATGAAGCTCAAACGCGGCCGAATGGCCGTCGCCGCGGCGGCAAAGTCATTTCTGCGGTGCTAACCTGAGCGCGCAGTGCGATTAGGCATGCAGGCCAGCAATCATCAGCGCCCGGAGATCAAAAATCCTGACAGCTGTCAGGGTTTTCCCTCCTCAAGGCATCGGAGCAATCTCTATTGTGGGACTCCGACCGCTCTTCAACCGGTCGAGACCGGCGGGCAGCGTTATCGCGCCCATGGCCCCTTCGACTGCGGGAGGACCGGCGCCGTCGCAAGGGAGAGAGCGTTCATGCATGGCTTCCCCGAGGACCGCTGGTCTGCTTCACTGTTAGGCGCGGCCCTCTCGTCACCCTTGTCGGTCCCTGGCGCACCCTCCGGGGCACCGCCCAGTTGCTCAATCGCTTCAGGCGAGGCGGCGATCCGGAAGCCCCATCCTCTTTCCTCCAGCGTAGGAACTCTATCCCGATTTTGCCATTGTTAGCGATCAGTTCCCGCAACGAGGAATTCCAAGGAGCAGGGATCGTGGAAGTCAGCGCCAGTGACCGCGAACTTATCGCGGTGATGAGACAGTATTTTGCGGCCAAAGCCGAGTTGGAGAGCTTGAGAATACAATTGGAGGCGGCACGACAAACAGCCGGCAAGGCGATCGGCGTGTTCTACGATCCCCGCCAGAACGCCGAGCACGCCGCCGACCTGCAACGCTCGCATTGCTTGAGGGGAGAGATGGCGTCGCTGATGCAGCGTGCTGAAGCCTGGGGCAGTGCAGCATCGGATGCTGACCAGCACGATAGATTGGAGGCGGAACCGGAACTGGAAGAATGGCAATCGTTTGAGAGGCGAGCCGAGGCATTCTTCGGCGCATAGTCACGCTTAGACGATCAGCCGAGCCGCTCGTCCATTCTTTCGTTCCGCGTTGTTGTAATGGCTGGCCGCTTGGCTCAACGATTTGTGCAGCGACTGCTGCATCGGTTCTGGCAGGGAAACACCGCGGTTTGTGGCCT
Source organism: Sinorhizobium arboris LMG 14919 (assembly GCF_000427465.1). Classification (NCBI taxonomy): domain Bacteria; kingdom Pseudomonadati; phylum Pseudomonadota; class Alphaproteobacteria; order Hyphomicrobiales; family Rhizobiaceae; genus Sinorhizobium; species Sinorhizobium arboris. The sequence goes on along the minus strand of NZ_KE386497.1, from coordinate 477,740 downwards.
TAGTCAGGTAGCCGGACATCAATTCATGCGCCGAAAACAGCATCGGATCGAGGCCGGCCTGCCTACAGCGCCGCTTCAGGATCAGGTTGACCGATTGCGGCGTGAGCGCCCGCCGGTCGACATTGCCCCACTGATCGATGCGCCGGAATACCGGCCCCTCCGTGACACGGTTTCCGTCAGCCATCGCCTCAAGGAGGTCACGGGCCGGCCGAACAGAATCACATGGGCGTCGCCATCGCTTCGCTGGTCTTCATGCGACCGAGATGAATACTGAGACAGGACAGGGCAGGGCAGGAGAGGACTTGTCGACCGGATCGGCGTGCACCGGTTCCTTGTCGATGAGGTCCTCGATGCGAAGCCCCGCCACTTCCGAGCGGCGACGGCCGCCTGAGGCAAATGCGGTCAGCAGCAGCGCCTGGTCACGCAGGTCGACCAGCCGATTGCGGCCAAGGGCATCTGCGCCGCTATCCACGCGGCCTCTCGCCTGGCAGGCCGCCTCTATCGATGCCATGGCAGAGCTTGCAGGTCTGGTCCAGTGTCGTGGTGTCGGAACCGTCCCGACCTTCGTGCATGAGGCCTTCAGGACGATCCGGAGAGGGGAGGGAGAGCAGGCGCCGGGAGACCCCGCCGCCGCGTCCCAGGAGGAAAGCGCTGTGCTAAAACTTCGGACCGATGGCGATTACCGTCGCCTGGCGCTGCAGATTTCAATAGCCAAGCTTGGAAGACCATGCCGGCGAGCAGCGGCAGGAAGAAGAACCGCGTGATCGGTCGCCTGATAAACTGTGCCCTCAGCGGCGGATAAGTCCAAACCGGTGTGCTTCGTCCAGCAGGTCCCGGACGGAGGAGGGCTGCCATTTCTTGCCGCCTCGCGCAGGGCGTTCTCCCATCTGGTCCAGTTGAGCGGCAATGTCGCGAAGCGACAGATCGGGATCGGCAATGGCGATCGCCGCCACCAGCTTCATCAGATGGTTCTCGGGAGCGCGGCGAGGGGACCGGGCGAGAAGCTCTTTTTCCGCGAGCTTTTCCCGGACCAAGCGATGAACGGCGCGACGAAGGCGCTCGACGGTCCAGTCGTGGCCGCGGCGATTGAGCACCCGCACGACATTGTCCCAACTGTGCTGAGGCCGGAGTTGCCGCACCATCGGCAGCCACATCTGCGCGGACGCAATGAGCTCGTCGAGATAAAGTTTCTCGCGTGCTTTTGAGACTGCTTTGATTGCCTCCGGTCGTCGTTCTCGCAGGCCGGGGTTTCCAGGAAGCTTGCCGCGCGCCTTCGCCGCCTTTATGCCGGCTTTGGTGCGTTCGGCGATCAGCGCTCTCTCGAGCTGCGCGACCGCACCGAGAACCTGGAGGGAGAACATGCCCTGCGGGGTTGAGGTATCGATCGGATCGCGGATCGATCGAAAATGAATCCCGCGTTGCTCGAGATCCTCGATCACTGCCAAGAGATGACTCACCGATCGGGCCAATCGATCGAGGCGGACAACGACGAGGACGTCTCCCGCAGTGAGCTCTCCGAGCAGCCGCGTCAAGACTGGCCTGGCGCGCGATGCCCCGGAGCCATGCTCCTGATAGATCCGATCGCAGCCGGCGGCCCGCAGCTCGTCCATCTGGGCATCGTGGACCTGGTCGTCCGTCGACACGCGGGCATAGCCTATCAGCCGCTTTAGAGGCTGTTGAACGTTAACTCTTTGTGGCTTCGCCATCGCGCTTTTAACGGCCTCGTTTCGAGGTGATTTGTACAGATAAGAAATGCGCGAGAAATTGCTCCTTTGCAAGCGTGGTTTATGCCCGAAACGGAAGGCCGTACAGCGCGAAATCTGGTCTGCGACAAGCGTCGGCCGTCGAACGTTGCGAAACCGCGTCAGTGGCCTCGTGTGGCTGAAACGCGATAAATCTGCTGTTTTGAAAGGGACCGATTGCCGCCCTTTCGCTTCAGACGGGCGGAGATGGAGAAATGGACGGGGGACAGCTCCGCAATCGGCCGCTCGGGAGAGGTCCAGTCCGCTCCATCAGGCAAATGAGTCCGCTGGAATAAGTGTGATAAAAGGACCGAAATGCCGGATTTCCAGGCGAACCCGCCCATCTAGGGCGACGGACATCGCTGATTTTAGCGGTTTCCGCAATCACTTGCGGTAAGCAGTACTTATCGGAAGTGAGACTTCGTCTTTGCGATATCATCCGGTGACGAATGCTAACGCACAACTAGAGTTCGTTTAGCAAATCATTTACCATGAATTCAATGCGTTACGATCTCGCCAAATTGCCCATCCAGAGCCTGCTGCGACCGATGTCGGACGCCGGCGTAGCACTTGCCCGCCTCGACGAGCGCGTTGCCCGCTCAGCCGTCGGCGCGGGGTGGATCGAGCGCATGCATTTCACCGATGCCTGCGCTTCACTGTGGATCGACGGTGAGCTCGTGCATCTCGAAGACCTCGTCCTCCACGACGCCACAAAGGATATTCGCACGCCCACCCATGAATTGACCATCGCCCGCGATGTTTTGAAAACCCGCCGGCGCATCGCGGCGCAGCCACCCGGTTGGGCGCTCAGCCCTGAAGGCCTCCGCAGCCTCCGCGGGCAGGCACCGCCTGCGTCGCATGGCGCCGACGGCACTGTCGCGATCGACGCCGTCGCGCCGGATGTTGGCACGGTCGGAGGAGGGGAGGGGGAGGAGGACGATGACGCCGGTCCGCTTGCGGAAGAATTCGCTGCCATCGATGCGGTGCTGGCCCGATCGGAGGCTGCCATCGAACAAGCAAAGAAGCCCGGCCCGGCTCGGGCAAGGGAAAAGGATCCGCTGGTCTACGATCTCGACTGGAACGAGGACGAACGCCTGGAGGAATGGCGTGGCGTCGTTCGGCTGGCGCAAGATCTGCCGGCGGTGCTGCAGGCGATCGTCGCCCTGGATGCCTGGAACGAGTTGGCGGTGCTGCAGCACGCGCCCTGGCTCGGCCGGCTTTTTGCTGCATCCATCCTCCGCCAAGCCGGCGTCACCACCGGCGCCCATCTCGCCGCCATCAACCTCGGCCTCAAGACCGTGCCTGTTGATCGGCGTCGGCATCGCAATCGCGAAACCCGGCTCGTCGCCATCGCCCACGGACTGACCGCAGCCGGCGATCTCGGACTGAAGGAGCATGACCGGCTGGCGCTCGCACGGACCATGATGGAAAGAAAACTAGATGGCCGGCGCGCCTCGTCAAAACTGCCGGAGCTGATCGATCTGGTCATGGAGCGGCCGCTGGTGTCGGCCGGCATGGTCGCCGCGACGCTCGGTGTCACGCCGCAGGCGGCGCGGCGGATCGTTGGTGAGCTCGGTCTTCGGGAGATGACGGGGAGGGGGAGGTTTCGGGCATGGGGGGTGCTTTGAAAGCAGGGTGTGATAACTGTATGTGGCTTAAGCGTGGGTGGTCTCTCCGCGACCATCTTGCCTACTTGGCGTATCAGAGCCGGACACGTTTTACGACAAGCCTGACGAGTTGTACGATCGAAACGGCCGCGAGCAACAGCATAAGCAGTAGCGTAAGGACGAAGAACGCCTTGACGTCATCGTACGCCCATTCAGCGTGGTGCGTCCATACTTCCCACAATATCGCCATGCCGCGCGGCAAAAGAATTGCCGTTGACGCTATGGTGGCGAAGGCGAGCGGTACTGCCTTTGTGACAAGAGCACCCGTAACTTGCGTTCGTAGGGAACCGCGATCGTCAGGATCGGCAGGAGGTGTTGCGTCAAGCGCTGCTGTCACAGTCGGAAGCCAGAGTGTGTAGAGAGCTGCGAGGACGGCAAGCACCAAGCTCGCTGCGGAAATCGCGTCAGGTAGTTGTTCAGAAGTGCTCATGGGTAAAGGTTTTGAAGTTCGATGAACGCGCCATTGGCGACAAGATATGTGTCGAATGTTCCCGGCTTCCGCCGGATCGGGCTGCGTGGCGCGTTCGCCGCAGATAGTTGAGCATTGAGCATTTCGATCACGACAGCGTTTGGAAACCGAGCCTCTCGCTCCGCGCCAGCTTCGCCTTGGCATGCCCCGATGAAACGGCGGGCCGCAGCCTCCATCGTTCCCTTGAGACGTGCGCGGTGTCGCGAAAGCGTGGCGCGCAGCAGCGCTCGGCCCTGTAGGCTGGTCAGATTGAACAGACGAGCGATGCGCTCATCGGTTGGAAAGTTTGCGGCGGGCAATGCGAGCAGTATTGCCAGAAGTCGACGCTCGCGCATGTCCGAAACACTCATCATTGCTTGGCCAGCAAACATTTCTACATATTCTCTTAGCGCCGCCGGCGCATAGAGTTGCAGGTTCTCGCCGACATCTTCTGGGGTGCAGCCAAGCGTGTCTGCCAGTGCGACAGCATCATCGTCGGATAGTGCAAGAGTGAAGTTCAAAGGAATTTCCGGCATCGCTTATCCTTCCGGCCATTGGTATGGCACAAGCGCGCTATCTCCTCGCCACTCCCTGACGATAGCGTCCTCAAACCAATCGTCGGTGAGATGCGCGTGATCGAGAACGATCACCTGGAAGTCCGGCTTGATCTCTTGGCAAGCGTGGGCCATCAGCTTAAACAAGGCCTTAACAGCGGCCCGATCGGCATCCTTTTCGATCTGTTCAAGCCCACCTTCGGAAATGTCTGGCGGATAGTAAGCCTGTGTCGGCTGGTCGAAAATCAGGAAGGCCGGAACGGGGCGATCCCGTTCGCGAAGCCACCAGTGGATCGCGAGGTGGCTGAGCACGTGATAGCCTACCCAGTTCTCGCCGCTTCCCATACGGTTCAGTGGGATCGGGCCATCGACCGTATTGGCGACCACCGTAAGTTTCTTGACGTCCAATCGCAGCGAGCTGCCGCTATGTTCTAGATCAAGCTGACCGGAATAGTCCGTCATCTTCTGACTGATGAAGCTGAGGATTGTCTGCAGTCGCGATTCTATATCGTCGCTGTTGATGCGGGAGCGAACCGCAGCAATCAGACCCTTGACCTGCTCAATTTCCGCGGCAAGCTCCAGGTCGTCCCGATCCGGCGCCATCGATTCAAGAAATTCCGCGAGCCGGCCCAGAAAGCGGCCGCGCGAAACCATCAGGTCCTGACGGGCTTTGGCGGCCTCATCATCGAGAACGGCGCGCTGTAGCTCTCTCTGAACTAGCTTCAGATTGTCGGTAGCTTCGCCAATCTTGCTTTCGAGTTCCGCAATATGCCGTTGGATATGGGGGTTATCGCGGTAGAGGCCATCAAGCTGGGCGCTGACCCGCTTCAACGAGTCTCTCACCTGCGTAACGCGTGGAATAGGGGACTCCAGATGCGAATCGCAGAAGGGGCATTGTTTCGGCGCTTCAATGTCGGTCTTGAACAGCTCGATGCTCTTCAGGCGCGATCGCTGCTCGCTGACTTCGCGGGAATAGTCGGTCTGGTCGGAGAAGAAGGCACGCGCGGCCCGAACGTCCTGATTAAGGTCTCCCAGACGCTCTTGCAGCGTGCTCTGCTCGCCGCGGAGGCGCGCGATGGTTTCGCCGAAATCGGAAGTGAGGTCAGGTTGATCGATAGCGCCTTCCCCGATCCTTGCGAGGAAGGCGAAAACACTATCGTCCACGGCCTGATAGTCCTGGCGTATAAGCCCGACCTTCCTTCCCTCGTTGAGGATTCTCGTTAAACGGGACCGGCTGACATCGACCGCCTGCACATGCTTGGCCTGTTGAGCTTCCAGAATCCTCAGCTTCTTTTGAAGTTCGTCCAGCTCCCCGAACAGCCGGAAATGATCTTCATCCACCGCCCCAAGAAAGTAGGGAAGGGTATCCTTCATCGCTTGAGGCAGGAACTGCTCGTTCATCCGGTGGAAGAGCTGGTCTTGGCTGGCGATGGTATTTTGTTTCTGGAAGCAGAGGAAAAGCGCGTGCCCGATATCTGCTTCCAATGGCGGACGGGTGCCTGAGATCGGTCGGTGCTCGTTCTCCTGGATCCCCGCAAAACGCGTCACGAACTCCTTGAGGCTTTCCTCGGTGGTGTTCTTCGTGATCTCGTCGAGGGAGGGATAGGTGAGGTTCCGACCGCGGCGGAAAAACACCTTGGAGCCCGTGCCGGCACCCGGACCTGGATTGTCACGAGCGATGAACACTTCGTCCTCGCCCTTAGCAATGTGTAGACCGAACCATGATACCTTCTTGCGGATCGCTCCCTCGGCGACATTGTAGCTGCCGCGACCAAGGCAGTAGTCGACAATGTCAATGATCGCCGATTTGCCGGTCTTAGATTTGCCGGTAATGATGTTCAGACCAGTCTCACGAAATGGCACGATCTGCTGTTCGCCGGTGTGGCTGTAGACGACGATTGCCTTAATGATGAAACTCATGGACGTACTCCCAACGCCGCGGCGACCGACGTTTCAGATCCAGATTTTGCAAGCCATCTACCCATGAACTTCGATCTATCTATGATTTCTTTGGTTTCTGCGGTGGTGTCGTCCAAGAAAGACTTTGGGAAGGTTGCACGGCGATCTCCGGTCCGAAGATTTCCCGCGTCATCTACCGCGATCGTTTTTGTAGCAAGCCCGAACAGCACGGCCTCCTTCAGGTAGGGCGTGAGGTTCCGGGCTCTCGACGCAAATCCGATGAGCAGATCCTCGTTTTCCTGCACCCAGGCATAAAGCGAGGTGACCGTTGAATAAGGCAGTCGCTCCCGGCTGTTTCGGTGCAAGGCCGTCGACAGTGCGAGGATCAGCAAAAAGAGCGACGCCCCATCGCGGCCGTCCTTAGTGAAATCGCGCAGAAATTCATGCGACAGCGCGCACAGAAACGAGGGGCCGAAGAGGTTCGCTTCTTCAGGTGGGCGCCGGGTCCAGGGATCAAGCCGCGGCATCATCAGCTCCAACCGAAAGATGATCCAGGTAATTCGGATGCCAACCCAACTTCACTCGATCCGCCAACCCGTGGAACGATCCTGCCGTGATCCAGGTCTCAATCACATTCCGGAATTCGATCTGCTGCTGGCTTGCCCAGTGGAAGACCTTTCGGCCCATTGCGTTCTTCGAAGCGTCGTCGGCGGTATGGGCGTCACCGCATTCCTCGTCGAATTTACGTTCCCAAGAATCTTGGAGCTTTGCCTCATATCGCGCAACGTCACCGTCGAGGAGGAGGTTCTCTCGCGCCCATTTTGATCTTTGCGTATTCGATCGGTAATAGTCCTGAATCCCACGTTTAATCGCCCTGTCAGGCAGCTGGATCAGGCGCATCTGCTTGACGTAGGTCTCGCCTTCATCCTCAATCGAGTAGGGACGCTCACCGAATTCGCTGGGATCGCTCACGGGAAGGCCAAGTGGCCCGTAGAGAGCCGCGAATTCTTGTGCCTTGATCGCAATGTGCTGTACGGGGATGTCCGATGTCTCGACACCAACGAGACGCTTTGCAACGGCCCCGAGCCACCAGCCTTCGAGCGATTGCGCAACCCTGTCGGCTGAACTGGCCGACAGGATGCGAAGTTCCCCTTCGACTTCGTCGACAACATTGTGCAGATTTGGCGCGCCATCCACCACAGTAATTGACGCGAGCAATACGTCGGCTTCCTCCTCGGTCAACGCCAGGAAGTCGTTACGGCCCGCCTTCGATGTCTTGTTGGTCGAAGCGCGCGCCGCCGTTGCCAGCCGCTCTTTTGCCGTCTTACGCTCGGAGGAACCGCATTCAGCGCGTAGCATGGCTAGTGCTCCATCATCAGGAGCCGTCGCGGTCGTAATAAGAAACCGCCGCGTGTCGGCATTCGAGAAGGAGCCTGCTTTCAGTTGTGAAATCCAGATGCGGAGGGTTTTCCAGACATCGACACTGTTATCGGTGACGTCCTTTGAGCCAATATGATGCTTGGCCTGAACCACGCAATGCGCCAGATCTTCTTCATGGAAGGTTATATCGTCGAACCTCTCGATCGAGATATGGCAATTCGGCTTCACCTTCATTTCGCGGATCGCAAGAAGCAAAGCTAATCTGCATTGATAAAGGTAGCCAGCAAGCGAGCCGGATGCATTAAACTGGTTGGCCTCTCCCAAGCGTCTCTCCCCAGAAAACCTTATTGCGTAGGGTAATTTGATTTCCGCAAAAATTGCCAGAGCAGAAAATGCCCTCCCGCGATATTTAAACGATATATTTTTGTGCGTTGCTTGCGGCAGCGATCTTCTATCCAAACAACCGAAAATCGTTATGAGGACGCCGCTCGGGCATTATCAGAATTCGGATACCCGGATCGTGCAGTTCGGAATCAGGGTGATAGCACGACGCGGAATTTCGCCTGGGTGGTCTTCAGCAAATAGAGTTCGGTCGTTGCCAAGAGCCGTAGAGCGTCATCCGTGATCGAAGCAACCGAGCCTCCCGGCTGCACGAGCAACATCTCGAAATCGAGTTTCGCGCGGCGCGACTTCTCCTTGAAGTACGAGAGGTCCTTTATATTGCCTTTGAGAAAGCGGCTATAGCCTTCGCGTCCCCAGATTTCGTGACGTCTCTTCAGATCTTGATAAAGCGTCGGAAGCCCAGCGTGCTTTGCGGTTATGCTTTTCTGGGCCTGACCGCAGACGACATAGAAATTCCGGATGTCCTGGGACACACGACCCTCGTGGGCGCCCTTGCAGTGGACGAGGCTTAATCGGACAGTGGTCTCATCGACATCCTTGAGGCAAACAAGGTCAGCAGCTTCGCCCGCGCCGTCGTCGTTGAAGATAACGTCGAATTCACCCTTGATCTGCTCGAACGTCCGGAATTGGATTGTCTGCTGATCTCCAATCTTGTGCATAGACTCCTTGTTCAGTTCGATGCCATCCCAGTTCCAGGCTTCGAGCTTCTCCCGCTGGTAAAGCCCTGCGTCGAGCTTCACGGGAATGTGGTAGCAGTTGTAGGAATAGGTGCCGTCCGAATAGCGAACGATGAACGGATCCTTCTGGAGGTATTCGTCTAACGCAATTGCTGGCTGCGTACCGTATCGGAAAAAGACGGTCGGGCCAGAGAGGTGATCGTGGCGGTAGCCACCGGGGATTTCGTCGCTGATGACGAGCCTGTATTCGGAGGTTGCCTCGTCACACTCGATGCGAAAGACTATCTCGCCATACGGGCCGACATCGCCTAGCTTCAAGTCTACAGCGAAGACCGGGACCTCCAAGGACCCGAAGACGACATACTGTTTGTCGTTGAAGCGAGTTTGCGCCTGTTCACCCCATTGGGCTGCTATCGGCCACGCCGCGTGTGATTTCGTCATTCTTTCCGGACGCAAGAAATCGCGGACGATGTTGCTGTCGCTCTCGACGTCAGATGTAACCTTTGCCCACGTTGCCGAGGTCCATTCGATCCAGTCGGATATCGATCCGGCCTTCTGCTGCCAGACTTTGCCACGCCGCTGGGTTCCTCCCCAAAGAACGCGCTCACCGTCCTCGTATCCGAGACAGGCAAGGTTGTTTAGGGTAGATTCGGCCTTCTCAATGCTGGCGAGCCCTTCCGTGACGTTGGGACCAAAATACGAGGTGAAGCTGATCGCGCCAATGCGTGATGAACCCAGGCTCTTCACCAACGGGAGTTCAACATTGTTGAGGATGTTGAAGATCGGGGTTCCTGAAACCAGGGTTGTGTCGTTGTCCGTAATTGCCTTGGCAAGCTTCTCGGATCGCAGTGCATCGTAATCGCTTGCGAACAGGCAGAGAGATCCTGCAACCTTATCCCACCTGACAATTAGCAGGTCATATATCGTGTCGAACACATTCTGGTAGTTGCCCCAGGAGACATCGCTTGAACGGCAAACGACGGCAACCAGTACATTGTCGTGCTCACTTAATGCGTACCAGGTTTCGGACCCTTTCGGGAGCACTGACTCGAAGGCCAATGGACTCCATTCAACGCATTTCGTCCGGAAGAGCTGCGCCGAAAGTGCTGGCCGGAGATTCCAGAGCGAAAGATTGGAATGGAGGTTACCCGTTTCCTTGAGCGCTAGAACGACGTCCTGGAGCCGCAGCTCCTGATCAATCCTGTCCTCGCTCAACCGCTTGATGATGTGATCCCAGTCGGCGCCTTCCGCATAGAGGTCAGCGAGCTTCGCCTCCGCATCGGGATCGGCGATGTTTATCACAACCGAGGCCTCCCCAATCGCCTCCTTGGGGCCTTTGCGGGTGAAGCGACCGATGAACTGCAGGGTCACGGCGAGTGACTTATGTGTGTCGTGGAGTGCTGCGACCTTCAGGTAAGGCAGGTCGAATCCTTCCCCCAGCATGTCTACGCAGATCACGATCCTCGCGCCGGCGGCTCCGCGATCGAATAGCTGGTTCATGGCCTCGCGATTAGCGACTGTGCGTCCGGGACCGGAGTAAACGATCACTGGTTTCAGATCCGGTGCAAGACGTTGGTAGATGCGGCCAACGGCTTCCGCGCGATCCTTGGAGGATGTTCGCGCCATCATCAGATGATCGAGCTTCAGGTCGTCCCGATCGTGTCGGAGCGCGGCGATCGCTTCCTTGGCGATAGCGATGTCGTGCGCCTCTTCGTCACCATATTCTTCGATCGTCCTAAGATTGATGGGCCGATAGTAGTCGGCGGCTTGCGCGTCCCCGAGCTTGTAGTTGAAGATGATCTTGCCATCGATGCGCTTGCCGTCTCGACGAAACGGCGTGGCTGTGAATTGAAGAATTCTCTTTCCCGAGAAATGCTCGCGGACGCCATTCCACGTTTTCGCAGTGATGTGGTGGGCCTCGTCAACAATTAGATCAGAGCATGCCTCCGCAAGTCGGCGGACTACGGCCGGGTCTGAGGCTTCCAGGACGTTCGGCAGGGCTACGATGACGTTCGCATTACGAACAATCAAATCCAGATCTTCCATGGATCGGATGCCCGTGGTGATCACTGCAACACGTGGCTTGGCAAGGTCGTGGCCTATCACCTGTGCATCGGGCAGAACGCCGAGACCTATGAATTTGCGGGCGATCTGGCTCCGAAGCGCATCGCTTGGCACGAGAACCAGTGTGCGACCGAGGCGACGATAGACGAGCGTTGCAAGCATCGTCTCAGTCTTGCCAGTACCCGTTGGAAGGACGACGGTAGCGGGTTCGAATTGTATTCCGACCGCAAAGTGGGCTGAAATCGCGTGCAGGGCGCCTTTGAGTTGTGGGTCGTCGATGCGATTATTGGTAGCGAGAACGATGATATGGATTATCTGCTGTATCAAGCATTGCGGCTGGTTTCGCACGAACAATAAACAGGAATTTTCTGGGCGCTCTGGCGACCTCTTTTGCAGCGGCGTCGCCTAGGGTATCAATGCTGCGGAACATGGGGCGACCTACCAAATGAAATTGATCTTCAAGTACTTTTCAGAGAGCGTTGTTGAACGCGTTTTTGTTCGTGATGGCCATGTCGGCTTCAAGTGCAGCCTGCCAAAGGATTACAACGATCCGTTCGAACTTTTCCTAGGCGTAGACCTTGAACAAGGCTCCGACCTGCTGGCGACTTACAGCGAGGTGGTCCAGGAAATTCCGTCGCTGTTGACCACCTGCTTCTCGAAATCACCCGTCGTGACCCCAATGTGGGCACACTACGGAAACAATCACAAAGGATTCGTGATCGGGTTCGACGTTGCCGAGCTGCAAGAGGTCTTCCAAGATCTTCTGGTCCGCGAGATTTCGTACCGAGACCGACCAAGTGAGACGCTGATTTCGTTCGCGGAGATGGCAGCTCACCGGAAGAAGCCAAGGGACGCCATGGCCCTTCGGAACGCTGTACTTTATCAAGCTTACTTTTCGAAGTATCTGGAATGGAGCTACGAGCAGGAAGTGCGCGCCGTCAATATCGACGAATATGTCGAGAACGTGAGCGGCAATAAGATTCTCTATGTCCCCAAGCAATGTGTCGCGGCGATAGTCTCCGGTGCCAAGTCTTCCTCGCAGACGAGAGATGCTCTTCAGGAGGTAGCGCAAGAGCTCGGCGCCGACTTCTATATCGGGAGAATAGGTCGCAGCTATCCGATGCCTTACCTCATCACAGACGCGGGGAGTAGCAGAGTGTTTTCGGACTCGGAGATATCACCTCCGATCGCGGAATGCGCTGAATGTACCGAGCCACTAAGGGACAAGGGAGGTCTCTGTCCGTGGTGTTCGGTCGATGACGCTCACCGGATGGCCGCCGCCATGAACAATCCCTTTAGGATACTTGAGCACTATGGGCTTCTTGAAGAATACATTGAAAATTACCCGGTGGGGCCAAGAAAGCCGTACCAGTAGGCGCATCACTGCAGCGTGGTGGCAGTCTCGTCAGGCTCGAAGTGTCACAGAAACCTGGCGTTCTGACGCTGATGCCGAGGCTTCCTCGGCTGGAGGCCGTAAAGCTCGCGCACTAACGGCGAGTCGTCGAATTGCCAGTCTGTCCGAACCTCCTATGAGGCATGGTCGGTACTCAAGCTTACGGCTCTGCTAGCCGAGTATCCACAACCGTAGGTCAGGGAACGGCGGTTATCGCTAAGTTTGGATAACGGGGATCTCGATGAGGCGGCGGGATGGCGGACTCGCTCGCTCCCAACACTGTCATTAACCAAGTCGACAATGGGCAACAGCCGTCTTCAATTTATTCAGTGACTTAGTGTCTTCAGATCTGCCGGTCACAGGTTCAGATCCCTTCAACTGCGCGGATTCATGTGCAGCTTGTCCGCATTATTTTTGAAGTCATCAATATAAATCGCGAGGCGAAGACGGAGTAAATCAGCGGCGAAGACGTCCTGATGAATATTCGGACCGATCCGAAATGAATACTATCGCCTCATAAGGGTTTTCAGTTACTATGCAACCTAGGAAGTTCTTTGGAGGCTTGAAGTGCGAGCATTTGATGATAAGCTGCCGCTGGACTTAATCGACTTCTCGCAATATCTGCCGGACCTCACTACCCCCGGCTTTGACCCCGACACCATCAGATCAAACCTCAAGTCCAATCTTCGTCTGCGCTCAATCGTCGCTGGATTGCCAGTCAACGATGCGGCCGCAGCGGCGAGTGAGGCGTTGGTTGAGGCCGGCATTTCCGCCACCCTCAAGTCGATCAATGACCCTGGCGTCGAACTAGACCCTGCCGAAATACTTGGACAAGAGGCAGTCATTCGATTGACCGAGCGACCTGCGCTGCTTGTAAAAAACGACAGCTTTGCGTTGCCGCCGCAGCGTTGGGCGCGGCTGGATTCGCCATATCGGTCGGATGTCGAGCGGTTACTCCCTCTGGTCGGCCGTGTGGATATGGCCACCGGCAACACGCGCACGATGCTTGGCACGGCCTTTGTCGTCAGCGAAGATCTCATTATGACCAACATGCACGTGGTTGAATTGTTCGCCGACCCCGCGCCAGATTATAGCCGCTGGGTGATCCGCCACGGCGCCTTGCCAACGGTCGATTTCAAAGCAGAGCATGACATTCCAACCCGCAAGCAATTTAAGATCACCGATGTGGTACTCGGTCACAATCGCTTCGAGGCGGAGAGGATGAAAAGCCTGGATCTCGCACTTCTGCGGGTCGAGCGGCTTTCGTTCGCTCCTGCTGGCGTTTTCCTGCCGAAACCTGTTGCGCTGAGCAGTGCGGCGCCAAGCGACGACGACGACAAAGACCTTTATCTCGTGGGCTATCCCTGGACCGATAACGAGAATGTCGTGCCGCCCGAAATTATGCAGGCGATTTTTAACGACATCTACCAGGCGAAACGGCTGCAGCCCGGTGAATATGGAGCGGCGTTCGACGATTTTCTCGCTTTCTCGCATGATTGTTCGACATTAGGTGGAAATAGCGGTTCCTGTGTCGTCGATCTCCAGGCGGGCAAGGTCATCGGTCTTCATTTCCGTGGACTCTACAAGCGTTCAAACTATGCCCTCCAGATCTGGCGCCTTAAGGAGACCCTTTCCGGCTACGGGCTGAACTTTCAGTGAGCAGTCAATGACGTGCCATTGCATCGCGATCGGAATCGACGCCTATAAGAGCCCGGCCTGGAAGCTCGGCGCCTGTGCCGCCGACGCGATCCGCTTTGCTGACTGGGCGATCGGTTCGGGAGGCGTCGACCCGTCAAATCTGCGCATGATGGTGGCGCCACCGGGCGGCGCGCCGGCTAAGGTCGATTTACCGGACAGCGGGGTGCGCGTTGCCAACGTTGCGCCAACACGCAAGGCGATCATGGCACTGCTGCTCACGGAAATCCGCAAGCGAAATTGGGGCGCCAGCGATCGGCTTTACTTCTACTTTGCCGGCCATGGCTGCTCGCATGAATGGGCGAGGGGCCAACGCCCCGAGCCCGTGCTCTTCCCGCTCGATGTGAAGGAGCTTCCAATCGACAGCAATCTTCTACTGGGATTTGAGGACATATTGAGTCCCCTTCGCGCATATGGTCCCAGAAATCAATTGATCTTCATCGATGCCTGTCGCGACTTTGCCCTTGCTGATTATGCTTCAACCGCCGGCGCGTCGGTCGGTCGCTATCTCCGTCCCGTCCTCGACGATGCGGGATGCGCGCAGAATATTCTCTACGCAACCGCGCCTGGTGAGCGATCGCTCGAGCTCGGTTCGGGATACGGGGTATTCGCGACCGCGCTGCTTGAGGGCCTGAACGGGCATCCGGCAGCACTTCAGCGGCTTGCGGGCCAGACCGACTATCAGCTGACCTTCGCGCGCCTCGCCGCTTATGTACGCAAGATGGTCGAGACGCGGATCCGCCGTTTTCTCCTCGATACGCCGTATCGTTATGTCCAGGCCCCCGAAATCGACCCGGATGCCCGCCAGCCCGAGTTCGAGATCGCAACGATTGACGCGGCTCGCGTGCCGCCACAACCCCTGCATGTCCGAGTTACCCCAGGTGACAAAATCAATGAGGGCTGAATTGAGCTTTTCTACGAGCGGCAGCGTCTCAAGCCGCAGTATGGCCCGCCGCTCAAGGCGACCAATCAGTTGTTTCTAAAACCTAGTTTTTATGACGTCCGAGCACGCGCGCCTGGCCTCACTTCCAACCAGGTGACGATCGCCGTACCGTATGACGGGATCATCGACCTGGAGCTTAAACCTCCGCAGGCCCACGCGGTCCCCACCAGTCTATCGTTCGCGACAAGCGATCGCACCATGCCCATCGTCGCCTTCGACCCCGACAATAATCCCGTCACGGCTCTTGGTGTTGTCCATTTCAACGATCCCAAAGCCGGCCACTATCGCGCCGCCGTACTGAGCGCTGATCGGCCGCTCGAGTTGCGGCCGTTCGCGTTTCCTGAATGCGGAGACTACATCACTTTAGACGTGGCGCCGTCCTTACTGACCGGCGTAAGCGCCGCGGCGGTCCGCGACCTCGGCATGACCACGAGCGAGGACGGTGTCGAGCCCGCTGAGAGTTTGGGGCGCCAGGCAGAATTCAGGCTAACCTCGCTTCTCGCCTTTGGCGCCTACGCCGCATATTCTGCCCGTTCTGACGTTATGCGCCGTCTCCGGGCAATCAAGCTCAAGGCGATCAACCGCAAGTCCCAGGAAGCCTGGGTCACCATCCTCGTTGGGGTAACCGGATACGAACCGCTCAAGGGAGCAAGCGTCAAGGCGTTTCTGAGAAATGTGCAAGCCTTGTTGCCAGGTGGTTCGCCCGGCGGCGGCGATCAACGCCTGCGCCCCATTGTCAATCTCCCAGGAACAGCTTACTTGACTGCACGCTGCCCGCTCGGCAGCTACTCCGTCGAAGTGTCTTTGCCCGGCATACCGCCGACCCGCTTTGCGATGAACGGCATGGCAGGGCGAGTCTCGACCCTTGTGATCGGCGTTGCCGACGACGGAAATCTTGAGGTCCTGCAATACCTTTTTAAACTGGGCGGCGGTGACCTTGAAGAAACCGATTTGCCGTTGATCGAGAAAGCGCAGCGATTTTTCGTGGCCGGCCGACCGGTGCCCGCCTCGATCATCGATGCGCTGCTCGACGCCAAGATGACCGATCCGCTCACCGCGTGCCTCGCCGGCTACGCACTCGTCCGCGATGGCAGGCGCGAGCAATTTCGCGGCGACTTTCGGAAAGGCGACACCAGTTGGAACGAATACTCGGCAATGCAGAACATGCTCAATCATTTCGGTAATCTTTGCGACACGCACATCCTTGCAGGGCTCTGCGCGCCTGAAGACCGGCATAGCTATTTCTCCAAGGCGCTCGAATGCGGTCTCCCCGTTTTTGCCGACGGATTTCGAGTGTTGATAGATTATTTCGGCAAGGCGCTCGATCGGTACCCTTCCGAATTTGATCGCGCGCGGCGCACACTTTCGATCGGCACCGCCTATTCTTCCTGGCTTTCTCGCGAGCCACAACTTGCCGTGCAAAATGGCCGCTTTGAGCCTCCCCCCGTTCAGTGGCGCCAGCTTGAGATCGAACGTCCTCGAATCGAACGCTTTCTAACGGGATGCGGGCTGGTTACCGTAGTCGGGGACAAAGGCACTCAGGGCGCGGGAACCGGATTTCTTGTGGCGCCAGACCTGGTGGTGACCGCAAACCACGTTGTCGGGCAGGCGACTGAGACGGCGCGGGTCTATTTCTCCAGAGCCGACGAATGCCGGGTCACCGGCGGTGCCCCAGGCGATGGGATCCTTTGCGAATGCCTGGCGATTTACCCTGAAGCGCGCGTCGCCCTTCTTCGCCTCATGGAGCCCCTCAACTCCACCTTCGTGCTTCCAGTTTCTGAACTGGATCACGGCAAACCGGGCCGTGCTATCTGTGTGCTTGGCTATAACGTGGATCTCAAAAGCAGCGTAGTGCGTAAGTTTCTGCTCCCTGGCTTCATACTAGCCGCCGTTGACGAGGGCGAGACCTTTGACCACGACGCGTCAACCGTTGGCGGCAGCGGCGGAGCTCCGGTGCTGGATGTCGAAACTGGCACGGTAATCGGCATGCACTGGGGCGGTATGGCCGAGGGTGGCTACAAGCGCAACCGTGCCAGCCGCTTTCTCAGGCCGTTTATCTGGGAGACCGCGGGGCAGGCCGAAGCCGGCGGCTAATCTCGCTTGACCACGTCCATGCGTGGATCTAGCCGTTTGGGGATGCCGGCGATTTCCTCGCCGCCGAGCGGAAGGACTGCACTCGGCACCTCCAGATCGTAAGCTAACTGATAGGCGAGATGGTTCCAGTCATGGTCGAGCACCCCGGCATACCAACCGTTCACATCCTTGTCATCGATGATCAGGCTGGCGTCGCGGTTGTAGTTCGTACCCTCGTTGGTCCAGTTATGGCTGCCGATAAGCGTGAGACGATCATCCACCAGAATAGCCTTGGTGTGCACATTCTTCATGACTCGCACCTTGTGCATCGGGAAGCCATCGCGATCCAGCGCGCGGAGCGCGTCCTTCGTATCCTCCTGGATGAAATCGCGGAAGAATATTCGGGTGTTCTCGATAGCCCAAGCCTTCTCTCGCAGAGCGGTCACCAGCCTACGATACAAGGGCGAAGGTGTCACGTTGATCGAAAGGGACTGGTTTTGAAACCACAGTTTTGTCGTTGCCGACTCAATTAGGGCCAGTACCTCTTCTCCGAAATTGTCGGGCGTGAGCAGTGGCATGATACGCCGCTTGCGCCTCGCTAGTTTCTTTGGCGGAAAGGCCTTGTGGTACGGACGCGGCGCCTCGGGGAGCGCCGCGTCGGGCCCATCAGGGACACGGAACTCTAATGTGAATTCGTCATCGCTTGGCCATCGCACCGGGGAGGCGGGAAGCGGAGTGAGGTTGCCTGCTTCGGGACTGCTCTCGTCAAATTCAGAGGTTTCGCGATCTTTGTCGAGATAGGCTTTGAAGATCTCCGCAAGCTTCGAGCTTTTGACGACAATATGCCATTCACGATTGTAGCGCGCCATGTCGGCGCCATCTGCGGGAGTGCCGGCCGCATCACCTGCGAACCGACGCTTTGGTTGGTTCGAACTCTGCCAATTGCCACTTGACAGCCAGAACTGCTTAGCGTCTCGGACCGCAACCTTGATGTGATAGGCCGATGGAAACTGCTTTCGCCCACCCACTGAAGCCCAGGCGAAGCGGAAGCGCTCGCCAAACGCCGCTTCCAGCCGGGCTTTCACGTCGGCTTCAGGAATGTCCTCCGCTTTGGTCCCGCTGCCCAGCGATGCTTTGGGTCCAAGGCATAGGCCAAGCTTGCCGCCTTGCTGCCCGATTGCCTCAAGCGCATTCACAATGTGTGGCGCCGTCAAATCATACATCCCGATATTGAGATCGGAGGGGTCCGTAAGATACTCGCACAGGACCGCCCATCCGGCGTCCGGGCTCACATGCAACGTAAGCTCGCAATCTTCATTCACTTCGACGAGCTTTGACGGGTTGAGCGGTTTGTAGGTGAGCAGGCTATAGTCGCGTGGCGCCTCATCTGCGCCGCGCAGGAGGCCTGTTCGCCATTCGCGCGACAGCGCGTCCGCGTCATTTATGGTGAGGCCGTTGTATCGCAACGCCTGTTCTTCCATCGTCGCGGCAATCTTGAGGACCACGATACCGTCGATCTGCGGAGGTAGGTCCAGCGCGGCGGGCCGCCGCGCGATCACCTCAATATGATAATTGCTGTGGTCCGGACGCCCGTGGACCATTGTCGGAGCGGCGCGCACTGTAATCGTTTCAACCGAATCGAATATCGCTGCGTGCCGTTGAATCAAATCCTCTACAGCTTCCTGGTTCGCCAATGTCTTGCCCCCCTGTTTTGTGCGCCCTAAAGATATTACACCCTTGCGTTGCGCCGTAGCTAGACAGAATATACGTCACTTTCCATAATCATTCAGGATGACGGTCGGAGAAGATATCCTTCACAGATACACTCAATTTGCCTATCACTCCAAGAGGGTAAGTATTGTACTGCTGGAACTATCATTTCTCTTCTGAATTGTACAATAAAATGCCTTTGGCACGAGCTTGAATAAATCGATGCGACGCTGACGGAGTCCTCTGCCCAACCGTCCAACACTGACACCTGACCGGTCTCCCGAACCTCACCTTTCCTTCAGCTTCAGCGCCTTACGAAGCTCGGAGATGTGGTGCGGCACGGCCGCACCAGCGGACCATCTCCGGGGAAGCGTCCAGTACTTTGTGTGAGTGAAGAATGGAGGCCAGAACTTCCAGCCGACCGTTCCGTCTTTTGGTTCTGGCATTACAGCGATATCGCGAATGCCGGAAAACGTCCTGCCGTTCACGGCCAGGTCGAACTGTTTGCCGACTGGACCGGAAATGATGTCCCCCCAGAGGATAGCTCTGTGACGGGAGTAGATGTTTGTCCATCGTGTAAATGCGAATAGAGCCGCGTGGTGGGGCAGGCGCGGGGCAGCGGCATCATCATCGGTCCGATAGGACATGTGCCGCTTCTTGGTGGTCGCATCATATTCCAGTGTTGGGGGGCAGGTCGGCAGGATGCGCCGTTCCTGGGCCTTCCTGAGAGCCGGCTTGTCGTAGGCAAGGAGGAACTCCGCGTGCGCCAGTGGTGACCCAAGTGTTACGAAATCCGAAACGATCCAGGGATTCCCTTGCGCGTTCAACTCTTTTCTGCAGAGCGCCTGCTGCGCCTGATATGCATCGAGATCCACGTCTTGTTGCTGACGCGCATCAGCCAATTGCGGTTCCAATCCAGTCGCCCGGCGAATGAGAACCTCCATCTTCGCGAGCTCCGGCTGGTCTTCTGCCGCGGTCATTCTCGTGTTTAGGCGCGCGAAACTATGAGTGAGGATGTCGTAAGCCACGATCGTTCCCAACGAGTGCGCCGCGACCACGATCCGATCGTACTCGGACGTGACTGTTGTCCCGTCGGGCTTGATACCCATCAGCGATTCTAGGAGCTGCACTCCCTTCTCGCGAATTTCCTGGCGGCGAGCGACATTTGGTGGACTCGCCTTCACGTAGCGGGCAACGTCACCAAAGTATTTTAGCAGGAACGTGTTCACGAGACCGCCGACGGAAAGGCTTGCAACGCCTCCCAACACCGCCCAGTACCAGGCCTTGCCTTCGGACGGTAGAAGCGACAGGAGGAAGCAGGTGACCGCAGCGATTGTGATGATCCAAAGAACAGTCCAAGCGAGGCCGAGCCCTTGCGGCACCCGACGCGGTGAGCGCCAGAGAAGATCTTTCATCCAGGCTCGAAAATGCTCGAACGAGGTTCCCTCCATGAGATGGGCCCAATAGAATTCGTAGAAGTGGGTGGAACCACGTCCCGGAAGGCTCTCTGTTGCCAGACGTCGAAGCTCGTAGGAACGGCTATACTCGTCCGGCTTGAACCAGATCGCGTTCGTCGTTCGTTTCGCGCCCGTAGAAGAATCAGGACGATTAGCATCAATGAGGTCAGAGTCAGTAGCCCACACTGACTCCGAGAAACTCATGAGCGTGTCCATCGGAATTTGCTCACCCATGCCATGGATCACGACGACTGCCTGTTTCATGCGTCCCCCTGCTGAAAGCGCTTCCACTTTTCGAAGTCCTTCATCACGAATTCTTCCGCAGCCTTCGAGGCGTTGTGCAGCCAATTCGACTCGCGTCTGGCGAGGTCGCTGTTGATGTCGTTGGCGCTTACTTTTCCCGCAAGATGGATCGCTGCCAGATCTGCTCCCATTGCTGCCAAAAGGTCCGGCCCATAGGCCCAAGCGTCTACTTTACTGAGGTCGATCTTTTGCGAATCCGATGCAATACGGCGGACGACGAAGTCAGAACGAACTTTCAGGAACGGGTCCGGTGAGCGATAGCGCCCGGTTGAGACGACCTGAAACAGTCCGACGGGGCCGATCTTTCCATTCGCCCACTCCCAAGCCGACGGAACCAGTGCTTTTGCCTCACGCACGACGCTTCCGCCATTCCAGGTGCCGATCGCAAGGTAGCGCGGACGTCCAAGTGAACCGCCGCCGCGCTGCCAGGTTCGGAAGATAATGTCGCGGGTGCCGGCGGGAAGCTGCTCCCTCAACAAGTCGGAAGTCTGGGGCGGCGGCACCACTGCGGCAGCCCCACTCAACTCGGTCCGAAAGGAGTCGATCTTAGTTGCAGGTCGGTTTACCAGCGCCTGCATCCAAGGAACCCTGTCATCAATGAAAAATGGGCCGGGCGCTTCAAGGCCGCGCCGATAACCCTCGACGATAGCTTCAACCCGAGCCTTCTCACTGCCCGGTAAATCCGGGGCAAGGCGAGCACTTGTTGCAAGACGCACGAGATCGCAGACGTACGGGAGCGTGGCGGCCTCGTCGAAGTCGTTGACGCCCCAAACCAGGCGTCCTTCCTCGTCCCGCCATGTGCCCCAGTTTTCGATATGAGCGTCGCCGACGTTCATCACCAAAGGCCCGCCACCCAATTCGGGCAGCCAGTCAAACAGCTTGCGAGCGAAACGGAAGCATGTCGCGCGAAAGAACTTGAACGGATCGCGCGCCATCCGTTCGTGCTTTTCATCAAGCCCCGCCTCCACGACGTCGCACTGCGTCGCGAGCCAATCCTCATACTTCTTGACTTGATCGACTATCGACACGGAAAATCTCAGTTGAGTAAAGCTTAAAGATGAAACGCCACCTACTGAGGCAGCTACCAGTACGTTATATATCAATAAAATGCAATCAATACCGCCATCTAGGTGGACTGATATAGAGGCTTTTGAAGTGGTTTCGTTCACAGGCCGCCGACCTGCGCTGAATTTGTCCTTTGAACGCCGGTACGGAACTGGCGATCAGCCGACCTGTTCCACCACCAGCGCGCCCGCCGGAAGCGACCTGATCAGCGATTTCGCGGAAACCGCCGGATTGAGCCACGCGGCCCATGAGTCACGCTCCAGGATAACGATCTGCCGGTCCTGGTATGGCGCGATGTCCGGCCCGGGCTCCATCGTCGCATGGTGAAGGCCTGTCCGACATCCGGCGTGTCGCGCCATATGCCGGCGATGCAGAAGATCGGCTCATCCTTCTTCGTGAACAGCCATTTGTCCTTGCGCTTCTTCTTCGGGTCCTTCGGCTCGGCGAACTCGTAGAAGCCGTCGGCGGTGATCAGGCAGCGATTGGAACTGAACTCGCGTCCTTCCGACCGGAAATTATACACCGGACGCTTGTTCGGCCCCGGCCAGCTCCAGCGCCGCTGCACGAGCTCGGCCTCATCCCGGGTCCCGTCGATCGTTCTGACGATTGGACCGATATCGGTGATCTTGATGTCCTCGCGTGGCTGCAGGTTCGGCGCGCCTTCGCCTAAGCGAATCTTGATCTTGAGCTCGGCGAAGTCCTCGACGATAGAGGCGACATCCACCATCAGCCGATAATCATTGCACATGTGTCCTCCGTCTCAGGGTTTGGTTTTGTGGGAATGTCGTTCCTGATATGTTCCATCTATGATGAGTGCGACCGTTTTCCAGTCCGACGCCCCGCTTGATGAGCGCCGCGTGATCATAAGGCGCCATGACGGCGATGTGGAGATGGTTGAACTGCCATGGGGCCTGCGGCCCCGCGACGGCGGTCTGCGCGCCGTGAACGTCGTTCGGTCGGAAGGGAGGACGTTTCCCACCGCACCGCTGCCTGGTGCCGGCCTTGGAGTTTCGCCATAGGAGCTTCAGCTTCTCGCTCGTAAATGGCGACTGGTTCTACTTCGCGGCGATCTGGCGGCCGGCGATAGAAGACTGGCCGGCGTCCTATGCCATCCTGACGATCGAGGCGAATGCCGATCTCGCGCCGTTTCACGACCGGCAGTTGGCGGTGCTGACACGCGATCAACGCCTGGCCTGGCTCGACGGATTTGTGCCTGAGGACGAAATCCTCCGTCCGCTGCCGGCAGGGACATTCCGGGTCAAGCGCCATTCGATCGATCCAGCCCAGCCGATGCTGGCCGTCTAAAGCGCCAGCCGCAACTGCGGCGCCACCCCAAACGTCCGCCGTTCCAGCGATGACAACGTGACGCCGAGCAGGCGGATTCCTCTGCGTGGCGGGAAGATCGGCGCGAGAAGCAGGCCGACCACCTCCTCGAGATCGCCGATCGTTTGCAGAGGTGCCGGAACCGTCTTGCTCCGGGTGATCTGGCTGAAGTCGGCATACTTGACCTTGAGCTTCACCGTCTTGGCGCCGATCTCGTTGGCCTCGCAATAGCCCCATACCTTCTCGATCAGCGGCTGAAGACCTTCGCGCGCCGGGCCGTAGGACTGGATGTCCTCGGAGAACGTGTCCTCCGCGCCGACGGATTTCCGCACCCGGTCCGGCTTGACCTGGCGATTATCGATGCCGCGGGCGATCCCATAGAAATAGGGTCCCGACTTCCCGAAATGCTCGACCAGAAACTCGAGTGTCTTGTCCTTGAGGTCTGCGCCCGTCTCGATCCCCAGCCGGTGCATCTTCTCGGCCGTTGTGGGACCTACGCCATGGAATTTCTTGACGGGGAGCGCCTCGACGAAGGCTTGGCCGTTCTTCGGCGTGATGACAGCCTGACCATTGGGCTTGTTCAGGTCGGATGCCATCTTGGCGAGGAACTTGTTGTAGGAAATCCCGGCCGACGCATTGAGGCCAGTGACCTGCTTGATCTTCGCCCGGATCTCCGCGGCAATCTCGGTGGCGATCTCCATGTCCTTCAGGTTTTCGGTGACGTCGAGGTAGGCCTCGTCGAGCGAGAGTGGCTCGATCATCGGCGTGTATTCGGCGAAGATCGCGCGGATCTGCAACGAGACGGCCTTGTAGACGTCAAAGCGCGGTCTGACGAAGATGAGGTCGGGGCATTTCCGTTGAGCGGTCACCGAAGGCATCGCCGAATGAACGCCGAACTTGCGTGCCTCGTAGTTGGCGGCCGCCACCACGCCGCGGGCAGCAGGATAGCCGACGGCAACCGGCAGGCCCCTGAGTTCCGGATTGTCGCGCTGTTCGACTGATGCATAGAAGGCATCCATGTCCACATGTATGATCTTGCGCGGGCGCTCGTTGCCTTCGTCGTTTGTCATCGCCTAGCTTCCATCAGCTCCCTCAGCCAAACATGGGAAGTGCGCGCCGCATTTGTCACCCTCCGGCGTTTGCATGCGCTCGCAGCCCATCGCCGTGCGCCGGCGGATCACCGCGAAGCTCACACTGGCGCCGAATGCTTTCACCAACAGCTTGCGCTCAACTGCGCAGTGGCGATGACATGGGCGACAGAGGAATTCAATGATCGGCTCGCGGTGATCCCTCAGTTTCGGAAGGTTCGTTAAGCTGGACTCATCACTTGATGTGGTGCCGGCGGAGTTGCGCGTCATCGTCACGCGCCGCCCCAAGTATGTCTTCAAAAATGAGGACGGCGTCATCCAGGGCACCGGCGCCGGCGCACATCATCGAAGGCGGCATTCCGACGGAAGCGCTGCTGGCCCAGATCGCTGTCTCCAAAGCCGATGGCCTGCCGCTCTACCAGCAGGAGGCGATCTACGCTCGCGACAAGGTCGAGCTCGACCGCAAGCTGATGGCGCAATCCTCCGTAGACCTCACCACACTCCCGACGTCTCGCGGCCCCGGTTCTGCCTTATGCAGCGGCAGATGTCGGAGCTTGATAGACGCCACCACGGGCCATCAGAGCCCAAGCGGTGCGCGCCAGTTTATTCGCCAACGCTACCGCGACAAGCTTCGGCGGCTTCTTCAAAAGCACTCTTGCTAGCCAGGAGCCGGCAGGCGCTCCATATCGTCTTGCCCAACGCACCACGGCGGTAGCGCCAAGAACAAGAATACGTCGAAGATCTCGTTGCCCATTTTGGATACTTTACCGAGCCTGTCCTTGCCTCCGGACGAATTCTGCTTAGGCGTGAGGCCAATCCAAGCCGCAAAATCACGACCCTTGCTGAAGATCTCGACTGATGGAGCTAAGGCTTCCATAGCGGTCGCGCAAATAGCACCGATGCCTGGAATGGTCATCAAACGGGAAGCGACATCGTCTTGTCTAGCGCGCGTCCGGAGATCTGCCTCTACCACGGCAATCTTCTCTGAAAGAAATGCAACCTGCTCCAGCAAGCCGTCGCAAAGGATCCGCGCAGCCTCAGGCAGGTCGGGGTGAGTTGCGACGAGTTCCCTCAAGTTGGGAAGGTGTTTGATACCCTGCGGCACAATCAACCCGTACTCCATGAGATGTCCGCGTAGTGCGTTGACTGTATGTGTGCGCTGTCGCACCAACAGGTTCCGAACCTTGAATGCCATGGATGAAGCCTGCTTCTCTGCGCTCTTCACCGTTACAAATCTCATCGTGGGACGCGATGCCGCTTCCGCGATTGCCTCAGCGTCAGCAGCATCGTTCTTCTGGCGTTTGACAAAAGGCTTCACATAGGAAGGATTGATCAGTCTGATCTCATGCCCCAGCTTGCCAATCTCCCGTCCCAATAATGGGCGCTGGCGCAGGCTTCCATCGCGACTACGCAGATCGGGAGCTTGGCTAAAAACTCAAGCAACCTTCCGCGGCTCAGCTTCTTGCGTAGGACCGCCGCTCCATCGGGGCCTGCGCCGTGGATATGGAATACGTTCTTTGCCAGATCCAAACCAACGATGGTAATCTCGTTCATGGACGTCCTCCTTGCAGGTCCTAACACACCCGCACTTTGGCACATTTGATGCCGTCGGGGGGCGTCCACTCCACCGGCTATGCCGCCTACCACAAGCTGGTCCGCTCCGATCGCGGCAATGACGGCATCACATTGGCTGGCTGCTGGTTGCAAAGCCGGCGGAGGTTTTATGAGCTGCATGTCGCGGAAAGCTCGAAGGTCGCAATTGAGACGGTCGAGCGTATGGTGAAGCTCTGGCAGATCGGAAGACCGTGCGCGGGCAAAGCCCTGGATGCTCGTGTCGCAGCGCGTCAGGAGGCCTCCGCGGCGATCGTCACCGACCTCTTCGCCCTCTGACAGTCAACCCTGCCACCGGTCTCCGTCACATTGAAATTGGCTGAGGCGCTCCTTAGGGGATCTTGCGGCGGCCTTGTATTCAGGGGCGTTTAGCAACTGCTCGTGGTAGCGACAAAATACCAGCTCTGCCTGGCTGCGGAAATGCTATTGTATATACCCTAGGCCCCAACGCCCTACTACAAAATTCCAGGACCGGGGGATTGACCTTAGAACGCATCCTGCTATTTTAGCAATTGCTAGTTGACGGCTTATGCTTTCCTACCCGGGGGCAACGAACGCTTTGGACGCCATGCAGAGTCCAAGCGAAGCTAATGCGCAAAACATCATTCGGCATAATGCTTTTGCAATTGACTTCACAGTTATACTTTGGAGGTCGAAATGCCAGCGACTGCACGCGATATTACGCTTGAAGACGTCCAAGAAATCCTTGGCCGAGCCTTGGTCGATGCCGAATTTCGTGAGGCTTTGCTCAAGGATCCAGAAGCGGCCTTCATGGTACTTGGGCTGAACATGTCTCAGGATTCGATAAACTTCTTCCGGGCGCTGAATGACCAAACATTCTTAGCTGCCGCGAATACTGTCGAAAATCGTCTGGGCGGGCGCCCAGTGATAGGGGCGTGGCTCTAAGAGCCCCGCTCACCGATAATTTGCCGCTTTCGGATATCTGACGCTAGCAGAAACGGGGCAGCGATGGGCGCAGGATATAAGCACCCGCTGGAAACGCTGGCGATTATGCCAAGCTGGAAGTGTGATGTTGTCTGTCATCACTGCGTCTTCAGTTCTGCGCCTTCCATAAATGAGCGGCTGAGCCTAGATGACATCACTGAGGCTATCAAGGAGGTAGCTGCAGTGTCGACTGTGAAGCGCATAACCCTGTCTGGGGGAGAGGCGTTCCTCGACTTTGATTATCTAACTTCGATTGCGCGAGTTACGCACTCGTGTGGCTTGCTTTTCAGGGTCGTGACCAACGGCTCCTTCGCTGTGGACCGGGTTACTGCCGAGCGAGCCATAGGATCACTAGCATCAATAGGAATCGAAGCAATTAGTTTGAGCTGGGACCAGTACCACTCGAGGTTCATAGATCCCGCGCGGATTCGCAATGCAATTTGTGCCTGCCGCAAGTACGGCGTGAGCGTTCGGTTGACGGCAGTGGTTAGTAAGGTGTCAAGCCTGTCATCAGCGTTGGAACTTCTCGGTGACGAAGCGTTCGAATTGCCGATAACACAAGTCAAGTGTCTTCCGGTGGGGCGGGCTGAAAGAAAGGTCAAACCCGGAGACCTGTTGCCGCCTGCTCCGACGGATCTGAAGCGCGCTTGTAGGGCAGACTTTGACACAATGTCTCTGACGCCCAACGGCGACGTTTTCCCATGCTGCGCCGTGGGAGGATTTACGGACGGAATTCGCTTAGGTCGATACCCCGACGAATCTATAAAGTCCTTGCTTACACGGAGGGATCGCGACCTTTTTTGGATTGTTTTAGCATCACAAGGTCCTCAGTTCTTTGTCGAACGCATGACGGAAGCAGAGAAAGTTAAACTGGGGCTCGTGCCTGGCGCTTTGCACGATTGTGTTGTCTGCCATCGTCTCTTCCGAGATCCAGCTGGAGCACAAGTTGCGGTTCGGGTCACCGCGCGGTTGAGAGAACAAGCTTCGCTCATATGGACAGAATTGGTATCGACCGATGCGCCATGAGGACCAAGCCTCAACTTACATATACCAGCAGCCGCGCTCCCAGCGTGGCGACGTCATTCTACTCTCGATGCCAATGGCATCCTTGAATCATCCCACGATCGGCCTCTCTCTTTTAAAGAGCGCGCTTCGCCGAAACGGCTATCACGCTGCGATCCGACATTTTTTCTTGGATTTCGCTGAATATGTGGGCCCGGCGGCATACTGCGACATCAATGATGACCGATATTTTCTCGCACTTGTCGGTGAATGGCTATTTTCAGCGGCCGCGCACGGTGACGTCTCAACAGACGACATAGGTTACATCTCACGTATTCTATGCGGCGAGTACAGGCATCTTGTTGATGCTCGTAAGGTGTTGAACATCTTAGAATCCCGGAAGAAGATATCTGGATTTCTCGACCATTGCATGGCTGCGATAGACTGGGAAGCATACGCGGTCGTCGGGTTTTCGTCGTCATTTCAGCAGACGATGGCCTCATTAGCGCTCGCCAAACGTATTAAGGAGAGATACCCGAATAAGTTTATTGTTTTTGGGGGAGCCAACTGTGAAGACGAAATGGGGACTGAGCTCCATCGTCTGTATCCTGTGATTGATGCTGTCGTAGGTGGCGAGGCCGAAATAACTTTTCCAGAACTCGTCAAGAGGTACCTCAACCGGGAGAATCTAGCCGGGTTACCCGGTGTGACAGTAAGGGATAGTGAGAAGGCAATCCATGCCCAAGGTCCATCACTCCCGATAGTCGATCTCGATGACTTACCGTTTGTGGATTACGACGACTTCTACGCTGATCGCCATCGAGCCCCTAATGTTTCAAAGTCCTTTGATGCCGTGCCTCTTTTTGAAAGCGCACGGGGATGTTGGTGGGGCCAGAAGCATCACTGCACATTCTGTGGTCTCAACGCTTTGGGAATGACGTACCGAAGCAAGAGTCAAGAGCGAGCCTATTCAGAGCTTCTCGGCATAGCCAATCGATACGGACGAGAGATTCTTGTCGTAGATAACATTCTAAATACAAAATACTTCAACCATTTTTTGCCGCGTCTCGCCAGAACGTTACCCCCACTGCTCATGCACTATGAGGTAAAAGCAAACCTACGAGCATCTCAGCTGTCAGTTCTCGCTCGCGCCGGCGTTCGGAAAATTCAGCCAGGCATAGAATCGTTTAGCACAAACGTCCTTCGCCTCATGCGAAAGGGCACTACCATGCTGCGAAACGTCCAAACCCTAAAGCTTGCTGCTGAGGCAGGCATTTATGTTGAATGGGGTCACTTGTATGGATTTCCCGGTGAGACCATAGATGATTATCGTTGCGTGTTGGGTTTGATCCCGTTTCTCACCCACTTGTCCCCCCCCAGTGGCGTTACCCGCGTCCGGGCCGACCGCTTTAGCCCGTACTTCAATGAACCGTCCGCATTTAACATTTCGATTCGACCATTACCCGCCTACGCACATATTTATAGCTCGGTTGGCTCATCCATTCAGAAGCTGGCATATCATTTTGACATCGAAAAGCCTGATGACCACCATTTCGAGCCAATCCATCAGGAACTTCACACGGCTTTGGAGAGATGGGACGCCCACGCCGCGACATCAGCGCTTTCGCTTCGGGAAAACAACGATGGAGAGGCGGTTGTCCGTGACTGTCGAGTTGGAACTGGCAACAATTTGCTTCGGCTCACTCGTCCTGCCACGCGAGCACTTGCTTTCGCGGCTGAAATCCAGGGAGTGCAAGGAATCCGCGACAAACTTGGCCGAGAATTTGGGGCATCGGTCGCTTCCGAGACGATCGAGGAACTACTTAGCCTGCATTTGCTCCTTCGTGAGGGCCAAGATGTATTGTCGCTGGCTCTTCGCCAGCCTGGATTCGAAAGAGCGCCCCTAAAGACAGAAATTAGAGACTCTTTGGAACATTCGTACTTCCACAGATCATCGGCGTTTCTGCCGCATGACGGGGGTGAACATGAAACGGTGGACTATACTATTATTCATGGCTGCTGATAACGATCTTGACCGCTTTGCTGTCAAAGATCTTCACGAAATGGAGTTAGTTGGATCTACTGACCAGGTCGATTTAATTGTTCAGGTTGACCGATACGGCGACGGCACAAGAGGACCGGCGCTGCGGGGGCCGATCATAAAAGACCCGAACTGGCAGCCCTATGATTTCAGGTTCATTTCGCCCTTGAATGAAATCGGTGAAACTAACACCGGTGATCCGTCTGTTCTCCAAGCGTTCATCGAATGGGGTGTATTGAACCACCCTGCCGAACGATATGCTCTGGTTATCTGGAACCATGGAAGCGGCTGGAAGCCGGAGTTTATATACGAGCAGGCAGAGGAAGTTGCCGGTGAGCGCTTGGCGCGGGCGATGCGCCATGTTGATCTTGCGGACCGCTACAAACGACGTCTTCAACGAATTCTATTTCGAAAAAATGCTAAGGAAGTTGTGACCGACTTCATTGGACGTACTCTCGTGCCGCTTATCGCCGCACCTGAGCGCCGATTCCTGGTCGGCAGGGATGCTCTGCTAACATCGCTGCAGCGCTCATCGGCGCGACCTCCGATGTTGTCTCTGCGGGAAAGGGATCGGAATGAGCTGGATCGCGAGCTAGAGTTGCTGGTTGATCGAGCTATTGGTCTTGACGAGACGTCCCAGCACGACGCCCTGGACAGTATCGAACTAAAGAACGCTTTGGTTGGAGCAATTAATCATATCGCCCAGAGCAGGGGCACACCCTTCAAGTTCGACATTCTGGGCTTTGATGCGTGCCTGATGGCGGGACTGGAGGTCGCCTTCCAAGTTAGAAATTTATCGTCGTTTGTTGTTGCTTCCGAAGAAATTGAGCCAGCGATCGGTTGGCGTTACGACCTGCTCGTGAACTCCATTGCGGCTGCCGATGGAAACATCAGCGCGCGGGATTTGTCCAGTGCTATGGTCGCTTCCTACATAGAAGGAATGCGGGATTATCGAATACGGCTGGTTACCCAGTCTGCTATAGACATGGAGCAAATTGAAGGTCTCGCAATGGCACTTGGCTCACTTGGCGAACTCATTTCTGAGATGATCGCACCAGAGTACATCTTACTAGCAAAAAGCGAAAAGAACGCCACTCGTTTTTATGACACTGATTTTCTGGACCTAGGACACTTTGCGACAATACTCAAGGACCATAAGAATGATCAACGCATCGAGAATTTCTTAAACGCACTTCAACACTCCGTTATTAGTTCAGAGTTCTTATTTGGACGTGAACGACAGAAGCCAACGGGGCTCTCGGTCTACTTCCCAACAAAACCTATTTATGATGGAGCGTACGCAAGTCTTGATCTCACAAACCAAATTAGTGGCTGGTCAGACGCAATTAAACAGTACCACTTTTTATCTTAGACCCCTGCTACTACGCGTTGCATGTCGCTTTTGGCTTTCAGGATGACAGTGGAGGCGCATTATGGCAGACGATGAGGCAACCGATCTTGACTCCGATCAGAGCAACGTAACTTCACTGATCGACGGTGAAAAACTGGAAGATGCAATCGGCCTCTGCCTGTCTGGTGGGGGATACCGTGCGCTGCTCTTCCATGCCGGCGCAATTTTTCGACTGAATGAATTAGGCTTGTTAAACAAACTCGATCGAGTGTCTAGCGTTTCCGGCGGCTCAATGGCCGCAGCCGCACTCGCAGTAGCCTATGGCAAATTTTCTTTCGATCCAAACGGCCGCGTAACCAATTTGCGCGAGACGTTTCTGGAACCGGTGCTCTCCCAAGCGGATGACTCCATCGACATTGCATCAGGTTTTGCAGGGTTGAATCCGTTCACGTCGGCAGCCGAGGAAGCTGCTAGGAGCTACGATCGAAATCTGACGCACGGTTCGACGCTGTCTCAACTCCCAGTGAAGCCGCGTTTTGTTTTCAATGCGACCAATCTGATGACAGGGAGCGCATTTCGTTTTCAGCGCGCATATATTGCGGATTACAAGATTGGCCAGTTCACGGGGCTGGACCTGAGACTGGCAGATGTTGTTGCAGCCTCAGCGGCGTTTCCACCGTTTCTCTCGCCTGCAATAGTCAATCTTTCACCGGGAACGATAGAGGCGCACACGAAGGGTAAAATGGCGACCGCGCCCTACACCGAGAAAGCTATACTTACGGATGGTGGCGTCTACGACAACTTGGGCACCGAGACAGTCTGGCGACGTTGCCGAACCGTGCTTGTGAGTGATGCCGGCCACCCTTTTAGTTTCGAAGACGAGCCAAAGCAGAACTGGCTCCAACAATCTCTTCGAGTGCTCGATATTGCAATGGATCAGTCTCAGAATTTGCGCGAGCGGATTCTCTCCCATGCTTACAAAACAGGCGCCAGACAAGGCGCGATGTGGCAATTGAGTACCGGCGTTGATGATAAGAGCCAGCGGCCACCTTTGCTTACCGAAACTGAATTTGACGAGGCGAGGAGTATTTCAACTCGACTCTGGCGAATGCCCAAGCGGACGCAAACCCTACTGCTCAAAGCTGGCTATGCGCACGCCGCGTCGCGACTGAGGACATATTTTGGACCTGCGGCGGGTGGACCACCGGACGCTCCAGACGGTGACCCTCCCGAGGCATAGCCCAATTTGCGAGCGCATCGCCAATAGGTACGGATCGAACAAGTCGCGGCTGCGTGTGCCCAAGGGGGGGTTAACTAAAATGGCACGAGAGTCTTCGTCGTCTGACCGCAAGCTACGCGTATTCGCGTTTGACCCCAGCTTTGCGCGTAGACTTTCCACATATCAGATGAATGAACTGGTTGTGACGATACCGGGTGAAATGGAGGCCCGTACGGAGCCAGGTCATTTCTCCGGTCCGGTCGGCGAATATTTGGAAGTAATAGACGTCGATCCCGCCAGCGGCTTGTTTTATCCGCCGGTCAATCTGGATGATCCCAAGCTCCTCGTCGGCAATGGGTTGGCACCAACTGAATCCAATCCGCAGTTTCATCAGCAGATGGTGTACGCGGTTGCAATGTCGACAATCGCGGCCTTTGAGAAAGCGCTTGGACGCATTGCCCTTTGGGCGCCACGTGAGAAGAGAGACGATCAAGGCAAGTTCGTATCTGATGAATTCGTCAGGCGCCTAAGAATATATCCCCATGCTCTACGTGAGGCTAACGCCTACTACAGCCCCAGTAAGAAAGCGCTCTTGTTTGGATATTTTGAGGCCGAGGCTGATCACCCTAGCGTTGTCCCCGGAAGCCTCATATTCTCATGTCTTTCGCACGATGTCATTGCACATGAGACCACTCACGCTCTCTTAGACGGCTTGCATCCGCGAATGTCTGAGGTGACCAATCCTGACATGCTCGCCCTGCATGAGGGGTTTGCTGATATTGTCGCGCTCTTCCTGCACTTCTCCTACCCTCAGGTCTTAACCAGCCAGATCGCAAAAACCCGCGGCAATTTGAGGAGCGACCATCTGCTCGGTCAATTGGCGCAGGAGTTTGGACTAGCTCTCGGTCGGGGTGGTGCGCTACGCGATGCCATTGGCGGTCCTGATAGCAATGGTACATGGCAGTTGCGGAAACCGGATCGTGCCGCACTGTCGCGAGCAAAAGGACCACATGCTCGAGGCGCCATTCTGGTAGCAGCTGTGTTTCGAGCGTTTCTGAACATGTATGAGTCGCGAACGGCAGACCTTTTCAGAATTGCGACGCAAGGCACGGGTGTTCTCCCACCCGGAGACATTCATCCCGATTTGGTGAACAGGCTGGCTGAAGCCGCTGCCAAAAGCGCGACCCATCTGCTTGAAATCTGTATTCGCGGTCTGGATTATTGCCCGCCGGTCGACATAACGTTTGGGGATTACCTGAGAGCGATCATCACTGCAGACACTGATCTCTACCCAGAGGACGAACACAACTACAGGGTCGCCATTCTTGAAGCCTTTGTTGAATGGGGGATCGTGCCGCATGGCATGCAAACAGTCTCGCAGTCGACACTCCTTTGGCCCACTCTTCGCGAAGTCGCAGCAGACATGGGAGTGAGCCAGCACAGTCAAGAACTTGAATCCGAGCTTGGCGTGTTAATTGCGGACGCGTCTGCAATCCGCAAGAAGTTAAAAAATCGACCAGATGTATCAACCAACATAAACGATCGATTAGACCGAATGGCCGAACAGATTTCGGCGCTGATGAACAGTGAGATGATGGCGCGGCTTGCCGGTAAGCGCGATCCAAAAGTTCCTGACCGCGAGCTTTCAAAGGTAACAGGAAAATATGAAATCGAGTCCGGACCGCCCCATTCTGCCAGCTCTATTCTGTCACAGAATCTACTCGAACTGGGTTTGGCGGCCGACCGAGAGATCACTTGGCATGCTCAAAATTTCTACGGCCAGTTGTTTTGGGGCCTCTTGACCGATCCGGACAACGCAAAATTGCTGGGCCTGTTAGGCCTTACGCGTGATGCGGAGGCGCCCTCTACCGTGTATCGGAGCAGAGCTACCCGGCTTCCTGCCATCCAGGTTCACTCCGTCCGGATGTCGAACAGACGCGGCACTCGCGGCCAAGTCGAGCGAGAATATGTCGTAGAACTGGTCCAAAGGCGGGCAGGGTTTCTCGACCTCACCAAACAACAAGAAATGGATCGGCGGCCAGAACCTTTTTGGGGCGACGAGAAAGAGCAGATAGACTTTCGTTTCAGGAGGGGCTGCACACTGCTGATTGATGCGCGCAGTTTTCGCGTGCGACGCGTCATTCGCACTCGCGGCGACGTCACGAATAACACTCAACTGGAACAAGTACGCAAATTTCTTGCCAGGAGTAGATCGCGGCCATTGGACGCTTTCCACGTAGTCTCGGACGCAGGTAAGTACGAGGCGTTTGCGATGTTGCATAGACATGTCTCAGAGGAGGACGCGTCATGGCAAGATTGACCCCGTCGGCTGGCAGTATTCTCGTAAGGATGTATCGCCAGGGCCATGGAGACTGCTTCCTTATGGCGTTTCCAGGCGACGACGGCGCGCCCCGGTATGTCTTGATCGACTGCGGCCTGAAGAAAAAATCCGAGATCAATGCCGATTGGCCGATCGAGAAGATTATCAAAGATATTGGTGAAGCGACCGACAATCATATCCATGTCGTCGTGGTCACGCATGAGCATGAGGATCATGTTAGTGGTTTCCTAGCGCGTTCGGTAGACGACCCGACGGCCAAGGCTTGGGACAGCATTGTCATCGACGAGGTGTGGCTTGCTTGGACAGAAGACCGCAATGATGAATTGGCGAACCAATTGCGAAAACGATTCGAGGACACGCTTCTTGCGCTGATTGGCCTTACAGGCGACCCAAGCGGAAATGCGCTTCGGAGCGGCTTGGGGTTCATCGGAGAAGCTCTCGCGTTTCACACTGGTGAAGAAGATGTCGGCATAGAGGTCACCATAAGAGCTGCGCAATTGCAGTCCACTGATCCGAACCTGTCACTACGTGAGGCACAACAGATGGCCATCGCAGGTGTCAGCAATAAAAAAGCGATAAAGTTCATCCGGGACCATGCTGAGAAAGGTGTTAATTTCCTGAGGCCGGACAAAGGGCCTTATGAAGTTCCTGGAGTGAGTGGTCTCCGCGTATTCGCTTTGGGTCCACCACGCGACGCAGCACTCCTACTTTCTTTGGATCCTCAAGGTGCTGAAGAGTTCAGGATGGGTATGGTTAGCGACCGCGAAAGTCGGACGCTGCTCGCTGCCTATGAAGAGGATTCAACGACCGACCGGCCATTTGGCAGACGGTATGGGTTGCAGATATCCGAAATTGCCGGTGCCGCTTCCGACGAAGCTTCGCAGTTTTTCATCTCGCACTATGGATTGAAAGCAACTCCCTCAATGCGGAGGAGCGGGCGCCGTCACCTGCCGCGCGCGCCGCACCCCAATGATTGGCGCAGAATTGACGATGACTGGTTGGGCACCGCTGATGAGCTAGCGCTGCGCTTGAATAGCGAGGTCAACAACACGAGCCTCGTGCTTGCTTTCGAGCTGCCGAATACTGGTAAAGTGCTGCTCTTCGCCGGTGATGCACAACGTGGAAGCTGGGTCTCCTGGAGCAAATTGAGTTGGCGGCCCGATGCTCCGGCAAACGCTATTACGGCGCGGGACCTCCTCTCCAGGTGCGTTCTTTACAAGGTGGGACACCACGGCAGCCACAATGCCACGCTGAACGGGGCCGCATCTGATGACTATGCGAACCTGTCATGGATGGCACAAGACGAGTTTCGCGAAGAATTTACCGCCATGATTCCGGCGAACGAACCTTGGGCTCTGGACCTGAAGCCGGTGCCATGGCGCCACCCGCTGAAAGCGATCTATAACGCGCTTCAAAAGAAAGCGCGTGGGAGGGTTCTACAGAGCGACAAGGGTGCGCCGATCCGACCAGACGATGTATCAGAGGCGGAGTGGGCTAACTTTTCGAAACGGACGAAAACTAAGGACCATTACTTCGAATACGAAATCCATGACAGCTGGTATCAGTGACGTAACCGTACAAGTTACAAAGGTGGTCCGCGATGTTCTTTCTTTACTCAGAATCGACCGTCCTTTGATTCTCCAAGACCGACAAGGCTATTCGCTAGAGTGGACCAAGTCGAGCCGTTGGATATACAAGAGTCTGAAACTGTCATACTGTTCGACTGCGTTAATGCGGACTGGTTCGATCAGCTTGACCGAAAAAAGGGATCCCCTTGTGGCGCATCGCCGTAGGTAATGAGCAAGACTACTCGGGCCCCAATGCTCAGATTTACGCTCTTTGTGTTTGAAATCGGATGCGAAGCGCCTACAATTGCTCGAGGCAAGAGAGGGGAATTTGGTATCATATTGAATTAGGCGAGCCGGAGAGCGGACCGCCGCGGGAACATGCCAGCTCGAGATAACGCGTTGGATATGAAACTCGAGCGCACCTAGATTTCTTTGAACCATTTCTAGGGTGAATGACCGGTGGATCTAACTGGCGGGTGGCGGCAGCGCCGCCGCCCGATGCATGGAGCGGTCATGGCGACAAAAGAACAGATGGACTTCTTCAAATCCGTTTACGAGGAGGAGGAGAAGCGCACGGCGACCCTGCTTGAGCACAGCAGGAGCAATGTGACGCTGGTCACCCTGTATTCCGGCTTCGCATTGTTCGTGCTTGAAAAGCAGGCAGACGGGCTTAGTGCCATGGGCTTCACGCTGTTCGCGGTTGCTCTCGGTGCGATGGCCGCTTCATTTTTCCTGTCACTGCTGGTGACAAACATTGCGACCTATGAAGCCCTGACCGATCCGGAGGAAATTATTGCCAAACTCGGCCCTACTCCGCCGACGAACGAAGAGTTCTTCGATGCACGTATCATCGATTACACAGCTGCCTATCACAGAAATTCTGCTGTGAATGACGGCAAGGCCGAATGGTTGAGTCTGGCCCGTTATGCACTGCTCTTGGGTGTCGTCCTACATGCCTCGTTCTTCGTCTGTACTGTCTGGGGAAGATCCAATGATAAAGAAGTCTCAGCCAACCAATACTTCGTCCTCAAAGTCGCCTGAGGGAAGGGCCGCGCAGAAGCGGAAGCCGCCGAAACAGCAGCCGAAGGAGGGGCACTACGGCGAGAGCCAGATGGCCGCTCTGAAAGCGCGAACGCCCAAAAATAAGAGATAACGCGTCACGAAAGGGTAAGACCGTATGTCCTCCTTCGGGAGTAGGTAGCTCTCCTAAGCGGTTCTTCCGAGGACTGCTTAGACAGGCCGGGCCGATCCTCATAACAGGAGGACGAATTTGACCCGACAACGATGTCGGTCGCTCCGCTTGATGTTCGGATCGATCTCTACGGTCAACGGCCGCAAGCCATCCTCACCAGTCCGGTTTTCGGACTTGAATCTGATCGGAACCTGAAAATCGCAGAGCGCATCAAGCGTCACGCAGAGCTCATCGGTCATCGGTCGTGCCGATCCTGATGAAAGCGAGGTCAGAGAGCGTCGGGAACTCGAAATCGAGCTGAAACCTTACGGCTATGCTGGAGCCCGACCGGTAACGGATATCGAGGAGATCGATCTCGACAAGATCCGCACTTCATGAAGGAGCGCGTCGCAGTTGCCTCGTCCGAAACGGGGGAGACAAACACATGATCAAGGTCGACAAGGATATTCTGCTCAATGCGGCTCCCGATGCCTCCCCTGAGGCCACCGCGTTGGCCGCGGACTGGCCGCCCTGTTTACAAAATCAGACGAGGCACGAGCGGCAGCCATCAAGACCTTCGACGACGGGCGTGATCCCGAACGTCGGATCTTTGTAAGAAATACATGACTTTCCTGGGAAAGGCCTTCAAAGGAAAATGCGCTTGGGGGTCCTTGAGCACATTAGAAAACCGCGTGTTCTCGGTAATCGAGGCTGCTTGCGCAAGCGGAATGCAGCTCTGGGCTAGCGCGACAGCCACAGGCCGGCCTCAGCCATCCAGGAACTGGGTCATGCCCTGACCGCCCCTGGCATCGACTTGCGCGCGGATGAGGGTGTGCGGTGTGGCGCCCACGTTGAAATGTCCGCATGGCCAGGGCCTATCAAGAGCAATGACGGATTGGTCAGATAATAGGATAATAGGCTACTGCGTATTCCAGCTTCTACGATCCCGAGATCAACCGCAGCTACGGCATGAAAATGTTACTGGGTGGCCTTCCCGGCCGCCTAGAAATCGTGAGCACGTGCGTCTCCCTTTGTATTCGCCATTACAGGTCGGCGGTGGTCGGTCTCGCTGCACTTGCTCGTCTGTCTGAGCCGCATCGGAGACCGCCGCTTTTATTGCAGGCGCTAGAAGTGCGCTGGGCTTTTCAAGATAACAGTTCATGCATGCTGAAGACCTAAGATTGAGATTTGTGAGTGGGCCTAAGCCTGATCGAGGTTCTGGTAGCACGCGCTGTTCCCACAGGGTGCACTGGGGATGGCAGACCCTGCCCAGTCGAGATGCACGTGCCCAGTCCCGTTGCCGCTTCTGCCCCCTGTCCTCAGAGGAGTGTCCAGTTGTACGAACCCCACCTTGTTATGGTCCGCAGTAGACCTGGTCGTCGGATGTCCATAGGTATTCGACGCCCCAGTAGGGAAAAGGCCGTAGCTGAAGATCGAGCGACACAGCGACGCCGCTCCCGCACTTGGTGGCAGCATCGCGTTCTTCCAGTCTCCTCCGTGATGGGTCGCTGCGATCCCTTGCACGGTCAGGGGGGCCCGCGGCCCAATGTGTTGATACGACGCGTCGGCTGGGAAAAAGAACGGTTCGCCCGCGCCGGGAGGGTCGACCTGGACCCAATAGCCGGAATCGTTTCTGCTCGTACCAGTCGCGCGGTGAAAGAGCGCGTTTCCGAACGAGAACGAAGCGACGCTGGTCACCAGCAAACGTCCGCCAGCGGACACGATCGACGCGGCGAAGGCGAGATGTGGTGAGGTCACGGACTGGAAAGGGGCGATCCAGGTCAGTGACAGCGATCGCGTGACGATCGGGCCGGACGACCAGTGATCATCATGCCAGTGGGACAAGACCATGAGAGGCGGGGCGCTGAGGCAGAAGTGAGGAATGGCGTGCGGTCTCGTTTTCGTGTGCGACCTGCTCCCGCCTCCGAAATCAAAGTAGAGCCTCGGAATGCAGATGGCTTCGCTGAAGCCGTTGGCCGAACCTTGGCCGACGTCGTAGACGGCCAATCGTTCGATTTTCGGATGTTTGAGGTTTGCGACATGGGCGGTCAGGTCGTCGTCCGATATTGTCCATTCATCCAGACTGTGCATTTCGTCCAGAGCGTCGGATGTTTGGGTCGAAACCACATGGGCGGACAGGACCGTCACTGGCTCCGGGTCGCCGAACAAATTCCGGTAAAGCCTCGAATCGCCGCTCGGAGCAATGATGATCTCGATCCACTGGTCTCCGATCCGCTCGCCAGTCGCGACTACCCAAGGGCCGCCTGCCTGACCGAATATATCGATCTCGAGAAAGAAAATGGGTGCCAAATCGATCGCACGCAGGCGGGTGTCGCCTCTACCCAGGAGACCGAAGTTGCCCGGTCGATCAAACCAGTCGGCATCGACGGCGCCGAGCAGCAACTCGTTCCTGCCTCTCTTAACGTCTTCCATCACGTCGTCCAATTTCGCGTAGAGGCGGTCCGGCATGCGAGGAAGTTCTGGTGGCACCGGGAAAACGAGAAACGGGTTCATCGCGAAGCTCCTGAATGCTTTGTTTGTTCTGCCACGGCACTTACAAAGGGCCGACAACACCCCTATCGACTGTCGACCTGTCTCACCCCATGTATTGCACCACGATCTGGTCGGGCATTTGCCGGGCCTTAGTCGTGTGCTTGTTCGCGCGGGCAATTTCGGCGACGACCACGTCCGCTGTAGCTGGAATGAAAAGGTCGCTGCGGTTGTCGTCGACGAAGCGGTAGGCGCCCCCGCGTGAGGCACCGATCGAATCTATGCTGTGAAGAATAGTCAGTTGCGGGCGGTCGAAAACGGCCGCAGCGGCAAGCACAGGCGCGCGTTCGGCCTCGTCGAGGATGCCGCGCTTGATAAACACGTCGAGCATCATAGCTCGGCATCCGTTCGGATCCGTCGGGTTGACCACCTGCTCTGCTCTCAATACCGCCAGAGCATAGTCACGAAACGTGACGTCGCAGGGAGGCAGTAGATCGAGAGGTTGGATCGCCATCATCTGCATACGCTGGATCGTGAACCAGAACATTTGTGCGAGTGACGAGGTCTTGGCAGTGGGATCGGCCTTTAGTCGATCCTCCT
Organism: Sinorhizobium arboris LMG 14919; assembly: GCF_000427465.1. NCBI lineage: Bacteria > Pseudomonadati > Pseudomonadota > Alphaproteobacteria > Hyphomicrobiales > Rhizobiaceae > Sinorhizobium > Sinorhizobium arboris. Next base: position 437,518 of record NZ_KE386497.1, on the reverse strand, counting down.
GCCGTTGCTTATATTTTCCGAGGAGAGCAATGATGATGTCGAACATCGCGCCAGTCAGAACCTGGGAACCAGATGCGGTCGCAGTTTCGCGTGCGACGTCTTTCATTGTCAGCTGATTGCGCGCGGATCTGAGGTAGGGCTGTCCGACCACGGCATCTCCGAATTGTTGGGCAAGCGATGACAACAATGAGCCTGAAGCGAGGTCGCCGGCGCTTTCGACGATGACGCTCTCGCGAAAGCCATTATTGCGGAACGCCATCAGGATCGCCGTCAGGTCTCCGAGGAACTCGTGAAATCCGGCTGTTTGGGAAAGAATGGACTCGAAATAATAAGGCCTCAGCCCGTCGAGTACGGCATGCCCGAATTCGTGATTGACGATGTCGCTGGAATGACAGGTGTAAATTCGCTGGCCGTTTTTTTCAAACCAGTAGAACTGAAGGGATTTGCTGAGCGGCAGGAGTCGGCGGGTCGAGTAGAGTTTCTTGCGCGTCTCCAGAGTGAGCTGTTGCTTCACAATATTCCGACCGGAGGCTCTACTCATATTCCACTCCCAAGGAGCCGCGCTTCTAGTAAGTTCGAGTTTGCTATCCGACAGAGCGGCTGAGTGCCGCTGCGAGAACGGTCTGGCAGAAGCGAGTTCTCGTCGGGTTTGCCAGCGGTCTGCTGGTGACACAGTTCACGCAACCTCCACCATGGTTTCGACGAGTCCCCCGTCTCCTACTGCCGTAGATTGCCCCGAATCCTCGAAGGTGGCGCGCACTGGACGAGCGGCACTGAATTCTTGCTAAATTAGAATTGAATCATTCTAGCATCAAGTGCATAGTTCACGCAACGCAATCTCTTCTCGGCTGGTTGAGATTGATCGACCGGGTGGCGAGCTCGACGTGCCGAAGCGGATCATCGTGGCACTAAAGAGCAGCGGGCCGTATTGGCTGAAAACAGCCCGTCCGCGTTGGCCGGGTACTCGGTCGAGTGACTACTGCAGGTGGGCTAGGCAGCGCCAGTAATCAAGGCAACTCGCAATGATTATCGATGTCGACTTTGCATCTATGCATGCCAATGGCATAGCCTATCTCAATTGGACCCCGCGCAAGCTCTCCGTCCGACTCGTTGACGCTCAGGCTGCAAACGCAGCGCGTGTGCGTTTTGCAAGCCGCACGGCGGTGGAATTGCGGTTCTCAGTCACGCGAGCAGGGCCGATGCAGCACACGCTGGAAGTCGACCTGCCTCTGGATGGCAGTCCGGTCGACGTCTGGGTCGCCGGCCTGTTCGGCACCGCCAGTACTCAAGACGGCGACAGCGGCTATACCATCGAGGACGTGTCCAGCGGCGCACAGCTGGCGAACCAGCCCGCTATGGTGCGTGTGCGCAAGAACGCCAACGGGCTCACCGATGGTGAGCGCGATCGTTTCCTAACGGCGATGGGCACGCTCAATGCAGCCGGCAGCGGGCGGTTCCGTGATTTCCGCGATATGCATGTGGACAGCCCTGCCTCCGACGAGGCGCATTTCGATGTCGGCTTCCTTCCGTGGCATCGGTGTTATCTACTTGATCTCGAACGGGAGTTGCAGGCGATCGACCCGTCCGTGGCGCTGCCCTACTGGCGCTTTGACGAGCCGGCGCCGAGTATCTTCACCACAGCCTTTATGGGGGTGCCGAACGCGAACGGCCGTCTTCTCTTCACTGCCGGCCACCCATTGGAGAGCTGGGTTACCGACAACCAGATCGGCATAATCCGCAGCATGGGTTTCTCTGCCGGGGCGCGTCCTTCCTCGGTACTGAGCGAGGCGGACACCCTGGCTCTCGCCCCGTTTCCGGGCGTCACGCAATACCGCAACTTTGCAGCCATGGAAGGCAACCCTCACGGCAGGGCGCACACCAGTTTTCCGGGATCGAGCTTCATTAGACGTATCCCACTCGCCGCCCGAGATCCGTTGTTCTTCATGCTGCATTGCAATGTGGATCGGATCTGGGCTAAGTGGCAGTGGCTCAACGAACTATTCGATCCGGCGGAGGCCGAGGCTTTCAGCCCCTCGGACAGCGGGCGGATCGGGCACCAGCTCGGCGACACAATGTGGCCGTGGAACCAGGTCACCGGTGACCCTCGGCCAGCTACTGTACCAGGTGGAACTTTAGCGCCTTCACCCGTCGTCGCGCGGCCGGGACCCTCACCGATGGTGAGTGACATGATAGATTACCAAGGCATATTGGGCGGCGATCCCTTGGGCTTCGACTACGACGACGTGCCCTTCGAACTCCCCGCCGGAATCGTTTGAGGCTGCGACCATGGATATCAAGGACTATCGCAGACAGCAGCAGGATCAAGTCGCGAAGGCGAGGGAGGCTGGTTACGTCTACGCCGCGCCCGCCGACATACCAGGCAAGGGTAAGGCGGGCGCCGATGCAAGAGCTGAGGCCGTCTGCAAGATAGAGCTAAACTCTCGCAACCTCGCCGAACGCATACACTATCTGCTCGAGCTGATTGGTCGCAAGAGCGAGACTGTCGCGGTGCGCAGTGCCGCGCTGGACATGCTGGCAACGGCGGAATTCGTCGGCCGCGCGTTTGCCGACTTCCGCCCCCAGGTGATCGACGCCATTCGCGCGCTGGCCGATGACAAATCGCCGGGGCTGCGTCAGAAGGCGCTGGAATATCTGGCGCAGGAGAGCGATGATTACGCCCGCGACATCTTGACCGGGGCTCTGGTTACTCCTGAGAAGGCACCCGTCAGCCAGGCAAAGGCGGTACAGCTTCTCGGCCTTGACGATCATACCAATGCCGCCAACCTCGTGCGCAATCAGTTTGACCAGTTATCGCCGCCCGCTCGCGAGGAAGCTGTTCGTATCCTCGGGACTGATCCGAAAAGTGCGCCGCTGCTATCGCAGCTTGTCCACGACAAGACAGTCGGCGAGAAGTTGCGCCGGATTACCGCCGCTGGACTGAAAGCTCTGGACGCCGAACAATTCGCCCAGACGGCGCGCGACGTGCTAACCGACCGCAGCGACAGCGCAACTTTGAAGGCCGCCCTCGTCGGCATGGCCCAGACAATAAGCCCAGCACATAATCTCGAAGGTGCGATCGATACTGCCCAGCGCCGAACGAAGTCGAAACGTTTGAAAGATGCGGCCCAGCGTTATTTTTCGACGCAGCGCAGATCGGAGTAACGTTCATGGTAGCGCTCGAGCTACAGGCGCTTGCGAGGGAGATTGATCGCGCCGCAGCGGGTCGCTCTCCTGGTGAGGATTTGACGCGGTACTTTCGCGACAGCGACCCAATCTACGCTGGCTTAGGTTCTGCCGATGTCGATCGGGTGAGGGCTTATGCATTTGCCGCGTTGGCGCGCACGGCGCCGGAATTTGGCCTTGCCGCAGCGCGAGAGGAGATCGGGACTGGGAATGCGCCCGGCCCAGTCGCAGCCGCTGCGCGCCTCGTCGCCGCACTCGACGCGCCGGATCGCGTCTGGCTTGATGTGCTAGCCGCCGCCGCCCAGCGCCTTCGGGGTCGTGACCAGAAGGTCTGGTTCGATCGAATCGCGGCCGGCACCCGCCCCGACATTTCGGAGACGGCGATGACTGAGCTTGCCCGTGCTTTCCTCATGGTGGCGCGGAAGAACGGGCTCGGTGCGGCGGACTGCGCGGAACGGATAGCGGCCGCGCCGGAGGGTTTTGCTCGTGCTGTGAGGGAAGGACTTGCCGCCGGCGAGAGTGAGGGCCCCACGATGAAAAAGGCCTGCTGCTGCGATGATGAGGCGGCGACTGCACCACCATCGCTCTCTGCGACGGAGGCTGCAAGTGGTCGCCTTGCCCAAGCCCTGCGCAATGGGGCCATCATCGGCGCCGCATCCAGCTGTTGCGATGCGGCGGAGCTAGGTCACGCGCCGGCCAAGATTCTTCCTGCCGAAATCTGGGCGGCTCCGATAGAGGATCAAGACGGCGGCGAGGCGACCTTAGGCGCGCGACTGCTCGGACGCCCTTCAGTGCTGGCGTTCTTCTACACGCGCTGTATGAATCCGCTGAAATGCTCGCGCACCGTCTCGGTCCTGGCTGCGACAGCGCAGCTCGCTGCAGCCGAAGGATTGGCGGTCGGCATCTTTGGCATGACTTACGACCCATCATGGGACACCCCGGCTCGGCTACGCCGCTACGGCGTCGACCGAGGCATGGCGTTTACGCCGGATGTGGCGCTGCTCAGGGCAACCTGCGACTGGAATGGACTGCGCGCGGCGCTCGACCTCGCTGTTGGCTACGGTCCATCGACAGTGAACCGCCACCGGATTGAAGTGCTGGTCCTCGACGCTGCCGGCCGTGCGGTGTTCAAATGTGATGGCCGCCCGCCGGAAGCTGCCGGCCTCCTCGCCCTGCTCAAAGGGGCGCACTGCCGGCGTTTCAAGGGGTCCGCCGACTGAGCGGCACACAACCATGAATTTATTTCATGACTTATGATTGTCTTCGTCGAAGTAATGCACCTCCTCGCGCAGAGTTTCGGTGTTTCACGCGGCCCACTCCTCCTCCCAATTGCTGTTCAGCTCTTTTCGGAAAGCCTGCCGCACCTCCTCCCGCAGCAGGCTTTTCATTTTCGGCTCAGGGCAGGAGGGCAGCCACCCGGTCCATACGCTCAGGAATCGAGAAGAATGCGCCGGTTTGCGTGACAATTGCAACCAGCCCGTGGCTAGGGGTGCCGGCAATCAACCAGGCCGTCTTCCCCAGGATCCGTTCGATAATATCAGCAGTCCAACAGCCACCGCATCCTCTACATTGAAGCCTGAGCAGCGTTGAACCGTGGCGAGAAGATTGGTCTTGTCGGCCCGAAGGGGGGTGGGAAAGACGACGAACTTTCGGATGACCACCAGCGAGGAACTGCCCGACGAGGGGCAGGTTTCGGTCGAGAAGGGCATGACGATCGGCTATTTCGATCAGGATGTCGGCGAAATGGCTGGACATTCGGCCGTCGCTGAAGTGATGGAAGGGGCAGGACCGGTCAGCGCCGTGGCGGCGGAGCTGCGCGAGCGCGCGCCTCTCACGCCTTGCAAGGTCAAAGGCGAGTTAAGAAGCTCGAAAAGATCGACCGCGCGTCGAGCCGCCGCGCCGCCGCTAGGCGGTTGCCTTTGAATTCCTGCCGGCTTTACGCTCCGGCGAAGACGTCGTCAACCTCAAGAATGTCCACAAGGCCTAAGGCAGTCGGACGATTTATCACGGCCTCGACTCACGGTACGTAGGCGCGAACGCTGGTGCATCATGGGCATCAACGGCGCCGGCACGGATGATGCCGATCGAAAAATGCCGACCACCACACAAAGGGAGGAAGCCCTCTTTTTTCTGGTGCATGGGCATTATCCAAGCAGCAGTGGCTATGATTTTGCGTCACGGGGCCTTCGTTTACGCCCGCCGCGCCAGATGCGCGACAACATTCTCGATCATACGCATGCCGGCATCGCCGCCGAGCGTCATGATGGATTCCGGGTGGAACTGCACGGCCGCCACCGGCTCCTTCACGTGCTCGATGCCCATGATCGTACCGTCCTCGCTTTCGGCCGTAATCGTGAACTCGCGCGGCAGATTGGAGGGATCGGCAAAGATCGAGTGATAACGGCCGACCGTCACTTCCTTGCCGAGGCCGGAAAAGACGACGCCGGGCTCTAGAACGCGGATGCACGACGGCTTCCCATGCATTGGCACGGCCAGCTGCCTGAGGTCACCGCCATAGGCCTCGGCGAGCGCCTGCAGGCCCAGGCAGACGCCGAAGATCGGCAGGTCGCGCGCCCGCGCCTTCTTGATCGTCGCCCTGCAGTCGAAGGTCTTCGGATTGCCGGGGCCGGGCGACAGCACCACCAGATCGGGGTCCAGACGATCAAAGACCTCTTCCGGCGCCGGCGTGCGCACGGTAGTGACCGTCGCACCGGTCTGGCGGAAATAATTCGCCAGCGTGTGGACGAAGCTGTCCTCGTGATCGACGAGCAGGATGTTGACCCCGGCGCCGACGGGCGCGCCATCGCGCGCCGCCCGGGCGCTGTTGGCGGCTTTGGCATCGCGAATGGCTGCAAGCATGGCTGAGGCCTTCAATTCGGTTTCGGCTTCTTCTTCTTCGGGATTGGAATCATAGAGCAGGGTCGCGCCCGCCCTCACCTCGGCGATCCCGTCCTTGATGCGGATCGTACGCAGCGTCAGTCCGGTGTTCATGTCACCGTTGAAGCCGACCATGCCGATGGCTCCACCATACCAGGCGCGCGGGCTCTTTTCATGGTTCTCGATGAAGCGCATCGCCCAGAGCTTCGGCGCGCCGGTGACGGTCACCGCCCAGGCGTGGCTCAGGAACCCGTCGAAGGCGTCCATGTCGTCGCGGAGCCGCCCTTCGATATGGTCGACCGTATGGATCAGCCGCGAATACATTTCGATCTGGCGGCGGCCGATGACCTTGACCGAGCCCGGCACACAGACGCGGCTCTTGTCGTTGCGGTCGACGTCCGAGCACATGGTGAGCTCGGATTCGTCCTTCTTGGAGTTCAGAAGCTTCAGGATCTGCTCGCTGTCGGCGATCGGATCGTCGCCGCGCTTGATTGTGCCCGAAATCGGGCAGGTTTCGATGCGGCAGCCGGAAACGCGGACAAACATTTCCGGCGAAGCGCCGACGAGATATTCCTGATTGCCGAGATTGATGAAGAATGAGTAGGGCGAGGGATTCGTCGCCTTTAAGCGTTTGGAAATATCGGAAGGCTTGCTCTCGCAGCGCTCCATGAACTTCTGGCCGGGAACGACTTCGAAGAGATCGCCCTTGCGGAAGCTCTCCTTCGCCTTGACCACCAGCTCGGCATATTCCCCGGGCCAATGATCGCTCTTCGGCGGAATGGCGTCCGTCTGGCGGAAGGGCTCGGCGGCGATCTCGCCCGACTTGCCTTCGGTGGAGACGCCGCCCTTGGCGAAATCGTAACGATCGACCCAGGCCTTGGCGGCGTAGTTGTCGACCACAAGGATTTCATCGGGCAGATAAAGCACCATGTCGCGCTGATCGGCGGGACGCTTGAGCTTCAGATCGATCGCCTCGAACTGGAAGGCGAGATCGTAGCCGAAGGCGCCGTAGAAGCCGATGCTGGTATCGGGCTGCGAGTAGAAGAGATCGGTCACTGCCCGCAGCACGGTAAAGACCGTCGGCGCCTTCGAACGTTCTTCCTCGGCAAAGAGGCGATCCGGCGTCTTCACAGTCAGGTCGAGGCGGCGGGCCGTGGAAGCGCCAAGCACCAATTCGGAAACCGTCTTCAGCTTTTCCGCGATGAAACCGAGAATGACCTCGCCGCGCTCGTTGTAGGCCTCGATCCATACATCGCGACCGAAACAGGACAGACCGAGCGGCGGATCGACGATGGCGGTATCCCAGCGGGTGTAGCGGCCGGGATATTCGTAATTTGACGAGAAGACCGCGCCGCGGCGCTCATCGAGCTTGTCGATATAGGACGAAACCGCATCCGCATACGGCGTCGGCCGGCGCTGCCGGGTGACGGTGATCCCGCCCTTCGTCTCATAAATTTCCGCACCATCACCCCGAAGAATCGTTACCATTGTTCCTCGCTCCGATCAGTGGTTTCCAATCATTCAATACCGCTCATCAACAGTTCGGGTAGATGGTGTTCGACACCGTTCATGCCTCACACGCCGAAAACGCTCGCCACATCTGTTTTGGCCGGCGCAGCGTCCCCAGCTGATTGATCTTCGAAGCGACCACCGAGCCGATGCAGGGCCACGTTGACACTTTGTACCTCGAGGCGGTTCTCACCGTGTATTCGAGAGATGGCAATCGCTGCGGGCGGCATCTCATTCACGATGTCCTGGCACGCGCTATCGGGGGCAGCTTGTCAAATCTTTACTGCTGCTCGCAAAGTGCTGACGCGCCGAAAGGCGGGTTGGCGTAATGCGGCGACCGGTCGTGACAAGGCAGCAAACTGCGATCCCGTTCCCTCCCAATACGTGATCCGGCGAGCGCCACATCACGCACCGATGTTTGCTGCGGCACGTTGCCCGCAACCACAAGCATGCTGACGATCAGGCAGGCGAGAAAGGTCGATGCCTTGAAACAGGGCTCGCCTTAGTTCGGCTTTGATGCGCTAGCCTTTGGAACACTTCCGCTACAATCATCCTTTGACTGACGCCTCATCTTTTCGGCAGTCGTATTTGGGGGGCATGAACCCTACTCCAACAAATCGCATCGCCGATTTTTCCGGAAGAAATCATGGCCCGGTTAGCGACAAAAGTTTGCGGACAAGCCCCTAATTGGATTGAGCAGCGGGATGGTGGGCAGTGCAATTGAGCTTGCGTGGGCGATGTGACAATCCAGGGGCGAGGGCCCCACTCAACTGAAGGAGGCCCGCCGCAGCGCCCCCTAGCATAGGGGCGAGGATATAGAGCCAGAGTTGATCGACTGCGGCTTCTCCTGCGAAGAGCGCCGGACCGAGAGAGCGGGCCGGGTTCACGGAAGAACCCGATACCGCGATGCCGGCAAGATGGATCGCGACCAGGGTAAGGCCGATCGCCAACCCGGCAAGCGCGCCAGCGCCGGCCTCTGCTGTACAGCTGAGCACTACGGTCACGAACAGGAACGTGGCAACGAACTCAAACAGGAACGCAGAGGACACCCCGTAGGCTGCCCAGCCGTTCTGAGCGAAACCGTTTACGGCGATATCGAAGCCGCCGACTTTATCCGTTGCTATAAGGTAAAGCACGCCTGCCGCCGCGATCGCTCCGACGCACTGGGCGGCGACGTAGGCGACGAAGTCACCCGGTCCAAGTCGCCGTGACACGAGGAAACCGAGGCTGACGGCCGGGTTGAGATGCGCGCCGGAGATTGGGCCGACCGTATAGGCCATCGCCACAACCGACAAGCCGAAGGCGAGAGCGATGCCCAGGGGGCCCACCTCCGAATGCATAAAGACAATCGTGCTGCAGCCGAGGAAAATCAGTGCGAAGGTTCCGACGAATTCGCAAGCATATTTGCTCATGTTCCGCTCCGTTGACTGAATTTGCCTGACGGATTTCCTGTTGCAATCCGCAGCATTGGAGACTCCGCCGGTCGGCCGAACTTCGGCGTCACGACGCGGTGCCCCAGCTTCGTAGAAAGCACGCGCCCTCTAAAAGAGCTCGCGAAAGACATTCGCCCTCTATCTTTCAGTTGAAGACAACTTTCTCTAGCGCCGTTCGGAAGATTGCCAAAACGGTTTGTTTGAATGGCAACGATCCACGCTGTGGATGGGATGTGTTTCAAGTCAGGTATCGTTGAATGATGTAGCGAAACGGCGCCTGACAGAGGACACGGTTGGGCGGAAGATCTCGGAATGGCCCGGGAAAGGAATTGGCGGTGCCTCAGTCAACTGAGCCTCGGTCTTTTTGTTTGGAACTAGGTCTGTAATGGCGCGAACACCGGTGCGGCTTCGACCACCTAAAGCGGGTCGCGATTTTTAGGATTTCAGATTCACGAATCGGGGTTTTCTGTGGTTCCCTCGCTTTGACGCGAGGGACACCATCGGCAAGCCACATCCGCTAGTCGTGTCATTGTATTTGTCGAGAAAGGTCACAGCCACCGGGCCGCGGCCCGGCACTTCCGAGTGTCGCCGCCTTCATTCAATGTGTTGACGACCTCCGCCGAGAGACCATCGAACCCACGGCGCATAACGACCGGCCGGCAACCCAGGTACACTTTTGTCCCCGCGGCAATCTGGATCATGACGCGTCGGTAGCATAGTCCATAATTGAGCCTTATGCCGCCTTCCATAAATCATGAGGTTTCGGTTCGTATCCCTTCAAGGCGGACTGGCGGCGGTCGCATCGATCGTTGATCGATCGTCTCGGGGGGTGAAAGCGGTCACTCGACCTTTACGCAAGACATGGCCTACCCTCCATAGGCGCGTTTCTGGAAGGCCGTCACCAACCAATAATCGATGTCGAAACCAAGCCGTTGGGGTCGCATAGAATTCGCTCCATCGATGAAGAGTCCGATCTTTTCGCGCGCGTCGAACATAGTGCCCCTTCGTGATGTATCGTGCCAAACCCCGCGCTTATGCGGAGGCGTCGGATCCTGCTTAGCAATCAGAACACATGCGACCGCCGTGGCACTGGCCTTTCTGCGATTGCAGGAGCAGCCACACCTCAAACCAATGGGCGTCCGGAAAGCTGCTCGTCAACCGCGGCCGGGTCCTTGCATGCCAGCCGGAGAACGCCGAGGACGTAGAGCAGCAACTCAAAATCTTGGGAACGATTGGTTCTCGTTAGGCAAATGACTATTTGCATCAAGTTCTCTGCCTCCGCCCCTACCAGCGCCTTGATGTATTCGGATTTATCCTCATCCGAAATTTCCTCAATTGGACGCATCGGCGCTCTCCTCAAGTATGGCTTTGGTTGGGCGAATTCTGCCCGGGGCCAGATAGGGCAAGTGCGTTAGGGAACGATCGGGTTTAAGCGGATTTCTTACCTCAGGTTCCAAGAGGAGCGTGCTGCCCTGCAGGGCATAAAGACGATGGTGTCGCATCAGGCCATACGCGGTGGGTCTTGCCTGGATTGGTACAACCAACCCGTCGTCGCGCAGCGAAGGCAAAGCAAGCGTGGTGACTTGCCACCCCGTCGAAATCAGGAGATTGACCAATTTCGGATGGGTTTCGACGATCAGCGAAGCGATGCCCGCAACCAGGCAGAATTCCATCACCCCGGTCATCAACACGTGCGAAGCCGGTATCTGATTGATGAGGATCTCGCCTTCAGCCACGACACAGCGCGTCCACTCATAAATCTCCGGTGAGCGCGGCCAGGCCCCCCCGTTCATGATCTCAGGATACACATCAGAAAGAAGATGTGGCTCCAAGGTAGGGAGCAATCGCGAGTAACCGACGACCCGGTCCTCGCAAAAAAGTGCAAGGTGCAGTGTCCCGTCGCCATCGAACTCGTCGATTTCTCGACCGTCGTCCCTGCAAATGGCCTCCCAGCCGAGTCTTTCCACGAATTGCTCGTGCCGAAACCGCCAGATTTTCTCCATTACGTCGCGGTTGGAAGCCGATCGACCGATACAAAGCTTTATCATTTCCACCCCTCGTTCCGGGGCAGAATGCGATAGTTCCTCTATCGCTTAAATGAGTAATTTTACTCAGTTATCGGAGAATTCCCAACCGGAAGCTCTCGGCTATCATTTGCGCGGAATTGACGACGTTGAGCTTGCGATGGACATTCATGATCTCGTTTTGAATGGTTCGGTGCGAGCGCCCGAGAATCTCTCCGATCTCGAAAGCCGTTTTTCCTGCCGCACACCACTGAATGATCTCACGCTCTCTGGCCGTAATCCTCAGCAGGCTTCGATCCATCGAACTCGCTTTCTGCATCATCAGACTGCGTAGGGAGTTGTGAGCGTAAATCGAGATGATGTGCAAGGCCCCTCGCGCGGCACTCGAGAGATCCAATTTCTCCGCACCAAAAGTCACAATCGCCTGAAACCCGCCGGCAGCATGCAGTGGCACGCTATATCCGTTATTCATGTGGAACTCTGTCGCTTCGTTCATGACGCGCCGTGCGTGACGCCCGAGCTCTTGATCGCGCAATGCCTCCGACCATACGAATGCGTTGTCCTGCATCTTGCTAAGATGAATGACCGGGTCGGCATGAACATAGTTGTTCGCTAGATAATGCTCGAACCACCCGGCCGGCCAGCCATTCAACATGAAGTAGGAGTCGATGCGCTCATTGGGCAATGGTATGCCGGAGATCGCAAAGCAGTTGAAGCCAAAATGGCGTGCGGCTCTATCCAGCGGCGCCAGGATATCGTCCGTGCTCTTTGCCCCTGCCGTTTCCGATAGGAAGTCGAACATAGTGTTCGCGGCAGCCAAAGCTTCAGGATCCAAAATCGCCTCCTCCATTCGCAAAGCGTTGCGGCATGTTAATTCATGCGAATCAATCGATCATTCTAAATCCCGCAACTGCCGGTAGAAATTGACCTTGCATCGTAAGCGGCAAATGGACCGGGTGTGTACGGCTCCTTTCGATTCTTCATTCAGCAGCGCGCAACGACGCGCCCGCCTGGACTGAGCGTGCAGGCCGACCTTATGCACGGATAACGCCTTACTTCCGGGCAACCCATAGCCGCGTCATTTCATCGTAGGCCTGTCTCGCACCCGAAACAGTCGTGGTCTCATCGTACACGTTGCAATGGGGCCATTCGCGGTCTGCCTCCCGCACGAGTCGCTGTCCGGCCAGTACAGCTTCGATCCGTTGCTGCATTGGCAGTTGGTCGATGCGTCGTCCGTCCACTGCAACGCGTATGGGTTTTTCGTCGCAAATATCTGCGTCGAACTCAGAATTTTGCGTGAGACGCGGGCCACGATGATCGATTTCAAAGATCGTCGCGACGCCGATGGGTAGACCGAAGTCTGTCGTTTGGTGGTAGCTCACCATCGCCCAGCACTTTTCGCGCTCGATAAGCTTGCCATACGGATCCCTTTGGTCATCTTGGCATCCTGTCGACCACTTTTCTTCGGCCCACGCGGACGATGGAACCGGGGCTTGTTGTGGTGCGGCTGCTTGGCACGCCGCTAAAATCGTGAGTGTCAGAAGGGCGGCAGTTCTCTTTGACATAATCCCCCCGACTCGTTCATTGCGGCAGGCCACAGAACACGCGGCAGACACCGCAGGTTTCATGCGTTATCCGCACTCATCACTTATGGTAGTGAGCCGGGATGTCAATTCGGCAGCATGAGGGGTTTTCGTTAGGGGCAGTAGGAAGGGCTTGCGAAAGGGGAGCCGTCCCCCGTCCCAACCCAACGTGGGCACGACCTAAGCTGCTTCTATATCAGTCTGTGAAAAGTCATTTCCTTTGTAGAGTAGGGGGAGGCGGTACTCCTTGGCGCAGGCATAGGAGAAGCAATCACCAAAATTCAGCCGTGCCGGATGGGCGACAAAGCGGCCATAGTTGCGAGCCGCTTCAATAGCCTTGCCATGCAAGGAGCCGTTCATCGACATTTCGCGGGCGCCGATAGTTTCCATGAACTTTCCTACGTCCTCTTGAACCCGATCGATCAACTCGGGCGGGGTAGGGGCCTGATCGCCAAAATGTGAGATCGAGATTATCCGGGCTAAACTGATCACGGCCTCGAACATCGAGATCGGCGAATAAAATTTAGGCTTTTCTGACATTTCGATTTTGGCGAGAAGGTAACCAGCATCTTCTTCGCCAGCCAGGATGGCAACGATTGCTGATGCGTCCAAGAACATCAAACTTCCCACATCTCGTCTGTGAACTTCTTCATGTCGAAATCTGGCGTGTTGGGTCCCATCTTGGCTCGCACACTGTCCTGAATCTTTTTGACTCGCTCTTTCAGTGGTACAGCTTGTTCCGCTCGCGCCAGTTCGTTTTGCAGGGCGCGCCGGACCGCTTCGGTCTTCGTCGGGGCCTTAGTGACCTGCTGGACCTTCTTTGCCAGCGCATCAACATCGTCGTCGCGGATGTAGAGAGCCATGACTTTTCCTCGCGATATGCAGCGCAGAATATTCGAATATAGTAGCGGGGATATACATCAAGCGCAAGGGTTAGGGCGTACCTAGCGGCAGTCATGCTGATGACCGTCAGGGCAGTCCTGTAAGCCGATCGTTACCGGAAATCGGCCGAAACTGATGAAACCTGGATCCCTGCCGCAGGCATAGAGCGCCGCGCAGCGGTGTGCCTCACCCCGTTGAAAGTCGGCGACATGATCGGCGCCGCAAGTCCTTTCGTTCTCGGGGCCCACATCGCGCTGACCGCTCTATAGATTGCGAGGCCGTATCTGCCAGACAAGGCGATTTTCGTCATCGCGAGAACTGGGGGAAGTTCAACCTCAACTGCGGTGATTCTTAACAAGGAGGGTCTGACCTTGCTATTGCAGCTGTCGAACGGGCGGAAATACGCGTCAAGAATGCCGGGTCAGGTAGAATCTCTTTCAGACACGGCGATCCGGCCGAAGCGAAAGCGCGGCAGTTGACAATCACAACGCTTTGTCTAGCTTGAAACAGCGGAAGCAAGCCTAAGCTTGCTTGGGGCTGATCAAGGCTCGCCAGTGAGTTGACCAATATGGCGCTCACACCGTTCAAAGACTGCGGAGTGGCGCATTTAGCGAGGATTCTCCTCCCAACTGAGGGGCGGGCTTTCTAAGGTTCGCTGCACGTCCGCTTCAGAGATGAAGCAAAGGACGTGGCCTCATGAGAAACAGCCGCAAGATAAAAAAGCTCAGGAACAAAGCCGCCCAAGGTCAAAACGAGCGTTGCTACTACTGCCGAGAACCCATGTGGGACGGAGACCCAACGGCATTTATTGAGCGCTTCTCGGTATCGTCAAGGGAAGCGCTGCGATACCGCTGCACCGCGGAGCATCTTCATGAAAGAGGCAGAGGCGGGGCCGATGTCGAGCGAAACGTCGTCGCTGCTTGCCACCACTGCAACAGGACTCGACACCTCGCGAAACGGCCGAAAGACGCGGCATCCTACGCGAAGTATGTCCGGTCCCGAATGGAAGTCGGGCGATGGCATCCTATCAGGCTACACTGACAGCCGAGCTTTGATGCAGCGCTACTTTTTCGGTCTGCGCCGACGCCCAGACGCTATCGGGCATGCGTCGGTTTGTTCTTCTTGGAGATCGAGGGCAAGCCACTTAGATAGGAAGCGCGACGGCTACGGCTGCGTCGTCGAGTTAATTCCACCACACGCGTCAATTCGGGCTTCCCATGAGGTTCCTGCTTCTCTCAGACATTCACGACAACCTTCTGGCGGTCCAGCAGATGCGAGCACAGGAATCCAATAGCTTTGACGCGCTCGTCGTTGCTGGAGACATCGGTTCGCATACCGCCCAGCAGATATTCGATGTCTTGGCTACTTTCAGATGCCCGGTGCTGTACGTCTATGGAAACTGGGATTACAAACTCGCCTACGACGCTTCCTTCGGCGACGCTTGCCACCATCTGCATCTGTCCCCGTTCGAATCTGGTCCCATAGCCTTTGTCGGCTTCAGCGGATGTACGGCCCATTGGGGACAGAACCCCGAGGCGCGGCGTCTGTTTCAAGAAGTAGACGACGCCAACTCGCAAATCATCCGTTCTCTCAGCGAGGCAAAAAACGGCGAACGACGGGGGAAGTCCCTCGTCGAGGCCGAGTACACCGCTGCGGTTGACGCATTGACGGCCGCAAGCCGGCGGCCGCCCTCTCAGAGGAAGCTCAAGGCGCTGGACGCAGATCGCCGCCGGAAACTCGCCGCGCTTTCCAAGGCGGTTGAAGAAGTGAAAAGCACGGACGCCTATAGCTTGTACGTGCATCAACGATCAGCCGTTTCAGGAGAAGCGCTGGTTCGAAATCGTCGCGCACTTAGCGAAGTCTTGGAGCAGCTCGATACGGCGAGAGAGCGAGCAGTTGTCGTGACCCATGACCGGCTATTCAAAACGCAAATCGATTTTCCAGGTGTGCCAATTTTTCTGTTTGGTCACCGACACGGTTTTGCCGAAACCACGTTTCAGGGAGCGAAGCATGTCAATGTCTCTGCGCTCGATATACGCCGTCTCATAAGGCCCAAGGAATTTTCGCGCGGCGATCATTTCGAACAGTTCCGAAATCTCAATGTCGGCAACTAC
Source organism: Sinorhizobium arboris LMG 14919 (assembly GCF_000427465.1). NCBI lineage: Bacteria > Pseudomonadati > Pseudomonadota > Alphaproteobacteria > Hyphomicrobiales > Rhizobiaceae > Sinorhizobium > Sinorhizobium arboris. The sequence continues at coordinate 421,913 of NZ_KE386497.1, read as the reverse complement.
GCCATCCTTGAATGGTCACAAGCAACCGGCTTTGCGGTGAAATGCGTCGGCCTCGAAATCGGTCTTGATTGGCAAGAGAACTGGGAACTTGAGACATCCTTTCAGATGCCAGGGGCACCATTTCTGTCATAGGTTGCGCTCTACCAAGAAAGTGCAGACTTCAATGACGCGGCTTCCCAGGGGACGACGCTCCCGTTCCGATCAATCGGCTTCATGCGAGAAGCTGCGCCTGATCCAGGTTATTGATTAGGCTGAATAGTCGCCCCGGCCAGCGGTCGAAGCTTCAAGACGGTGGGGGACGGAGTCCCCGCAGAATTTCGCGAGCCCAATCGAGGGCGCGCGTTGCGCGCTCGACGTCCAGCGAGCGGAACAAGGACGCTGCCCCAGATCGCCGGCTGGATTTTCCGCCTGTAGCGCTACAAGCTGCATTGTCTCCAGGCGCGCCTGCAAGAACACGCGTCCGTGGCATCGCCACCCAAGACAAGGTAATTGCAGTTGCCTAAGACATCGATATTCTCCTAGAACGGGAAGAGTGTTCGGGGGCGAGGCATGCGTATTGGGCTGGGCGTCTTGAGTTTGTTCGCCGGGTTGATGGTAGTTATTCCACACACGCACGCGGCTGTCTCAATCGAGGAGCTACAAATCCAAGGCGGCGAGACCGTACTTGTGGTTCGAGGCGAGTTCGAGTTCGGAGACAGGCCTGAAGCGCTGAGTGCCGCGGTCGCTCAATCTGGCGCGCGAGTCGTGACCTTCAACAGCAATGGCGGAAACGTCCATGCGGCCATGGCCTTCGGGCGGACGATCCGGGTGCTCGGACTTGAGACTGTCCAGTTGCGGGCAGCGGAGTGCGCCTCCGCGTGTGCGCTTGCGTTCGTGGGTGGTGCCAGGCGAACAGCAGAACCGGGTTCCATCGGGGTCCATCAATCCTCGTTCTCGGGCGACGCAGCGCTTGACGGCCACGAGGCGGTCGCGGCTGTTCAGGCCATGACCGCGGAGATCATGACATATCTCATCGAGATGGGGGTCGATCCGAAGCTCCTGCAGCTGAGCCTTTCGATCCCCAGTTCGGACATCCGGTACCTGACGGCCGGCGAGATGACGCAGTTTGGGGTGACGACATCCGTATCAGCCACAAATCAGACCGTCACGGCAGCCGCCGGAAACAGCCCGCCAATTAAGCAGGGGCCGACAATCGCCGCGCCCTCCGAGGAAGCCCGCGCACTTCGGTTTATTGCCGACTATCACGATGCGTGGTCGCGGGCCAACCCCGAGGCAATGGGTTTCATGAGCACGGCGTACGCTGACAGCGTGAGCTTTTACGGCAAGACGGTCTCACGAGATGAGGTCCTGAAGGAAAGGCTGCATTCGCGGAGCGCTGGCCGAAACGGGCTTACAGTGTGAAGTATGGCTCAGAGCGGGTGGTCTGCGCCTCGACGTGTACCGTCAGCGGTGTTGTCGAATGGTTCGCGCATAGCCCGAGGCGCGCGAAGTCTTCTTCGGGAGTAGCCGACTTCTCGCTGATTTGGGACCCCGCGACAAGCAGGATCATGTCGGAGACCGGCAAAGTTCTGACGACGGACAGGAAGGCGCGCGAACCAGCCAGGATAATTTCTCAATGGCATGACCAGAACGGTGATTGCAGGGGCGGTTCGGGCGACGCTGGCGAGACGTGGCATGCCTGCGATCGTCGAGAGGCCATCGGAGCGAAGCTCCAGGCAGTAGGCTGGTGCTACGGGCGCGACGGGGAAGCGGGTTATCAAATGGAGTGGCATGCCTGCGGAAGGTAGTCCGACGGGTTGCGCCTGCAGGAGTGTTGATGTGCTGACGAAATCCGAACTTCTGTTCGTCAAGACGCAAGGTCTTGACGCAGATGACGTGTTCGACGCGAAGGGGCGGTCGATCAAGGATGTGAGGAACAATGGCCGCCTTCCTGTGGGCTATCGGGCAGGAGGTCGCACCGTCATAGCCGAGTTTCGACCCAGCCCGCTGCACAGGGCCGGGGGTGGGCCACGGTGGGGAACTCCCGTCGCTGGTTTGTGGCCGACCAATCCGCTCGACGCCCGCCCTCTAGACTGAGGACAGCCCCGAGACGAAGACACGGAAGGCGGTACCCAACCCGCGGATGAGAGTCTGATCAACCGTCGTCTCTGAGCTCCACCCCCGGCCCTGTGCAGCCTCAGCAATCGGACTGCTTCGCACGCTCGCGCCAAGTGGCCGATGCCGCTCGCCTTCAGCCTTGACAGGGAACATGAGAGCTAGCGGATTTTGCATCCGAAAACATTGTAGCCCGGATTTTAGCGCAACCAGTAGTTTTACAGGGATGTGCGAGACACCGCTTTGCGCTATATAGTTTTCGAGGCTGAAAAGTAATGCACCTGTAACCGTCCATGGTTGTGAGGGTAATTTTCTCCGTGGTGAGAAGATAGGTGGGGCAACTCCTTCTATAAACATGCACAGACAAAGTGATATTCAGACTTCAAGCTAAGAGTCTGTTTGTATCACTGACGTCATGGACAATGCGGCCCGTCTCGCTCTTGCACTATAGGCAGAGGCTTGGGAGGTTTGTTTGTTTGCATCTCACAAAATTGCGCTTTTCGGTGTGGCGGGCATTCTTTCGGCCACCACCCATGGGCTACCGGCTGCCGCTCAAGAGACGAGGGCCGTGAGCAACCCACCGGCCTACATATTGGAGCCGGTCGCCAAAGCGCGGGCGAAGCTGGAAACCTTCGCGCAGGACCGGGCGACTTTTCCGGGCGAGGTTCTGCTCGATATGAACGTCACATACCTCGACCGTCAGATCTACAATCCGGCCACCGCGCGCTATGACCGAGTGAGGCTTCGCGGCTACCAGGACACCCGCCAAGCCAGCCCATCCGGTGTCGACACGCCGCTGGTCGGGCCCACCATCGATGTGCGCCCGGGAGAGACGGTGCGGATCACACTGAACAACATGCTCCCTCAGGATTCGACCTGCGGCATCGGCGGGGGCAGTGCCAATACCCCCCATTGCTTCAATGGTACGAACCTGCATTCTCACGGTCTCTGGGTAAACCCGTCGGGCAATGGCGACAATGTGCTGGTTTCGATCCGCCCTGGCATTGCGTTCCAGTATGAATACAACATCCCCGCCGACCATCCGGCGGGCACCTTCTGGTATCACCCGCACCTGCACGGCTCGACCGCATTGCAGGTGTCGAGCGGCATGTCCGGAGCGCTGATCATCCGTGGCGATCGCATGCCGACCCCGACGGAGACCGGCGATATCGACCGCCTGCTGAAGCAGCCAGACGGCTCCGATATCGCCGAGCGGGTCCTGGTGCTACAGCAGATCCAATATGCCTGCACCGACAGCGACGGCGGCATCACTTATGATTGCCAGCCAGGGCAGGTGGGGGGCATCGAAAGCTACGACCAGTTCGGACCTGGCACTTGGCCGGCCTCGGGCCGCTTTACCAGCATCAACGGTCAGGTGCTGGGCCAGTTGGCGCCGGCGGTGGCTGGGTCGGTCGAGCGCTGGCGGATGATCCATGCGGGAGTTCGCGACACCATCAATTTCGAGATCCGCCGGAAGACCGGCTCGGCCGCGTTGCGCGCGCTTACCGCGGCGGACACCGATAGATGGATTGACCAGAATTGCGGCGAGGATCCCATTCCGTATGGCGTGGTGGCCCAGGACGGCCTGACAATGGCGCAGGTGCAGATGCGGCAGCAGGCGGTGCTGCAGCCGGGCTACAGGGTTGATGCCTTAGTGGTGCTGCCGCAAGCGGGTGACTACTGCCTCGTCGACGCCGCCGCGCCGGCAGCGGCGAGCGTCAACCAGCTTGCTCCGAGCCGCCGCCTTCTCGGCATTGTCACCGCAGTGGAAGGCGAAACCGTCAATGGCGAGATCAGCACCTATCTGCAGGATTGGCTGATTTCGGCGGCTGAGCGCACGATGGCGCCGGATGTTGCCGGCAAGGTCATCGACGACCTCAAGAACGATATGCGGCTTTCAAGCTTTGTTCCGCATCCGGACATCGAACCGGGCGAGGTCACCGGCGAGCAGCAACTGGTGTTCAATATCGATGTGAAGCAGCCGGGCGGCACCTTCTTCGAGATTGACGGCCAGCCCTATGATGCCAACCGCATCGACCGGACGCTGCCGCTGAACGGCGTGGATGAGTGGACGCTCCGGTCGGATTTCGTCAGCCATCCTTTCCATATCCATGTCAACCCGTTCCAGATCATCAAGATCGTCGATGCGGCCGGCAATGATGTCAGCGCCCTTGGTGCCGACGACGACGGCGACCCGCAATATCCGGGACTGAAGAATGTCTGGAAGGACACGCTGTGGATCAAGAATCCCGGCACCGACCCGTCGACGCGTTACACGATCACGGTGCGGACGCGCTACCAGCGCTACATCGGCGAGTTCGTTTTGCATTGCCACATCCTCGATCATGAGGACCAGGGGATGATGCAGAACGTCAGGATTACCCTGCCGGACGGCAATGGCGGCACCGTTTCCGGCCATCATTAGGTCAGCTGATCGCCATGTGGGAGGAAATATGAGCTTCGTCGGCACTTGGAGTTATCGGAGCCTGATCAACAATCCCGACCTTTCGGCCGATTTCAGCACCCTGGAATTTGGTCAGGGAACGCTGGTGCTGACCGAGGTGGCGCCCGGCAGGATTGGCGGAACCATCGGCGGCCCCGGCTGGTCGTTGGAACTGACCGGCGCAGCGCGGATGGGCGACCCGGTCGAACTCAAATTTACCGGAAAGGGCGAGGTGGCCGGGGAGACCTGGATCTACAGCTATCGCGGCTACGTCGTGCCGAACTGGCCGAACGGCGTCGACCAGAGAGATGCCATTGTCGGCAGCATCGTCCGCGACGTTCCGCATTCGCACGGGACTGCTGCGGCCGGCTACGTCGCCTCCTGGTATGCCGTGCGGCAGTGATGCTCCACCCCTTGCCGTAGCTGCAAGACATTCGGACTAACACCTCATCAGGAGATAATCTCGATGACACGCACGCGATTTCTGACGGTTTCACGCCGCTCTTTCGTCAAAGGTGCAGCCGTTGCTGCCGGTACAGGCCTTTTCGCGCCGAGCATTCTGCGAGCGGCGACCAAGCATAGGCGCAAGAACATGACCAGCGCCGGCGGGCAGAAGGACCTGCAAAGTTATATGGATGCCGTCACTGCGATGATGAAGCTTCCACCTTCGGACCCGCGCAACTGGTACCGCAATGGCTTCATCCACCTGATGGATTGCCCCCATGGCGACTGGTGGTTCACCAGCTGGCACCGCGGCTATCTGGGCTATTTCGAGGAGACTTGCCGCGAATTGAGCGGCAATCCGGATTTCGCCTTGCCATATTGGGACTGGACGGCCAATCCCGAGGTCCTGCCGCCGCTGTTTGGCACGATTCTCGATCCCGTCAACAGCTCCGCCTACATTCCCGACCACAACCGCTTCCAGGAGATCATGCAGGCGCCGATCAAGGCCTATTGGGACAGTCTCAGCCCTGCCCAACTGCAGCAGCAGAACCTGCGCGGGTACCCCAATTTCGATGCGCTGTGGAGCGACGCGATGGCGAGCTTCGCCAATCAGCCGAACGCCCGCTTCCTGACGGCGCAGAATCCGAAACTCAATCCCGCCACCCAAACTGCGGTCGACATCGACACCATCAAGGCGTCGCTGGCGCCGACAAAATTCGCCAATGACGCGGGCGCTCCGGGTCTCGCTTTCAACAGTCCGGTATCGTCCAGCCACCAGGTGGCACCGGTCGGCTTCTCTATTCTCGAAGGCCAGCCGCATAACCGCGTGCATATGAGCGTGGGCGGCCAGAGCGCTCCCTACGGGCTGATGTCACAGAACCTGTCGCCGATCGACCCGATCTTCTTTCTGCATCATTGCAACATCGACCGGCTATGGGATGTCTGGACCCGCAAGCAGCAGGCGATGGGCCTGCCCGTCGGGCCAACCGCTGACCAACAGGGGCAGTACGATCCGGAACCCTATCTCTTTTATGTCAACGCTGACGGCAGCCCCGTGACTGACAAGACCAGGGCCGCTGATTATCTCGCAATCGGCGCCTTTGACTATGATTATGAGGCTGGCAGCGGCGAAGAGGTTATCCCGGTTGCAATCGCCGGCCGCTCGAGCCCCATTCCGGCGTTGGAAGCAGCCGTGCCTGCCTCCGCGGCCGTGGCCATAAACGAACCGGCGACCGCCAAGCTTACCGTTTCGCAGGAACTGGTGGATGTTGCCGCCAAGCCTTCGGAACAGTCGCGCCAATTCGCGAAGGTCAGCATCAAGCCCCCGATGGACGTTGGCGGACTGAATTTCCTCGTTTTCATCTTCCCCGAGGGAACGACGCCTGATCTCAACCCGGACGGACCGGATTTTGCCGGCAGTTTCGAGTTCTTCGGTGTCCGTCATCATCATACCGACACCGTCAGTTTCACCATACCAATCGACAAGACGCTCGACAGGCTGATCGACGATGGTAGGCTCAAAGCGGGCGAACCGATCGACTTCGCCGTTGTGGTCGCGGAAGCGGGCAAACGTCTCGAAGGCAGCATGCCGGCTAAGGCACAACTGACCGACATTCAGGTGGGGTCGTTCTGAGCCGAGCCGCTCGAGGCAGCGGACCCACGGTTTTGGGTCATGCCGTTGATCGCAGACACGCTCGCGGTGTTTTTGCAATGCTGGCAAAGGGATAACGGCAGCGCGCCTGCTGCGGGATTTTAGCGGAGATGGCCGATCAACAACGCAGAATTGTGATCAACCTGCCGCGAGCGCCGCGGCCGGACGAAACCGTGGGGCTCAATATCGTCACCGGCCCGTTACCGCTCGGCGCGGAAATCCGCTTTCGAACCGCCTCAGGCCACGTGATCGGTTCTGCCATTCCATTCGGCAGGACCGATCCTGACAAACAGCTGGTATTCCAGTTATCGCTTTCCGGCCGCTACATCGACGGCTCCCGGCTGGAAATCTTTGCGGATATGCTCGACGCCGGGAGTTCCCTACCGCGGGCGCCAACCGAACAGGAACTGGTCTCGGTGAAGGCGTGGATTGTGCAACAGTGAAGTTGTTCTTGTTACCATCTTGCGTCGAACGCCGATGGGCTGGGCCAGGCGAGGCGCGCCGTTATGCGGGAGTGCCCGAAGCCGAGATGGAGGAGGCTCTGGAAACAGCGAAAGGCACGCTCATCACGCGCGTGCGGCAAGAGGGCTGCGGCTGCCCTATGATCCGGGGTACCCGGGGCTCGATCTGGGCAGCCTGTTCAATTGGAGGCAAGTCGGGAGCATAGGTAAAGCCAGAATCCGGTGGTTTGTTGGCCACTTAATCAGGTTCTTCCATGTGCAGTTGGTTGAGGGGTAGCATGCCGGCTCTAAGGAGTCCCTGGCCTTTCCGCTAGTTCAGCAGGAACATGGAGGTTGGCATTTGAAGTGCAGCGGCAATGCGCCTGAGCCTGCCCGGATCGACATCAGCACCTTGTTCGATCCTTGTAATTTCGGCGCCAGTCAGACCGCAGGTTAAGGCCAGGTCCTCGATGCTATATCCTACCGCTTCGCGGAATCGCCGGACAGTGTCACCTATATCAACGTGACCCACGCGCGTGTCGAAAGCGTCTCTGTGGTGTATTGAATTCGTCATGAGATGATCCTTCGGTCATTGCGCAGGGAGCGCGTGCTCCTCGCGTGAAGGGAGCATGCAGCCTTGGAAAAGCAGGCCTACTCTATTGTTGCAGTGCAATATAAGTTCAAAAGATGACGATGCAAGGCTCGCCCGGGCTCTGGCGCCTCTTCCTCTGTGGCTTCTAAGACCTCTGACCCACCATGACGGCGAACAATGATCCGGAGGGACTTCATGGCAGCCTCCCCAACTCGAATTCGTTCCGCGGAGGCGAGGCTGTGGACGGCGCACCGTGCAGCTAACCATTTGCCGGTCCTTGGCGGCCGCCGCCGCTATGCCCCGTCGACCGCCGGTGGACCGTTTCAAGCAAACCCATCGATCTCAACGGATAGACATTCGGACAGTGTTGTAATCCGCAGCATTGGAGACTCCGCCGGTCGGCCGAACTTCGGCGTCACGACGCGGTGCCCCAGCTTCGTAGAAAGCACGCGCCCTCTAAAAGAGCTCGCGAAAGACATTCGCCCTCTATCTTTCAATTAAAGACAACCTTCTTTATCGCCGTTCGGAAGATTGCCAAAATTGTTTGTTTGAATGGCAACGATCCGCGCTGTGGATGGGATGTGTTTCAAGTCGGGTATCGTTGAATGACGTAGCGAAACGGCGCCTGACAAAGAACACGGCTGGGCGGAAGATCTCGGAATGGGCCGGGAAAGGAAATGGCGGTGCCTCAGCCAACTGAGCCTCGGTCTTTTTATTTGGGACTGGGTCTGTAATGGCGCGAACACCGGTGCGGCTTCTATGCAACCTAAAGCGGGCCGCGATCGGGACGCTCGACACGCGTTGGCCCTCGATGAGGAGCGAGAACAATACTCATCTCGGCTGACCACCTTCATGGCCATGTGCAGGAGTTCTCTGATCTGCCGGCCCGCATACCGGCTGCACGCTCCAAACCCAAGGCCGGGCGGCTCGCCTGTAGGTCTCCTCAAGAGGCGCGCCTTCCATGCCGAAATCGCGACCGGCAGCCGAGAGCACTGCCAAACTCACTTTTCTCCTCAATTAGGGCGAGTCGAGAACGTCGCTTGCGACATCGCCAATCGCGTAGTGCGCGGTCCTCAGAGCTTTGTGAAGGGAACGGTCATGGCGTGCGTGCCGACCGTGCTTTAATTTCAGGCCGTCGCCGGCTTTGCGGGCGCCGCGCCGGCGGCGCTTTCAATCCAGAAAGCAGGATCGAAAGCTGCGCCTCAGGGAGGATACATGAGGTCGCCTACCATCCCGAAAATTCCGGCGACGCGATTTTCTTGCCAGACTGCATCTGCTGGCGCGAACAATCCGCGCCGGTCTCGACGAGCCGAACTCGTTCGCGGCGTTCTCCAGAAGCTTTTCTGTTAGGCGGGCGTGCGCCCTATCTGGCGTGCGATGACGGACTCCCAATCGATGGGCGTCGCCTCGTGCTTCTCTACATCCCCGATTTTGATCGGCCCGATCTCAACACCGCGGGCGAACTTGATCGGGTCATCTACCAGCCGTCGCAGGGTTGATTCCATCTCTTCCGTCTGTTTCTGGAAGGCCTTGTTGTCCTTGATGCCCTGGTAAATTGTATAGCCCATCCAGGCAGCGGTGGAGACCAGATTGGCCATGCCGAAGGCCAGCGTCCAACCGCGCGCAAGGGCAAGGGTGCCGCCGGATCCCAGACCGATCGTTCCACCAGTCTTCACCTGGTTGATCAGGTTGCCGATTTGAATTCCCATGTTGGTGATGGCTTCCCCGGCAATAATGGTGTCGGCAGCAAGGCCTACCGAAATCAGGCTGATATTGACCGGATCGCCCCTCTTGACGTCGGCGATCAGCCAAAGCGCCTCAAGCGGTAGCCAGGCGGAAAAAATAAGGGCATTGGCGACGTTAACGCCGGCCTTGAGCAGTCCCGCGGAGTCTCGCCGCGCGGCCTTCGCCCAGTCGCTCAATTTGCTGTTGGAGACCTTCGCCGACTCTTTGAGCCCATCGCCGACCGCCTGCAGGATGTTCACGCCCGTCGAGGCGGCATAGAGGATGAGGGCAGAGAGACCGACATTGTCCCCCGACTTCAAGTTGAATCCGGCATAGACCGTGCGGGCGCCGTACATGAGGGCGTTGACCGAGCGGACGATAGTTTCCCTGTACTCTGTCAGTGACGTGCCGCTTGGGGCTTCCGTCACCCGTTCGTCCACCACCTTCTTGAGCAATGCGTCCGTTACTGTCTGGGCCTGACCACCGGGGCGGCTGAGCGACCAAACATAATAGATGATGCTCATCACATTGCCTTTGAAGAGCCCCGCTGCGTCGACGTTGTCACCGAAGAGGGAACGGCCCATGGAGGTGATGGTATCGCCGAAGAGATCTTCGAGATCGGTGTTGGCGCTGGAAAACGCCGTGGGATCTCCGATAACGAGATCGGGGGCACGTTCCTTGGCGAGGTCGGTTATCTTGCCCGCCATCTGCTCCACGATGTTCATCCCGTAACGCCCAAGCACCGAGATACTCCAGCCGTGTTCCTTGGTTCCGAACAGCTTTTCGGCAATCTGTGAGGAGTTGAGGCTCGGGCGGTCGCCGCGGACCAGGGAATGCGTTCCGCCGCCGCTGGCTATGCCGCGCCCGGCCAAGCCGGTGGCAATGCTGATCAACGCGCTGATTTCCTGCGGCGTGTAGGTATTGATGCCGCTACTGCGATGGAACTTCCCGTTCGCGTCGCGGTAAACGAGATCCTGACCAAGTGTCTTCGGCTGCACCCGCGAGACCAGCGCGCCCGCGTCCAGAAGCGCTGTCACCGCCTGCGCCACCGCCTCGCGATATTCGCCGGCGCCTATCCCGGAGCCTTGCGGCGCCTTCATCTGAAGTGTCAGCCGGCCCAAATGGCCGGGCAGCTCCTGTGCCGAAATCTCGCCTTTGGTGAATTTCTCCCACAGGCCTTCCACAATGTTCAGCACGTCGCTGGAGAAGGTCTGGCGCGCGAACGCCTTTTCGTTTCCCCCGCCGAACAGGTTCTCCGCCATGATCGAGGTGGCGTCGGAAAACAGGCTTGTCACCCCACCCGGCTCAAGTACCGGACCGAAGACGATTGCTTGAGGATCGGTTTGCTTGATGAAGTCGCTGAGAATATCGCCGGCGTTGTTGAGAGCAGTCACGTCGTGGTTCTTACGGACGACAGCATCCCAGGAGGCCAGATTGAAATCGGTCGCCGGCTGCGAGGCATCGCCGCGCTGACCGGAGGTGACGCCAGTCTCGCCCATATGGTCACCGGCGAGCTTCGTGCTCATGACCATCAGCGCGGAGAGTTCCACCGTACTCATGTTCTTGTTGCGCGCCGCGGTCGAGGCAAGCGCCGCGCCGTTGAACAGCATCTTCGCGCCGTCACGGAGCGCATTGGCCTTCTCGCCGGAAATGCCGTTGCGTTGCAGGTAGCGGTCGATGGCTCCATCGAGGCCCCGCACATCGCCGCCGTCGAGTTCCACGAAATCACCCCAGAGCTCGCGGAAGAGGGCGGTGAGTTCGGCTCTATATGTCTCCTTGCCCGCCCCGGAATAGTTGCTGGCGATAAGGTCGATGGTCTCGCCTGCGACGGACTCGAGGCTTGGAATGGGCTTGTCACCCCGCGTCAGATGCTTTTCCGTAAGCAGGCGTCGCATGGAGGCGATGTCATAAATGCCCGACTGGAACAGCGTATCCAGCTTCGAGACCTCTGGAATGGCCCGTCCACCGACGGTCCGCTCGTTACCATTGGCGAAATCGCCCATCTGCTTCATCAGATCGGAGTCGAACAATCCCTCGCCGAAGACTTCGCTGGCGATGAGGTTATCCTGTATCTGCGGCGTGACCGATCCAAGTCCCTTGGCGCCGGTGAGACCATCCAGGGCATCGGCGAATTCGGGCAGGCGCGGCAATACCTCCTTGTTGTAGAACTCTTTGTAGGCAGCCTCGATCTTATCCGAATTGGCGGTCACCGTGGCTTCCGGCAGCACCGACATATAGAAGGCAAGGGCGTTGTTGTACTCCTGCAGGATGGTCTGGATGTCCTTGCCCGACCTCAGGCCATCGTTGAGTATGCCGCCATTGACGATTTCGCTCTCAAAATTCCTGGTCAGCGTTAGGCGCAGGTCCTTCACTTCCTCATCACGCTTGATGGTGTTGTCGATGATCTTGGCCGCATCCGTCTCCGTGTCAGGAGCCACCCGGTTGCCGGTAGTGAGGATGTGCTTGAAGCCTTCGAACACCCTTTTTGTAAGCAGGGACTGCACTTCCGGGTCGGCCTCAAGAATGGCAATGGCGTTGTTCAGGTCTTTCCAGATCTCATCCTGATTGAGCGGCTTTTCGCCGAAACGCTTGGGCAGGTCGTCGTAGTGATCGTAATCCTCGCGTGCTTCAAGCAGATCGAGCAGCGTAATCAACTTCTGCTCTGCGGTGTACTTGTCCGGGTTCAGTGCAACGTCGATACTTTGGAAGTCGCGCTTGTCATCCTTGTAACCCTCGAAAATCCCCTTGTAGATTTCTTTCCGCAGGCTGGAATTGTTCAGCCGGTCCATCTCATTCCGGATCGGCGATGAAGTGTTCTGGTTGTTGACGGCTTCGACCATTCTCCGTTCCCTCTTTATTATTGTCAGGCTCCAACCGCGGCGATCACGTCGCAGGTGATTTCCTCACAGATGTCATCAGGTGAGAGCACCGGCATACGGCAACCGTGGCGAATCAGCAGCGCTTGCGACAAAAGCCGGATGTCGCTCTCCACGATAGCAACCGGGTCGCGATCCTCGGCATTCGCTGCGGAAAGCTTTTGCTTGGCGTCCTCTACCAACCGGCGCAGGTTCTCGCAGGCCTCGGCCTCCGCTTCTCCCGAGCTTTCTTTGAAGGCGCGCACGCTGCGCTCCCATTCCGGGCCGAGCGTGATGACGGGGAGTAACCCTCTTTGGTCCAGGAGGCCGAATGCGATCTGAGGGCCGAGCGCCTGTCGCGCGCGCTCTGCCATATCCTCCGGCGCCTCCGTATGATGGGAGGTGAGCAGGGCCTCGAGAAGACCACGTGGCTGAGACACGGTGACGCCGGAATCGAGCAGGCGGCGTATGACGGCGACGAGCAGCATGGGCGGTACCTGCGCCCGCACATCGCTTGCGAGCTTGCCCAGCCTCGGCTCGAGGCTCATGAGCCATTGCGTCGCGTCGTCGACGCTGAAGATCGATCCGATGTGGCGGCGGACGATACGCGCAATGTCGTTGGCAATCTGCTCCGCCGGTCGGTTCGGCGGACACTCTACGAGGCCTGCCGGCACGTTCTCGACCTGGATGTGCATGAGATCATCGCCCATGCGGGGATCGGCATTGAATGTCGGTACCGTGATGGCCACGCCCACGGCCCTGGCCAAGACGCCGATGCGGCCGTCGAGCTGCGTCCCCAAGCCTTCGGCCGCCAAGCGCGCCATGGTCGCCGCCGAGACCGTTGCGATAATGGGGTCGCCGTACTTTGTCCTGTCGAGGGAAACGGCCGCATGTTCCTCCGATCCCCGAGCCGCGCTGCCGGACGTCCCTGCCTGCCTCCGGCGCCACATTGTGAACGCGATGAATGCGAGCATGCCGGAGATCGGCCAGAGGACCGCATCCGGGAAGCCGGGTACGAAACTCATCAGCGCGGTCATGGCGGCTCCGACACCCAGTGCACGGGGCTCTCGCGCCAACTGACGGCTGATGTCCGTTCCGAGGCTGCTGCTGCTATCGTCGTTGACCCGCGTGACGACCGTGCCGGCTGCGACGGCCATCAACATCGACGGGATCTGCGACACCAAGCCGTCGCCGACCGAAAGCAGCGAATAGAGGTGGGCGGATTCCGAGAAGCTCAAGCCCCGCTGGAAAATGCCGATGGCGAGACCGCCGAGCAGGTTGACAGCAACGATCGCGAGGCCGGCGATGGCGTCGCCTTTGACGAAGCGCATGGCACCATCCATAGCGCCGAAGAACTGGCTCTCGCGCTCGAGCCTGGCACGGCGTGTCTGCGCCGCTTCGGCCGACATATGGCCGTTGCGCAGGTCGCTGTCGATGGCGAGCTGCTTGCCGGGCATGGCATCGAGGGTGAAGCGGGCTCCGACCTCAGCGATGCGCTCGGCACCCTTGGTGACGACGATGAACTGCACGAGCGCCACGATCAGGAAGACCACGAGGCCGACGAGAACGTTGCCGGCGACCACGAAGGAGCCGAAGGCGTGAATGATCTCGCCGGCGTCGCCTTCTGCCAGCACCAGCCGGGTCGTCGAAATGGTCAGCGACAGCCGGAAGACCGTGCCGACCAGGATCACGGCGGGGAATGTGGAGATGTCGAGAATGTTGCGTAGGTAGATCGTCGTGACAAGGACGATGAAGGCGAAGGCAAGATTGAAGGCAATCATCGCGTCAACGAGTACTGTTGGTAGCGGCACCACCATCATGGCGACTACCAATGCGAAGAAGGCGGCGAATAATATATCCGTTCTGCGCCAGAGGCCGGAAAGGACCGACGAGCCGGCCATCATTGCCCGGTTTCCGTCGAATCGACATTGGCGAGGTTCAGTTTCAGGCGCGGCTCCGGCTGCTCGAAATCGACGGTATCCCTCTTGCCCCCATGAGCGATTACGAGTTGTCCCGGCCGAATTTCCTCGATCCGCCATTCCCCCGAGATCGCGTCGCCTTCCCGGTAACGACGTCCATCTCGCCCGACAATGAACTTGACCGGCGAATAGCCTGCCGCCGCGACGAAGCCCTCGAGTCCGGAGGCAAGTCTGGTCCGATCGACCAAGGGAACGGGGCTGCGCCCGCCAATAGAGGACAGGATTGATGCAAGCCGTCTTTGACTTGCGAGATCGAGGGGCGAAGCGTTTTCTCCGACCAGAATTGCCTTCCTGTCCGGCGTGACCTCGGCCAGCAGGTTGAGCCCTGCGAGCCGGGTTGCCTCACTAAGCTCGGCGGCGATGGAGGCGGCCGTTGGGCGCGGCTCCGCCGAGGCTCGGCGGGAGGGCCATTCCGAAGGGGCCGGAGCGCCTTCGAAACTGAGGCTGGCGACGAGAAGCAGGGCCGCTATGGCCAAAAGTCCGGCGGCGGCGATACGCCGGCGCGAAGAACGCGCAACGAACGTCGAATTCTGCGGGAGGCCCTCGATGACGCATTCGACATCCGCAATGTGAATGACCGCGCCATTTGCGAGGATCGCGCGTTCGCCCTGGCGCAGGTCGCGTGTGCCGACTTTGATGCCTGTGCCGATTGCCTCGACGGCGGCGCCCGCCTGGCTGCCATCACCCCAGAGCTCAAGACGGAACGCCGGCTCAGCCTTCAGGCCAACGACGACGAGGTCGCATTCCGCACCGCCGCCGACCAAGTGTGTGCCCTTGCCGGGCACAAGTACGGAGGTGCGGCCACCACGCGTAACCCGCAACGACGGCTCGCCGGCGGCTGCCCGAGCACCGGCTCGCTCTGCCGGCGAACCCTTTCCAGTCGACGAGGCGGCGATTGAAGGCAAAGCAGGTCCCGCACGCATGGATCACTCCAATCGTTTCTGCTGCTGGCGCACTCCTCAACTTGGCATGGCGTTGTGAAGTGAAGAGCGCAATGCGGAAGAGGGCGGCGAAGCCGAATCGGCTTCGCCCCGGTCATATCAAGCCGGACCGATCTTCTTGGTGGCGTTGGCGACGCCATTGATTTTGGTGATTTCGGTCGCGACCTGCAGGCTCTGTGCCGTTGCTTCGTTCTGCGCAGCCTTGAAACTGGAAATTGCAGAACTGATTCCCCCTTCCAGGGTAGATGTAGGACTGGTACTAGCCATTTCTTGTCTCCTTGTTGAACGATACTCAGCCTACCGTAATCAAAGCGACAATCAATTTTTATTTTTGAATATCGTGCGATTCAGGGATAACAAATCAGTCTTTAATTTGTGGCTTAAATGAGTTGTATTTGTTTCATGGATATCGGTTTGAACGTAAAGTGAACGGAGTTTAACATGTTGACAATCTCAATGTACGGCTCTCCGCGTTAGTTCTACATTGAGATACGCGAGAAAGTTCTATCTGAGTCCGCAAGACAGTGCTAAGAGCTTCCAAACGAATTACGAAGGCGGAGGCACCATCGTGAGAGGCTGCATGTTCCTTGTCGCTACAGCCGTTTGGCTCGCACTCGCATCAATTGCGACCGCTGATGTGCGCAACGTGCGCCTCAAGGTCATTTCCCAGCCGGTGTCTCAGGTCGTCGAAACCCTGGAGTTCATGACCGGCATCCCGGTGACGCCCGTCGGGACCTTGAACGGGACGGTCGAGAACTGGACCGTGGACGGCAGCGGGGTGGAGGCGTTCCGGGCGCTTGGCGAAGCAGCGAACCTGTTCGTCGCCTTCGACGGAAGCCGGATGGTCATTTCGCCCAAGAGCGAGATCAACACTGTCGTCCTGGAGCAACGGACGCGAAGCTGGGATGTGGCGCGCAACGCGGTGCGGGCGCTGTTTCCGATATATCCCGAAACGGCGATCCAATACGATCCGACAAGCGATGTCCTGATTGTCCGCGGTCCCCCGATCTTCGTCTCCGCCGTCGAGAGCGTGCTTAACCGGTCCATGGAAAAAACGGTCCAGGTGTTCAAAGAGGGCGTGCCGGAAGTCGTGACCGTACAACGCACCTCGGCGCCCAACTGATGCCGAGGGCCATACCGGCGGCCGATGCGGCCGCCATCGGCCAGCTCGTTCGACTGAGGAGTGCCCGGGAGACCAGGCTTGCGCGACGGCTGAAGGAACTCGAGGAGCGGTTCGAACGGATCGAACGGGAGAAGACTTCCGCGGAAAGATTGCTGAACGACATCAGTCGGCGGGAAGACGAGGCTTCGCCGATCCGGAAAATGTCGCCCGGCAAGCTCGTCACGGGACGAGCTTTGCTTCTTGCCTCGCAGAAGCTTGAACTGATCGGTCGAGAGCGCTCCTTGGCGCAGGCGCGCGTCGAAGAACTCGATGCGGAACGCGCCGGCCTCTCCCGGATGCTGAAGGAATGCAGGACCGAGCTTGCGCTTGCGCGGCGCAAGGCGGCCCGGATGGATGCACTGGCGTCTCCGGATAGCTGAAGTTCAGGGCTGTACGAAGAACCGCGGCGCGAATAGAGGATTGCGCTTTAGATTCCTGTTTTTATGCATGTCGTTGGCCCAAAACCGCTGCACACTTTTGGGCGACATGCATTAGCCTTGCTTGCGCGGCGGTGAATTTCGCATCTCCGCGCCAATCTGCCGGCGTGCCGATTTCACATGCGGGTCGCCCTGGGTCTCCTTGTGCTCGCGCCGGGCTTCGGTCTTGGTCATCCGGTGTTCCCGTCGGAAGAGTGCGCGTGAGATGTGCAGGTCGAAGAACGCAGCGACGATCATGATGGCGGCCGAGATGACGGCGATCGTGCCGACAAGGTGAACCGCAACGCCCAGGACGCAGGCTTCGCCGCATAGCGGCGACCAGAAGATCCCGTTCAGGAAATAAAGAAGGGTGCCGGCGCCGGCGACGGAAAGAAGAGCCAGTTTCGCGAGTCCCTTGAGGAACTCCGTGAGGCTGTCGAGGGAAACGACTTTTTTCAGACCTTCCATCGGATTGAGACGGCCGAGATCGAAGCCCATTTGTTTCATCGATACGGGAAAGCCCTGCGCATCGATGATCGATGCCGCAAGGACGACTACCAATCCGAGGAGGAGTGGAGGCCAGACGATGCTGAGGAGCGCTGCGCCCATCTTAGTCAGCACCGACGCAAGCGCCGGGACCTCAGTGGGCTTGCCGACCAGCTGCAGCACGGCGTCGAAGAGGTGAACGAAATCGCCGATGATGCTGCCGAGGCCCCAGGCGAGATAGGTCGCGATCGCCAGCACCGAAAGCGCCACCGGCAACTCGCGCGATCGAGGGACCTGACCCTCCCGCCGGAGCCTGTCGAGCTTTACCCGGCTCGGGGGAAGGGACTTTTCCTCGGTATCGTCATTTTTCGCCATGGCCGACTTCCAGGAAGGCCTTGATCTCGGCGAAGGACTCTGTCCATAGCGTGCCGAAATAGCTGGTGACGAAAGACGAATAGACGACGAGCACGACGAGGACGGCGAGGTTCTTGAATGTAGCGCCGCTGTCGTTCAACGGGAACTGTTTCGCCGAGCGCCCGACGAAGGCCAGCGACAGCTCGACCACGCACATGACGATGACGAAAGGAGCGGCAAGCACCGCGCCGACGCGAAACAGTCGGGCGAAGCTTTCGAGGATAATCATCAGCCAATTATCGGTCGCGACCGGGCTCAGGGCAAAAAGCGGCCAAAGCCCGAAGGAATTGTAGAAGATCGCCACGAGGTCGATTACACCGCCCGCCGCAACGAATACCGCAAGCGCGACCGACATCAGCAGCGAACCGAGCGGTGTCGTCTCGAGCGCATTCACCTGATCGAAGAGATTGGCGGCATTCGCGCCGCGATAGACGTCGGTCATGTCTCCCGCCGACTGCGCCGCCCAGAAGGGAATGCCAAGGCCCATGCCAAGGAGACCGCCGAACGCCATTTCCTTCAACGACAGGGCCGCGAGGTCGAAATACGAGGTCTTCCCCGCGGCAAGCACCGAATAGGCATGGAAAACCGATGGGGCCGAAAGTCCGATGGCGAGGCCGAAGCGCAAGATGCCGACGATGCTGAAGAGCGAAAACAAGGGAAAAATGACCGTGATACCGAGGGCACGCGCGGCGCCCAGCAGCGCGGCGGCCGGCACCGCCGTCTGCTCGTTGACGAGGGACGCAGCCGCGAGTGCCATCGGCGCTCACCGTATCATGGTCGGGAAATCGTTGAGGATGTGGATCGAATGCTCGATCAGCGGCGTCGCCAGCGCCCGTCCGAAAACGAGCAGCAGGAAAGAGATCGAGAAGATCTTGACGATCTGCGCGATCGTCTGTTCCTGGATCTGCGTCGCCGCCTGGAAGATCGCGATCACCAGCCCAAGAACGGCGGCGAACGCGAGGATCGGTCCCGCCAACGCGAAAGTAGCGACGATGGACGTACTGATCTCGGTGGCGATCTGTTCCTCAACCATGATCATCCCGCATAGGAAAGCACAAGTCCTTCGAGAAGCCGCCGCCAGCCATCGACGGCGACGAAGAGCAGCAGCTTGAGCGGAGTCGACACGACAGTCGGCGACATCATTTGCATCCCGAGCGCAACGAGGATCGCGGAAACCGCGAAGTCGATCATCAGAAAGGGCAGATAGATCAGGAAGCCGATCTGGAAGGCCCGGGTCAATTCGGAGACCAGGAAACTCGGCGTGAGAATTGTGATGTCGTCCGGGTCGGCGGGTGTTCCCTGTGCGCCAGACCAGACCTGCTGCGACGATTGGACGAAGAAACCGCGAACCTCCTCGTCGGAGAATTTCAGCATGAAAGCCTTCAGCGGCGCCGAGAGCTCGGCAATGCCCGCCGCCATTCCGCCGATCGTGCCGAAATCCTGGCCGCTCGTCGCGAGGATCCGCCACGATTCCTGGAGCACCGGGTTCATGACGAATGCGGAAAGCACGATGGCGACGGCGAAAACCAGGAGGTTCGGCGGCGTCTGCTGGATGCCGATGGCATTGCGGACGATCAGCAGCACGACGGAAATCTTGGTGAAGGAGGTCGCCACGACCGCGATGACGGGGAGCGCCGAGATCGCCGCCATGGCGGCGAGACTTTGGGCAAGGGGAAAACTGCTTTCCATCAGTCGTGAAGCGCCGTGATGCGGACCGCTGCGAAGCCGTCCAGCGCGACGATCTCGCCGCGACCGATGATGCGGCCTTGCGCGACGATATCGACCGCTTCCGGTAATGTGCGGTCGAGCGTGAAGACATGCCCTTCGCCGAGCGCTTCGAGCTCGCCGAGCGGCAATTCGACGCGCCCGGCTTCGAAAACGAGCTTGATCGGGATATCGGAGATAGCCGAAGGCTGCGGCGGCCCTTGCAGATCCTGGTCCACGTCTTCGTTCGTCATGAGATGCCTCATCGGGTTCCTGGGGCGGGTCAGCAAAG
This sequence comes from Sinorhizobium arboris LMG 14919, assembly GCF_000427465.1. Lineage (NCBI taxonomy): Bacteria > Pseudomonadati > Pseudomonadota > Alphaproteobacteria > Hyphomicrobiales > Rhizobiaceae > Sinorhizobium > Sinorhizobium arboris. Next base: position 402,275 of record NZ_KE386497.1, on the reverse strand, counting down.
GCTCGTCGAGCGTGAAGCCGCGTTGCGTGCGGGTGCAGCGGGCGAGATAGCGCTCCCCCGTGACCGCGACGGCGGTTTCTGGCATTGCCGGATCGATGACGATCGCGTCGCCCGGCGCGAGATTTTGAATCTCGCCGGCCGTAAGAAGGGCAAAGCCGCGCCTGAACGCAACGCTCGTCGTGAGCCCGCTCAGGCTGCGCCGGGGCAACCGGGCCGCCCAGCGGACAAGTCCGGCAAGCGTCTCCGGATCGAATTTGCCGCAAATCGTGCAGGCGAGGCCGTCCCAGCTCACATCGAAGGCGAAATTCAGCGCCGCGCGATCGACGGTCGGCTCGTCGAGTTCGGTGAGCGCGATCTGTCCGCCGGCCTCATTCTCGATGGCGCCGAGCGCATCGGCAACCAGGCACTCGAGCAGGTTGGCCTTCGTTGCTGGCGGCAGCAGGTCCCACCGGGTCAGCGGCTCGAACCGTTCCACGAACAGTCTCAACGTCCCCTCGGGCACCCACAGTTCGGCGGCGCGGCCGGCGATCTCGAGGCGGACGGCCACCGGGTCGCCGATCCTGCCGATGGCGATCTCCGGCGCTAAAGGGCGAACCGCCACGGTGCCGTCTCCCAGCGGGATTCGCCACGGCTTTCGGGCACCGATGCGGGGGGCATCTGCGCGCATGTTGGTTACGGCTTCGATTGTACGGATTGTCGCGACGGTCATCGGGCGAGCTCGCGAAGCGCTGCGACCGTTTCATCGAAGGTGCGACAGCCTTTAGCGCCATACAGAAAGCTGTTGATCCTGTCGCGCTTGCGCACCGCCTCGTCGGCGGCCGCATCCTGCCCCTGCCGATATTCGCCGACGCGGATGAGGAGCTCAACCTCCTTGTAGAGAGCGAGCAATGACCGCAGATGGTTTGCCGCCTTGTTGTGGCTCTCATCGACGACGGCATTCATCGTGCGGCTCCTGCTGGCGAGCACGTCGATGGCGGGGAAATGCCCGCTCTGGGCGATACGATCGGACAGCACGATATGTCCGTCGAGAAGCGCGCGGGTCTCCTCGGCGATCGGGTCGTCCTGTTCCGCCCCCTCGACCAGCACCGTGTAGAACGCCGTCATCGTTCCGCTTGCGCTGTTGCCGGCCCGTTCGAAAACCTGGGGCAGCGCGGCAAAGACGGAAGGGGGAAAGCCGCGGCGCACCGGCGGCTCGCCGGCGGCAAGACCCACCTCGCGCAGCGCCCGTGCCATGCGCGTGACGCTGTCGACGATGAGAAGCACACGCTTGCCCCGGTCGCGGAAATGCTCGGCGACGGTGGTTGCCGTCAGCACGGCCTTGTAACGCTCGAGCGCGGGCCGGTCGGATGTGGCGACGACGAGCACCGTGTTCGACGGCTTGCCCGCCGGCATGACGCGGTTGACGAATTCCCCGACCTCGCGTCCGCGCTCGCCGACGAGCGCACAGACGACGAGATCAGCCTCGCTGTTTTTGATGATGTCGCCGATCAAAGTCGATTTTCCGACCCCGGGGGAGCCGAAGATGCCGATCCGCTGACCTTCCCCGCAGGTCAGCAGGCCATCGATCGCGGGAATGCCGACCGGGAAACGACGGTCGATCGGGCGCCGCGACAGCATGTCGGCCGGCGCCGCGTGAAGCGGCTGCGAAAAGCGCGCCGTCTGGCCCGTCTGGCCCTCCGCCTTGCGAAGGATGTTTCCGTGGGCATCGATGATGGCGCCGATCAGGAAATCGCCCGTCGTAACCGAAGGCTCACGGCCGGACGGAACGACTTCCGTGCGCACTGATATGCCGCGGGTATCCCCATGCAGCGAAAGAAGAGCGGTTTCGCCGTCGACGCCGACGACATCGGCGAACCCCAGCCGTCCCTGACCCGGTTCGCGCAGTTCGCAAAGCTCGCCGATCCGCACTGCCGGAAGATGCGCGCGCACCAGTAGCCCCGAAACGCCGATGACACGGCCGCTAGGCCGACGCGTCTCCGCCCGAGCCATGTCTCTTTCGAGCCGCAGCAGCGCTTCAACCACGCTCGGCCGCCTCCATGAGCGCGGCGATCTGTTCCCGAACGCCGATATGCGCCCGGCTCGCAGGAGTCTCCATCACGATTTCGCCGGCCGAAAGGAACTGGTCAGCGACCACATCGATGCGCTGATCGAGCCCTTCGATCGCCTTGCGGACCACCGCCGCCTCGCCGGCGGCAACGCGCAACGTCACGCGCTGGGTCTCGGCCGTTTCGGCGATCGCCTGGGTGACAAGGCGACGAACCCGCTCGTCTGCATCGAGACTACCAACTATTCTGGCGACAGACCTGAGCACAATCGGTGTGACTAGGCTTTCGATATTGAAGAGCGCCTTTTCCGCCTTGGCGGCTGCGGCGGCAAATCCCTCCGTCGCCCTGCGCAGCCCTTCGGCATAGCCTGCGCGGTAGCCGTCCTCCCGTGCCGCCTCGCGTACCTCCGAGGCCTTTGCGGTTTCAATGGCCGCGGCCTCCCGTGCGGCCGCGGCCAAGGCCGCAGCTTCGCTTACCAAACCGAACTCCCGAGCCGGGATGACGCGGCTGCGGCGCCTAAGCTCTGTCATCGGCGCCGTCCCTTTCTGCTATCGTCGCGGCGGCCGCGGCAGCGCCGATGGCGCAGGCGGCCGGCCGAATGAGCGTCACGGACCCGGCATCGAGATCCCCCCAGTCGGGCTGCCAGGCACCGGCCAGGCCCTCGCTCTTGAACCATAGAGCGAGGATTCGACCGCCATCGGCAAGGACGAGCCGGCGGCTTTCGTCCTGGGACGGGTCGAGCGGAGCCGCTGAGGCGGGGGAAAGCACGGCATGGGCAAACGCGAAACGAACTGCCTCACTGCCGAAGACGCCAGAAAGCGCTGCGACGATCTCGCGGGCAAACGCCGTTCCAAATGCGTTCAAATGGTAGGTCAGGCCTGCGCGCAATGCCGCCTCCTTCCTCGCATCCGAAGGCAGGAGGAGAAATCGTCGCAGGCTGTCGCTGCAGGAGGCGGGATCGCCGACCGCCTGCGCAATCCACTCGAAGAGCCGCGTCTGCATGCGGGGCAGAGCCGCCATTCGCCGGCAGAGCGTCGCATCAAGCCAGTCCGCTCCGCGGGCCATGGCCATGTCCTCCGCCTTTGCGGCAACGAGAACCGACCGGCGAATGTGCGCATCCTCGAGCGCCTTTGCTCCGTCCTGCCGGATCGCCGACCTCATCGGCTTTCCTTCCGACGCGGGGCGATCAGAAGCAGGCTCGCTGCGGCCGCGAGAATGACGGCCGCTACGATCGAGAGGCTGCGATAGCCAAGCAGTGGTCCGAGGCTGACGAACTCGTCGGTGGCAGCAGGCTCGGTGGTTGCGGACGTTACCGCCGGACCCGCTGTCGACGCCGTCAGACCGACTTCCGACCATGGGCTGGTGATGACGGAGACGTCCTCATAGGCCAGTCCCCGAATGCTGTTCAGCATTATGGAGCGGCTTTTCAGCTCGATGTCCGCCAGGTCTGCGCCCGGTCGATACTGCAGCAGCGCCGAAGCGCGCGCCTTCTCCTTGATGAGGCCGCGGCCGTTGTCTTCCGGCAGAACGACGTGCACGCGAGCCGCTGCGACGCCATCGAGCGCCGACAAGGTATCGGCAAGCTGTTGTTCGACCGCGTAGGCCATGCGTGCCTTCTGCTCGAAGGGGGTCACCAGAAAGCCGTCACCCGGAAAGAGATCGGCGACGGTGCTGCGCGGTTGGCGCGGCAGACCTGCCTCGGCGAGAAGTTCGATCGCCCTGGTGCGATCGCGGCTGTCTACGGAAATGGAAAAGGTCGAATCCTCACCCGCCAGGACCTCCGCGTGGATTCCGGCCCGCTCCAGCACAACCTGCGCGTCGCGGGCGTCACGCTGGTCCAGCGCCGTCAGCACGTCTTCGCTGCAGGAGGAAAGTAGAACGCAAAGAAGGATGGCGGCTGAGAGTTTGCCGGCGCGCGACCAAGGCGTCGCGTGACTATGCGGGAAGACAGCCATGATGGGGCGCCTTACTGCCCTTGAGTCAGTCGCTTGGAAGACGACATGACGGATTGGGTGAGCGACGACAGGAGCGTCATACCTGTGGCGAATTGCTGCGATGCCTGAAGTCGATCTATCGACTGGGTCAGGGTATGAACCCCCGTCGCCGCCTGCTCAACCTGTTCGGAAGCCTTGGCGAAGCGCACCGCTGATGGTTGGGGGCCATGATCGCTCTCCAGCTTGAACAAAGAGACAAGTCGATCAAGAAGGGCTGGCGCTTTCTCGCTCGCGGGAGGCAGGGAGATGGGCAGGTTCTCCGGGTCCGCCTGCGGCGATATCTTCCTCAAACCGGTAAAGGTCAGCTTCTGGACATCTGAAACAGGCGCGAGAGAAGTATGTTCGCCGCTGATCCGCTGCGCAACCACGTCGGCTGTTCGAAGCGTTGCCCCCGTCGATAAGGTCTGGACGGCCGCCAAAAACCCGCGCTCGGAGAAACCTTCTTGGCTCATCGAGAAATCCTCCAGTCGCTACTGGGCCGAATGCGTCGGCCGTTGAGGAACCTTCAGCCCTCGTCGCCTTCGTCGATGGCTTCCTTGGTAAAGTTGAATAGCGAATTGTTCAGCATCAGTGTGTTGGACACCATGCTGGGCAGGTAGGCCTCTATCGCCGCCGACAACACCTGCTCGTCGCTGTTAGGATCGACCTTCTTTGCGGGGTTTGTCCCTCGCTCGCCCGCTCCTCTCGCGGCACTGCCTCCGTCGACGACATGTGAGAATACACTTGGATGGCTACCCACGGCATCAATCGCCATTTCTTCTCCCTCTCGCCTGATTGGCCTCTTGACCAACACGTCCCGTTATACAGAGAGTGTCGTGTGCGCTTGCTTTCCCGGGTCGGGCCCAGTGAACTCGACTTAGACGACGTTCCCGAAATAAGAGGAACTGGCTATGCGGCCGTGTGTCACGTCGAGCTAACGGAGCAGTTTTTGAAGTTGAAGTTCTTCCCGCCTGGGGACGCGGTAATCTCGACGCCGTACTGAACGCTGCCGACGTTTATGTCGCCAAGGTGGCCATTCGACTTGAGCCAATCCAGGATACTCTTGATGTCCACCGTCCCGTTATCGGTCTTGGAAGTGAGCACCAGTGAGATGACCTTGTGACCATTATAGCCTTCGAACACGTTCCAAGTCGCTCCGCCTACATTGACATTGCGGTGGATCGGAATCGCCGCCCCGGAAGCGTCATAATGATATGAGATGGGCTTAACATTGCCGCTGCCGTCTGGATTTCCGGTGTAGTTTGTCCAGAGCATTATCTCATTCTGATGTGAGCTGTCCCAGATGTCGTAGGCGGTGTTCCACGCGCCGCCAGCAGGAACATCCTGATTGAAGCTCGACGTCAGAGTGTTGATTGAACTGAGTGGTTTCCCGACATTGAAAGCCTGGTGGGGGTAGCTCTTGATGCCATCAGTATTAGGCTGGTTCGACCACACGCTCCACTGGTTGTCTGCATGAACCGAAATCGTCTGAGGCCCAGCGGCCTTACCCCCATATATGTCGTTGTTCCAAGAATAGCCACCGTGTGAAAAGTCTCCGTATTGAGCGCTCGAGCTCCAAATCGGAGCGTTTGTCGATAGAAGCGCCGCAGTCGGTGAGTTAGCTCCATTCACAGCTTGCCTGAACGGTTTATCATCCTGTGTGTCGACATACCCCGGCGGGAAGGCCAACGATCCGGTACCATCTATCCGATTGGAATACATAAGGCTCTCCTTCTGTTGCGAGAACAAAGATCTCGGGCCTGCGCGACGACACTGACGGTGATACCCTCTTTTCTCCACACTAGGGAAATCGAGTTTTTGCATGTCACTATTCAACTGACGGATAACGGGGGATCGTGTGACGTGCGGCGTCGAGCAATCGCTGGCGGAAGGCGACCTTTGAGAGGAGGTTCCTCAGTCTCGATTTTCAGAGCGCCGACCCTGCATGACCGAACTGAACGTCGAGCCATCTTTTCCAGCGCCGATATCCGATTCAGCACGGGACCAGTGGGTGCCTGGTCTGCTGGGCGCATTCGCTCCGGTCGGCTCCTGTCATAATCCGTCTCCCATGCAACGAGGAAGCGCCGATTTGGAATACGGTGCCGCCGCCGCCTGAACGACTTCGACGCTTCAGAGCGGAGCTCCTTGAGCTGCGCCGACGAGACCTACCCGTCAGAACTAGCGTGCCGAGCGTCAGTCTTGCACAATTGTGCGCGCTCCAGCATCTTCCCCTGCAACTGACGAATCCCTGACCTGCGCTAGTTAGCTAGTTCAAGAACGGACCGCCGCAAGACGGATCTTTGCCGAAGTAGCTGCCCGTCACGTTGAAAGAATCGACAAAACAGGACGTCCGGCAAAGGTGCAGCTTGCTGCAGATGGCGCAGTCGGAATCGACGACCTCTGGATCTGTCGCTCGCTCACAAAGTCGTGCGAACGCATCGCTGTTCCAAATTTCTTTAAGGCCAGCATCGAACACATTGCCCAAAGTAAAAGCCTTAACCCCGTGCATCTTGTCACACACGGATACGTCGCCGCTCGGAAATATCGACATTCCGGAGATCATGCCGCCACAGGGATACCAGTCCGTCTCTGTCCACAATTTGTTGGCATCCTCGGGCGGTTCAATATTACAGAGGTGTGAGTACTGTTCACGCTTTTGTTCGATCCGATCTCGGACACGTGACAGTTCTTCAGGAGTAACGTTGGGAGCACAATTGGCGGCGGAGTTGATGGCTCCGCTCTCCATATAGGAAATGCCGATACCTCCAACTCCCAAATCAACCAGGAAGTCTATCGTTTCCTGCACCGCATGCTGAGTCATCGGCGTCAGCACGCTCTTGATAAGCACTCGGATTCCGGCCGCGCGTAAAAAACGAATCGCATCGACTACCTTGGGAAAATGTCCGCTGGTCCTGGTCACCTGATCATGCAGTTCAGGCGAGCAGACGTCCAAACTGATCGTCACTTCTTCCATGCCTGCATCTTTCAACCGAAGGGCAATGTCAGGATCAGTCCCGATTACCGTTCCGTTGCTAGTGAAGACCGGGATCATACCCCGTGTGAGGGTGCGCTCTAGCAACTCAAGCCAGCCATTAAAGATGGTCGGTTCGCCACCAGTGAATCCTGCAAACACCACGCCCCAGTCCGCCGCCTCATCCAGCAATTCAAGGCACTTGCTCAAGCTCCAGCGCCGGTCGCTCCTCTGGCGATTATCTTGATAGCAATAGGAGCACCTGAAGTTGCAACTGAACGTAAGAGTGATGCTGATCCCCGCAGGAACGGGCCATTTGCCAAAAGTTGCGAGGTCAAGCGCGGAAGGATCAGCCCGGTAGAGGAATTCTTGCGGACTAAATCGCTCTCTTGGGACTGGCGTCGTGTCGAAATTAAGAAAATGCCGATACTTGCTCAACAACTGATCAATTTGTGAGTGAGCATCAACATCCTTAAGGCCGAAGGTTTGGCCATAGATAAAGGCGATTTGGGGTGGGAGGAGACCTTTGTCGCACAGCGACAGAAAGAACGCGTGAGAAGGGTCAAGCATTTGGATCTGGGAAGGGTGGTGACCATGAGCCAAGGCGTACCCCGCCATCGGCTTTAGGCAAACCGTTTCCTTGAGCTGGGGGAACAACTTGGTATCGTCCATGGTCGCTTATCCAGATTTCCGATCAAGGTACGTCTACTCGATTACAAGAAGGGCAGCTGGCCACGAGCGCAGCCAGCTCCATCGCTCTGAGGAGGGGCCCGGGCCACTCCAAAAGCCGCTCGCGAGCGCGAGCGGCACTCCTCAAACCCTCCACCTTGCCCCGCTCTGCACCCCAAAAGAGGCCGGCGCTGACAAAGTGCCGATCCGGATTTGAGTTCCGTCAGCCAATGACGTCGATGGACCATCAATGTTCAGTGCAGTTGACGGAGATAGACTTGGTATTCCAGCAGCCCGGCCAGTCCGGCCGGCGGACGGCGATTTCGGCTGCCCCTTGCACGGGTAGCGCCCGTGTCTCTGTTCGAAGAGCCTCTGCACGAAGCTGCGCAGCCAAGATCTTTAGGGTATCTGGTGTATGCAAGTATCCCAAGGTTTGGTGGTCGGCCATTAGTCAATCTCCTTCGTTGAAATGTGCCAAAAGGCTTGCAAGTCACGAGAAGCAAGCGTCATGCCGTGTCGGCGCAAGTGCGGCTCCACGCCGTGAATGTCCGGATTTTCCTGGTTTTTTTTTCAAGCGGGTACACGGGCATCCTTGTATGTCTCAAGTTCGGATGGTTCGACCGGGGTAGAATTTGTCGGATAGGCGACAGCTTTGTCTTATCGAGATCTCGTGCACGTAGGTGAGCGGGCCCGGCGAGCCGTGCCGGCAGATCATGGCCTGGAGAAGGTCCACTACGAAACAAAGGTCACGCTGGTCGGGAGCCCCCACCCAGCGAGGCGTAGGTTTGCTGGATAAGATGTGGAAGCTCGCCGACGGGAATGACATTGCGGCTCAAATAGGCGGACACGATTCGACTGGTGAGCTCAAGTCGCCGTTCCTTATCTCCAAGTGCGATTCCGCCAATGGCCCGATCAGGGCAATTCGCGCTCCATGCGAAAACCGGATGACGCTATTCGCCTCATGGCAGCCATTGTTGATGCTCTTAGCCGATGGTGCCTCACTTTGCTCCCATTCACCCAACCATGATGGGGGATGGATAAGGCAGGCATCGCATTTCTGGCACTGATACTCGTGCTCATCTCTCTCGTCGTAAGCATTCTCGCGATAGACAACGGAGCGAAGAAGGCCCCTCACGACAAGGCGGCGATTCCGGCCGCAATCCCGAGCAACCCAGGAATTTAGGCAATATTCAGCGAGGCCGGGGAGTGGTGAGCTTCTCCCCTTACGCCCGGTGAAGGTGACCTTGCCCCGCTGAAATAAACCATTTTGAAGTAAGCTCTGGCCCATTGAGAGGACCAGGGAATGAAGCGCAACCGTTTCACGGACGAACAGATCATAGGCATTCTGAAGGAGCACAAGGCGGGCACGCCGGTCTCGAAGCCTTGCCGCAAGCACGGCGTCAGCGATGCCAGCATCTACAAGTGGAAGGCCAAATTCGGCGGCATGGACGTGGCTGATTTGCGTGATCTGACGCGAAAGGCTGAGCGCGGAGAGTTTTCGCTCGGGCCGATGTTGATGGCGCTGATGCGGGCGAATGCCTCGACCGGGCGAAAGGCATCGTGATTGGCGCTTCATATCGGGTTCAGTGATCGCGATCGAATGCGGGCGTGCCCCAGCGGTGCAGTGGATACAGTACGATTTCTGCCGTAGCGGCAGGCGGCTCCTGCGGTGTGCCCCGGGAAATGTTGCTCGAGAGATCGTTCGACGAGGCAATCGATCAACGTGACCAGGTCTTGTTCCGTCAGGCCCGGAAAAAGCGGGGACGCCTCTATCATCATGGTCTTGACGACGGCTTCAGCCGGATAGTTCGAAGTGAGCAACACCGCCAACCTGGCGGATAGGTGACTCATGGCGTGGCCCACACTGCCAGGGACATCATGTGTCTGTCGCATTGTGAATTCCTTGCAGTCCTACTCGACGCGAGACGGGTACGCCGCGAGTCATTGGCAAAGCGTGTAGGCAATCGTGGGCATTTTATGCATCGGCCTGAGCGTCCTCGCTTTGCGTAATGCGCGTTGAAATCCACCGGGTGCAATTCGCGCGTTGATCGACATCAACTGTCGGTTCTGCCGTGCGGCAATAGGGTTTCGGAGCGGAGCAGATGCCGTGCTCCCGGTCTGGGTAGCTGATGGTTGAGTGGGGGGCAAGGTTTAGTGACGGATGCGGAGGGCAACACGACTTGTGAGGCGCTCGATATTGTTCCGCGAACTCATAGGTTTCGTTAGTTTCTCGCACTCCAAAGTTCCCGGATCTTCGTCCACCAGGGCAACAGCTGGCTGAAGTCTAACGTCAGATTTCCTCTCCTCTGGTTGGCGACCTTCACGACGAACCTCGCGGAGTGCCCATCCACGCATGTCCTACCGCATGAGCCCCGTGACGACCCAGGTCTTGGCTGGACGCGCGAGGACGTGCCCTCGCACCGGCAGCGTTGGCAGGCGCTGCTGCAGGCGCTTTCGGCGCCGCCGTCCGCGACGGAGTCCTCCTGCCTGAAATCGACGTCCGGTGGAGCGATCTACAAGCAGTGATCGCGGCCGGGGGCGCCGCGGCGAGAAGTCCGAGATCGAGACGAACGATGAATTCCGGGCCGCTGTCCATCCACCACTCAGCAACGGTACGCCAAACGCCGGGTTTTCTGCCTGTATCACGCCCAATGATGCTTGTTGGAGAGGCATGCTTTCTCGGTGGCGCGGAACGCCTGCGCGAAGTATTCGACGATGGATGCGTCAGTGATCTGCGCAGCCATGTCCTCGTCCTTGCGGTAGTCAGCCAGTGCTCGCTCCAGTGCCGGCAGCAAAGCGCTGAAAAAAATGTCGTCCATGGACGCATTGCTCATGTATTTTCCTGGGTATCCCGTATAGATACCGTGCTGTAGACACCTCTGAGCGAACGCTCTTCCGTGCCTTTGCGAGGGCAGAACGATATCAAACATAGTATCGCTTCCGAGAATTCGCGCAGGTATTCCGCTGCGCTCGAAGGAGGTTTGGAACTGTGTCTTGAGCGCCGAGCCAATCTCGGCGAGGCGAGCGACGATTTCTGCTTCCTCAAAAATATCCTGCGTCAGGTTGCCGGCCACGAAGGCCCGGTTCTCGCGTAGGTAGGTATTTCCGAGATAAGCCCTGTCGGCTCCCGCCATGGCATCGGCGGTGCCGGCAACAACGGAAAGTCCGACGCCTTGTGCTATCCCTTTGGCCAATGTGATGAGATCGGCTTCCACACCGTGCTTTCGGCAGTAGCCGCCCTTGGCGTAACGAAGTCCGCACAGCACCTCGTCAACCATCAGCAACACGCCGTGCAGTCTTGCCATTCTGGAGATTTCCTGAAGAAGTTCCGGAGAGAAGGCCGTGGGCTCGGGCGTAAAGAAAATGCCTGCCACCTCCCCCTCGTTCTCGGAAAGCTGCTGCTCCAGAATATCAAGGTCATATTGGAAGTCCTGGACGTGTCGATCGTTGGCTGGCGGGTTGTCCGACCAGGGACTTTGTTGAAAGATATCGTGCCACCCGTGAAAGCCAGCCGTCAGGATAACCGGCCGGCCGGTTCGGTGCCGGGCGATCCGAACCGCCGCCTCGGTCGCGCAAGATCCCGTCCTCAAGAAGAATACTCTAGGATTGCTTGGGAGCATTTCCATGATTTTCGCGGCAAGTATCCGGCGTTGTTCACTCACCGGCGATGGCAGAATGTCAGGCTCGTGCTTCATGGCCTGTGCAAGCCTGCTCTTGAACAACGTGTTATTGCTGCCCAGGGGCGAAGCCCCGCTGCAGGATGTCATATCCAGATAGATCTTGCCGTTGATATCCTCCGCCGTCGCACCGTTGGCGGAACGGAATATTATGGAGGACCGGGTTTCACGCTCCCATTCAGCCAAATGTCCGATAGCGCCGGCATCGAGCATCTAAATTATCCTTCTACTCGAGTAACAGGGCCATTCGCCGCGCGTTGGCCATGATTGTGTGTGTCGGATTGCTGTTGCCCGGAAAATTCATAACCGAGCCGTCCATGACATAGATGTTGGTGGACCCATGAATCCTGCCGCAGTTGTCGACGACCGACTTCCTGGGGTCACGTCCGGCAGGCATGGTGCCATGCAGATGGGAACTGCCTTTTGCATGGGATAATGGTTCGCGCTCGATGCGGGATGTGCCAAGACGGCGCAGTATGTCTTCCGCGCGGTCGGCGAGAAAGCCTAATCGCGCATGGTCATTGTCCGAGTTTGTATAATGGAAACGGATGTAGGGGATGCCGTGCCGATCAACGGCCTCGGTAAGTACAACGCGATTGTGCGACCATGGCTCTTCCCCAGCTATGTAGTGCAGCCTCACGCGACCGGCGTTCTCATTTGGCGAGAGGAAGTTCGCCTCATAAATGAGGCCGCCAAATCCACATGGCACGTCGCTATGCTCGTAGAACTCGTCCGTATATACGGTCGCATGCGGCCCCCAGTGCGGAACCAATACACCGGAGCCGCAATCATCGGACTCCATGTAGCCTGTGGAGTAGCCGCTGATCTTGAATGAGAGGCCCCGCCCAACAAGATCAGATCCATTTCCTATCCCCTTCGGTGCATGCCCGCTCTTCGAGCGAAGCATCAATGCCGCTGATTGAATCGCGCTTGCGCAAACGATGACCCTCTCGACTGGAATCCGGATCAGTTCCGATGAGAGCGGCAGATAGCATTCCAGTGCGTCAGCCCGACCGTCGCTGCGAGTATCGATCCTGTTGACGAAACAGCCGTATAGTACTGAAATCTTTCCCGATAGGGCGGAGTCATCCAAAACGTTTCTTGTAAGCACGGATGCTTTCGCATCCGTTGGACACATCAGCTCATCGCAAGATGAACACTGGTTGCATCCGTTGCTCGTTCCTGGCGGCCGAATTGCCAGTGGGATATTTTTTGGCTTTATGCCGAGTTCCTGCATCGCATTGGATAACTTCACTCCACGCAGGCTGGCTGGATAGGATGGGAACCCACTAGTGCCACTGATCTCCAGCAAATGCTCGATCTCAGAGTAGTGGGGCTCGAGATCCTGGATGGTAATAGGCCAATCAACCTCCATGTCAGTCGTAAGATATTGAGAAGCCGACAGATCTGCTTGTCTGTATCTGAACGTGATTCCATCATAGAACTGCATTCCGCCGCCGACGCAGCATGCTGTCCAAGGGTTACCGTCTGCGGAACCACTGGAGGTGAGTGCCCGGCTGTAGGCCAATTGATGAGGCCCGTGGAAGGCGCCGGGGGAAACCAAGCCTCCATATTCGAGGACGGCCACCTGGCAGCCCCTCTCCGCAAGCGTTCGCGCGACAATCGATCCAGATGGCCCGGAGCCCACTATAACTGCATCGAAAGCTGTGTAGTCACGAGAGGCCGCTGCAATATGTCTAATGTCCGTCATGCGCAATATTCTCCGGCGGGTTCTACGATGGCGGGCCAGCAACCCGTATTCGCGACGCAGGCCAGGACGTGCCTTGCGCGGGCGACGTAGTCGGGGACCGCGACGGCTGCCAGACCCGTGGCGGGGTGGCGGTAGTTGACGACGAGGCCGTCATAAGTCCGCACGACCCAGAGGCATACCTCGTCAGGATCGGTGCTCCGGCTGCGGAGGGTGATGACTTGCCAAGCTTTCCAGCTGCGGGCGCCGGGGGTACGACGAAGGTCCATGTACGAGACCATGAAGGGGTCTCGGAGCGGTTGCCCGAGGAGTTCGGCCACTCGGGGGATGGGTACCCGAGCCAGCTCCTTCGCCTGATCCACACTGGAGACCGCCCGACATACGGCCTCAGGAAAGGAATCGGTTTTGCTGAACGGGAAGGCCACCGGGCCCATACCCACGTACCAGCCAATGGAAGAACGCCACGGGCCGGTCCGTTTGTGGAAGGGGACCATCGTTCGAAATTCTCCCGAACCGGAGATTTCGTAGCCGACCTTCGCGAGACAGGCGAGCAGTCCGGATAAGATATTGCCTCCGGGCTCACGGCAGTGTTGCGCGAACGCTTGCGCAGCGGATGCGTCGAGAAGCTGGACGTATCGACTTGGCTGAGCAGCCGCGTTGCCGCTCACGTCACCAACCGGCACAGGAAACTCCGGCAGCCGGCCGTCCGCTTCGGCAAGGAAATGCCGCCAGCTGACGATGGACTCATGGTCGACGGTCAGCGCATCGGCTTCGGTCCGTTCGGCTTCGGCGAAATCGACGTAACTGGCAGTGGGGGGAAGGAGAGGTGGCGCAGGCTTGCCGCCGCGTGCCGCGAGTGCTGCAGCGTACAGGGTCTGGATCTCATGTGCGGTTGCGAGAATGGAGTAACCGTCCATCAGCACGTGATCGGCGGCCAGACAGACGGTTGTGGCCTCTGGGCGGTCGATGGTGACGCACATATATGCGGGCCAGCCGAGGGGACTGATTTCGCCGTTAAACAATTCCTCGAGATATCGAGCCAGCTGCCGGCCGTCGGTGAAATCCCCCGCCGCACTGGGGTGAATACTCACGGCTCCGGGCGGCAGCGTCCTCCGCTGCAGATGGCCGCCCGATTTGGTGCCAGGTGAGAAAGTGAGATGGCTGCGCAAGATTTCGTGGCGGTCCGTCCACTGGCGCAAGGCCGTGGTGAACGCATGCGCATTCAGCTGGGCGGGCAGACCGAATACGGAGCCCAGCCAGGATGGCAGCAGGGAACCCCCGGCTGCCATCTCGAGTGCGTGCGTGATGTGTGCTTCCTGGACGTGGGAAGCTCTCCGTGGATCGGCTACCCAGGTCGTTTCGCGCATACGCGGGGCGCATCGCCACACGGTGAGACGCCCCGGAAACAGACTGAGTGCTGGCAGGTCAGTGAATTTCATAATACGGCGCGCGCCTTAACCGCGAGGAACGAAAACAGTGATCATGATGAGGGAGCCGTTTGGTCAGCGAGAGGAGGTTAGAGTTGTGGGGCAGGTGGCGTCGGGGCATTTCGTGCGCCTCCTGTGTCACTGAGCGTTCCCGGGGCCCGGCACCGATCGGCAGTAGCCCAGGTGCGCCAGTTCCTTCCCCGCGATCCGTTCGAACTCCTCGATCTCTGCGGCCGTGAGATCCTGCAGGTACCGTCCATTGCGCCCGGCAAATAGCGGTTTGGCAGCGGCTCCCGCTGCGGGATGGCCCCAAGGCTTGTCGAAGAGCGCGTGTTTCTGCTCCGCATGGTGCATGAGCGCCTCGTCCCATGGTAGGTCGAGGAAGTCCACCATCCGCTCGATGGTCTCGCGAGGGCAGGTGACCAGATCCTCATACCGCACTTCCAGATAGCGGCCATAAGGCTCAGCCTGACGGGGTCGGGTAACGACCTCCATCCAGCCGTGCGCAGCCTCCGTAACAGTCCGGTAGCCCCACTCGGGGACGGTCTTTAGGTGGGAGGCAGCCACGTCACGGCCGTCGCGGATGATGTGGATGAAATCGGCTTTTGGCCAGATCGCCGCATACGTACCGATATCTTGGATCTTTCGCTGAAGCTTGAGGCCCCACCGTGCGGCTCCCGTCTGTTCACGTCGAAATTCGCCAATGGAGTCGATGAGCAGGCAACGGTCCTCCAGGGCGGATAAATCGGTGCCGCGCTTGGCCTTGAGGCTGCGCACCAGCCTCCGCACGTCGTCACGGCCGAGTCCGAAACGCTCGCACTGCACGACGAAATGCGCGCCGTCATACCACTCAGGATCGATGGTGTCCTTCGTCGCGCCGACGAGCCGTGCGTCGCGGACGTCTATCATGTCGCACACAGTCAGGATATGCGGACCGAGGTTGACGGGTTCGGTGAAATCGATCTCCGGGCCGACAACGAGGTCGGGATGAGAGTCGAGCAGCACGCTGAGCAGTGTCGTGCCGGACCGGTTCTCGCCGCCGAGTAGAATAGGGTTAGACGGCAGGGTGAGAAGAGGGGAAACGGACGTGGATTGGGTGGCATGATCGGGCCAACCAACAAGTTGTTCCGAATGTGCCTGACGATTCACATTACTATCGCCATCGCCATCCCAGTGATTTTCTGCACCTTGAAATGTCCGTTGATCAGCACCGCGTTGCGAGAGGCGAAGCAGTCTTTGGGCATCAGGTACGTTCATGCGAACGTCTCCTCAATGTTCGAAACGACCACCAAATGTTAACACCCAGAACACTCTTAACAAAATAGATACTTTTAATAGAGTTATCGGTTCGGAGTGCGTTTCTCAGGAGAGACCCAGGCGTCGCATCCTGCAACGCTCGGCTTTCGTCTATCCCGCGATCACTCGGGTGTTTGAATTCGGGCTGATCGGCAATACCGTGGGTGATCAGTCTCGGGTGCGGTGCAGCCGCCGGAAATGGCCTCAACCGCGCGCCGCCGGCGGATCTCGACGTTGTGTCCCTGTTGAAGCTTCGGCTTTGATTCCTTGCTGGCCGCCAGTGGTCAGCTCGGACTGGCGCTCCAAGGCGAACTCCTGACCGATCTCAAAGTAATCTACTGCCGACGCGGTTCGACGATTACGGTCCACGAGATCGCCATGCCCGCCGTGCAGCGAAACAGCGGCATAGGCACCAACTGGCTTCTTCCCGGATCGCTGACCTTCGCAACTACTTCAATGCGTCGGCATACGAGGTCGACTGCAAGCGGTAGGCTCTAGCAGGTAGAGGCCGAGAACGCTATGGTCGCTGACCGATAAAGCCCCAGGATGATATATATCGTTTTCCGGCTAAGCGGCCAAGGTTCGGGTCCTGGACCGCAGCTGCGGGATGAGTTGAGCGCGGCATGGTTATACTTCCTCAATCGGTATCGAAGATAAGATCGGGCTGACGAAAAACCTTTCACCTCCAGGGAGTATCGCATGCAAAGTGCTGTCACGATTCATTGTGGCGCCGCGCGAGCAGTCATCAGCCTTCAGGGAGCTCAGCTTCTTAGCTGGCGGGTTGGCGCTAACGATCTTTTGTGGCCAGGCAACCCCTCATCCTGGAATCAGAGTTGTCCCTTGATGTTTCCTTCATGCGGTTGGAGCGCCTCTTCGACCGTCGAAATAAACGGCGAATGTTATCCAATGCCTGTTCACGGCTTTATCGGAATGCTCGATTTTGAGGTTGTTTCTAGCTCGGAGAGCGAGGTAACGCTTCGGTCGTCTGATACGAAATTTACGAGTACGATGTTCCCATACGAGTTTCTTTTCGAAGTTAAATTCAAGATATCTGATTGTATGTTGAGCATAGATATCTGCGTAAAAAATAGATCCGCAATGTCGATACTGCCGTATTCTATTGGCCTGCATCCAGGATTTAGATGGTCGCGGAACTCATCTGACAAAAGTGGCTGGAGATTGCAGTTTGAGAAGGCGGAGTCGCCGCTTGTTCCATGCATATCTTCGCAAGGATTGATTAAAGCTGATCAGAGGAAAGTTCCATTGCGTGGGCGCCTCCTATATTTGCATGACGGTCTTTTTCAAGACGAAGCCCTTTGTTTTTTGAATGCCAGAAGTCGGAGGCTGTCGCTCATCGGGGAAGGTGCAACAGTCCACGTGGACGCACCAGATGCACGGCACTGGATTATATGGTCTCTTCCAGATCAACAATTCCTCGCGTTAGAACCGTGTACGGGTCATGGCGACTTAGAGGGGACGCACACTGCATTTGAAGACCGGGGATATAATATCAATCTTGCACCTGCAGAATCTCAGCTATTCCGAGTGCGGTTTGAGTTCTCTGAAAAAGAGGATTGTCTAGACGAAACTTGAAATGGCCCATAAGTCCCCAACTTCGTCGGCAGGCTCAATGGTGCCGAAGAAGCCTTGGCGAAGTTCGGCGGAACAGCCCAGGAAGGCGACGCAAGATCTCGGTCAACTTGGCAATGGCCTCGGTCCCTTCGGACAGGTGCTCTCCTCGGGCGCCGGCGGCGGTGGGTCTGGCCTCCTCAGCAGCCTATCGTCCTTCGGTATGGGCGTTTTCTCGCGCTCGGGCCAGTTTGCCTCTGCGATGATGTGGGTTGAGGCATGCGAGAGCACGTTTTCGAGAGCATGCCGTCGGAAGAGATCATACGGCGGGTTCAAGATATCGATCTGATGTCCAGGCGGCGCGCCTATTGAGAGATCAGAGCGGTGGATAACTGCCCTTCAGCCGGCAATCGAATCTTGCCAGGGCGCCAATTCGCGCAAAGATGGCCGCGTCTGTGAATTCGAACGCTCAGACGCCGGGCCTCTTCTTTCGTTGAGAGAGAAGGGGCCTTTTTCTTATGGCATCGCCTGCCAAACGAAGGCGGCGAATGAGGAAGCCAGCACGCCTATAGCCGCCAGCCTCAATATCTTCATCCGGCGTGTCCTCTTGCCGGTCCAATCGTAGCCCATCAGCCCTCCGAACGGCTTCATGCCGTATCTCGGATATTGACCTAATTCTCCCTAAGAAAAGGAAAACTCTATGGCTCGGGAACCCTTCCAGTTGCCCTCGAACTCATGTTCGGGGATGAGGGCGGCTATTTCGAATCGCAAGTCTGACCGCGGCGGTCCGACGAAACACGGAGTGACGCACACAACGCTGGCGGCGTGAAGGCGGTTACGGCCGATCAAGTGAAGGCGATGAGCGGGGAAGAGGCCGAGGACATATACCGGCGCTCCTGCTGACCGCCATTGCGGTGGCAACATTCTAAGGTCGGAAAACAAATCGGATGTCAGTCGTGCGTCGATTTATCGGCGACTCGATGAGATGGTGCAGCGGGTCGGAGAGCTGGCAGGCTCGACGACGGCAATGCGGGGCGACATTGCCGAAATGAAGCCGATGACCGACCATGTACAGCGTTGGAAGAGGATGGGCATCGGCGCCCTGACGGTAATCGGCATCGGGGGGACGGTGTTGGGGTGACCTTCGCGGATGCGATCAAACGGGTGTTGACGATCGTGGCGCGGTAAGGGTGTTCGCCAAGTCGCAAAATTGGCGACTGGACGCCGCGCATCATCGTCATCGCCCGCTGCCTTCGGTCAGGTGTCGGCGGTGCCGATTGAGCGACAGTTCAGAGGCTCGGATCTGACGAAAAAAGGGCATGTCAACTAAAATCCGGTTAAGCGTTTCCGGCAAGACGGCTTTCTGTGGATAACGGGGTCGAACGCGGAAGTCGCAATCTACGAATTGCCGACTCCCCCGATAGTTGATCTCCTGCTGATGCAACCAACGAAGTTGTGTCCTCAAGCGGAGCATGCGATGACATACAGACCATTATTGCGATGGAAACGTGGTGAGCAGAGCGCTGTCGCGAATCTCTCACCTCAACTGAAGCGCGAAACTCTTCCCCTCCTTACATTGACTGGCCACAGTTATAACCCGGCATCAGGCGCGACCGTGGACGCAGCTTTCGATGCCCGGATCGCGCAGGATGCGGAACGGCTACGTACTGCCTGGGCGGGCCATCGAATTTCCGTCGATTTCGACGCAATAGATCCGGATGCTGAATGCGAGGGTGGTTGCCAGCCGATTCACCGCTTCTTTGATGGACTCGCCGGGGAAGTAGATGCTCGCCCCGTCCTCCGAGCCACCAGTGACCCTCGCTTCATAGAGGCTGTCGCAGGATTTGACGTTCCGCCGACTATCCGCCTTACCCCTGATGACCTCGCTGATCCGGCGATAGCTGGAATTATCGATAGCCAGTTAGAAGCATGCGGCGCTGCGCCTGGCGATTGCGATCTGGTCGTGGACCTGAGCTACATCGCCACCCCCGGCCGATCGACAATCACGGCGCAGGGTGCCCTTAATGCCGTGCCCTATCTAGAGCAGTGGGACTCGGTGACGCTGGCAAGTGGATCGTTTCCGGAGAACCTCTCGCAATATGCAGTGGGTAGCCACCTCGTGCAGCGTATCGAGTGGGAAGTCTGGCAAGCCGTCCGTGCGGCCACCGAGATACCTGTTTTGTACGGTGATTACACGACAATCCATCCGATCCCCGTTGAAGAGGGTCTTGACCCCCGGACCATGAACCCGAGCGCATCGGTTAGGTATACCTACGAGGGCAACTGGTTGTTGCTGCGAGGCGAAGGGACGCGGAATCGCGGCGGCCCGGGTTTTATGCAATTTCAGACGCATGCCGATTCCCTCGTTCGGCGGCCAGAGTATCGAGGTGAGGCGTTTTCGTATGGGGATGAGCGTATAGCGCGTATACACCGTCGCGAAGACCGTGCAGGAAATCTTGAGACGTGGGTTACGATTGGGGTAAACCACCACATTGCCGAGATCGTCGGTCAACTCGCCATCCTGCCCTAGCTTTAAGGGCTGAGCGCACTTCAGCTCGAAGTGTATCGATATCGAGTGCCACGGAAAGGCGACCATAGAGCGCTTCCCGTGGCTTACTCCTCACACCGGCCGCGGCGCCGTAACGCTCGAGGGTGGCAAGCGCTTCATCACGCCACAGGAGAGAAGCCAGTGTCGGCGCGTCAAGCCCACGATTGATTTCTGGTAGCCGCTCACGCGTCACGACCACGCCCCCGCCGCACTTGCTCGCGATAGCGAGTCCCCACCACTCTGGTATCATCTCCTCAGCTGCCTTGCGGTGGTTCTCCGCAACAACCAGACTGATGCGATCCAGGACCTTGTTATAGAGGTCCCGCTGCTGAGGCAGCCGCTCAAGTGTGTCACGCTCGCTCTTGAGTTCGAACCCCTCTATCTGGCCGTTTATGACAGCGATATCAACGCGGGTCGCTCCATTGAGGAGCCCCAGCTCGTCGAGCATCAACGTGTCGGATTCGCCCGCATGGGCTTCTTCCAACCATCGCCAAACGCTTTCTCTTACATCCCTGTCACGCATGTCAGCCCTGCATATTCCTTCAAAAGCTTACCAGCAACCCGGTTAACGATCTTCACGGGTGATGTTATGGTCCTGAATCCTGCGCCAGGATGATGTCGAAGGAACCCGTCTCCGGCATGGTCCTTGAGCCGATCGGTACGGCGGACGTATGTCTCAACGGTTTGTGGGTCCCGATGGCGCGTTACCTCCATGATCCGCGAGATGCTCGCCCTGTTCTCGGCGGCCGAGGTACAAAACCAGCTAGGAGGGAATGACTGGATAGCCGCTCGACATCGAGGCCGGCCGCATTCGCATATCGCTTTACGACCAAGGCGACTGATTGCGACGTGAGAGCATCGGTCGTCAGATGGTCGCCACGATTGATCCGGCGGAAGATCGGCCCCGATGTTATACCCGCCGCCTCGAGCCAGTCCCTGAGCCTGTCAGCGGACCTGAGTGCCTTTCCATTCAGCACGGCCACCGACTGACTTTTCGCCTCCTGATCCGGTTTGACTTGGGGAGAAACACGTCCACGCTCTTGTTGGAGGTCCTCGACGGTGATCGCGATGAGTTCGGAGCGGCGGAAGGCGCCAGCGAAGCCGAGTAGCAGCAGAGACCTGTCACGCTTGCCCTGGAGCGTCTCTGGTCGATACGGGCGATCAGGGCGTGGATAACGTCCACGGTGGCTGGCGCCTTCTGGCGGGCCGCTGTGCCGACGGTCCGGCGAATGCCCTTCAGGATCGCTGCCAAGCCGGCATGTCGCACCTGGTCGTCAACAACGAGAACGGTGGCATGCGAATCAGTCATCGCATGGTCTCCTGCGCTCCGCCTCGTTGCCGCCGGCGCGATGGACAGCGATGCTGACCGGGGTGCGGGACTTGGGCGTCTTCCGGGTGAAATTGTAGCGCGCCACGTGATAGCTCGGATCGAAGCCGTAGAAATTGCGCCGCAATCGGCGCAATTCCTCTTCCCGATAGGCGGCAAGCGGCTTTGCAGCTTCGTCGCGGGCGCGCCGGGCTCGCTTTTCTGCAACACGCCCGGCAAGCTCGGAGGACGCTGCGAGTTCGGCGGCGGCGCGGCGCAGTTCCTGGTCGGCGACGTCGACATTCCCCCGTAGTCGCCGAGTTGCGAGCCCGAGTTCGAACGCTTCGTCGATCCCCATCGGCAGCCTTGCCCGCGTGACGCGGCGGCCGCGATCTTCGCCGACGCGGGCCGGCAGGAGGTACGTCCAGTATTCCGAGCCGTAGAGATTGCCCATGTCCTTGTAGTGCGGGTTGAGGATGGCGCCCTCCCGCATCCAGACCTCATCGGCAGCGAGTGACAGGAAGACGCCACCGGCCCCCGCATTGCCGAGCACCCCCGCGATCACCAGTCGGTCGTCGGTTTCAATGATCTCACGCACGAGTTCGTTCATGGCATTGATGTTGCGCCAGGATTCATCGGCTGCGCTGTCGGTGCTTTCGATGATGCCGAGATGGATGCCGTTTGACCAGCAATCCCCGTCGCCGCGCAGCACGAGAATGGGGAGCGCGCGCGCCTTAGCAGCCACAATAGCCTCCCGGAGGAGATCGCAATCCTCGGACGACATCGCGCCGTTGTGGAAGCGGAAGTGGAGAAAGCCGACACTGCCCTCCTCTTGATAACGGCAAGGTTCGGGACCGTTGATGGCGGTTAGCGCCGCCGCATCCGCGCCAAGAAGGTAAAGCGCCGGCAGCTTCAGGCTGCGAGGTTCCGGCCGACGGAGTTGGCCGATCCAAAGGGCACCTTCTCGGAATGCAACGGCCACCTCCTGCCGCGATCGCGCGACTAGTGCGCCGGGGGGTCCCGACACTCCCGCCGCCAGTTCTGCATCGAACACGAGGAAGGGTTGCCCGCTGATTGTCAGTGATGCTCCGGGATCGCCGTCCGATGCATGAATAATGCGGAGCGCTTCTTCCGGCGACTGCAGCGCGGGATCTAGAGCCCGATTCGACTTTCGGCAGGCAGGGCGCTCGCGGCCTCTGCCCCAGTTCGCTGGCATGACCGGCCCCTGCCTGCGCTCGATCCGCTCAATCGCCTTGAACACGCAAGCAGTTGCAGCCTCGGTCACCTCGTGCCGATAGATGCTCGATTTCCGGGTAGCCCGCATCGGGAACTCTGCCCAGGCCCAGACCGGACCGGCATCCAGTTCCTCCCGCGCTTCAATCAGCGTCACGCCCCAGGTCGTTTCGCCATCGAGGATCGCCCAGTCAAGCGAGTTCGGTCCACGGTCGCCACGGATGCCGGGATGGACGATCAGGCAGAGCGTCTGGCGCCAGACGTCGGCAGGGATCGGCCGCTTGAGAAAGGGTGCGATCATGAGGTCGGGGCCGAACAGCGCAACCGCTTCGCGGGTAACGTCGTCATGGATGTCGAGTTCGACGGACACGTCGTGTCCCGCCTGCCTCAGGTCGACATGCAGGCGCTGGGAGAGCGAATTGAAGCTGTGGCAGAGAAGCAGAATGCGCATCGGCCTCGCTCAGCAGATCCGGGGTAGTTGCTCGCCCGACAACCAGTCGACGATGCGGCCGCCACCGAACGACGTCGCCATCTGCACGAAGCAATTTTCGTCCGCGACAGCATGGCCGATGAGCATCGCCTCGGCTCCCAGCGGGTGGGCCTGCATCGCCGCGAGCACGACGTCGGCGCCATCCGGCGCAACCACGGCGACCAGCTTGCCTTCGTTGGCGACGTTGAGTGGATCGAGGCCGAGGAACTCGCAGGCTGCGGCAACCTCCGGCTTCAGCGGGATCGCTTCCTCATCGATATGGAAGCCGATCTTTGATTGGTTGGCGATCTCGTTGAGTGTCGCGGCTATGCCGCCGCGCGTCGGGTCGCGCATCAGGCGGATGTGCTTGCCGCCGGCCGCCACCATCGCCGCCACCAGTCCATGCAGTGCCGCGCTGTCGGAGATGATCGCGGTATCAAATTCGAGGTTCTCGCGCTTCGACATGACAGCAACGCCGTGATCGCCGATTGAGCCGGATATGATCACCGCATCACCCGGTTGGGCCGCGTCCGCCCGCAGGTCGAGTCCGTCCGGCACCCTTCCAACGCCGGCAGTTGAGATGAAGACGCCGTCGGCCTTGCCGCGCTCCACTACCTTGGTGTCACCGGTGATGATCGGCACACCGGTCTCGCGCGAGGCGTCACCCATGCTTTGGGCGATGCATTCAAGATCGGCAAGCGGAAAGCCTTCCTCGATGATGAAACACGCCGAAAGATAAAGCGGCACCGCACCCGCCATGGCGATGTCGTTGATCGTGCCATGCACCGCGAGCGTGCCGATATTGCCACCCGGGAAGAACAGCGGCGAAACGACGTACCCATCCGTGGTCATAACCATGCGCCCGGAAGGCACCGCAAAGGTTGACTGGTCGTTGCCGGCCCGCAGCCAATCATTGTCGAGGGCCTTGTGGAAAATGTCCTCGATCAGTTGCCCCATGGCGCGTCCGCCTGCGCCGTGCGAGAGATCGACCCGGCCGTTGGCGATGTCGAGCTTCCACGTGTAAGCCTTCACTCCCATCTTGTTCATGCGACGGCTCTCCCCGCGTCCGCCTGTCTTGCCTTCTCGCGGAGGCGGCCATAGGTCCAGTGGGCGGCGCAGGCGCCCTCCGACGACACCATACAGGATCCCATCGGTGTGTCCGGGGTGCAGACCGTACCAAAGAGCTTGCAGTCGGCCGGATTCCTGGCACCGCGCAGGATGGCGCCGCATTCGCAAGCGGGATTGTCCTTGGCCGCCGGCGTTACCATGGAGAACCGTTTCTCGGCATCGTAGGTCGCATATTGCGGCCTGAGCCTGAGTGCGCCATAGGGCACCTCTCCGAGGCCTCGCCATTCGAAGCTCTCGCGAAGCTCGAAGAAGTTGGCCACCTCGGCCTGGGCCTTCTCGTTGCCGAACACGGTGACGGCGCGGATATATTGGTTCTCGACCTCATGTCTGCCGTCATTGACCTGCCGGACGAGCATCAGGATCGCCTGGATGACGTCCAGCGGCTCGAAGCCAGCCACCACGACCGGCTTCTGAAACTCCTCGGCAAAGAACTCGTAAGGCTCGGTGCCGATCACGGTCGACACATGGGCAGGACCGATGAAGCCGTCGATCTTGATGGTGCCGAGCTTGCGGACGTCGGGGCTCTCGAGAATGTTCTGGATCGCCGCCGGCGTCAGCACGTGGTTGCAGAAGATCGAGAAATTGCCGAGTCCCTTGGCGATCGCCGCCTTGAGCGCAAGTGCAGTCGGCGGCGTTGTGGTTTCGAAGCCTATGGCGAAGAACACCACGTCGCGATTGGGTTCAGCTTCCGCGATCCGTAGCGCATCGAGCGTTGAATAGACCATGCGGATATCGGCGCCGGCCGCTTTCGCCTTGAGCAGGTTCGATCCGTCGGAGCCCGGCACTCTCATCAGGTCGCCATAAGTGCAGAGCGTGACCTCCGGCCGCATGGCGAGCGCGATCGCCGCGTCGATCCTGCCGATCGGCAGCACGCAGACGGGACAGCCCGGTCCATGAATCATCCGCACATTCGGCGGCAACAGGTCCTCGAGGCCATAGCGGGAGATGGCATGCGTGTGGCCGCCGCAAAACTCCATAAAGTGATAGGAGCGCACCAGGTCGGCGGTCGCAACGATCTGCCGCGCGATATCCATGGCGAGTCTTCCGTCGCGGTATTCGTCGATATACTTCATGCCGCATCTCCGATGGCAGCTTCCCGGATCAGCGCGAGTGTTCTTTCCGCCTCTTCCGGATCGATTTTCGCCAGCGCGTAACCGACATGGAGAACGACATAGCCGCCGACTTTCACATCGTCGACGAGCGCGGTCGAGATGATCTTCGAGACGCCGCCGAGCGTGACCTTCGCCATGTCGTCGGGCAGAACCTCCTTGACCTGGACCGGAATCGCTAGGCACACGTCCGGTCCTCCTCCATTGATACGTATTCGTTCATGATGACCTGGCGCGCATAAGCCGCCTGGCCGAGCGCGATGCCGCCGTCATTGGCCGGCGCGAGTCGCGGCAGATAGGGATCGAGACCGCGCTCACGGAGCGCTTGGATCAGCCCCGTCGCAAGGACACGGTTCACCATGCAGCCACCGCCAAGCGCGATCCGCCTCGCGCCGAGACTGCGGGCTCCATCTTTCGCCCAGTCCGCGAGGCCTGCGATCAAGGTGCCGTGGAAAAGGTCGGCTGCGGCGGGAGCACCAAGATTGCGTTGCGCGAGATGCAGGATCAGCGGGCGAAAATCGAGCCTGCCGTCGCGGATCGCGAAGCCACCCTCCAATTCAACAGGATTGCGAACCTGCGCCTCGAACTCCATCGCCGCCTGTCCCTCGTAACTCTGGACGAGGCGGACGCCGGCTATCGCCGCCGCGGCATCGAAAAGCCGCCCGAGACTCGAAGTCCAGGGCGGCTGCATGCCACGCTCGAACATCGCCGTGAGCTGCGCAACGCCGCTATGGCCCGGCCAGAGCCGTGGTGCGAGATCGATATATCCAGCCGCCTGCAGAGCCGCGACGCCCATGCGCCATGGCTCGCGCGCGGCACGGTCGCCGCCCTGCAGCGGCAGCGACGTGAGCGAACCCGTGCGGTTCCAGTGATGACCGTCGAGAGCCAGCATCTCGCCGCCCCAGCTGGTGCCGTCGGTGCCAAAGCCGTGCCCGTCGAGCGCAAGACCGAGAACCAGCCCGGAAAGCTGATGCTCCGCTGCCACCGCCGCCACATGGGCGAGATGATGCTGGACCGGCACGACAGGCAAATTCAGGCCCTGCGCGATGCGCACCGAGTGGAAGTCCGGATGCAGGTCGCATGCTGCGAATTCCGGCTTCACATCGAGGATCGAACAGAGGTGACTGAGCGCCTCTCGTTGAAAGCGGATCGCCTGCGCGTTGTCGAGGCCGCCGACATGCTGGGACAGAAACGCCTCGCGGCCGCGCGTGACGCAGATCGTATTCTTGAGATCGGCGCCGGTCGCGATCACTGACGGGCCGTCAATGCCCAGATCGATCGGCTCAGGCACAAAACCGCGCGCGCGGCGGATGAAAGACGGCGCGCCACAGATCACCTGCATGACGGAGTCGTCCGCCCGGATGGCGACGTCGCGGTCATGCGTAACGATCAGATCGGCAATCGCGGCGAGGCGGCGTTCTGCATCCGCATTGTCTGCGACGAGCGGCTCTCCGCCGGGATTGGCGCTGGTCGCGACCAGCGCGGGAGGATGGTGCCGGCGCTCCGCCAGCGCATCGAACAGCAGGTTGTGCAGCGGGGCATAGGCCACCATGACCCCTATCCGTGCGAGTCCCGGCGCGATCAGATTGGAGAGTTCGCAAGCGCGGGGCTCCACCAGGACGATCGGGCTGGCGGCCGATCCCAGCAACACCTCTTCCGCCTCGGACAGCCTCGCAAGCTCTCGCGCCGCGTCGATGTCGCGCACCATGACTGCGAACGGCTTGTGGTCACGCGTCTTGCGCAGCCGGAGGAGATCGATCGCCGCATCATTTCGAGCGTCGCAAAGCAGATGGAAACCGCCGATCCCCTTGAGCGCGACGATGCCGCCTTCCGCAATCTTCGCAGCGACCTCAGTTATCGGGTGGCTAAGCCCCGGCCCGCAATCCGGGCACGCGACGGGCTCGGCATGGAAGCGCCGGTTTTCGGGGTCGGTGTAGTCAGCGGCGCAGGCCGCGCACATCGGAAACGAAGCCATCGATGTCTGCCGCCGGTCATAGGGCAACGCGCGGGTGATCGTGAAGCGCGGGCCGCAATGGGTGCAATTGACGAAGGGGTAGCCGAAGAACCGGCTTGATGGGTCTGTCAGTTCGCGCCGGCACTCGGCGCAAGTCGCGGCGTCGGCGCCGATCCGGGTCGCGCTCCGGCCACTCAGGCTTTCGAGAATCTCGAAGCCTTCGCGGGCGGAGGGAGCGAGTTCAAGCACGTCGATCGAGTCGATGCGGGCGAGGGGCGGGGCCTCGTTCCGGACCACGTCGGGGAAGCGATCCGCGTCCGGACCCTCGATCTCGATCAGCACGCCGGCGCTGTCGTTCAATACGAAGCCTGAAAATCCCATGTTCCGCGCCAACCTGTAGGCAAATGGCCGGAAGCCGACGCCCTGCACGGCGCCGCGCACCCGGAGCCTCAGTCGCCGGATGGGGCTTACGGTCGATCGGGCAAGCGCTCGGGCCATGGCTCAGGCCTCCTTGGACCGTGCGGCGCGACTGGCTGCCGAGGCTTCAAGCCAGGCATAGAAGGCCTCCATACCCTCACCCGTGCGGGCAGACACGGTCAGCGTCTGCAGCCTTGGATTGACCCGCAGCGCATTGGCGATGCAGAGCCCGACATTGAAATCGAGATACGGCAGCAGGTCGGCCTTGTTGAGGATCATCAGGTCGGCGGCAGCGAACATATCAGGGTATTTCAGCGGCTTGTCCTCGCCTTCGGTGATGGACAGGACCACCACCTTGTGCGCCTCGCCGAGATCGAAGGCGGCGGGACAGACGAGGTTGCCGACGTTCTCAATGAAAAGCGCGGAACCCGCCTCGGGCGCGAGATCCTCCGCCGCATGCCCAACCATATGGGCATCGAGGTGGCAGCCCTTCCCGGTATTGATCTGAATCGCGCGGGCGCCGGTCGCGCGAATGCGGGCGGCGTCGTTTGAGGTCTGCTGGTCACCCTCGATGACACTGATGGCCAGGCGGTCCTTGAGGTCGTAGATGGTGCGCACGAGCAGGCTTGTCTTGCCCGAGCCGGGGCTGGAGACGAAGTTAAGCGCGAAGATGCCATTGCGCTCGAAATGGCGCCGGTTCTCGGCGGCATGCGCGTCGTTCTTGGAGAGAATGCGGCGCTCGACCTGGATGATCCGCTCCTGGCTCATGCCCGGGACATGGACGCCGGCGATACCGCGGCCATAGTGGACGC
Source organism: Sinorhizobium arboris LMG 14919 (assembly GCF_000427465.1). Classification (NCBI taxonomy): domain Bacteria; kingdom Pseudomonadati; phylum Pseudomonadota; class Alphaproteobacteria; order Hyphomicrobiales; family Rhizobiaceae; genus Sinorhizobium; species Sinorhizobium arboris. The sequence continues at coordinate 373,964 of NZ_KE386497.1, read as the reverse complement.
TGCCGTTCTCGGTGTGGTGATGGTCGTGATCGCCAAGGAGGTGGTGATCGTGGTCATGATCATGTTGGTGCTCTTGTCCTTGCCCATCATCGTTGATTTGATGATTGTGGCCATGCGCATGGGCGTGGTCCGCGCTCTGGTGCTTATGGCCCTCGATGGTCGACGTCCCGCAGCCGCATGCCGAACACATCAGATCACCTCCATGTCCCTGATCTTCAATTCGTCGCCCGCCGTCATCTGAACCCGATGCCTGCCGCAATCCGGACAGCCACCGAAGCGTTCGGCGAGCGCCACCGTCTTCGCGCAATCCAGGCACCAGCCTTTCCCGGGAACCCGATTGATTTCGAGCGTGGCGGCTTGCGCAATCGTGCCATGACGCACCGCTTGGTAGCAGAACAGCAGCGCGTCGGGGTCGGCGTGGCTCAGCACGCCGACGTCGAGGCGGACCGACTTGACGCGAGTTGCGCCATGCTGCCGGGCCGTCTCGCAGACAATGGCGATCACGCTCTCCATCAATGACAGCTCATGCATGGGCGGCCTCACGAATGCCGATGTCGAAGGGGACGCAGGGGTCGAAAAGCAAGGCAAGCAGGGAGACGGATCGCGCTGCGCTCTCACCTGTCCCGATCCGCGACAACAGCAGCCTCTCGACGAAAGGGCCCACCGGGTGAAAATTCCACTCGGTCGGCGCGAGGATGCGATAGGCGCCGAGCCGGCCGTCGCTGCCGACCTCGGCGTGGTGATAGAGCCGCCCGCGCGCGCATTCCACCGCGCCGTAGCCGCCCGCGCCCGGCGTCGGTCCGCCGGCGGCAAGCGATGACCAGTCTTGATCGCCGCTTGTCGCGAGGCGCGCGAGCTGCGCCAGGCAATCCTGGATATCGCCGATGCGTGCAAGTAGGCGCCGCGCCAGATGCGGCTTGCGGGAAAAAATGGCGCCACTGCGGCGGGCATAGGCGCCCGTTTCGACGACGCGGCCTGGAAGGTGCGGCATGCGGGCGAAATCCGGTTCATCTGGGAGACGGGCGATGACCTCGGCGTCGTCATCCGCAGTCAGGGGTTCTGGGGTCCGCTGCGCGAAGTCAGCAGCATCGCCGAGTTCCTGCAGCATCGCAGCGAGGACCGAACCTACCACCGGTTCATCGCCATCGCGGGGAGTCCCCAAGGCATGGGCGGCAGCGGTAAGCCGCGCCGCATCGGCCGCCAGGCTGTCTTTGGCGATTTGTCCGCTCCGCCCCTGCGATACAATCACGTGCGAGGCGGCGAGCGCTTCACGCAACTGCCGGCCCACACCGAGCGCCATTTTCTCCGGGAGCGGCGTCGGCCAGTGCAAGATCAGAGGGCGGAGGGTCTCGAAGATTCGCTCGGCCAGCAGGCCGGCGCCGGCGGCCACACGCTCCTCGTCGCCCATCGGCGTGTCCGTCGCATTGAGGACAGCAATCCTGCATGCAAGCGATTGCGCGAAACCGCAAAGCGAAAAGACCTGTCCCGCCAGTGCGGGCGCCTCCTCCGCCCGGCGGCCAACGAACATGCGGGCGAGCCCCTGCGGCCGGTTCGCCTTCACGGCGACCGAACAGGCGAGTCCACGCGACACCGTCACGTCGATCCGGATCGTGCCTGCACTGAGGAGATAGGTCATTCCGTCATCGCCTCCTCGTGCTTGCGGAATTTGCCGTACAACAGGTCGCGCCGATTGAGGGGAGCCGCGGGGGCCGGGGGCGGTTCGAGGGCGGACGGATCGAAGAAGGCCCGAATGGCCCCCTCGGCGGTTTCCGGCGCCGCCTCCATGGTGGCGAATTCGAAGACCGGGGAAAGCAGCGAGCAGGAATCGACACGGCCAATGGTGTCGAGCTCGCCGGCGATGAAATCCACTTCGCCCGCAGGCAAGTTGATCCGCGCTGTCGTGCCCACCGCGGCGGGCGCGGCCTGCGGCGCGTCCGGAAAATCGAGCGCCACAAGGTTCATGGACCAGGGCGTCGTAACAATCCCGAATTCGCGGCCGCCAAAGGCGCGAAAGCCGGTAGCGGCGACGCTGAGCACGGAGTTGCAGATCGACAGGTCGGCCATTGCAGCGTGAATGTGGCGGTAGCGAGCCTCGAGCCGCTGCCCGATTGCCAAGGCAAGGTCAGAATCGGCCGGGTTAGCGTTCATGACGTAGCCTGATGAACTGCGTTTGGAGCGCATCGCAATTAGGGCAGCGCCAATCCTGCGGAAGATCGGCAAAGGATGTACCGGGCTCGATCTGCCCGACGGGGTCGCCTTCAGCCGGATCGTAGACGTGCCAGCAGATGCCGCTTTCCATTGGGTCGTCGTCCGACACGACCTCGCGTTTGTCCAAATTCTCGAAGGCGCTCATCTGAAATAAGCCTCCTCGATTTCACGCATCCGCGCCTCGGAGTCCCGGAAGTCCTCCTCGGCCGCGATCGCGACGGAGGGGATGTCGCAGATCTCGAGCGTGTCGAGAATGATCGTGTCCATGGCGTTGTAGAACTGAACCGACCAGACATTGCGTGCGCCGGTCGCCACTGCGCGGCAGGTGCCGTAGCCGCGCGAGGTGAGCTGCACAGGCCCCGCGCCCAGCGTCTCCTGCAAAAACGTCATGTCTTCCGGGCTCATCGGAAAGAGGGAGAAAGCGATGACATGTGCCGGCTCGCCATCCCGGTAGCGGCCGATCCTGTCTCTGATCTCGGTCAGCACGGGCATGACGTTCATCGCGCCAGCAGGCGCCGGTCCATGGCTGATCGTTGATGGCAGCGCCGAACACACTTGCCTGACGACGGCGGGAATGCTTGCCACCTCGACATAGTCGGCGACGAGCCGGCCGTCGCCGTCGGTGAAGCGGATGCGCCAGACGCCGGCCATAACCGTTTCCTGCATCCGTGCGGTGATGCCGTTCGAAAGCGCTGCGACGCCCGCGACTTCCCCCTCGCCGAGGGCGTGGGTGATCAGTTCCTTTTCATCATCCGGATAATCCGTGATGTCGAACAGACGGCCCTTTTGGTCGGCCCTCTGGAGAGCGAGCGCCTCGGCGAGCTCCGGCAGGAGCATCGCTGTCCGCCGACATCGGCGGATCATCTCCTCGGCGCTGCTGGTGGCAAGAAAATTGAGCTTGCGCGCACGGAGCGGCGGCTGGCAGCCGATCGGCATGACAGCCATCGCCGCGTCTTCGCGCTCGGTGCCGACCCAGAAATCGGCCTTCATCGGACGATCACAGTACCGTCACGCGTGATCTCGATCTTTGGCCCGCTCGGGGGCATCATGACGGGCGCATCGGGCGCCAACCAGGCGCCGACCTTTTCGACATATTCCGACCAGTCGCGTATTTTGCCGAGGACGCCCACGGGCTTATCCCGGCGCGTGACAACCAGGCTTGGCATCACAATAACGTTGAAGCGGGCCTTGAGCTTATCCTCGGCCGTATGGCGGACTACCGCACCGCGCAGACGACCGCAGAAGAACAGCAGGAGTTCAGGAAGAATCACGGCGACGTCAATGGCCTCAGGCTGCTTTGCCGGGTCGCCTGTAAAGAACAGCAAAGCATTCTCGCTCGCCGTCGAAGCGAGGAAAGCGTCGATGTTCGTCTCATCGACGAGAGGCAGGCGCGACCGCTCGCTTAATGCGCGGACCAGAGCAGATGTCATTTTACCTCCACAAATCACCATGCGAAACGTTCCGAATGATGATCTGCAAACGGCGTGCCAGACTGAGGAAAGTTGGTTTCCGGTGATCTGTAAGGGAATATTCGCCTCAGACCCGTCCCGATGAAGACTGGACGGAAGGTCAATTTCCAACGTGGTCCTATTCTTTTCAGCCGCGCAGATGCGACGGCAGTTCCGGCTCGCGGGAGATCATATCTGCGAACAGACATTCGAAAACTCAAATCTCTCATCGTAATGGGAATTAAAGCATTGTTTTTAAAAGATCGGCAGGTAAGTCCGAAATGACATTTTGTGACGTTGTGACGGGCGAAAATTTGTGAGGCGGGGCGGGGTTATCCACAGGCGAAGTCGCGAGCGGATGATCTGTGTAATTGCGAGACTCAAAATGCTGATGGCAAATGCTGAACCCACGCCATCACAGCGTTGGCCGCGCCAATAAGCGAGTCAACAATCTGCTGCTTGTGTGCTGTGTAGGCTCCGCCCGTTTCCTGTTGGATCACGCCTTCAACTATTATGGCAGCGACGCCAAGCGCACCCAAGCCGAGCCACCGGGCGATTCGCCGAAAAGTCGAGACCTGGGCGGCGACATTGGCGGTGTCAGGCGTCGGGCTTTCGCTTTCGCGCCTCAATTCTTTAATTGCCGCCATGACTTCTTGAAATTGCTCCTGGGTAACAGAGCGCTCGATCTCAAGCAGTTCCGGCGGATGATTATGCCCTCTGTTCGGCGCGACGCTTGCGTTTCTCAGAATGACCACCTCCAGCTCGTCAAGGCGGCCAAGCATTTCTCGGCGAAGGGCTCCAATATCTCCAGCCTGATTTGGAGATTCAGGCCCCCTTGCGAAAGATGATCCGGCGAAGGATGCCCCGGCATAGGCCGAGCCATTTACGACGTGTTCATTCAGCGGGGCAGCACCGACGGCGCCAGAGGGTTCCGGCGCGTCTACCATTAAGCCGCGACCGCGTTCGACCGCGAGAATGCGGTGATTTCCATCCATTAGATAGGTTTGGCCGGGAGGCAAGTCCGGAAACTCCTCACTGTCGTCAGTGACTTCAGAGATATCCGGCAAGGGCTCTTCCATGGAGTAAATGCCGTCGTCAGCTTTCCTTGGCGTATATGTCACCGGTTCGCCCTGATGTGTGACCGGCTCCCCTCGAAAAGTGACCACTTCCGGTTCCACTCCATTATCGGCAGTGATATCGCCACTGTCCGCCGTGACGAAAGCGGATGAAGCTCTACGCACGGCGAAAGCCTGCTCGGCAAAAGACTCGCCAGCAAACGCGGCGAACGAGTCAGACGACGGGACAACTGGCGGCTCGTCGTGGCCAACATAGCCGTCTTCTACATAGCGATCCTCAACATAGCCGTTGTCTCGACCGCGCCGTGTATAATGCCGAGACTCAAAGTCATCCCGATCATAGTCCGCCTCGTCGAAGGCATTGATGCTAAGCTGCCGTGTGAATTCGCCGGGTCGAAGCCCTAGCTCGGTTAAAATGTCCGGGTCTGTTTCATCATCGAAGCGAACAAGATAGCCGTAGATTTCACCATCGTTGCCGTCGATTATCTCAACTTCCCAGTCCGTCTCTTCTAACAGACTAACATCAACACCCCATTGCGCCGCTATCGCCTCTGCCCTCTGGTCTTCATCAAATGCCATGGTGTGCCCTATGATTCATGATATGCGGTCCAAAATAGACGAGATACGAGCAACGAAAAGCCCGCCGGTGAAGACCGGGCGAGATAGGGGCGAAGGTGCTTCGGAATGACGATACGAACAGAGTAGCGCCCGTTGCGTTCTTTCCAGTGCCGGAGATTGCCAGCCATTTGAAACCATTTTGCGACGCCAATATGGGCTAAAAGCCTTATGGCGCAAGGGCTTCCAAAGATTTCAAATGGATAGAATGGTGGGCGATGAGAGACTCGAAAACTCAAATCGCTCATCGCAATGCGGCAAATTGTTTTTAAAAGATAATTAGTTACGACTAATAAGAAGTTTTGTGACGTTTTGATGGTCTTAGTTTTGTGACGCGGACAGGGGTTATCCACAGTCTGAATCGTGCGGGCTATCTCCATTCGTCCAACTCGGCCTTGCTGTTGAAGCGCCTCATTAAGAAACCACCCTTGAGGGCAAAAGTGCCGTCTTCGAATTGCACTTCCACGCCGTTCCTGAAGGCTTTGGCCGTGCCTGAATACTTTTCGACGCTCACTACTTTGGAGTGATAATCGGGGTCTATTCCGCCATTCTGTTTTAGTTTTTCCAGATATTCGAAGTAAATTTTGTTGGCCTCGTTGGTACTGTCTAGCTCATCCTGCTTCTGTTGCTCGATTTTTCTCTCTTGATCTTTCACCGCTCTTGCAATGATTTTTGCCTTCAGAGATTCAAGGTAGCTCTTGTCACCTAGGGCAAGGTATTTTTGCGCGAACTCATCAATGTAGCCCGCGCCATAGCTTTCGATGTCCTTCGCCGCGGCCGCTATGTCATCATCAACGTCAAGAAGCGCCAGCCACTTCCCTTCGTCGTAATTCTTCGATTCTACCTCGACCTTCACCGGGGACATGTGGAGGGGTTGCTCATTCCGTATGGTCGGGGAATACGGCGTCGGCGCATTGGCACGCCCGGCGACTGCTAGTGCAATAATCCCTAACAAGGGAAGCAGCGCACATACGAGCGCCCACGCTGCCGCATCGCGATTTCTCGACTTTGCCATTTCTGAGCCAATCACAGCGAAAACGACGGCCAAAATCAGATAGACGATTAAGAAAGCCATGATGCCACCTTTTGGTTGTCCTCAACTGTTAAAAGTCAGCCTGCGAACGCCGTCAACAGATACCAATACAATGCCCGCCGATCTTCACCGGCGGGCACGACATCGAAAGTCAGAAGAACAACGCGCTTGCGGCGACGAAAAGCGCCAGAAGCATGCGATGTTCGATAATGATGGTGATGCGCATTCGCGTCTCCAACATTGGAATCTCACCGTGAAAGACGGCGCACTTTCAGCAGCTGCTGAGGGGTTGCGTGCGGCTGGCGAAGCCGAGATACCGCCAATGCAGGATGGTCGAATTCCTGTTATTTTAGCGACCAACTTGAGGCGGATTCTGTCATAGCCAAAATCATTTCGCAGGCGAAATGTTATGTAATAACACTACGCCGCAAATTCTATCACGATACCGTTGAGATGCTAGTATGGAGGGCTAGCCGAAAGCGGCCTTGGCGGAAGAATCCCAGAAATCACATAGTAAGTAGGCATCTCATTCAACTCATAGCGATCTGCACATTGTGGGGTTCGTGCTTATCGCGAAGGTGATCTAGCTTTAAATCGGGGTAGGCTATTGCGTCGACCAGTTCCACGTTGCTCAAGCATCCCTTGCGCAAGAAAGCCGTTTCGCTGCGTCATTGTTGATCAATTGGGATGGCTTTAATTCGATCCATTGCTGCGGCAAGGCCAGGAAGCATAACTTCGCTGCGACCGTAAAGCTCCTGGGAGCCGCCGTCAGTGCGCCCCGTCATGTAGTGGCGGGCGTCCTCCGGCACGCCGTCGCGACGGCAGAGATCTTCGAACAGGTGACGCCAGCCGTGATTAGGGGAAAGCTCCGGGCGTTTGTCGAAAGGTATCAGCCCGCGAACCCATGTGCTGATACGCGGCTGGACCGAAACTTCGTCCTTCGTCTCGCCCGTGAACAGACGGCCAGCCTTTGCGCCCCTGATGAAGTCCAGCAAGCCTTCGTCGGCAAGTGCTTTATGGACAGGGATACGGCGTTCACTCCTGGCCTTCTTCAAGGCACGGTTGCCAGCGGTCGTCACTTTCCAGAACCACCGGCCACTTACCTCAAAGAAGTCTCCTTGCGAAGGCTTCCGGCTTCGCTGACGCGCATGCCCGAATAGGCACATAGCCAGGGTATCCACCGGAACATTGCCTTATCCTCTTTCCGGGCGGCTTTAAGCACAAGCTTAGCCTCGTCCATCGTGAAGGCGCGAAGGTAAGAGGGTAGGTCGTGTAGTCAGGGGCCTTGATGCCGTTGAGCGGGTCGCCAGCCGGGAAGAAGTTCGCCGGATCGTTCTGCCTTCCCCAATTCAGGACCGTGCGAAGGTTCTGAAGCATCGCCTTCACGGTGCGGTTGTGCCCTTGACCGCATCGGTATTCCGGCCAGCCGGGCGCGCTCAAGGCGAGCGCCGACTAGTTCCTCCAGTTCGCCATCGGTCAGCTTCCCGGCGAAGCCATCACGGAAGCGCCGGGCGTGGTCAAAGTCGATTTCGAACTGTGCATATCGGTGGTCGGTCGCGCGTAGCTGCGCATCAAAGTCGATTTGGCTCTGATGATCGCGAAGAGCGATCTGCTGGACCGTGAGAGGGTAGGCGGGCGCACTTGCCTGCTTGCCGGTCGCGGCCTCATGCTTCTGCCGAGCGATGCCGATTTGACGCTGGATTGAAGCGACGGCGGCGGCGTGTTGCGGAGGGCCGTGCGCCGGTCGCCGCCTAGCTGGATTTCCAGTTCCGTCTTGTTGTCGAGATAGGGCCGAAGATTAGGCGGGATGACGAGACGGGCCGAATAACGCCCGTTGCGCTCTTTCCAGTGTTGGGGCTTGGCAGCCATTCGAAACCCATTATTCTCGTCCTTCGACCGCTTCGGCCAGACTCGCAAGCGCATCGTCGATCGCGCGCGCTTCTTCAGCTTCGAGCACGCGGATGGCTGAGCCGAGATGGGTGAGGATATGAGTGCCCGGCGGCTGCGGGCCGACCAGCATCAGAGAGATCGTGGTTGTCTTACCGTGGCGCTCGCACTGGGCTGCGAACTCGTTGCCGGCAACGACCCGCATGGGAATGCCTATGCACATGATGCTTTCCTCAATTCTCGACAAAGAAGATCGGGAGCAGGCGCCCTGGGATATGGTTCAGCCGGCAAGCAGAGCCGCCCGACCGGGCCATGCGCATCGCGGCATGCCCGGCTTTACCGAACCTGAGCGAGGCCAGACCGATGCCCACGGCGTGTAGGGCGGTTGTCGCGGCAAGGAAGCCGGCCACATAACCCCCAGCGTACGCCATTGCCGGAAGCTCGATTCCCTGGGCGTGGCCATGGAACAGCGCCGAGACGCCAACCACGGCCGCCGCCACATGCGCCGGAACCTTCACCTCAAAGGCCACAAGTAGGCCAAGCACAGCCACCGCTAGTGCGGTCGACGTCTCCACCATGGGAAGCGGGACCCCGGTGCTCCCCATCACGCCGCCGACAGCCATCAACCACACGAAGGCGGAGGGAACTATCCGGCGAGCCTTGCCGCCCACCGTCGACGCCCAGAAGCCGACCGCGACCATCGCCAGGATGTGGTCGAGGCCGCTGAACGGGTGGCCAAGACCAGCTCCATCGTATGCAGGCGGACATCGGCATGGGCGACGCCGGATACCCCCAAGGCGGCGAGTGTCGCCCCGATCCTGTGGTATGTCATGGATGTTCTCCTCAGAAATTCAGGGCGGCCGCTTCGGTACGGCGTTCGTAATTGTCGAAGTCGATATCGTTTTCGAGGAGCGGCGGCACTACCGCGTCCTCGGGCCGTGCGGTCACCGGAACGCCCCAGTCACGCAATATCCGGACCGCCGTCTTGACCGCGGCAGGTAAGACGGCCTTGACGGGCTCTGTAAGCGGTCCGCCCCAGTCCTCAAGATGGAGCGGCTGACAGCCGATCAACGCCAGCCGCTCGGGATAGTGGCCCATGAAATCTGCAGCGCTCAGCACCTCCTGGAAGCCGGTCTGGTGCAGGCTCATTTTCTTGGCGCCCGTGAACTTCGGCACTTCGTTGTCTTCCACTACCTTCATCGTGCCCGGCTCAAGTCCATAGTCGATGGCGTCGAAGACGATCAGCCGATCGTGCTCGTTGACGAACTGGACGAGGTAGAGCCCCTGCGTGCCGCCGTCGAGGATGGTGACGTTATCAGGGACTTCATAGGTTTTGTGGAAATGCTCCACCGCCCGGACGCCAAAGCCCTCGTCGGCCCAGAGGATGTTGCCGATGCCGAGCACGAGAATGCGAGGTGTCGGCGCGGATATCAGAGGATAGGGAGCCGCCATCTAGTCCTCCCGGTCCTTGAACAGCCGCTCGCCCGAGATCATCGAAGAGATGATGCTCTGCCGGCACATAATGTCCTCGCGCACCGCCACATAGATGTGGACCATCACGAAGACGAGGATCACCCACATGCCGAGATGATGGAAGGTGTGGATGTCCTGGCTGTTCGGCCAGATCGAGAACACCCAGCCAAACAGTGCATATTCTAAGCTGTCGCGGCCCGCGCCCTCGCTATAAAGCGCAAAGCCGGTGATCACCATGAAGAAGAGGGGCAAGGTGAACATCGGGAGCATGGCGAGCTGCGCCAACGGATTATGGCCGACATATTTCTTCGGCTGGCGCGCCAGGAATGTGTACCACCGCACCTCGTGCAGCCATTCCTTCCAGAAGCGGCCGCTCCAGAACGGCACATAGAAGATCTGCCGCGCGTGGACATTGCCGACAAAGGCCCAGTAGAGGCGGAGGATCAGGAACACGGCGAGGACCTGCCCCGCCGCGAAGTGCATGAAGCGGATGTAGCCCATAAGGAAGTTGGCACTCGCCTCGCCGGGCACGGACGGCAGCGGCGAACCGATGAAATATCCGGTGAGGGCGAGCGTCAGGATCGAAAAGGCGTTGACCCAGTGCCAGATGCGCACTGGAGCTTCATAGACATAGACGTTCTGACCCTGGACGGCGTCTTCGCCATCGGCGGCGATAGATTCATGGATGGTCATGATCGAGCCTCCTCACCGGACCTGGACCCTGGCCATTTCCTGACCATGCGGGCTCATGACGTGCGTCGAACACGCCAGGCATGGATCGAAGGAATGGATGGTCCGGAGAATTTCGAGGGGCTGGGCCGGATCGGACATCGGGGTATCGATGAGCGATGCCTCGAAGGCGCCGATATTGCCTTTAAGGTCGCGCGGGCTGCCGTTCCATGTTGTGGGAACGACGCACTGATAATTGTCGATCCTGCCGTCCTTGATCTTGATCCAGTGCGCGAGCGCGCCGCGGGGCGCCTCGGAAAAGCCGACGCCCTTGACCTCCTTGGGCCAAGTTTCCGGTTTCCACTTGTCGATATGGGCAGTCGAAGAGTCACCGGCCTTGATGTTGGCGATCAGCTTGTTCTGGAAATAGCGCATCTGGTGGCCAGCCCAGCTCGATTCGAGTGCGCGCGCCGCAGTACGGCCCAGCGTCGAAAAGAGCGCCGAGACCGGCAGGCCGAGATCCGTGAGCACCCTGTCGACCGGATCCTTGAACTCCGCCTTGTTCTGCGCATAACCGATCACCCAGCGGGCGAGGGGGCCGACCTCCATGGCATGGCCGCGCCAGCGCGGCGCCTTGATCCATGAATATTTCGCAGCCTCGTCAAGCTGCTCGATATTCGTCCTGGTGCCCTTGGCATTGAGGCCCAGTTCATAGTGAGGCTCGGTGACGCCGTCCCAGGGATGGAGGCCCTTGGTCTCGTCGGGATATTTGTACCAGGAGTGGGTCACGAATTCCTGGATCTGTTCGGGGTCCGCATGGTCGACCGGATGGACTTCCGCGAGATTGCCGTTGATGATCGCGCCACGGGGCAGCTTAAGGCTGGCGTCGGAATAGTCGTTGGCATGTTCCGGCAAGTCGCCATATGCCAGAATGTTTTTGCCCGATAGCCCACCACCATAGAGCCATTCCTTGTAGAAGGATCCGATGGCCATGATATCGGGGACATAGACCTTGTTATTGAACTCAATGATCTGATCGATGATCGAGGTCACCAAGTTCAGCCGTTCCATATTGATCGCGCCGACGGCGCCTGTGCCGTCGAGATTTATCGCGCAGGGCACGCCGCCGACGAGCCAGTTGGGATGCGGGTTCTTGCCGCCGAAGATCGTGTGGATCTTGACGATCTCCTTCTGGAAGTCGAGCGCCTCCAGATAATGCGCCACCGCCATCAGATTGGCCTCAGGCGGCAGCTTGTAGGAAGCATTGCCCCAATAGCCGTTCTTGAAGGGGCCGAGCTGGCCAGATTCGACGAACTTCTTGAGCCGGGTCTGGATGTCCTTGAAATAGCCTGGCGAGGAAAGCGGCCAGTCGGAGACTGATTGCGCCAGCGCCGAGGTCGCCTTGGGATCGGCCGAAAGCGCCGAGACCACATCCACCCAGTCGAGTGCGTGGAGATGATAGAAATGTACGATGTGGTCATGCACCTGGAGCGCCAGCTGCATCAGGTTGCGAATAGAGTTCGCATTGTCCGGAATGGCGATACCGAGCGCATTTTCCACGGCGCGCACCGACGTCAGGGCATGTGTGCCGGTGCACACACCGCAGATACGTTCGGTAAAGGCCCAAGCGTCGCGCGGATCTCGGTTCTTGAGGATAACCTCGATGCCCCGCCACATCGTGCCGGTCGACACGGCGTTGCGGATGATGTTGTTTTCGTCGACATTCACCTCGATCCGCATATGACCCTCGATGCGGGTGACCGGATCGACGACGATGCGCCTGCCGGAATTGTCGAGCGTAAAGCCGTTCGGAGTTTGACTTGTCACGTTGGTGTTCCTCCCCTGAGGATTAGGCGCCGGCTTTTTCGCGCTTGCTGGCGACGCGCTTGACGGCAGACACGGCGGCATGCGCGGCGATCGCGCCGCCCACGATGCCCGCCGCGGTCAACCCGACCTTGTCGGCATTCGCCTCGATCCCGAACTGATGGAGGTTGGTCAGCCGGTCATAGAAGCTGCCATTGTCCCAGAAGCCGTCTTCCGAACAGCCGATGCAGCCGTGGCCCGACTGGATCGGGAACGAGACGCCACCGTTCCAGCGGACAGTGGAACAGGCATTGTAGGTTGTCGGACCCTTGCAGCCCATCCTGTAGAGGCAGTACCCCTTGCGCGCACCCTCGTCGTCCCACTCCTCGACGAACTGGCCGGCGTCGAAATGCGGGCGCCGGTAGCACTTGTCGTGAATGCGCTGCGAATAGAACATCTTCGGTCGCCCCTGCCGGTCGAGTTCCGGCAGCTTTCCGAAGGTGGTGATGAAGGTGACGACGCCGGTCATAACCTCAGCGATCGGCGGACAGCCGGGAACTTTGATGATCGGCTTGTCGAGAATGACCTTGTCGATCGGCGTTGCCTGGGTCGGATTGGGTTTGGCGGCCTGCACGCAGCCCCAGGAGGCGCAGGTACCCCAGGCGATGATGGCAAACGCGTCCTCGGCCATCCATTTCAGCTTCTCGACGAAGGGCCGTCCGCCGTCGATGCAGAACATGCCGTCCTCGTTGAGCGGCGGATTGCCCTCGACGGCGAGGACGAACTTGCCCTTGTACTTCTCCTTGGTCTCTTCGAGGATCGCCTCGGCCTGATGGCCGGCGGCCGCCATGATCGTATCATCATAGTCGAGCGAGATCATCGACAGGACCACGTCCTTGACCAACGGATGGGCCGAGCGGATGAAGCTCTCCGAACAGCATGTGCATTCGAGGCCGTGCATCCAGATGACGGGCACGCGTTCCTTGGTCTCCAGCGCCATCGCCATTGCCCTCGCCGCTCCCGACCCGAAGCCGAGGCTCGCGGCCGTCAAGCTGCAGAACTTGGTAAAACTGCGCCGGGTAATCCCCTGGCGACGAATGACGTCATAAAAGGTCTCGGCAGCTGCCATGTTGCTCCTCTAGCAATCCAATCCCCATCACACCGCCCGGATGGACATCGGGGGAGTCTGTCAGGAATGTTCGCAGCAAGAAGCGGGCCAGTTCTGAATCCCGAGGCCTACTTTCCTCCTGTACCTCCGAAAATTTCCGGGCTGGTTATACCTTTCTTCAAAAAAGGTATAACGACGCAGTCATGCTGAAGCCGATCGATCTCATGTATCAGACGATGCTCGCGGAGCTGGGACAGCGTTCGCTCGACGCGGCATGGTCCGTCCACTTTCCCCCGGATGGTCGCTTCACTCCTGTCACGGTGAAGCAGCGACGGTACTGGTACTTCGACCAGCCTGACGGCGAAGGCGGTCGCATGATGTCGCTAAGTCGGTCCTGCGAACGATCCCGAAGTTGCAAAGCGTGTCGAGGAGTTCAAAGCGCAAAAGGCTGATCTTCGGGCATGGCGTCGAATAGTCTCCACCCTCACCCGCGAAGGCGGGATGGCCGCGCCGGAATCCAGCGCGCCTCTCAGCGTCAATGTCCAATGCACCTCTTTTACCCTTTTTAACGGTTTCGAAGTCCCGAGTTAACCGCGCGGATGACACTAACGGGCTAGCTCTTCTCTCTCGCAATCGGCGTCTGAGATCAGCGACTGTCTCCAAAACGGGTCATCGCTCATGATTGTTACCGCTCCCCGGAGCCGCCTTCACTCTACCTATCTATCTCGCGTGGCGGCCGAAGTCAGAACACGTGTGCAACTAAAGAGAAGTTGTCGTTTCATAGTACGGCTGGTCTATCCGGCGAGGGCCTTGCGGAATCTGACAATGATTAAGGCGGTCGTTGTGCAGATATCTGAAAGCGGTGCCCGAATAAGGACAAGCTATTCTGCAGTTCCAGATCACTTTTATGTCGTGCTCGGAAACTACGAATACTTTATGGGAGCAACTGTATTTCACCGCTCAAAGGATGAAATTGAGGTGGAGTTCATCAAACCGCAGCCTTCTCGTTTTGTTAACGTTCTTTCGCGTGTCCAGTTTCCACTCGCGACTATTCATGATCTGAAGAGCGTTCTTGAGGCCGACCAGTACCGCTTGTCGTGACCTTCAGCCGATATTGCCGCGCCGAGGACGCGGCTGATGCTTCCTCGCGGGAGGGAGCATTTCGGAGAGTGTGGGGTTTGTGAGTTTCGGCTAGGTCGCGGGAGTCTGATGCGTTGGACATCCTATTGGTTGAAGACGATGATCTGGTCGCAAAAACGATCATCCACTCCTGGCCAGTGCCGGGAGACAATATCCATTTGCTTTCAAGCTATAAGCGGTGCCTGCGGACGATACACAGCGCGGAGATTAATTTCTTTGACGGTGCGATCGTTGACGTAAATTTGCCGGACGGGAACGGGCTGGAGATACTCCGCACGGTCAGGAGGCACTCGGATATCCCTCTGATCTTGATTTCAGGCATAGGAAGCCCAGAGAGTCGGGCAACCGCGTTGGATGCGGGCGCCGACGATTATGTAATGAAGCCGTTTTCGGTTCGTGAACTCCAGGCTCGCCTCACCCGCGTTGTGGCAAAATCGGGGAGCAAGCGCTTCGCGGTTCCTCCGGGCGAGTTGGCGATTGGAAGCGTTTGTTGCGACTTGACTACGAGGGCCCTAATCTGCCGCGGCAAAACCCTGCCCCTTACCGATCTCGAAACCCGTTTGCTGTCAGAACTCAACAGAAACCTCGGACGGGCCTGCAGCAAATCGCAGCTTTCCAAGCATGCTTGCTTCCGGGAGTATGACCCGCGCGACAAGACGCTGGATGTGTACATCGCAAGATTGAGAAGAAAGATCGGTGAGTTGGATTCGAACAGTGTGGAGTATGTGCAGACGGTTCGTGGAGTCGGATATCGTTTACTTACGTCAATGGGGACGACTGCTACGTCAAACACGCCGAAATCCAAAGAATGAGGTTCAAGGTGAAGGCGGTAATTGTTGATGACGACCAGGAGATCTGCGAGCTTCTGCAATTCCAACTGCAGCACCTCGGAGTTGAGGCCCGTGCAGTTACAAAAGCTAGCGACGTGCTCGATGCTGTGAAGCAGGAGAGCCCCGATATTGTGTTTGTCGACATGTCTCTCGGTGAAGCCGATGGAGTTGATGTTTTCCATATTCTCCGGGACATCCGCTTTATGGGGGCTCTCGTCATAGTCAGCGGTCATCCTGAAAGCGTGCTTCGTCACGCGAGGGATGTTGCCCTTCGCCTCGGGCTGGATGCAAAGGCGCCACTGAAAAAGCCATTCCGGCTGCAAGATTTGAGACGTGTTCTAGACGAGGCGAGCAGGGGCCCATCGGCGAATTTCCCGCGCGTTTTGAAACCATGTCCCGAGGGGCTCTTACGCGAGGGGATTCGGAAGAATTGGCTCGAATTCGGGTTTCAGCCGAAGGTTGAGCTCAAGACTGGATGCCTCAGGGGGGCAGAGTGCCTGGCTCGAATTAGGCACCCCAGCGCAGGTCTGCTCTTTCCCGGTCAGTTCTTGCCCTCGGCTGACGACGACGATCTTCATGAACTCACCGTCAGGGCCGCGGAGGCCGCGGCAAAAGCCGCATCACTCGATTTAGGGGACGGTGTGCCGCTCCGTTTCTCGATAAATGTTTCCACCCGAAGCATGCAGCCGGCATTGATTTTGCAACTCAAAAAGGTTCGTGATGGCGCGGTTAGGCCCGTTGACCTGATCTTGGAGATCACCGAAAGCGACCTTGGTGGTGATAGTTCGGTCTGCCAAGCATTTGCAACACGCGCTGTCTTGCATGGCTTCAAGATTTCAATCGATGATTTCGGTTGCGGTTACGCCACCTTTGAACGGCTGCGGCGTACACCCTTCTCTGAACTCAAGTTGGATCGATCTGTCGTAGCTGGATGTTCAGGCGACCGCGCTTTGAGAAATATCTGCGTTGCGACCATCCAGTTGGCCCACGGCTTTGACGCACTCGCAGTTGCTGAAGGCGTCGAGACTCAGGAGGATGCCGCCGTTCTTGCCGAGATTGGGTGTGACATCGCGCAAGGTTATCTCTTTGCACCCGCATTGCCTCTGGAGGAATTTGCGGCATACGTTCGATCCCCCATTGAAGCCCGTTACAAGACAAAATCGTAGTGCAGTCTCCACGCAAATCCTTAATCTGTGCAATCTGCTCCCCGTGATATTGGGGAGCACAAGTCCGAACCGCGTTCACAAACAACCTTGCACTCTCTTGCCTTCAAGCATCAGGCGCACCTTTGCAGCCAATTCCCTTGGTCGGTAAGGCTTGCTTAAAAAGTGGAGCCCAGGATCGAGCCCACCTTGATGAATTATGGCGTTGTCTGTGTATCCGGAAGTAAACAATACAGGTATTTTTGGTCGAATCCTGCGAGCTTCCTCCGCCAGCTGACCTCCATTCAGACCACCTGGCATGATTACGTCGGTGAACAGAAGGTCGATGTCAGCGATGTCTCGCAGAATGTCCAGAGCCTCTTGACCGTTTCTAGCGGAAATGACCTGGTAACCAAGATTTTCGAGCTGCGCCGCTACATAGTTCAGGACCAGCTCATTGTCCTCTACTAGAAGAATCTTCTCCGTGCCTTGGGGCAGTGCGGCCTTCTCCGGACTCGATCTCGTCTCTTTCTCGCCCCGAACGGCTCTCGGAAGGTAAACCTTGACTGTCGTTCCTTGGCCGGGCTCCGAGTAGATCTTGACATGCCCGTTCGACTGTTTGGTGAAACCAAAGACCATGCTGAGGCCGAGGCCGCTCCCCTTCCCAGTCTCCTTGGTTGTAAAGAATGGCTCGAAGACGCGCGCGAGGATGTGGGGTTCCATCCCAGTCCCTGTGTCAGAGATGGCTACTACCACGTATTGACCGGGAGCAATGTCCGAGTTCCAATCCGCATAGTGTTGATCGAGAGAAAGATTTCCGGTTTCAATCGTCAAACGTCCGCCGCGCGGCATCGCGTCGCGCGCATTAAGGCAAAGGTTCAGGATCGCAGCCTCAAGCTCGGACGCATCAACAAACGCATTCCAGAGGCCGGCTGACTGGATGAATTCGATTTCTATGTCTTCGGAAAGTGCTCGCCGCAGCAGACCGTCCATATCCTTCAGTAGCGAATTGAGATCGACCACTTGCGGCTCGAGAGCCTGCCGGCGCGCGAAGGCGAGCAGCCGATGTACGAGGTCAGCACCTCGTTGAGCGGCAGCTGAGGTCATTTCCGCAAGGCGGCGAAGGCTCTTGTCCTCGCTCAGCCGTTCGGCGAGAACCTCCGCGTTGCCCAAGATGACCGTTAGAAGATTATTGAAGTCATGCGCTACGCCGCCCGTCAGCTGCCCCACGGCCTCAAGCTTTTGAGCCTGCCTCAATTGCTCCTCAATCGCCAGGCGCCTCGTTATGTCCGAGTTGATCGAGAGGATGGATTGCGGACCAGCAGCACTGTCACCCATCAACGAGCAGCGAGCCTCTACGGTAATGCGGCTTTCGTCCCTGCGCCGTTGCACGATCTCGCCGCTCCATTCCCCAGTCGCCACGACAACGGCGACGTAAGCGAGGGGATTGGATTCATCGCTGTAAAGCAGTTGTCCAAGCGATTTCCCGACTGCTTCTTCCGCCGTCCACCCGTAGATCCGCTCTGCGCCCTTATTCCAGAACAGAATTCTATGGTCGATGTCATGCACGATAATCGCATCCCGAGCCATGTCGAGAAGCGCCGCCTGTTGCGCAAGCTTATCTTCCGCTGCCTTGCGTGCTGAAACATCACTCATACCACCTACGCATCGGACCGGCTTTCCATGGCGGTCGTAGATGATGTGTGCAGTATCCTCGACGTATGCAATCGAGCCATCGCCACGAAAGAACCTGTATTGATCCTCCCATGTTTGTTCCATGGAATCCATCGCCGCTTGAGTGGAACGTAATACACGCTCTAGATCGTCCGGATGAGTGTGCGTCTTCCAAAATTCAAGATTGCGACGGCTTTCTTCGGGAGAGTGGCCGAATACTGCCTTGAGGCCTTCGCTCCACCAGATAGTATTGGTAACAACGTTCCAATCCCAAATCACGTCCGCAGTTACGTTTGAGACTGCGCGGAACAACTCCTCGCTTTCACGCATCTTCTGTTCAGCAGCCAGACGCTCGGTGACATCCAAGGCCATAATCAGCCTCGCACTTCGGCCTTCGAAGTCGAAGGCATGGGACGATATCTCTGCGAAGATGATCCGGCCGCCCTTGAGGCGATGCCGCCAGATGCTTGGCTGCTCGAGATCGTGGCGCCCGTTGGTTACACTTTCTAACAAGGCGGGCACATCTTCGGGTGGAAGAATGTCCCTGATGGTCATCTTAAGAAGATCCTCCCGAGAGTACCCGTAGCGGGCAACGGCAGCGTTGTTTACCATCAGGAAACGGAAGGTTTCGGTATCGTATACCCACATGGGTTGTGGGTGAGAATCGAATAGCTGTACGTAGTATGATTCACTTTGTTGCGGGGCGCTGCGGTTATCATGAGTTATTATGGTGGGTTGTACCATCGCGATCACACCAAGTTCATCTGCAGGTTAGGGCCTCCAGCCATCAAGCTTTGGCGGCTTCATGTCGGCGATCCTTACATCGGCGTCGAGATCGATGTGCGAGCCCATACATCTCGATCGGATTGAGCCGTCCGACAAGGTACCGGTAGGCTTTCGATGACCGTGTCCAGGAATTCGCGGGTCGAGCGCAGTTCGCCTTCGGGCCGCTTCGACCACAGCGGCAGAGACCGTCTGTTGTTTACGTCGTGTCCGTCTGCAGTCGTTTTCCCCGACATGACGGCGGCTCCTCCCTTACGACTGTTACCCTATTCACACGCACTTGCACACCAAATGTTAGAAGTCGTGAAGATGGTGCAACATCCAGATGGAAGCATCGTTAATTTCGAAATGGAGATCTCGATTGAAACACGTTGGAAAATGATCCTCTCGCGCCCAGGCGCGCACCCCACGCCTTATGGTGCTATCCGACGCGCTTGTTTTGGCGCTATCCGCGGTCGCGCCGGCCCAGTGCTGGTGGGTGAATGCTGTCGGGCGAATGACGGGACGTTTGTGCAATCCTGTTGGCGCACTGGCTGAGTAGGTCACTGTCTCCGCCGTGTGGAATGGCGGTCGGCCCATCTATTCCAGCTCTCACAGATGGCCACCCGTCCGATGATGCCGGGACGTTCCAAGAGGATTTTCAGTGTCCTGATGACATCGGCCGCGCCCACCAGGGAGTCCCTGACCTCTTCGGCCGAAAGGTCGCGAGCGCATTCCGAAGGTATCCGGAGATCGGATCAGAGCGTCTCGTGCACGATGAGCCTCTACAGCGCCCGCTTGTTCGCGCGAGTCGCGGATAGTGTCTATCGCGCGGTCAAAGAGCGACTTATCTACATAGTGTGTGAGTGCGAGCATTCGGGCAATCGGCCCGTGGCTCGCCGAGCACTCGCCCAACAACTGGGCAGTCGAATGTCAAGCCCAACCCAAGTGCTTGCGCTTCGCCAGCTTCAGGAAAAGTCCAAACCAGAAGCGGTACTCTGGCGTGTCCACGCCGCGGTACGCTTCGAGAGCGCGGTAGGCGACCGAGGTGGTGGCGTCTTTGCCGTGCTCAGCCATCGCTGCGTCGATAGCATCTTCTTCAGTCAGATCTCGCCATTCGATCATTAGCTGTCCTTTCTTCGCCGGCATGCTCTCTTTTGCGATCCGCCAAGCTCGGGCACCTTCATCAGCCGAACTTCAGGCCCTTCTTCTTGCGAACAGCGGGCATCGATGCGGGTTTCCTTCCCAGCCCCGTCGCGCGTGCGAGTTCCGAGCGCTGTCGAGTATAGTTCGGAGCTGTCATCGGGTAGTCGGCTGGAAGCTTCCACTTTTGGCGATACTGCTCCGGCGTCAGACCGAACTTTGCCATCAGGTGTCGCCTGAGAGATTTGAATTTCTTGCCATCCTCCAGGCAGATGATGAAATCGTCTGTCACGGATTTCTTGATCGGGACTGCGGGGCGTTGCTCTTCGGCGGAGGGCTCGGTTTTGGATGGTCGATAACCCCCATCCAGCGAGTCGTAGGTTTGCTGAATAAGATCGGGGAGCTCGGCGGCGGAAATGACATTGCGGCTCAAATAGGCGGACACGATGCGGCTGGTGAGCTCAAGTCTCCGTTCCGTTATATCTGGGCGCATTTCCGTCAATGATCTTCTCCGAAGCATGTCACTAATTGTAATTGATCCATGTAAAGAGCAGGTATTTCGGTCGGAAGGAAGGCGGGATGAGAGAAAGATGCTGATTATCGACAGCTTTTGCGGTCCTCTGTTCTCGTTTGCGATGGCGAAACGGTTCGGGCCTCGACAGCGGCTCCGGCTTTCCGTCGTGGTCGCCTCGCATCCCCTGACTTCATCGGTATGAGGTATGCTGCAGGATCTCGTCTGCGCAGCCCTCGCCGGCGAGATAGGCATTTACTTTAGAGGCTCAAGGGGTGCGGTGGCGGCCCGCACGCTCGCGTCTGGCGTGCCAAGAAAAGGAGGCGCCGGATCGCTTGCCGCTCATCCTTAGACATGCCGGCGGCGTCCAGGTCCGGATTCGGCGCCCGGCTTCTTCGTCGATGAGTCGTTCTCCTATGAGCGCCATGATAGAACGGGGCAGGGGAGGTCCTGTCCGCTATGTGCTGTAGCGGACAGGACGCACATCCGAGAGATGATGCGCCGGCCGAGAAGCTGACTGCGAAGGATGGGCTTCGTTCGTGGCCACGTGGATAACAGGTTGAGCAGGACTGCAGCGGCCCCGCAGCGATCAGGCGCCGCGATGATTGCGCGATATGCGCAAAGGTCATCCGGCGTACCGGTAGCCGGCTCGGTAGAAAAAGACACCGGCGAGGCTGACGAAACACACGAGCGCCGGCACGACACGCTCATCGACAGTCCCGGCAGACGGTGTCCGATACCGTTCACGCCTTGTACAAGGAAGAACTCTTCTGTTCCGAGGATCGCTCGCCGCACCTGGCGTCGGCCAGTTGCCAAATGGTTGACATTAGACGTGGGACCGGACGATGCAGGGCAGGCTGGAAACCTACGTCCAGTTTTTCGCACTCGCGAACCGGGCAAGCCGGACGGTTGGATTAACGATGCCGGGTTTGGTCGCAAATCGAACGTTCGCACGTGTTCTGTTCCGCGATCTTGATGCCGTCCGCGATGTGCCGTCGAACTGCCGTGCAGCAACGGCCAGGCGGAAGGCCAGATCAACCGTTTCTAGATCGGGGGAAATGGAGTGCCGTTTCACCCGGAAAACATCAATAACCGGTTTAACGACAAAAGTTTGTGGACAAGCCTTACTTGGTTGGGACAGCGACATGGTGGGCAGTGCAATTGAGCTTGCGTGGGCGGCGTGACAGTCCAGGGGCGAGGGCTCCACTCAACTGAAGGAGACCCGCCGCAGCGCCGCCAAGCATGGGAGCGAGGATATAGAGCCAGAGTTGATCGACTGCGGCTTCTCCTGCGAAGAGCGCCGGACCGAGAGAGCGGGCCGGGTTCACGGAAGAACCGGAAACCGTGATGCCGGCAAGATGGATCGCGACCAGGGTAAGGCCGATCGCCAACCCGGCAAGCGCGCCAGCGCCGCCCTCTGCCGTGCTGCTGAGCACTACGGTCACGAACAGGAACGTGGCAACGAACTCGAACAGGAACGCAGAGGACACCCCGTAGGCTGCCCAGCCGTTCTGAGCGAAACCGTTTACGGCGATATCGAAGCCACCGACTTTATCCGTTGCTATGAGGTAAAGCACGCCTGCCGCCGCGATCGCTCCGACGCACTGGGCAGCGACGTAGACGACGAAGTCACCCGGTCCAAGTCGCCGTGACACGAGGAAACCGAGGCTGACGGCTGGGTTGAGATGCGCGCCGGAGATTGGGCCGACCGTATAGGCCATCGCCACAACCGACAAGCCGAAAGCGAGAGCGATGCCCACCAGCCCCACCTCCGAACGCATGAAGAGCATCGTGCCGCAGCCGAAGAAAACGAGTGCGAAGGTTCCGACGAATTCGCAAATATACTTGTTCATGTTCGCTCCGTTACCTGAATTTGCGTGATGGTCTGTGTTGTAATCCCGGAGCATTCGATACTCCGCTGCTCGGCCGAGCTTTCGGCGTCACCGACACTGTTTCCCAGCGTCGTGGAAATGACGCGCGCAGCACCGATAATTCCCGCATCGTGCATTTTCTTGAACTCCCTGGGTCGGCGTAACAACCAAAGTCGCTGTTTGCCGACGAAATCTGTCACTATCACTTCGAGACCGCCGGCACCGTGCTGCAATCGAGTTCTGAGGATTTCCAGGCACATTGCGTGCCAAATGGGAAAACTGTTTAATAACAACGCGATCAATTCGATGGCGCTTTGTCCAGTATCCGACAGGATCGAGAATTCTACAGTGAACGACTGATCGCCCGTTGCACGGCACGAAGAGACTAAGTTGCAACTTCAGCCGAACGACGCAGCGGTACGGATCGAACTACCTATGTTGAAACGTGACCGGCCTCACGGTCACTTCGGCATTCTTAACCATCAACGACGCTGTTTGCTTTGTCGCATCGACGAAAAGGTGGCGGGAATTGCGCCAGATCAATGCGCGTTCAGAGAGTGTAGCTGAGATTCGAAGAGTTGGCGCAAAGGAGGAACGCCATGACACGCCCCCAAAATTGGAGGTCCGCATTCGCAGCAGCTCTTGATCGAGCACTGAAACCTGCTGTTTCGCCCGGCGATCCGGCGAAGGCGGCACCGCAAGCCACCGGGCTAAGAGATGATCCACGGCCGGCCGGGAGTGAGCCGGGAGAACCCCATCTTTTGCTGATGCGGATGGAGGCGCTCCAGCTCAATCCCACCCGAGTCAAAGCCTTGATGCCAGCCGACTTTCGCGTGCTGGCCCACGTTTGTGACTATTGTCAAGACAAGGTGAGGTGCGAACGTGATCTTCTCTACGCAGCCGGCAAAGCTGTTAGCTGGGAGAATTACTGTCCGAATGTCTATCGGTTGGAAGCGATGGGTTTGCTTCAAACAGTTCGCCCGCAGTCGACGGGGCGCGGCGTCGGCGGCCGCCAAGAGCCTGCGTGAGTCCGCCTGAGAACCTCTTGGGCCCGGTCCAGTACCGAAGGGTCATCCTGAACTATGCGGATTGCCCGTTTGAAGTGCCGTGCCCTGCAATCCCGCGCTTCATGGCGGCTAGCGTCGGTCCTGACCATAACCTCCACATGCAGTCGGGCACGCGTGGACGAACCGGCCGAGGCGTGAGAGTTTCGGCGCACGCTGCACCATCAACTTGACGGTGTCGGCTGTGCCAGCGTTAGAGAGTCCGCTCCAAAGCGAGCATGTAGTGTGCCGCCGACGGAAACTTTTCTGCTTGTGTTGCACCACCACAGTCCTGCCTATCCGCTATTTTAAGTGAGAGGCTTGCCCGGCGTATGAGGGAGCTGTTCCATACGGATGCTTGTCTTGATGGTCTTCCGACCTCGACGAAGCGTAAACCTCCACTCGTTCAATCGCCAGCCTCTACACCACTTCCAACTTTAGGTCTCTGCCAGCGACGTCGATCAAATGGGAACATAACGTAATCGCGCGCGGTGAGCGGCTCGGGCTGGTCTCGGAGGCCAACTTCCGGCCACTCATTCTTACTTGGCCAGTATGCCGTTCGAAAAACGGTGTCCCAGATGGTTGTAAAAAACCCATAGTTCCGGCGCCGGTGGTGCGCTTCCAACGAGTGGTGGATGCGGTGGAACTTATTGTCGCCAATGATGTATCGAAGCGGCCCAAGATTGATGCGGGTGCTGGAGTGCGAAAGATGGGCCTGAAAGGTGATCAGTGTCATGGCAACAACGGGCACTACGCCAGATTCGAAGTGGAACAGCCTGAGTGGTAGTGCTACCAACGCTGCGTAAACGAGTGGCTCGGAAATGTGATGATGGCAATTCCATGCCGTCAATTCGCGGATCGAGTGGTGAGTAGCGTGCATGCGCCAGAGGAGCGGAACAGCATGCTGTGCGCGGTGCATCCAGTAGTAAAAGAAGTCGCCGACAATCGCGACTAGAACGCCTGAAAGGACAGCCAATCCAGTATTGATGATTGCGTTGTCAGAGTGAAGCAACGTACCGAAATTGATCGTTACGAGCGGCTGTACCCCTAGCCAGCCCAAGCTCACAGCGAAGAGGTGCCAGACAAACGCTCCGAATCCGAGGCGAATAATCCAATTCCGCACACCGCGAACGTATGAGGCAAAACTGTATCGATAGGCCGGAAAGGTTAGCTCCAGCGCGGCGCAAAGGGTAGCGAAGATCACAACCAGCTCAAACGCGTTCACGAAGAGCTGGATCATCTGATTAACATCGAGAACGTGCATTTGTTTGCTCCGGCAAAACGTTCAAATGCTCCAACCTGAAGTCGGAGTGACTCTCATCAACGTGGTCGTCTTCGTCAGGAGGGCGAGTCCCATTGTTATGAATCTCCAGCGCGGCGCGATAAAATTCGGGTCGGCATCGGGTCGGTGTCCTCGCAGAAGCCATGAGTTGCATATAGCCGCGTGATGGAATTTCCTTTCAGTGACGGTGATCATTCCGACGGCACAGCGGCGCACCGCGAGGATGTGCTATGCGGCATTTTCGCAGATCGGTAAAATCAGTTGTTTGGATGAGACCCATCCGTGTCCCAAATGGTTGGAGGAGCCGAGAGACTTCGTGGAGCGGTACCCTTAATTACCCTATCTCCTCGTTACAGCTCTCTCCGCGACCACGCGCCAGACTGTCGGATTTGTCGGGTCCGCAACACGGCGATGTTCGGCGGACTGTGCCGCCGCATTCTCATTGAAGCCGTTAAATAACGGCGATTAGAGCCTCGGCGGTTGTCGATATTGTTGTCGCCGATCAAGGAGGATGACGTTTCCTGTTCCAAGTCGCACACTGGCGGCATCAGCTGCGAAGACGGTCGAAGACCATTGCCTCGCGTCGTCAGCTGTTGAATTTCGTCAATAGTCCTGAGACCGCGCGTGCGACGAACATCGTCAACAAAATCTGGAGATGTTTAGTCTCTCTAGCGGTAGGAACATCATGCAAGCGCGGCCTTCAGGCCTTTTTGTAAAGCTTCCGGATCCCTCGAAGAAGCCTCTTGAGTTCGGGTTCGTCGACTGCGCAGGCTGCCTCCTCTGGCGAGAACCACTGAAGCTCGCGTTGCCCCATCTCCGGATAGTCTTGTTCGAGCTCTGAGACATTTAGCAAGTGAACCTGGACGAGGGCGGGCGCTGCTCCTGGTCCCCTCAGTTTCTTGACATAGGTGTAGTGCCCGACAGGTTTCTTTTTCACCTGCCCCCGAACCCCGGCTTCTTCCCACGCTTCTTGTCGGGCAACCTCATGCGGCTTTTTCCTGGGCATACGGCAACCTTTGGGGATGACCCACCGGCGACTGCCTCGGCTGGTGATAAGCAGAACTTGAATGTCGTTCTCTGCCTTCGGATTCGGCCTCACGCACACCGCGCCGTATTGGGCGATGACCTTATCCTTCAAGCGCTGGTCAGGTACCTTCATCAGCTCGGACGGAGCGGAACGGGTCGTGTTATCAGTCGGCATCACGCCTCCTGCTTTCGATCAGCAAACGCCTCTCGTCGAGTGTGTGTGACGGAGACGATATGGGTGTTGATGCGGTTGAGGTTGCGCAGCATGTCGAGATAGCGCGAACTTGTCTGCAACCTGTCGACGCGACCGTCGCGCCGGAGTTCCAGATGTTGCTCCGCCGATTGTTTCCTCATCCGGCGAACCCCGACCACACACACCTTCACCCTCATCAACTAGTTGGCGGGATTGAAGTCGCAGGTGACTAAGATCGTCAGGGCGATCCGCTGCGACATGATCCCAGCAGTCCTCCTGAAGTTCTAGATGCGTCTTCGGGAGTCAGTTCGGTCACCCCATAGGCTATCTCTTGGTTTTCATTTTTGGCTCCTGTTTAGCGCTGAAACGATCAGCAGTGCGCTCGTCGGTAGCTGCTCTGACGCCGCGCGAAGAGAGAGGTTCAAGAAGCATGCCAACTGCACAGCAAGAGCCGTCCTGGCATGATATTTAACGGCTTCAATGAGAATGCGGCGGTCGGCCCGGCCAACAACAGCGTGTCGCAGACACGACAAACCCGACAGTCTGGGCGACGCGGTGCGGAGCCGGCGATTCGACTCGGTCAGCGCACGCTACGAGAGCTGTAACGAGGAGATACGCCCTCACGGACCATATTCCATCCGAACACTGGCGCGGTGCGTTCGTCGTGCCTCCCGTTGCAGCGACCGAACTTCGGCGGAAGCCCTTAGCGACGATGGAGGATGGCGGTTCTCGCGACTCCGCCGCGCGCGTGCCTCGCGAAATCGACCGCGTCCGCGACGAAAGCGGCGCACCGAAGATGAGACGCGGCATCCCGATCTGGCCTCCGGAAAGGCGTGGCCTATTTTTGTGCCCGATCCCAACGTGGAAGACAGCGGCTGGTTCATCAAATGCTTGGGCCGGCAGTACGGACGACGCAGAGGTCGGGCGGGGATGCGCTGCCGAAGTGTTGGATGTATAGCTAATCTGATCGCGGAATTCGGTTGGTAGTGAAACAACGCCTTTTAGGGTTGCACTCCGCAGTTCTGCTAAATCGACAACCCGACGAGTTTGGTGCGGCCGGCGATCAAGTCCGCAAAGTGATTTATCGCAGCGGAATCGATGCAGAGGTTTGGGAGGTCTTGCAATACTCTCGCTACTGCTTCAGCAGTGGAGTCGACCAAGTCTGTAATTCGGCGGCGTACCAAAGGTAAACCAACTCCGGCTTCCTTTGCAAAAGCCTGCCATCCATCCGCGTCCATCTCGGCAAGCGTGGCACGTTTCCCGATCCTCATGGCCATCTTCGGTGAAAGGTCTGGATAGGCGACCGTAGAAAGCAGATCGTACAGCGGAGCCAATCTCGGTCCATGATCGTCGTAGAGGATCGAGAAATTCTTGCCGTGGGCGTCGGCGTTTCCGACAACCAGGTTGAAGATTGCGGCGTCCAACAGCTTCAACACATCTGTAGCGGGGCGCGCTGATACTCGCCGCAACAGCTCAAAACAGTCCTTGAATGTCGGCCCGCCTTCGCTGGCGTATTTCGTTTCAGGAGGCACGCCTAGCGCCTGGCAAAAATCTTCCTGGTGTATGCGGCGCACGACGCCGCTGGCATCGCGGACACGGTCATATCTTTCGACCAGAAGAAACGAGCGTCCTTCCGCAGACCGCGGTTTGACGGGGGCGACGTCTAGCCCGATTGTGGCGCCGAGCTTCATAACGAAGGCTTCGTTTTCGGTCGTCCCTGGGAAGCGCGCGATCGGCGGCTTAAGTATGTGCGTGGTCGCCTGGCCGGGAAGCGGAAGCGCGATCCGCCCGTCAATCAGAACAACTGGCACTTTCGATTGCGCGCCGGCCAACGATAGTCTCAAGCCTTCCTCGCCGGCCAGTAGCGGCCGCCTAGGAAGTGCGTCTAGCACGCGAACGATTCCTGCGTCGTCCAGAGGCATCGGCTGCTGGTCCGCAATCGGTCCTGTCTCTATGGGTTCCTGATCGTGCGGCAAGAGTTGAAGAGCGCCGGCAACATCGCCGCCCAAGCGATCGAGTAGCGCGAAATCATTTGCAGGTGAGACGCCCAATGCTTGCGCTGCAACCAGGCGCTGGCTTTCTTCGGGCAGCAGGCCGCCAAAAAATGGTCTGCATTCACGACGCGAAAAACGCTCCGGGCGCTTCGGGAGGGAGGCTGAAAGCGGAAGTGTGCTTTCATCATCAATCCAGGCTTCAGCGTAGGCGAAGCCGATATCGCCGTGGCGATCCTGGGTGAATTGCCCGACAATTCGACCATCCCACCAGACGTTGAGAACCCTTGCCGTCATTGTCTGCGTTCACCAGGGGCCAGAATATCGATCGAACAGCCGAGCGTTTGCAGAACCTGCAAGACTTTTCCTATCTGAGCTGTCGGCTTGCCCGCCTCGAGATCGACAATGAACCGGAGCCCGACGCCAGCAACGCCGGCAAGTTCGTCCTGCCGCAAGTTTTGCTCCTTGCGTGCACTTCGGACCAGGGCGCCGATATCAGATGGAGTTTGTACCCGTTTCGCCATTAGTATTTCCCGCTCGGGAAAATAGCAGCATACTTGGGGCTCTGTCGAGATCAATTTTCCCGAACGGGAAAATTAACGCGGCGGGGTGATATCTTGGGCAAATAAATTCCCGAACGGTAAACTTTATACAAGGTTGGCTCCTGAATTCTTCGAATTCGGCAGGCTCTGAGTCCCAACCCATCGTAAGCAGTTCCTCGTCACGGTTAGAGATGGAAGCGGATCAAGGTGCGATCTGCTGCATGGCTGAGTCTTCATGGCGATGTGAACCGAATAATGTGGGCTGTCGCCTTCGGCATCGCTTGAGGCCGCCGCTTGAGGCTTCGGCTTAGTCCGAGATGACGGTGACGTCTCCGAAGCCGCGATACCCTCGCTGCGGACCGACGCACAGGGCGATCCCCAAGGCTTGCGCTGCCTCGCTCAGATGCCGGTTGATGGCCTCGGCGCGTGGCATACGGCCGGTCATGGAGCTGATCAGCAGCGGCGCGCGCACGGTCTTGCCCAGCAGCTAGGCGCACAGGTCGATCTGCGTCAGGTCGGGCATGCGCAGTGTTCGAAACGGATGTACTCCCAGCCGGCGGCGACCGTGGCGGGCGCCGTTCGCCGATCCAGCACGATGTCCAGATGGTCGTCCTTGCGCCGGCTCAGGGCGATGTCGCTCATGCTCGCTCCATCCGTCGCATCGGGCGCCGTTGCGTCGGATCGGACCGATGGCAGCGTGCGCCCGCCGCCTCCCGCGCGTTCAGGCCGGCGCACGCTGGCCTTCCCCCGCAGCGTCGCTGCGGTAGCGGCTGGTCGAGGTCTGGTAGTACTGCGCGCGGATGGCGGCCATGGCCTCGATCAAGGATCCCCACGGCGCGGGAAATCGTTCTTCCGCCATCACCCGGTGCAGCATGCGCGTATGGCCGGCCAGCTCGTCGTTGAGGAACTCCACCACAGGCATAGCCGGATAGCGCTGCAGCAGCAGGATCGCAGCGTTGTCGGCCTCGCCGGCCGACCTGTCCTTGTCGCGTCCATGCAGATCGTTCTGCAGGCGCCCTATCGCGGAGATGAGCCGCAGGACCTGGCGAAACGCCGGACGCGCACGCAAGGTCGCCATGCCCAGCCCCCACAGCAACGACAGGCAACAGAACACGTTCGCGTAGGCGATCGAATCGACGCCGTTGTGCAGATACTCGGCGTAGGACCAGCGTTCCGCCCCTGCCGCCTGCGCGTGTCCGGCGCGCAGCGCCGCGCAATAGCACCGGGTATCGTCGAGAAGCTGATCATACTCGCGACGATCGTAGGCGAGCGCGGCGAGCGAAGCGCGCAGCACAGCGCAGCCCTCGAATCCGGGGAGAGCGCACGGCACGCCCTGTCCCAGCGCCTGCTCCACCGCGGCAAGCTGCTCCGGCGCGATCAGGCCAAGGTCGTTGCAATCGTCGAGCCAGAACAGCAGCGCCAGTTCGCGATAGAACGCCACGATCAGCGTTTCGTCCTGCGGATCGCGGCCGGTGCGGGCGCTGGTGTCGCGCAGGCTCCGGTGGATGCGCTGCAGGATGTACTGGCCGCCCCTGACCGCTTCCACGGCATGCTCGTCGGCGAACCCGGTCAGGGAACGCCCCCACTCCAGCACCTGCTGCAGCGCGCGCTCGGTCTGGATCATGGCGCCGCTCCTGCTCCCTCGGCCAGAACGCGCCGCCCCCAATGAAGCGCCAGCCACAACCCGGCGAGTTCGGCCACGCGCACGACCCGGGTGGGGCAATACAGTTCCTTGCCGATCCACAGCGGCATCTGCGGCAATGCATGCGCGGCATGGCGGGCGAGCATCCACTCCAGCGCACGCGCCACCGCCTGCGCGATGCGCCGGCGCCCCGTCGGCTCTTCGCTCCCGTCCATCACGTGCAACGCGAACAGCGCATAGGCGGTTTCCTCGAATGTGGACGCGCGACCGGCGCCCCAGCCGCCGTCGTCGCGCTGCGCCTGCAGCAGCGCCGCCAGCGCGCGCTCGTCGCGCCACTGGGGCTTGCCTTGTGCCAGCGCAGCGACCGCATGCGCGGTGGGATACAGCCACGAAACGTGCCATTTTTCGTTGTCCCATAGACCGTGCGGGTTGCGATTGGCCTCGACGTAGGCGCTGGTGCCAGCGGCGGGGCTTTCCCAACAGTCGCAACGCATGCAGGGCATGGATGTTGGTCGACACCGACGCGTTGCGCTCGCCGGGGAAGGTGACGAACAGCTCGCCGATTTCGAAATGGCGCAACGCATCGACCGCCGGTTCGCGGCCCGCGAGGCGCAGGACGCATAACGCGACGGCGGTGTCGTCCCCATCGGCCGCGAAGTGCAAGGCCGGGCCCAGACCGCGCACGCCCAGGCGGGCATCGAGCTGCGCGACGATCACGCGCACCGCCTCGGCGAGCGCGGGATGCGCGAACAGCCCGGCCAGATGCAGGGTGTACAGCGACCAGCATGGCTCGAACACATTGATTGGCCAGACGTTGGGAACGACACCTTCGATGCCGCTGCGCGTCGCCCGCGATGCCGCCTGCAGATACGCGTCGGCGCGCCCGAGCTGCGGTGTGCTCCCCTTTCTCACGGCGTGCGCACGCCACGCGGCGGTGGCCGCCGGACTGATGCCGATGCTGCCGTCGTCATCCGGACACGCGGTGGTCGGCGACGTCCCCCAGGCTTCCCAGGAGTGCAGCAACGGATGGCCGCTCGGCAACGTCGCCACCGCCCCCAGCTTGACCAGGCACGCTTGCCGCAACGGCAACAGCGCCGGGTGGCGCGGAAACGCCACGCCGCCCGGCAAGGATGCGGCCTCGCCGCACAACTGCGGCAGGATCAGCTCCGCGCCGATCGGCGCGTCTTCCGGCACCGCATGCGCGTAGGGATCGGGCTGGCGCTCGAGGAACCGGGTTGCAGCCTGGACTGCGTCGGCAGCGCCGGGAAGAGGGTCGGCACGCTGCAATGCCAGCAACGCCGCCCACGTGGGCGCATGGCGGAACAGCGGGAAGTCCGCGCTTCCCCACCCGCCATCGGCCTGTTGCTGTGCGATCAGCCACGCGTATGCGTCCTGCCGACCGGTGACGTTGCCGTGGAACTGCAGAGTTCGCGCCGTGTCGTAGACGGACGGACCGACGCTGCCGCCGTCGCTCATCCCGCTCAGCAGGTGGCGCAATTCGGAAAGGATCTGTTCGGACAGCGCGTTCACGCGGGATGTTCCTTCTGCAGACGGTTGACGAGAACCAGGATCAGGCAGACGCCGACGCACGTCGGCGCGGACTCGGACACAGTGCAGCATGCACCGCTGCCGCTGGCCGGTCGCAGCGGCACTGGGACCATGCGGACGGGCGCGCTCATGCGCATGGCGCGTGCTTGAACAGATACGCGTTGGCCCGCTGCAGCATCTGCGCCAACCGTTCCGCACGCGGCCCCAGCGGGGCGAGGGCCTCCCCGGCGTCGCGCAACAGATCCAGCGCGAACTGGCGCGCTGCCTGCACCCCCATGATCGACGCGCAGGTCGGCTTCTGCGCCGCCGCGTCCTTGCCGGAGGTCTTGCCCAGCGTCACGGTATCCGCTGTCGCGTCTAGAATGTCGTCGACCACCTGCAACGCCAGGCCGAAACAGGCGCCGTAGCGATCGAGCGCACAGTACAGCGCAGCGTGCGCGGCATCCTCCGCGACGGCGCATAGCGCGCCCATGCGAACGGACGCGCGCACCAGCGCTCCGCTCTTCATCCGGTGCATCGCCACGATCCTGTCCAGCTCGACGTGCTTTCCGACCAGCGACAGATCCATGGCCTGCCCGCCCGCAGCACCCTCGGCGGACACCGCCTGCGCCAGTTCGCGCACGAGCGCGATACGATTGTCGCCCGGCGCATCCAGGCTCGCCAGGGTCAGGAAGGCGTGCGCCTGCAGCGCATCGCCGACCAGGATCGCAGTGGCTTCGCCGAACTTGACGTGCACGGTCGGAAGGCCGCGGCGAAGCACGTCGTCGTCCATCGCGGGCAGGTCGTCGTGGACCAGGGTACAAGCGTGCATCATCTCGATGGCGGCGCCGACGTCGTCGAGCATGTGCGCCGGCGTGTCGGCCAGCGTGCCGGCAGCCAGACAGAGCAAGGCGCGGGTGCGCTTCGCGCCATGCAAGGTGGCGTAGCGCATCGCCGCCATCAGCTCGGTCTCACCGTCGTCTTCGGCGCAGAGAAGACGCGCCAGCGCCTGTTCGACCCGCTTTGCGCCGTCCTGCATCCAGATCTCCGTCAGCAGCCTGCCGGATGCGCCGCGCGCCCGCGCGCCCATTCCGCCGAGGGCGGAAACGTCAGTTCGGTCGTCGTGGGGCGTGATACCGGTCTGCACGTTGTTCATGTCCTTGTACCTGACAGGAGACGGCCACGACGAGCGGCGAGCCGCCGCGGTGTTGCCGGCGTCGCACCGAGCGCGCGCGCCGAGTGCAGCAATGCCGCGCGCCGCCGGTGCCGCTGCCTAGCCACACGGGGCATGCGACGCCTGCTCATGAGAATCCGATGCGGATTGTCATGGACGGATGTGCGGTCGGGTAATAGCGCCGGCCTTTTTCGACGCCGCTCAGCAACCGCGGCCGCACCCCGGCCTTGTGCATGGTCAGCGCCAAGGCGATGCAGAACTGCACCAGTTCCAGCCATACCAGGTGGTAGCCGATGCAGACGTGTGGGCCGGAACCGAACTGCAGCATGTCCACCGGCCGGATCGGCTCCGTTCGTTGCAGCCACCGCTCCAGGCGGAACTGACCAGGCGCCTCGTGCAGCAGCGCCGAGGTCGAGAAATGCAGCAGCGGGATGCACAGATCGGTGCCCGCGGGAATGCGCCGTTGGCCGAGTTGCAATTCCTGCAGCGCGCGACGCGGCAGGAGCGTGACCGACGGATGCATGCGCAGCGTCTCGCGGAACAGCGCCTCCGCGACCGGACACTGCGCCAGGTCCGCGTGTTGGGTCGGCACCGCGCCCACACGTTGCGCCTCCTCGACCAGGGCGTCCCACAGCACAGGCTGCCGCGCCAGCTCGATTACCATCCAGGCCATCGTCGAGGCGGTGGTGTCGTGACCGGCAAGCAGCAGCACGCGGATATTGGCGACCAGGACGTCATCGGAGAGCGCATCGTCGCTGCGATCGAAGGCGCTCACCATGTCGTTGATCAACCCGGTGCGCGCGGCATGCGCGCGCGCGTCGCGGACGAACTGGTGCAACTGCGCGTCGATCCAGTCGCGGGCGGCGCGGCCGCGCCGCAAGGGCAGTCCGGGCAGGTCGATCCGGGGCGCAACGATCAACTGCAGCAGTTGCCGGTACTTGCGGTGCCATCCCGGCAGGTCCTGCGCGGGGATCCCCATGAGGCTGAAGATGAGCTTCAGCATCAGGTCCCCGGTCTCGCGCAGGATGGTTACGTCGCCGCGGTCGCGCCACGCCTGCACCCGCGCCCGGATGACGGGCGCGAACAGGTCGCCGATGCCGGCCTGGGTCAGCCCCTTGGGCAAAAACGCCGTCTTGATCGCATCGCGCGCCTGCCGGTGCGCGCGGCCGTCCTGGGCGACCAACGTTCCGCCAAGCAATTCGGGCGCGATCTCTTCGATCAGCGCCGAGGACATATCCTTGTGCCGGAGCAGTGCGAACGCATCCGGATCCATGCAGGTCATCTGGTGTCCGGCAGGGCCGAAATCCAGCCAGAAATGGCTGCCCAGCATCCGTTCCGCGCGCTGCAGCAGGCGCGGCAGGTCGCAGACGATGGCGGGAAGATGCCCGACAAGGGGGAAAGCGCCGGGCACGACCGGGATGCCGTGCCGCAGTCGGTGCCGACGGTCCAGCGGGTTGAGCAGCATGTCCATCAGCAGCGCTCCGCTTCGGCGGTGTCGCCGGCAGGCCGCGCGGCGGGGCTGTTGCCACCGTCGGCGTACGTCGGCACATGCGCCAGCATGCCGCCGTCGATGCACACGACCTGGCCGGTGATGAACGCAGCATCGTCGGAGAGCAGGAACGCCACCAGCGCGGCCACGTCCTCGGGGCGGCCAACGCGCGGCAGGAGTTGGTGCCGGCGCAGATGCCGTTGCATGCACTCGTCCAGCTTGGCAAGGAGACGCTCGGTCATGATGAGACCCGGCGCAACCGCGTTGCAGCGGATCTGCGCATGACCGTACTGGGTGGCGAGCGAGGCCGACAGCATGTTCATCGCCGCCTTCGACGCGGCGTAGGACGTCTGCGCGGTGTCACCGCTGAGTCCCTGGCACGACGACATGTTGACGATCGCGCCACCGCCGCGGGCGATCATCCGTGGGATGGCCTGCCGGCAGCAGAGCAGCGTGCCGCGCAGATTGGTCGCCATGGTCTGATCCCAGACCGCCAGGTCCAGGTCGAGGATCGTGCGGTCGCGCGGGGTCAGATGCATGGCGCTCGCGTTGTTCACCAGCAGGTCCAGCCCACCGAAGTGCCGCTCCGCCGTCTCGAACAGCGCTGCCACCGCCTGCGCATCGGCGATGTCCATGGCCAGGGCCAGCGCGTGGCCCGCTTCGGCCGCGATCTGCTCCGTGCAGGCGATGGCCGCCGAGCCATCAATGTCGGCCACCACCACTCTGCCGCCCTCGCGCGCGATGGCGAGGGCGCATGCCTTGCCGATGCCGGCGCCGGCGCCGGTCACCACGGCCACCTTGCCTTCAAACCGTCCCATCGTGTCCTCCTGGATTGCTTTGGTCTTTCGCGGCATGCCGCTCGGCCTCCGCCGGACAACGCGCAGGGTCGGCGCTGGCGCGCGCGTCATCGCCAGCGTCGCTTTCGATGACCCGAATGGCGGCGACCGGGCACTGGCTCGCCGCGAGCCGCACGACGGCGTGCAGCGCCTGCGGGACCGTCGCCACGCACACTTCGGCCACGCCGTCCGGTTCGCGCTGGCGAAAGGTGCCCGGCAGCGTCAGCACGCACTGCCCGGTGGTTCCGCACAGATCCTGGTCGATCACGACGCGCATCTCAGCTCCCCCTGCGCATGCAGCCGCACCGGCAGCGCGCGGAACGTCCTAAGGAACGCGGAAGGCTCCCGGGTCGGCTGCTCGGCCAATGTCAGCGTGGGGAAGCGCGCCTGGATCCGAGGCAGGCTCTCGGCCAACTGCACCCGGGCCAGTTGCGCGCCTAGGCAGAAATGGATGCCGTGGCCGAAGCTCAGCATGATCTTCCCGTCGGTCGACATGCCAGGACTGGTGCCATAGAACCGCGCGGGATCGAAGCGGTCGGGATCGGCGAAGGCGTCCGGGTCGCGATTGCCGGCCGCGATCAGCACGCGCACGTCCGCGTTCTTCGGGATCACCACGCCGCCCAGTTCGATGTCGCGCTGGGCGATACGCGGAATGGAGCTGAACATGGCGGGCGCGTCGCAGCGCAGGACTTCTTCGACGAATGCCTTCACCCCCACGGCGTCTCCCTGCAGCCAGTGCCGCTGTTCGGGATACGCCAGCATCGTCAGGACCGCATGGTCGATGGTCGCAGCAGTGGTGGCGAAGCCGCCCAGCAGCATGCCCCACAGCATGCTGATCAACTCCGCATCCGACAGCGTGTCAGCATCGTCGTCGTGTGCGCCGACCAGCATCGACACGATGTCCTGGCGGGGATCGGTGCGCTTGCGCTGTATGAGGTCGCCAAAGTAGGCCTGCACCCTGGCGCTGGCCGCGTCCGCCGCTGCGAGCTGGGGATCGCTGGCGTGCGGGCCCAGGCCTTCCATAATGGCGCCGATCCCGGCGGCGAGCCCGAACATGTCGTCCTGGGGCATGCCGAACAGTTCGGCGAAGACCAGCATGGGCAAGGCCAGCGCGAATTCCCGATGCAGGTCCACTGCCTCCCCGCGCTCCAGCGCGGGCGCCATGCCGTCCAGGCGCGCTGCGACGATGCGCGCGATGCTAGGCCGCAGGTTGTCGATCTGGCACATGGTGAAATCGCGCGAGATCAGCCGGCGCAGACGCGTATGCGTCGGTGGGTCCTTCATCGCTAGCGTGGACGCCAGCAGATTGAGCGACAGGCTGGTCGCCGCACGCGGGAAATAGCGCGCCAGTTCGCCCGGCGCCGGTCCCCGAAACGTATCGCCCGTGGCCTGGAGCGCCCAGTAGATGTCGGCGTGGCGGCTCAACAGAAAGAGGCCCGACGCCGCGCGATGCACCGGATCGTGCTCGCGCAACCACCGCATGAACGGATACGGGTCGTGGATGCACGCTGGCGACGCCAGTTCGGCGAAGGCGTCCCGGCATGCTGCCGTGGTTTCTTGGACGTCCATCTTGGTTACCTGTTGGCTGGCTGATCTGACCGGCACGCGCCAGGCGCGCCGGCAAATTGCCGAGAAGATCGCGATTCCCGGCGGCGTCCGCGCATCACCAGAGCACCGGCAACTCCTCGAACCCGCCAGTGATGATCTCCTTGCGCAACTTCAGTTCTTCGGGCGCCACGGCCAGGCGCAGCGCGGGAAAGCGCTGGAAGATCGAACCGAACACCACCTTGAGTTCCAGTCTGGCCAGCGCCATGCCGATGCAGTAGTGCGGCCCGTAGGAGAACGCCAGGTGCGGCTTTTCTTCGCGTCCGATGTCGAAGATTTCCGGGTCGTCGAAATGGCGCGGATCGAACGACGTCGCCGGCAGGCCGACCAGCACCTTGCTCTCCGCGGGAATATGCACGCCCGCGATGGTCACGTCGGTCCTCGGATAACGCATGATGCCGTCCCAGCCAGCGCCCGGCGGGTACATGCGCAGGATTTCCTCCACCGCCTTGTCCACCAGGGATGGATCGCCGACCAGGCGTTCGCGCTGTTGCGGATGGCGGAACATGGCCAGCAGGCCGAATTCGATCTGCGCGACGGTGCTCTCGTGCCCCGCCACCAGCATGCCCGCCGCCAGGCCGATCGCCTCTTCCTCGGTCGCCTTGCCCCGGTCGACCGCCGCGAGCAGATCCGTCAGCAGGTTGTCACCCGGATCCTGGCGCTTTTCCCGCATCTTGCCGCGAATGTAGGCGCGCAGTTGTTCCCAGGCCAGACGGGACGCGCTGCGCGGGCCGCTCTCATGCTGGTGCGTCATCACCTCGTCGGAGAGCCTGGCGAAAAAGGCGTGATCCTCGTAGAGCACGCCCATCAGCGCGCTGATGACCATGGCCGGAAGCGGAAAGGAGAGGTGGCGCCGCAGGTCGGCGGGCTGGGGCTGGGCCGCCAGCGTCTCGAACAACTGCGCGGCGATCGTCTCGACTTGCTGCGCGAGCAGCTTCACCCTGCGGTCGCTGAAGGCCGGCGCCACGATCGTACGTAACCGGGCATGCTCGTCCCCCTCGTGCGAGACCAGCCACCCCGGCGAACCGAGAATCACACAATCAGGGGTGAATGCCGCCGGCGGCATTCCCGCGGGTCGGAACGCCGCGTCGGACAGCACCGCCTTGGCCTCGTCATAGCCTGTCACCCACCAGCCTTCGTGCCCGGACGGGAAGCGCACGCGGTGGATCGGACCGTTGGCGCGTAGCGCCAACATCTCGGGCGAGGGCTCCATGTGATCGACGCGCCACATCGGCAGCGTCGGCAAGGGTTGTTCGGACATGGTGGCATTCCACTCTCTAAGCGATGGAAGGGCATGCCGGCGTGTGCCGCCGTACAACTAGGGCAGCAAGGATCATACCAACTACGCAGGGAGCGCCTCAGATAAGCTGCTCTGCACATCCTTCAATGTCTTAACCGAGCGCGGGCACGCCCGGGCCGAACATCACCATGTCGCGGACGCGACAAACTCGACAGTAGGTTTGGTCGGTTCTGGCTGAGGGCGAAATGACACTCTAAGCGTGGTGGGACGAAATCAGGCCAGTGGGGTGCGGAAATAGACAACTCGATCGGCTTCATGGGTGGCGAAACAGCGCAAGCTGAAGGGCTACGTCGAGGCGATTGCGGTCCTCTTGGCGACGCCAGATCAGATCGAGGTCGCCGGGCTCAAAGGTGTAAAGTCGGGCCAAGTCGTTACGGTCCGCCGGGAATCCCAGTAGTCGTTCCCGCTCGGCTTCGCTCAGCAGCTCGGTGCTTTGCGCATTCGCCCATCAGCGCGCTGATGACCATGGCCGGAAGCGGAAAGGAGAGGTGGCGCCGCAGGTCGGCGGGCTGGGGCTGGGCCGCCAGCGTCTCGAACAACTGCGCGGCGATCGCCTCGACTTGCTGCGCGAGCAGCTTCACCCTGCGGTTGCTGAAGGCCGGCGCCACGATCGTGCGTAACCGGGCATGCCCCGCTCGTGCGAGACCAGCCACCCCGGCGAACCGAGCATCACCGAATCCGGAGTGAATGCCGCACTCTCTAAGCGATGGAAGGGCGGAAGGTGACCGGCAGGCGCTGCGGGCAGCGAATGACGTAAGACGGCATGTAGACGACGTCCTCCGCGGCGATGGTCAGCGCCAGATCCTCCAGCCGCGCGAACAGCGCGGGGAAGGCGCAGCGCAATTCCAGGCGCGCCAGCGCAGCCCCCAGGCAGAAATGCGGCCCCTCGCCGAACGACAGGTGCGGGTTGTGCCGCCGGGTGACATCGAACCTGTCGGCGCCGGGACCGAAGGCCTTTTCGTCCCGGTTCGCCGCATGGAACGCCATCAGGACGGCGTCGCCGCGGCGGACCATGCATCCGTCGATCTCCACGTCCTCGGTGGCATAGCGGAACGGCAGATTGGCCACTGAGCTGCCCCAGCGCAGGATCTCCTCGATCGCCTGTGACCACGGAACTTGGCCGGCGCGCACCAGGTGCAGTTGCTGCGGATGCGTCAACAATGCCAGCACGCCATTGCCGATGACGCCGGTGGTGGTCACGAAGCCCGCAGAGAGCACCATGAACAGCATGTCGATGAGCTCGGTGTCGGAAACGAGCTCGCCGTTGTCGCGCGCGACGATCAGGGCCGAAGCCAGATCGTCGCCGAGCTGGCCCCGCTTGAGCGCGATGAGGCGACGGAAGAACTCCGGGATGCGCTGCCGCGTCTGTCGCACCTCTGCGGCTGTGGCGGAGGTGTTGGCCAGGCTGTAGGTGAGCGCGACGATCTCCTCGCGCTGTTCGTCCGGCAAACCGAACAGTTCGGCGATCACGTTGGTGGGCAACGGAACGGCGAACTCGCACATCAGATCGGCACTGCCGCCGCGCTGCGCCATCTCGGCCAGGAGTCGATCGACCCATTGTTCGATCCGTGGCGCCAGCAAGGCGATACGACTGGGCGGGAAGCTCCTGGACAGCAGGCCGCGCAAGCGCCGGTGATCGGCGCCATGCGCCGTGACCATGTTGTCCACTTTGCACATCCCGATTAGCGGATGATCCTCGGGAATCTCGCCGTCCTGCAGCGCCCGCCACTGTCGCCAGTCCCTGTTGAAACGCTGGTCGGAAAGTATCCGCCTGAGCGTCTGGTGACCGCCTGCCGCCCAGGTCACCACATCGCCTGGCAGCGACACTCGCGCCATCCCCCCCTGCTGCAGAATCGCAGAAGACAGATTATCAAGGTGCGTGGGAGCGACCGACACACCGATCACATCGCGATTATGGTTTTCTACGCGCATGCCAACAACTCCTTAAAAGGGGTCGGTTCCGGCTGAGGTCGAAATGACACTCTAAGCGTGGTGGGACGAAATCAGGCCAGTGGTTTGCGGAAATAGACAACTCGATCGGTTTCATGGAAGCCCTAGTTTCGCCCGATGCGATCGTCTCTTCCTGATTTCTGCGTCCGAGCAAAGCTCGTGAACGCCTTCTGCGACGAGGTCATTGCGATAAAGTGCCAAGGACATGACAGTAGCTGTCCGGTGTTTTTCGAATGGCGTCCGGCTTTTCACCTCCGGGCTAACGGCGAGTCGGCAGCCAATCCATCAGGTTTATTGCGGCAATAGCTGGGGAGCCGGAAATTCGAGCACATCTTTCCTATAGCTTTCGACCAACGCAGCAAAAGGCGTGCCATCTTGCAACTTCAGCACTGCATGATGCTCGAGAAGGAATGGCGGTGGGGTCAAAGACCCTAAGCTCGGCAGTGGTAATTCGGCTGACATGTCCCAGCCTTCGGGGAGAGGGGACCAAAGCAGTTTGGCCGTTAAGTTGGTTCGGGTGAAGTTCAAGGACCGAACGGCTCGACCAAACGAGATATCAGTCGTATTCAGCGCCTCGTTCATTTCGGCTGTCAGTCTTGCAGGCACATACCAGTTCTCTGCTTCCGAAAGGATGCGATCACCGCATGCTAGGCGGACATGGCGATAGACGATCGGCTCGTTCGGCCCGACGTGCAGCAATTCACGAATATGAACGTTGGCTGGCTTGTCGTGTCCCTGTACACGTTTTGCTACGATCTTGGAGCCCGGTGGTGCAAGCTTATGCGCGGCACACCAGCGATCGAGCGTCAGCGTCGCACTGGCATTGC
Source organism: Sinorhizobium arboris LMG 14919 (assembly GCF_000427465.1). Lineage (NCBI taxonomy): Bacteria > Pseudomonadati > Pseudomonadota > Alphaproteobacteria > Hyphomicrobiales > Rhizobiaceae > Sinorhizobium > Sinorhizobium arboris. Next base: position 333,144 of record NZ_KE386497.1, on the reverse strand, counting down.
TGAGGAGATTCGCGTTCAGAGTCTGAAGAACCGCAAGGGCTTCTACTCGTGATAAGGGGGTTCTCGGCCACTGCTGCGGGGCGGACAGATCATCCGCTGTCGAAGGCTGCACGCTCACGATGGCGGTTATGACGGTGAAGGTGATGATTCGAATTAATGTGGAGAATGAAAAGGCCATTGATATGAAATCCTTTACTGCAGACTTGTGGACCTCGTGGCGTGATCTTTTGTGAACTTTTGCAGGCAAGCCAGGCGTTCGTCGCGGAAGCAGCGACAGGAAACCATGCGCGATCGCTCCGGCAGTGTCTCTGCCGCCGCGCGCCGCGGGTCGGTTTCGATGATTGGAATTCCCGCGCAATCACGTCCTTGGCCGCCAAAGCACAAATTCCCAGTGTTTCGCCGGGAGCGTCATAAGCCGATAGACCGAAGGTCGTTCCCGGCTTCAGACCACCTCTAACAGCGCTCGCAAACGACGTTCGCCCTATTGCCTTCCAGTTGAAGTCAACTCTCTCTCTATCGGCGTTCGGAAGATTGCCAAAACGGTTTGTTTGGATGGCAATGATCCACTGCGTAGATAAATGCTTTTCAAGTCCGGTAAAGTTGACTGACGTCAGGTTCCGGCGAAACGGTGTCTCTCAACGGATGATTAGCCGGAAGAGATAAGCCCGACGGTTATCGAGAGTCCGTGCAAGGGGTCGTGACGCGGTAATGACGATTCCAGTTGCGTAAATGTATCCGGCCTCTCGCGAGTGAACTGCGGTTGCAGCCAAGCCATGATGATCGGCGCACGCCGTTCCCAACATCCCATAGACCGCCGCCGGCCGCGGCAGATTGCGATGAGCCATTTGCTTCCTCCATTGAATTGACCGCCTCATGATGAGCGAGGCGGAGGGCGGACCATCCCATTAATGGTAGGGCCTGCCGCCAAGCGTGAAGCCGTCGTGCATCTGAAGTCCGTCATGGATCTCTCGGAGCGGCGGGCCTGCCAGATTATATCCGCTGACCGGAAGATGGTGCGCTATCGGTCACGCCGACCATCGGAGCCCGAACTGCGAGAGAAGCTGCGCGATCTCGCCAACGAGCGACGGGGCATCGGCTACGGGCGACTATTCGTGCTGCTCAGGCGGGAGGGAGAGCCGTCCGCGTAAACCGCATCTATCAGCTGTATCGCGCCGATCCAGGGCGGCAATCTGGATGGGATTCTGCGCCGCCGCTTCGCATTCAGGCTCCTGAGAGCAAAAATCGCTACCGGCAGATAAATCGGACGATCTGATAAGGTGCCAGGGACATGACAGCAGTTGCACACATTTGTCGGCGTTTTGACAATATGTCCGACATGAGACACCGCGCTATAAGAGTGATCCCGTTGTTTGGAAATGGTTTTCTGGTTGGCGCGGCAGTTGCTTCGGCAATGGGCAACAACCCTACCTCACGACTTAGCAGGAGTTCCTCCATGCAGCCATGCCAGCCACCGCCCGGAGATCAGTGTCAAGCAAAGCCCGCCTCCGCTTGGACTCGGAATGGCTAAGTTTGTAGCGGTAAACACTGCCTGATGTGCGGCGTGCCAAAAACTTCCGGCGGCCGAGGGCTGGCAACAAGCCGCCCGGTCGCCCCGCCCTCTGACACCGACTGGCGGTGCGAAATCGTTGAGGTGCGGGCGGTAGGCCGACGTTTTCACCGCTCGCCTGGAAGTTTCCACCGGCTCAGCGGATCGTCGAGCGTCTCCACGCCGCGCTCCTGCCCGGTCCTGAAACTTCGGGCTTCCCAGCAAAGGACAACAACATGCTCCAAACATATGTGCAGTCGCCGAACGGTCTGGCGCGCGCTGCCGCCCGACAGCAGCGCGAAGCCGGTCCATCAACACCGGTGGCGCAGGCAGAGCGCAAGTCAGATGCCCCACAATCGGCTGAGGCGAGGAAGCTCAGGCCCAACACGGAGGCGCTGGACGAACTACGCGGTCAGCTTACAAAGTGCGTCATTGTCGGATCCGTAGTCACTTCCTGTTTTCTGATGGCCACCCCGTCATTCGCCGCCGCAGACGACGTTCTGTTTTCCTCGGACGATGGCAATCTCATCGTTTTTGGCGGAATTGGCCTTGCCAACATCAAGGCCCAGGAATTTGTCTATCCCGGCGCCAGCGCGTGCACAGAGTCGGGTTGGGTCAGCAAGGGCCACAAGTGCAGCCAGCTGAACTGGGAGAGCAAGGGGGTGACCCTTTTCACCCTCGGTTTTGACGCGCAGATCGACGACGACTGGAGCTTGAAGGGCAGCGTCAACTTCGGCACCGACGGCAACGGTCACATGGTTGACTTCGATTGGCTGAGCCGTGGGCACGATGACTGGAGCCACCGCTCTATCTCTCCCGATACCGAACTTGACCACTATGTCGACGGAGCGATCGAATTGGACCGGATCATTTACGGCAATGAGACCAGCAGTTTCGCGGTCGGCGCCGGTTTCCGCTACACCGACGTCCAGTGGACGGCCTACGGCGGGTCGGGCCTCTATTCGAACGAGGATGGTTTCCGCAATTTACCTGTGGCATGGGCAGACGGGGAACGCGGCATCAGCTTCCGACAAAAAATTCCGGTTGGCTTCGTCAGCCTGAGCGGCGAACGTGTCCTGGGCGATCTTACGATCAGCGGCGGCATTCAGGGCGGCTTGAGCTTCGGTATCAAGGAGATCGACGATCACTGGTTGCGCGATCTGCGTTACCATAACGACATGGATCCGTCGCCGACTATCGGCGCTACCGTTGCGGTCAACTACGCGTTGACTCCAGGTGCTTCGCTCTATCTGTCCGGTTCGTTCGAGCGGGTGTTTCACAAACGCGGTGACATGCAAATAGACGACACCGCGGAGGGCATACGCTACGCCCGGACAAAGGATGAGGCCGGGGCAAACTTCGAGTCGATGTCGATCTCCTTCGGGCTCAAGGGCTCGTTTTGATTGACGAAGGCGTGAACACGAAGGCGAACGTCATTGGCAAGATGGAGTTCGATAACACCGGCCAGCAACACAGATGGCCGAGCCGAACGCTTCACCGAGTGAACGACCGCAGAGCACGCGACCCGATTGTCACGGGAAGAGCCACACGTTGGAGAAGCAGAATGAGTGGAACTAAGCTGTTCTCTCCGTTCAAAATCGGATCCCTAGAACTCAGGAACCGGGTCGTAGCCGCACCGATGTGCCAGTTTTCCGCGGTAGACGGTGAGATGAACGATTGGCACCTAATCCACCTCGGGAACCTGGCATTATCAGGTGTCGCGGTAGTGACAATCGAGGCCACTGCCGTATCGCCCGAAGGTCGTATCTCTTATCGCGATCTCGGTCTCTATTCCGACGCATGCCAAGTTGCGATGGGGCGAGTGCTTGCCAGCCTACGGCGGTGGTCGGACACGCCGATTGCGATACAACTCGGGCATGCCGGGCGGAAAGCATCTACAGACGCGCCGTGGAAAGGCCGCCTTCAAATCGCTCCTCACCAGGCGAATGGATGGAAAACCGTAGCTCCGAGTGCCGTTCCTTTCCGAGAGTCCTACGATCCACCGCACGCCCTTGACCGTGCGGGACTCGTTAGGGTCCGAGCCGCTTTCGCCGATGCCACTCGACGCGCCGCGTCCATCGGTTTGGATGCAATACAGATCCATGCTGCTCATGGCTATCTTCTGCATCAGTTTCTTTCACCGCTATCCAATCTACGCACTGATGAGTACGGTGGAAGCCTTGAAAACAGGATGCGCTTCCCTTTGGAGGTTTTCGAAGCAGTCCGTGATGCATTTTCTCCAGAAAAGCCCGTCACTGTACGGGTTTCAGCAACCGATTGGGCTGAGGGCGGCTGGGACGTCGATCAGACGGTCGAGTTCTGCAAGGAAATTGAAGCGCGGGGTTGCTCCGCCATCCACGTTTCGTCCGGAGGCTTATCCAATCACCAGCAGATAGCCCTCGGTCCCAGTTATCAAGTGCCTTTCGCGCGAGCGGTAAAGCAAGCGGTGCGGGTTCCCGTCATCGCGGTCGGACTAATCACGGATTTCGAGCAGGCAGAGGCTATACTGACCATGGGTGACGCGGATCTGATCGCGATTGCTCGTGCCATACTTTACGATCCGCGCTGGCCGTGGCATGCGGCTGCCCATTTCGGAGAACGGGTGCGGGCACCCGATCAATATTTGCGATGCCAGCCGCGGCAGTATCGCCACCTGTTCGAGATGAATGACTGACGCCGGGAAACGTCACGCACCATCCGCGGCATGACTATGACACCGGTAACTTCTCGGGGTCAGGCGCCGCGCACGAGGGGTGGCTTGGGCTCGGTTGCGAAGCTCGCGTCGATGCACTCGTTGTCGGCTTTCTGACTACGTCGGACACAAAGCACTGGCTATCAGAGCGGTCCCACTGTTTTTAAACGGCTTTTCTGGGTCGGCACAGCACTTGCTTCGCTCAGGACAACTCCGCACGGCATTGATTGAGCAGGATACCTCCATGAACAGCCGACCTCATGCAGGCGTCACCGTGAGATCTCTGCGTAACCTCTGCAAGCGCAGCCGCCCTCCGGTTGGAATCGGCGTGGGACAAGAAAACGAGATATGTGAATGAATATGCGTCCTGGAGCTATGTTTATATCATTTGACGCTGTTGCTGTATCAGGAATTATTGTTGAAGCATCAAAGGTAGCTAAATTTCTAGCAAGAAATGCTATTAAATCCTATCTGGACCTTGGTTATGACATAAAAATAGATAAAGGGAAATTTAACAAACCTTACAATCATGAGCAAGAGATTTATAAAGATGTATTTGAATTGGTTCGTGTAGATGATATTGACTCCGTTCCCTACTACAATATCGATTTTATCGAGCGCGCGCACAATATTCTGATAAGTCGAAAAACGACGGTTTCTTCCAAAGAACAGGAAGAAATCATTCTTGCAGTTAGCGAGTCATCTCGAGATCTAGCCCGCAGAATTGTTCAGCTATGGGAGAAGCTGAATATCAGTTATGTGATCGTTGAGAATGGAACACTACCAGAAAATATAATTTACACCAAAGCGCTGTATCTGGCGATTGACGCCTACGGGAAACATCATGGACTGGGCAATTTCGTTATCTGGCGCGATCACGATTTAATGTGGAATAGTGAAAAAACGGTGATGAAATATGGGCCGTCACCGTATCCTCACGCTGTCAAGCCTATCAAGTCCAGCTACATTACATACGTCACGCTCAATAATCACTTAAAAAAGAAGCTTGAAGCGTGGTGCCGCCACGAAGTGGAAATCAAGGTTAAGAAGAATACCTATGATTTCACCAGGCAGGGCAATTATACAAACATCAGAGAGAATCTGTCCGTCCGCGACGACGATATTCTGATTGCCCGTACAACACGAATTATTCCTCAAAAACGTCTCGACAGAGATATTTATCTCGTTCGGCGGCTCAACCAGCTTTTTCTTCAGAACAGTGTCGACAGGAAAGTTTTCCTGGTCGTGGCGGGCGATCCTCATGAAGATTACGCTTTCTACCAGGAGCTGAAAGCCTCGGCCAAAAATTTAAACATCGGATCGTTTGTAAAGTTTATTGGTCCACTTCAGCACGAATGTAGCGCAACACATAAGAATACCAAGACGATTTGGGATTTATATTACTCTTGCGATCTGGTCTCGTTTCTTACCTCTTGGGACTACGACAGTTACGGGAATCCCATTGGCGAAGCGATTAGCTTCAAGCGCTGCTACATCACTACCAGCTACGAATACTACTGGGAAGTCTATGGTCAGTATGGATTTGAGGCGCCCGTTATGGCGATCTCGGAGGAGAGGGACGGCTTGCCTGATGAAGCATTTATCAATGATGTGTACCGGTTTCTCAAGAATAAGCGACTGATGACCGAAGTCGCCCAAAGGAACTTCTACATTGGAAAACAGGTACTTTCTGATAATGTAATTGACATTCTGGAATTCGATTATTCTAAAAGACAGATGAGAGACAATGTCTTCGTATCGGTTGTGCTGCCGGTTTATAACGAAGGCGATCGTATCAATGAAGTACTGCTCTCCCTGTTTAATCAAAAAACACATTGCGGTATGATTACGCATGAAACTTATGAGTTGATCATTGTGGATAATAATTCAACAGACGATTCCGTTGAGAAAATTAAAGCCTTCAGTGCTCAAAATCCAATCATGGACATTCATATTGTCAAAGAAACCATTCAGGGCGTCTCGTCCGCCAGAAAACGTGGCATGGATTTCGCGTCTTTACGCTCAAAAGCCCGTGACAGCCGCCTGGGCGTTCAAAAAAAACATTACATTGTCTCCGCCGATGCGGACTGCACGGTAGATCCTTACTGGTTGCACGCGTTGATTGAAACAATGGTGGAGGAAGATGGTGATCTGGGCACGTGCAATTACTATTACAACGAAGAATCCTTCCGCCATCGTCCCAACCTTTTCAAGGAAATTCAAAAGACCCTGCGCTGTCGTGACATGTCGTTTTCGTTGTTTGGCGGCTTTCCGGACGGCAAAGGTTTTGCCGTTGAGCGCACGTTCTATGACAAAGTGGGCGGTATCGAAATTTTCTACCAGCTGAACAATGGCCGCTTTGTAGAACACCTCTCCGATGACTGGGACTTTGGGATCCGCGTAATCGCCTGGGGCGGCAAGCCGGTTTACGCCCGGGATTCCCGAGTGGAAATCAACAGCCGGCGCGTGGATGCCCTCCTCGAGGGGGTGATCGCCGGTATCGCCTACGGACAGGACGGTATCATCACCATGAAAGACGTGCGCCCGGATGTGGAAGGGCAAAAGCCAACGCTGTGCGACACCAATCCCGCGCAGTCGCAGCAGGCCTGGTTCTACTCGATCAAGGACTACGTTCCCAAAAATATCGTGCTGCCTGCATTGCTCAACCCGCAGATTTTGCTGGAAAACCCCGCTGTGCGTGAATTCTTTACCGAACCGGTGGCTGACCGTTTGTACCAGCGAATCCATGAAATTAAGCACGAATCCCGCATTATCGACTTCAAAGCGATCCATGCTTACAAGACCCCGGCATATCGCCTTTATTTTGAGTTCCGTAACGAAATTTTCAGTGCCCTGCGGCGCGCCGTTGGTGAAGATATCGGTTTTCCGCCGCCGTTACCGGCGTGCTTCGATGCGGTCAAACCGGAGGATTTCGAGCGCTTCGTCTACTACTTCTGTGAAGATCGTGAGTCCGGTGAGGCTCATAACTACTTCGCAAACGGCGGAGTATTCTGATGAACAGCGAAGCTCTGAGCTCACTGAACGATATCGACACGAACTATCCGGTGCCGCGCGTATACGATTTTCTCTCGTGCCCGGACAACAGCGCATTTCTGGAGTATGTGTTCAAAGATCCGTTCGGTTGCCACGTTTTCCCCGGTGATATCTCCGGTTATCCACTCGAGGCTTTTTTCGATGACATGGACCGCGAAATCAAACAGGCGAAACAGATCCATCTGTGGTCGTATATCCCCTCCTGCCGCTACCGTTGCCATTTCTGCCAATACCCAACGGTTGTTCTGAACCCAGAGGCCACTTCGTCGCTGGCTGTGTTCCGGGATTTGGTTGATTACAACATCAAAGAGGCCACCATGTGGCTTCACGTGGTTCCCTGCCTTGCACAGGCCGTGGTCGGCGAATTTAACATCTTCGGTGGCACGCCATCACTGCTTCCTGAACCTGAGCTGCGGCGCCTGATGGATTTTTACCAGAGCCATTTTAACTTTTCTGCTGCCACCATGCGCTTTGAAGGCGAGCCGGGAACCCTGACCAAAGACTATCTGCGGCTGCTAAAAGAGTTGGGTTTTACCAAAATCAGCTTCGGTGCCCAGGCCTTCAACGACCGCATTATCACCGCCTGCGGACGTATGCATTCTGCCGAAGAGTGTGTGAAAACCGTGCATAACGCGCGCGAAATCGGGTTCGAGTGGATCAGCGTTGACCTCATCTACGGCATGTTAGGCCAAAGCGTGGATGACGTGAAATATGATATGGAGAAAACCCTTGAGCTGGAACTTTCTCACGTAGTCTGCACCAAGTTGCACATGGAAGAGTTCATGACAAAGCGTACCGGCGTTTCCGGGGAGCGAGAAAGCCTGTGGCAGAAAAAGGGGCTTACTAGTCTTAACAACATGAACTTCCCGGGGCTGGGCAAGCAGTACCAGATGCGCGAGTTGGTCGAACAGTATCTCTTGCCGGGTTATCTGGAACACCCGACGATGTATTTCCACCGGAATAATCAGCGTCCGGAAAAATGGAAAGGGTTAATCACCGACCTTGATATGCAGTACCCGGAAGTGGCAATTGGCCTCGGTGGTAGCTCGAAATGCACCCGGGCCGAAGCTATCAACATCACTGGCTACAAAAGGTACAAGGAAGCTCTCGATCAAAACCGTCTGCCCATTGAGGAAAGCCGGGGAGTGTCCTCGCTCCAACGCGAAGTCAACGCCTTCAAAATGGCGCTTTCCACACTGATTCCGGTGAATGACAACGTGTTCAGACAACGTTTTGAAGGCAGAAGCTTTTTCGACAACCCGATTATCGGCCGCACGCTCATGACACTGGTCGATAAAGCGCTGGTCACTGCCGACGGGGATGTGGTCACCCTCACTCCCAACGGGATAACGCTGGTCGAAGCCATAATTAACACCCAGTTCGTAACACCCGAAGCCTGAGGAGCACACTGGTCTAGGACGAATAGACATTCATCCGCGAAAGCCTGGATTTTAGAGCTCGCCAACGAGCTCGGTGATTGGCGGGACGGTAAGCTCAGACCGACACCCCTCCGGTAGTGGGGAGCACACAGTCTGCTCGATTATTGCCGTTACGAGCGGCTGCCATCTTGCCACGTCGGTTGCCTAATGCCGGGCGAGGGGCCTATCGGCGAGTTGGATGCGAGCGGCCTCGCCGAAGCTCGTGAGCGGGTTCCGGCAATCATCATGTTGGATGCGATCGGCGACCGGGACACAATCTTCACCAGTTCCCGAGCCAATGATGGGTACTCGAGCATGCCTCTATCGCGACCTTACAAGGCGGAAGCTTGGCACGCCAGCAACTCACTTCATCCAAGGCATCGGCGAAGAACGGTTTGACCGGCATCATCGACGCGGCGAGCTTGAAAAACTGCCTTTGCGAGATCAAGACCAATGGTGACGACAGGTATGGAAAACCCTGCGACCATTTCGACATCTTCCGCGCCCTTCGTCTCTCAGACGCCGTTTCGCTGGAACTCGACGTCATCAACGCTAGCCGACTTGGAACGCATGCATCTACGGTGTGGATTGATGCCATCCAAACAAAGAATTTTGGCAATCTTCCGAACGCCGTTAGAGAAAATTGATTTCAATTGAACGACAAGAGCGAATGTATCTGATGCCGGGTCAATCGTCTTGTGATGCCGGAGCAACATGGGGAAATTGACGCTTTGGTGGCCGAGGACGTGATGCATCATTACCGCTTCGGTAACGGGCGCTTCATGGCGCCGGTCAAAGCGGCGCACGCGTGCGCCGCCGCTTTAGCATTGGCTATGCTGCTTCCGCGGTGCGGGCATGATGATGATTACCTGTGACGCGACGGTGAAGAGTGAAGTGAGGGGAGGCCGGCCCTTACCGGTATTGGGCAGACCGTCACCCAGTTCACCCGAAGGGCCGGCCGCGGATGTCTGAGAACCGGCAGGCGAGATCCGAGCGCGATTTCGGGACCAAGCGAAGTTCTGCGTCCTGTCGCCGCATAATAGAATAGGTCATGTCTCGCAGATCGATGGTGTGAGCATAGAGGCTGACAACTTGCAGATGCGAAAAGAAGAGGCCTGGGATCAGTTCCGGGATAATAGCACAATTCCCGCTTTTATACGTTTTCTACATTAAGATAATATCAATCTGTTATCCGTATAGACTGTGATTAACTGAATTCGGTAGAATTTGCGCTGGAAGGAGCGCTTCATGTTTTCTCTGCGAAGCCTGCTTTATTTGATTGCTGCGGCTCCGTTATCGGCCTTTCTGTGGCTGAGTGGATCGGCTGTTTTAGACGGTTACATTCGCTATGGGGCCTTGGAAGAACAGCTCATCGTGCAACGCCTCGCGCATGCGGGAGGAGAAATAGCGCAGGTGTTGCCGGCAGAAGCCTTTGCCAAGCGCAGCGATCTCGCCGAACGGCGCGACGCTGTGGATCGCGCCTTCGCGGCTCTGGACAAGGCTTATCGCGACTGGAAGGGGCAGGGTAATTCGGATCAGGCGATCGACGGAGCCTACCGCATAATCCAGGACAAGCTGAAGCTTTTGCCCAATTATCGCAGAAACGTGGACGCCGGAACCGCCGATAGCAATGAGGCGCTTCTGGTTCTGCAACCCGCATCCGCTGCGGGCCTGGAGTTGGTGCGCCGTTCCGCGTCAACGATTGCCGATCTAGACCTGGCGCGCTTTATCGATGGCTATCATGCTCTGATGCAGGTTAACGATGCGGGTCTAATCGAAATTCGCTTGGGCGAGAAATTTCTGGCCGGTCGTCAACTGGTGACACCTGAATATGCTTTTCTCCTATATGCCAAAGGACTGCGCGATCACTCCACGCCGGTGTTGCGCGAACATCTGCCCGAGGAGTTGATCGAAGAGTTCGATCACTTTGCCGACAGCGCAGAGGGCAAGTTCCTGGCAGAAGTTCGAGCTGTCATGTACCAAAATGAGCCGAAGGGAGAGGACAAGGCTGCCCTTGAGGGCTGGTCATCCCAGACGGGCAACCAAAACCGCATCATGGCCGACCTGCTCGAGAAGGCGGGCAACATGCTGAATGCTAAAGCTCAGGGCGCGCTCGCCGAACTGCGCGGCCTATTCATCAGGGGCGCGATCACAGCGGTTCTGGTGTCGCTGGTCGTCTTCGGCATCTGCATTTTCGTGTTGCGCCAAGTTTCCCGAATGATCCGCGCGATTGAACGTCGCATGCAGCAACTGGCCGATGGTGATACACAAAGCCCCATCCCCTTTGTGGATCGCAAGGATGCGATTGGGGATATGGCGCATTCGGTGGAAGTGTTTCGCCAGGCCGCTATTCGCAATGCCCAGCTTGAGACGGAGGCGGAAGAAAATCGCCAGAGAGCCGAACGTGAGCGTGTGGAGGTGCAGCGGCTCGCGGAAGCTGAGGCGGAAGACCGTCTCAACAGAGCGACGGGCTCGCTCGCCTCGGCCCTGCGCGAGCTTGCTGCTGGCGACATGCTCTGCGAAATTGAAGAGCAGTTTGCGCCTCAGTTCGAAGCATTGCGCCATGACTTTAACGCGTCGGTCGCCCAGCTGCGTCAAGTTCTCCTGGCCGTCGGAAAATCTGCTGGTGCAGTGAGAGGCGGATCAAGTGAAATTTCCAGTGCCTCCAGCAACCTTGCCGACCGTACCGAAAAGCAAGCCGCTTCGCTGGAAGAAACAGCGGCTGCACTCGAAGAAATCACGTCGAATGTCCAGGCAACCTCGAAGCGAACGGGCGAAGCGCAAAACCTGGTCCGGAATGCCAAGGATCACGCTGAGGGGGCGAGGGTGGTCGTTGGCAATGCAGTCGCGGCAATGGGGCGGATCGAGACGGCATCCCAGCAGATCAGCCAAATCATCGGCGTGATCGACGAGATCGCCTTCCAGACCAATCTCCTGGCACTTAACGCTGGCGTCGAGGCAGCACGCGCCGGGGAAGCCGGCAAGGGCTTTGCCGTTGTTGCCCAAGAGGTACGCGAGTTGGCGCAGCGCTCCGCCAATGCTGCCAAGGAGATCAAGGCTTTGATTGGCAATTCGGAAGTCGCGGTAAGCGAAGGCGTCAAACTCGTCAACGATACCGACCAAGGGCTGCATTCGATTGCTGTCTTGGTGCAGACGATCAACCAGCACATGGACGCAATTGCATCTGCGGCTCAACAGCAGTCCGTCGGCCTTGGGGAGGTCAACTCCGCGGTCAATCATATGGATCAGGCGACCCAGCAGAACGCTGCGATGGTCGAGGAGATGAATGCGGCGTCGGCGGGGCTTGCTCAAGAATCGTCTAATCTCTCCGAGATGCTCAATCGCTTCAGGACGCACAAGAGTGAGTTCAAGGGCAATCTGGCTCTTGCCGCACAGGAATGCGAGCAAGACTCGCTTCGACGACTGCCCAGTAGTGGAGCCTCAACAGGTTATCCTCGGTTAGGCCGAGTCGGCTGATGGGTGGCTTTTTAGGCTGCCATGCGGGCGACGCTAATTGTAGCGAGGGGACCAGATCGATAGGTCGTGGCCCCCTCTGATCCCATGTTTCGTAGGCCTTGGCATAGGCCCATTCGCACGGGCGATCTGGACGAGGCGCTCGGCCTTCCCATTGTTCTTGGGTGTATAGGACTTTGTGCGGATGTGCTTGATGCTGAGCCGCCGCAGCGCCCAGGCGTAAGGATGGGGAGCGGAAACTGGCGCCGTTGTCGGTACGCGATGGACCTTGACGCAAGGCGTTGACGAGAAACCGCAATCAGGAGCACCGACGCCTCGTCGGGAAAATTTCCCAATAGGTCAGGCGTGAGTGGTCGGCGATCGCCAGATGCACGTATTCCCAACCGACGCCGTGGCCGTTGCGTTGCCTGGCGCGATGGCCGTTGATGCGGTGGCCGGTTCGGTTGAACTTGCCGGGTTACTGATGTCGATATAGACGAGCTCGCCCGGCCTGTCGTGTGCGTAGCGGCGCACCCCCGGCGCCAGGGCCTTGAGTTTGTCCACGCCAGGACGCTTAAGGACGCGGCCTGACCGTGGCGGGCGAGACACTGGTCTCCGGGGCGAATTGCCGGGCCGTCACATGCAGGCGCGCGCAACGCCTCCTGGCGGTATGCTGCGGCGTCGACGGGCGAGGGCGGTGGGGCCGACAACATCGGTCATCGAGGCCGCCTCGCCCAGCCTATCTGTACTTCGACGTGGCCAAATCGCAGCTTCGAGTCGAATGGCCTTCATGTGACAAATTGACTTCTCCGTCCGATATACCGGTTTTTCCAAATCACGGTTGATCTCGATCAACATGCCGCCGCCACGCGCGGCCTACCGGTCTCCCTTGCAACGGTTATTGCTGATTCAATGATTGCACGTTCAAGGAGACGTCAAATGAACATGAATGACGCACGGCATCTGAGATGGATCGCGGGCATGGGTGCGGCTTTTTTTGCGTGCGGGGCAGCCGCCGCGGAGCTGACATCACCGCCTGTTGCCCCGGTGGCAGAGGATGTGACGAGTGGGCTAAGCCCCTGGCAGATCCGCGTGCGCGCTTTGGGCGTCATCACTGAGGACAGTGGCTCGATCAACGGCGTGACCGGCTCGGATCTTTCCTATTCGGACTCGCTGATCCCGGAACTCGACATCAGTTACTTCTTCACCGACAACATCGCCGCTGAACTCATCCTTGGCACGACCTACGCCAACATCAACGAAGATGGAGCGGTCGGCGTGCCGGTCGGGAAGGCCTGGTTGCTGCCGCCGACGCTTACGCTGCAGTACCATTTCACCGACTTCGGCGCTTTCAAGCCCTATGTAGGTGCGGGCATCAACTACTCGCTGTTCTACAACCAGAGCGAAAAGCCCGGTTTCCATAACCTCCACGTCGATAATCATGTGGGGGCCGCGCTGCAGGTCGGTTTCGACTACATGGTCGACGACCATTGGGGCGTGAACTTCGATGTGAAGAAGATCTTCCTCGAAACCAACTGGAAGGCTGACCATGACGATCTCGGCCCGCTGAGCGGCAAGGCAAAAATCGATCCACTGTTGATCGGCGCGGGCGTGACCTACCGTTTCTAAATGGACGATTTCGTAATGTAGGCAGGAGAGGGAGAGAGGCCTCGCCCTCCCGTCGACAGCGCCTCACCCATTTGTAAACGGCTTCATGCAGACACCGAAGGCGGCGGCTACGGCCGTCGGCCTCTGTTCCCTCGAAAACGAAGGGTTCGCGATCATGGCTCTACTGCGCGGCGTGAGCCGCGCAATCTTATGGATGTTCATTCGGATCACTAAAATAGTCGCCAGTGAACTATCCACACGTCTTTAATAGCGCTGTGTAATTTCCGCTTTTCCGCGGTGCAGTGCTGCAAGAAAAGCGCTCATTGAGTGCGCTTTTCTTGCAATTTGATTTTCGGACGAGGAGCTGTGCGCCCGCTGGGTGGAAAACCCCTATTTCCAATATCTCTGCGGCGAAGAATTTTTCCGCACGACCTGCCGTTCGACCGCTCGTCGATGACGCGCTGGCGGGGCCGCATGGGCGAGGCGCGGCTGACCGCGCTGCTGCAGGAAAGCCTGGCCATCGCGATCAAGACCGGGGCGATGCATCCCGCCGATACGCGCGGGGTGATCCCCGGATCAAGTCCGAGGACCAACACCACCGTGCAGCCGAAGAATGTGATGTTCCCGACCGATGCGAAGGATCCATCGGGCGCGGGAGCGGCTGGTGAACCTGGCAAGGAAGACCGGACTGAAACTGCGGCAATCCTATATGCGGGTCGGCAAGCAGGCGCTGATCGAACATCAGCGTTATGCCCACGCCAAGCAGTTTAAGCGGGCGCGCAAGGCGCCGCGCAACCTCAAGACATATCTCGGCCGCACCGTCCGCGATATTCGCAGGCAGATCGGCGATGACGAGACGCTGCGGGCCGTGTTTCCGGCGATCAAGCGCGAGATGCGGTGGCGCTCGGCGATCGAGCCGGTCATCGGCCATCTCAAGGCCGAGCACCGCGTGGGCCGCAACTATCTCGCCGGCAAAAACGGTGATGCCATCAACGCCGCCCTGACCGCCGCCGGCTACAACTTCTCGCTCCTCCTCAACTGGTTCAGGCAGCTTTTGTGGCTGCTGCTCGCCTGGCTGCTCGCCGGAGCGAACCCGCGCGCCGCTTAGCAACAGTCATTGTTCACGGTCGACAAATTAGTGCATGTCGCCCAAAAGTGTGCAGCGGTTTTGGGGCAACGACATGCATAAAAACAAGGACCTAAAGTGCATCGCGCACGAATGAGTTTAATCGCGACGCGCTTTAGGGCTCGCTATAGGCGCAGACATAGATGCTCACACTCTGTGAAATCGTCCGTCCGCCATACCTTACCCAACCCCTATGCTGCTAGACGGGTCTCCTTGTCGCTTACCTTCGAAAGCAGCACATGCATTTCCAAAGGCTGCAAATAGCTTTCGTGAGACAACGTCATCGGCAGCATGCCACTCCGGGTGCCATTGGACGCCCATCTGGAAGATTCCCGTACTAGAGACGCTCGCAGCTTCTATCAAACCATCGGCAGCAACTGCTTCGCACTGAAGTCCAGGCGCTAAGATCCGTATCCCCTGATTATGAAGGGAGTTCACGATTATCGGTACATTGCCGCCAAGAATCCGCGCCAGCTTCCCTCCGTCTTGAACGGTGACCTCATGGACAGGGTCGTATTGTCGATCGCGCGGTAGAGAGATGTCCTCTTTATGAGTAAGCATGTTCGTCTCTAGGGAAATGTCTTCATAGAGCGAGCCTCCGAAGAAGACGTTCAGTTCCTGCAACCCCCTGCAAATGCCGAGGATTGGTAATCCTCTCTCTAGAGCGGCCGACAGAACCAAACTCGCCATCATGTCCCTGTAGGGGTCAGTTTCCGCTCGATAGTAGGTGCTTTCAGTCGGCGACGGACGCGGCGTGTTAGCGTGAAGAAAGTACTCTGGGCTGACGTTCGATTCGTCTCCGGTTAGGACAAGTCCGTCCAAGCGAGCAACAACTCGCCGGCTCCCCTCGATGTCGTCAGTGGAGCGAGTCGGTAGTATGACGATCTCAACGTTTGCATATGCTTCAAGTGCATCAATATATCGCCGACGAACCCATTCTCTATGGACCCCATCGTCGATGAGACGATTTGCGGCAACTCCAACTAGAGGCATCATTTCCTCCTCTATACGATTCCAGCAACGGCACCGTCTCTCAGCCGCCCGGTCTCATATAGCTGCCGATTACGCGCGATCAGCTGCGAAATGACGCTGGGCTGCCCCTCTGGCCCCCGGCAGAATAGACCGCCCCAAGTTGCTGCCACCCTCCGATATTCGGGATCCGCCATCCGAATTTCTTGCGCCCTCTTGAGCAACCAGAAAGGAATACCCGGCGAGAGGTGATGTTCCAGGTGATACTCATCCAGATTTACCCCGAAGAGTATGCGCTCTATGAAATTGCCTTTCCTATTTCTTGTTAGGTAGAGGTTCGTATCTTCCACTTCGCACATGGGAGAATGCTCAGCGATCTCAGTAAACCATCCTATGATCTGAAACGTCGTCAAATAGGGAATGAGCCAGAACAATATTAGTTCGTCGAAAAACCCGAACGCGATTGACCCACTGACTACTGCCAGCCAAAAAGCTGCAAAACCCCACCGGTCGACAAGGACGCCAGTTTTGTCGACTTCATCGCCATCAGTCGCTACAACCTTGAATCTGTAGGTAAAAATGTATTTCAGGTAGGCGAGCGTCGCCCCCCCAATCAGCGGGAAAATAACGATATCCCAGAGATACTTGTTGGGATGACGCACGTCGTAAATTCCATTCTCCACAAAAAATTTCAGATCTGGATCTTTCTCCGGGTCACCCAAATGCGGATGGTGTAGATGAACGTGCGAGACGCGGTAGGCCCAATGCCGCTGGAAGAGCGGATAGGCCGCGAACACGATGCCGAGGAAATAATTTAGTTTAGCGTTCCTTGCGAGGGTCTTGTGCGCCGCATCGTGCGCGATGGTGGTTAAACCACGTTGGTGCGCCCCTATAAACAATAGGGCCAGTGGATAGAACCACCAGGAAACCTGCGACGCTAGAATGGAGAAAGCGCTGATGACTACATAGTCCTTCGCAATATAGAGTGCGCCGGTGAAGTTGTTCGTGCGCAATGCTGCCAGTGACTTTTTCACGTCAGAAGGAAAGCGTACGCTTTCGTATCGACCATCCTTCAGAGGCCAAACATCTCGATCAGTCATGATTCACTCCGGAGTTCGTTTGGGAATCAGTTCACAGCCGAAAGGGCTCGTTCCAGATCGCGGATGATGTCATCCGCATGCTCAAGGCCAACACAAAGACGTATCGTTCCGTCATTGATGCCAGCGGCCATTCTTTTTTCCCGGGGAACCGTCGTATGGGTTGTCGAAACGGGATGGGTAATGAGAGTGCGAGCGTCGCCGACATTCGAAACGTGATAGATCATCTCAACGTTCTCAATGAGCGCGCGCCCGCTTGCTGCATCTTTAACTTCGAACATGAGCATGGCGCCGTAGCCATAACGCTTGTCGAACAGATCGTCCGCGAGTTCCCTTTTCCTCCCCGTAAAGTGCGACGGATGGGTCACGCGCACAACCTTTGGGTGATTGTTGAGCATGTCGGCCACAATTTCGGCATTCTCGCAATGCTGACGCATGCGCAGGTGTAATGTCTCAAGTCCTTGCAAGAGCTGGAAGCTGTTGAACGGGCTGGCGCATGGCCCAGTATCACGAAGCCAAGTCATTCGCGCCTTCAATAGCGCCGCGCTCTTTCCCAGATCGTTGACTTCCTGCACGGCCTGGTGCCAAAGGATTCCGCCATGCGCCTCATCGGGAGCCGAAAACAAGGGAAACCTATCGGGATATTGCTGGAAAGGAAAACTTCCGTAGTCCGAAATCAAACCACCGAGAGTGGTGCCATGCCCGCAAATATACTTCGTTGCCGAGTAGGTCGCCATGGCTGCGCCAAGATTCGAAGGTCGGCAGACCAACGGCGTGGTGGTGTTATCCACGACGACCGGAATTCCTCTTTTCCGGCCGATCTCTGCCAAGCTACGCACTGGCAACGGATCAAGGATCGGATTGGAAACACATTCGCCGAAAAGACAAATAGTGCGGTCGTCAACGTGCTTTTCGAACTCGGCCGGTTCGGAGTTCGCGGCGGTTCGGGTCTCGATGCCGAACCTGCGAAAAGTGTTATGAAGCAGATTCCATGTGTTTCCGTAGAGGAAGGGAGCCGCGACGATATTATCGCCTGGCTGACCACTGCAAAGGTTGGCAAGGGCAATAAATGTAGCGGCCTGACCGGATGCGACAGCCAAGCAGTCGGCAGCGTTGTCTACGGCAGCAAACCGGGTCTCGAGTGCCCTCGTCGTCGGATTGATAATGCGGGTGTAAGTGTATCCGTCTTCTTTTACGTTGTAGATGTCAGCAATTTTCGAGAGATCGCCGTCAAGCTCGTATGCTGTGTTCTGATAGATTGGCACGCAGACAGCCTTGGTCGTAGGGTCACTTCTGAAACCTGCATGCAGTGATGCGGTCGCCGGGTGGACCGAGTGTCCTTGCGCGTCGTTCTTCTTGAGCATTGCGGTTCTCCTGCAGTTGACCTAAGCGGCCAATATCGAAGGCGAAATACGAAAATGTGCGGCCGTTACCGCCAGTAATTTCTCAATCCAAAAGTCTTGAATTTGGCCGATGCATCCTATGCGGAACGTGGTTGTCGGCTCATGAAACTTTGCGTAGATGTAGATGCCCTGCTGAGCGAGTGCTCCATAGTAGGCCCCGAATGCAGCCTCGTCGGGTACCAGTTCAGTTGAGCAAAAAGCCAAGCAGATCGGTGATTGATGTTCCTGGGGGATGATGGTTTTAAACCCGAGCGCCGTCATGCCCCTGAGGAGTTTTTCCTGAACTCTCGAATATCGCGCATTCCTCGCGGGGATGCCTTCCTCGATCAGCCTTTCGAGAGCTTTATCAAAAGCTTGTACGATATGGGTCGGGGGAGTCGTGCGCCACTCGCGGTGCTGTTCAAAGTGCTGCCACTGATCCATCATGTCGAAGCAAAACGATCGCGCACTGGATTTCCCAGAGGCGAGTAGCCGGTTGGAGACGATTGCGAAAGCAACACCAGCGGGCGCTTCTATGCATTTGTTTCCCGAGGAAACCAGAATGTCGATGTCGTCATCAAGTCGGAGCCCGCCGAAGGAACTCATTGCATCCACCACCGTGACGAGACCGTTGCGTCGACCGATCTCCAAGAGGCTCTTTACCGGGTTGATGAGTCCGGTTGTGGTTTCGCAATGGACGAAACAGAGGTGAGTAAACTCTTTATCGCGGCAAATGATGCGCTCCACGGCAGCCACATCTATCGGCAACGCAGCGGAACACAGAAGTGTCTCAAAATTCTTGCCGCTCTTTTCAAGAATTCTTGCGATGCGTTCGCCATAAAGCCCGTTGATACAGACAAGGGCTTTGTCTGTGGCTCCGAGAAAGGTGGCCAGCGCTGCCTCCAGCGCGAAAGTACCACTACCCTGCATCAGAACGGCAGAGTGAGACTTATCAGTGCCGGAAATGTATAGCAGGCGGTCTCTTACCCGTTGCGTGACTTGCTTAAAGGTCTCATCTCTCGACCCCAAATCCACCCTCATGGCGTCCTTCACATCGGAGGAAAGGCTCAGTGGCCCGGGAGTGAAAAGACACGTTTCCTGCATAGAATTACTCCTGTTAAACACGACAGTGTTTCCAGCAACATGCGATCGGAGATCCCTTATCTCCTGTCTTTCGGCGCGAGAGGTTCAGCAGTTCAGATTCGATCTCCTCGACTGTGGGATAGTTCGTTGCCGAAATGAGTAATGCATGAGACACTTCGCCCGCCACGATAAAAGTGTCATGGGACACTATTTTTGGAGTTGATATGCTTCTCAAATCCCCATGGGAGCCGTATCTCGTTGTTATGAACGCCCCACCAAGTGAACGGCTCGTGAGAGCCTTGGCAGACGATATTCTCGAAGGAAGGCTCGCGGCAAACGATCGCCTGCCGCCCCACCGTGAGGTTGCCTATCGCTTGGGCATCGGAATCGGAACGGCGACAAAGGCTTATGCCATCCTCGAGCGCCGCGGATTGGTACGGAGCGAAAAAGGACGAGGCACGTTTGTGGCCGCACTTCCGGGATCAAGAGAAGCTGTCATTGACCTCAGTGTGAACGCGCCGCCGCGAATAGTAGGCCAGCAAATGCTCGCAAGGACGCTTTTGAACATCTCACGGAACATCGATGCGGATCTGTTTGCTCGGTATCCGCCCGACGGAGGGTACTTTGAGCACCGCAGGCAGATGGCACAATGGCTCGCCTGGCTCGGTATGCAGATGAAGGTGGAACAACTCCTTCTATGCAATGGAGCACAACAGGCGTTGTCGGTCGCTCTCGCTGTCGCAAGTAAACCGGGCGGAACGATCATCACAGAGTCGCAAACTTATCCCGGAGTAATCTCGCTGACGCGTCATACCTCTCACCGCTTAGTCGGCGTGGAAACAGATAGGGAAGGTATGCAATCTGAAGCGCTCGACGAGGCTTTGGGACGGACGAGCGGCGGTGTTGTCTATGTGACGCCCACAATGCAAAATCCGACAACGGCAACCATGGGAGAACGCCGTCGGCATGAAATTGCGGATGTCTGCCGAAAGCATGATGCCCTGATCATTGAGGACGATGTGTATTCCCTCGGTTCGTCAGGTTTTCCGCCAATCGCAATGTTGGCGCCCGAGCGGACCTTCTATGTCAACAGCCTATCCAAAACAGTCAGTCCAGGTTTGCGTATTGGTTCTCTGGTTGCACCACATCATTATGTCGATAAGGCCGAGGTCGCGCTGTCCGCAACGTCATCGATGGTATCGCCTTTTTCCTGTGCGGTCATGGCCGAATGGCTTTCAAGCGGAATAGCCCAAACCCTTCGCAAATCAATTAAGGTTGAATCTTCAAGAAGATTAGATCTGGCGAGATCCCAGCTTGGCGACGTGGCAGTTTTTCCTGACCATGAAGGCTTTCATATCTGGCTGCCGATGGCACGTCGTGAAGCCGACAATTTCGCCGCGGCAAGCCGCGCCATCGGCATACATGTGACCCCGCCCGCGGCTACGGCGGTCGATCCCGATGCCAACGACGGAGGCGTCAGGCTCTGTGTGGGAGGTCCCGAGCTTTCCGATCTCAAGACAGCTTTAGAAAAGCTGTCAGCCATTCTCAAGAATTCTGCGCTCGCTGGAAAGCCGCAGAGATCCCATGTTTAACAAGGAGTCGGTCGAAGGTCGACCGGATAGGCGCCGATGCAAGACAATATTTGGACCATTCTGACGACATTGGGTCTCTATGCGATCGTGATCATAAGCCCAGGTCCAAACTTTGCCTTGGTTTCGCGACTAGCGATATCGGGCGCTCTGCCATCAGCTTTGGGGGCAACTCTTGGACTGTCTTTAGCCGCCACGTTCTATGCCGTTCTTTCAATGACTGGCCTCGCAGTGCTGATTGTACGTGTGGACTGGTTTGCTACCGCTATCCAGATCGTTGGGGGTCTTTACCTCGTCTATCTTGGCCTTTCCGGTTGGCTTGTCTCTTCTTCTGGAGACAACACCCCGCCTCCACCCACCGGCACGTCGTGGTCCGGTTTCCGCTTGGGAACTTTGGTTGAATTAACCAATCCAAAAGGCATCACGTTTTTCCTGGGATTGTATGCCGCTACAATTCCGGTCGATGCAGATATGTCCGTAAAGCTCATCGTGTTGTTGGGCGGCTTTATGTTGGAAATGGTGTGGTACGGATCTGTGGCCATGCTCATGTCGTCTCCGCCTGCGCAAGCAGCTTACAAGAAGTCCGGAGCTTGGATTGACCGAATTGCTGGAATGTTGCTAATCGGCTTCGGCATAAAAATGCTCACCTACCGCCTCTGAAGCGCGTCGCGATTTTTCGGATTCAGGATTGAACTAACCCGCTGACGCGGGAGAGGTGAGTGTTTGGAGGCGCGGTCTCCTGATGGGGAGTTGGGGTGTTGAGAACCAACCCCTGACCAGGAGACCGACCGATGACCGACGCTCCGGTAGCGGTGAGCCCGCTGCGCCGCCGCATGATCGACGACATGACGCTCCCGCAACCTGTCGCCGGCCACGCAACGATCCTACCTGCATGCCGTGACAAAGCCGTTATTTCGGCCGCTCGCCGGAGCGGCTGGGGCTGGAGGATGTGCGCGCCTTCCGGGTGTACCTGGTGTCGCAGGGCATCTCCTGGCCGGCGCTCAACCAGACGGTTTGCGCGCTGCGGTTCTTTTACGGCGTGACGCTGGACCGGCAGCTGCTTGGCATCCTGCGCACCTGGAGATGATTTTCCTTGGCTGACGACGAGCTTGTTTCATGCGCACCGCAGGTCGTATCCCATTTGGGGCATGTCCGAAATTCGACACCACCTGTCGAATTGTGCGGTTATCGACGCAGCCTTGTTCGGCGGCATCGCTATCCCAATCATCATGGGAACCCTTTGTCATAACTAGCAAAAATCCACCGCCGAGACGCCCGAGCGCGGTTGGCACGACGTTTGCTCATTCTCAGCCATAAACAGATGGATATCGCCGGGACATTCAGGTGTCGAGCGCTGTCAGGAACAATTAATGAAAGGCAAAGGGAATATGTTAGTTCGCCACAACCCACTTTCAGAGAAGAGCGGCACCGGCAGGGCAATCTCTCCCGATGCACGCACACCGCCGTGGTTGATGCGGGTACTCCGATCCGTTTCGGACCCGCGCCGCATATGCGCGTGACGCCGAGACGGCTGCGGACAAACCGCAGATGCTTGCCCTCCGAGCGCTTTAAAGGCGGGCAGAAAGGCAAGTTGATAAGTCACATTTCTTTCGACGTCTGGAACACTCTCGTACTGCCAAACCCACGCCATGCGCTGACGAGGACGAAGTTTCTCGCGGCTTGTTTTCATACAGAAGAAGCAACTGTCAGGAATGCATACGCCGAGGTCAAGAGGTGGGTGAATCAACACGCGATCGAAACTGGGTACGCTCCATCTCTGTTCGAAAATATCCGTCTGCTTATGATGCATTGCAATGTTCACAAAGATCCGAGCCTCATCGCAAAAGCGTTCGAGAACATTTTTGAGAACTGCAAACCAATTGTATTGGATACTACCGTAAGACTAATCCAGGCGTTGGTCGAAGACGGATATGCGCTGTCACTTGGCAGCAACTCGAGCTTTATTAGCGGCCGATTGGTGCACGATTTTCTTGAGAGCTCGTTTGGATCCGTGTTTCGGTTCGGAATCTATTCTGATTTGCTTGGATATGCAAAACCGAAGAAAGCCTTCTTTAAGAAAATCATCAAGTCGTGTGACGTTGCGGCCAATAACATCCTGCACGTGGGTGACCACGCGATCTGCGATCTGCAAGGTGCGCAGAGCGCTGGAATGCATGGTGCTCTGCTGGGAAGGCCTGAAGACATTCGAGAGGTTGTGCATGAAGCAATTTCAGGAGTTTGCGCTCCATGAATTTCAGTCGATCGAGGATGCACCCTTTCGACCGGAACAATATTCACGTTTGAAATTCGGCTGCGACGAAGCGGCGCGCAAGATGGGATACGAGGTTGCAGATGCGTTCTTCGAACAAAACGCACCCGCGCTACTGGACAGTCGCTGCCTGATGGTTTCGTCTCCATACAACTTTGTTCCGAACGCAGCGACTATAATGACGATGCATTTGCTCAATCGCCTCAACAGCTACATTGTTGATGCTAAAGGCAATCACGTGGAATATGCGACTGTTCCACGAAAGATCAGTTACGTGAACGACTACGGACTCCTGTCACGGGAACATCGTAAGTCATTGATCGCGGGCGACAGGTTCTACTTCAACGCGCAACATTTCGAAGGTCGTTGTCTTCTGTTTGTCGACGACGTGAAGATCACTGGCACTCACGAAAACAGGTTAGTCGAGCTCATGCACGAGCAACAGCTCAAGAATAAAACATTCTTCCTATATTTTGCTCGATACACGGGCGATCGGCCCGACATAGAGTCCGAGATAAATTTTGCTGCAGTTAAGTCAATCAGGGACCTGAATCAGATCGTGGCGGAGCCAAGTCATCACATGACCGCTCGCCAAATCAAATATATTCTCACCGCAGATCCAAGCGAGCTATATCACGACTTTTTAAGGTTCAGAAGCGCCAGATACCTTAAGAGCCTTTATTTTAACTGTCTGCACGAGGGATATTACAGAATTCAAAAGTATAAGACCAACATAGGTGTGATCCGAGACACGATTGATCGCCAAGAATCCGCAAAGAAACTCGTGGTATAAAGTCGTATTCAAGGAGGTTGTATACCAAGAATGCCATTCTCCAATCTACACCAAGAGGAATGCTCTATGAGACGAACGTCAATATGCTTGCTCGCTACCGTTGCCCTGTCGGCTTTCAGCACGCCGCTTCAGGCTGCCACACTTCGGGTGATGAACGACGCGTCCTCTCCGCCGTCAGTGAGCACGGTCAAAATCGTTTACACGGGTGAAGTGAACCAAGAGAAGATCGCCGCCCTTGCATCCGCTCTCGACGAAATTAATCTGAAGTACAAATTCGCGCACGACATTTATCTATATATCAGCAGTCCGGGCGGGGAGGTGGATAGCGGCAATGTAGGCTATCAAGCCATCAGGAGCTCCGTCGTGCCCGTGACGACCATAAATCTATCAGAGGTTATTTCTGCGGCCACCATGCTCTACTGCGCTGGTCAAAAACGGCTTGTCTTGGACGACACGTCATTTCTTCTGCATGCTCCAACTAGCTGGATCGAAGGGGAAGTAGCGGAGAACCGCATAGTTAATCACCAAGAGATATCCGTGAGGTATCGCACCGAGTTGAAAACAATATACCGTAGCTGCACGAACCTTTCCGATGAGAGGATAGACAAGATTACCTATAGTGAAGACACTCACCTTGTTGCCGACGTCGAGAAGGCGCTGAGTATAGGGCTCGCCACGGGCACGGCAAGGAATGTGGTACCTGCTGATGCCACTTGGTATATTTATGATGGCCCTCCCAAAGGGTGATCAGATACACCGCACCAAGCCTGATTCATCCTCGGCGAAGGCGGATTGAACCATTCTTCACTCATCAACACCTAGTCACGACTCGAAGGCTGGGACAGTGGGAATCTATTGCCCATGACTTACCTCCACGTGCTGCGCGGTTCTCGCGGGCCAGAGGCCCGATGCCTGCCGTTGTCGGGCGAAGCGGTTGTTAGGATATCGGCATGAGCGATATCTTGAACGAAGCTTCTCCCGCGAAGGAATGTTTGGATACAAGCAGAATAAGAACGGTGCCCCCAGGGGTCGTAACCCGGATGTGACGTGATGAGGTGGTTGGCCTCCGCATCCGGCATCGCTGGACCATACTGTGGCTGTCAAAGGTCACATTCGGGGAACCGCTGAATCATCCAAGTCCCCCCTCCGACTATCGGAAAGAGTATCGGTGATGACGCGCCGCCGGTCCTCCGGGGCGCGTCCCGGAGAAACGGCTACGGCTCAACCTGGGAACATTCAAACGACACCACTTGGGAGTATTGATCCGGTACTCACAACGACGACGCCGTTGCGGCCGTCACTCTCAAAAAAGGGCCATCAGAGGCCTTGGCGGATATGGCAAAGATCGCGCGGAACTTGATGGCCGCCGGCTAACCGCGGACCGTCCGAACTCGATTGCTTACAGGCGATCGAGGTCGACTTCTCATCGGTGCGGCCTTTCGCCTTCGGAAGATAATTGTTGCATCTACTCATCAAAAGTCGTGGGTCACAAGGACCGTCGATGCTCTCCAACGATTTGCCGAGAAAATGGAATATGCCGGCGAAATTGTAATGATGATCTGGAGTATGGCCGGCCGCATCATTCACCGGTTTATGCATCATGCAAAATCTGCCGGTGCGGTCGCGGTGACTGATTTAGTTGAACGAAACAGTCCGGTCCCGAAAGGAACAATGAGCAACGCGTGTCCGGCAGCAGCGCCTCGCGAACTGCAGGCGAGTGCTTTAGCACGCGGCGTTGGCAGAAGTTCGCGGCCCTGCATCATAACAGCTCGTGTCGGAAATAGGTGCGAAAGTTGCAAAGTCTGGCGACGGCCGTACTCATGGCTCTCTGACTGAGATTGATGCTGGCGTGAAGCAGCCGTGAGATTCCGTCCGGCATCAGCGCGTCGCGCGCAACGAAGAGATGAGATCACGGCCCCTAAGGCGTACCTTCGTTCATCTACACTGCGAATGGGAGTCATCCAAGAAATCAATTTTCTCAATGTCACGGCATGCATTAGAAAAAGATGAGGTAGTAGGAGAGAGGAGTTTTTTCGGTGCGCCGTCAGATTGGGGGCAAGGTTCTTGGTCCAGCTTAGCGTCTCGTGGAGCCGCGCCAGCTTCGTGCCGGAAGATGCCGCAACGCGCAGCATTCCCGTCCGTCCAAAGTTGATTTCTTGAGAGCTAGACGTTTTGGCAGGCAACACGTTTCCAGCAACTCATGACGGGCCCAGCGCTACAGCCGAGCGACCGGAGGACGCGATGAAATCGAGAAGGCGCTTACCGCCGTGATCAATCGCAGCTACGCACCGCCTTCCTTCCACTTGCCGGCAAGCCCTCGATGGCTCATGGCGTGGGCGCATTCCCGTCGATCCGTGGTTAGCTCACGATTGAACAGCTGTTGGTTAACGTCAATCGTCCCACTTTCTAGAGCCTGCCCGAGCGGCCCGAGGGTCCCTCTTCAGGACGTACATGTCGCAAGAAATTCACTTTCCGATATTAAGGATCTGATCGGCAAGGAACTCGGCGTCTTCGAGTTGATTACCGTGACGCAGAAGACGATCGACAGTTTGCCGAGACGACGGGTGATTTCCAGTTCATCCACACCGACCCGGTGCGCGCTTATCTCACTGTATGACCCGGAGTTTCGCAAGGCCTTGGATGGTCTCGGTGCGGACGTTCCAAAGCCCAGATGAGCGCGGCGGGGTAACGTCGGCGATCTGATCGCCTTAGAGAAGCAGCGCTCGGCGGACCTCATCAAGTCCACGAGTGTCACGGTCTCTCAGTACCCTGGTTTAGTGTCCGGCCAGTTGGCTCGGCAAGCCCTACTGGCGGAAGACCTCTCGAATGGAGGCAAAAGTGAGTTTGTTCGCATATGTCGGATGCCGCACGACCGAAGAACGCAATGCAAGAGGCCGAGGCATCAGCGTCTACAGGATCGACGGGCAGAGCTCGCAATGGAGCTTGCTGCAACTCCTCGAAACCGAACCTAATCCGTCTTTCCTCGCCCTGCACCCGATGCTGGACATTCTCTATTCCGTCCACGGCGATCTTGATCTCGTGACGTCCTACTCGATCAATCCTGAAACCGGTCTTCTGCGGAATATCGACCGCCAACGTACTCGCGGCCGGAACCCGGTTCACCTTGCGCTCGATCCAACGCACGGATGGCTTATCATTGCGAACTATCGCACCGACAGCATCGTCAGCCTGCCAGTCTCATCCACCGGTAATCTCGGGCCTGTGAGCCATCTTGCGGCAATGGCCGGCAAGCTGGGTCCTCACCGCGATGAACAGAACTACGGCAGACCACATCAAGTCCCCTTTAGCCCGTCGGGAAAGTGGATCCTTGTGCCGGAGAAAGGTTTCGACCAGATCGTGTCCTTCAAGCTCGATCCTGGAAACGGAATGTTGGAGGAAGCGGCGCGATGCCGCTGCCGGGAGGCAAGCGGTCCACGGCACCTCGCCTTTCACCCCGTGAGGGCGCTGGCCTATGTTCTGAACGAACTGGATTCGACCGTCACCACATACGACTTCGACGATGACAACGGCAGCTTACACCCGATCGATACCGTATCGTCCCTCCCCAGGGACTATTCAGGCGACAACCGCGCATCGGAGATAGCATTATCAAAAGGTGGCGACTACCTGTATGCCTCGAACCGAGGCCACGACTCGATCGCAGTTTTCCGCCTAGGCAGTAATGGAAAGCCGGCAAGTCCATACTGGCTGCCGAGCCAAGGCACCACGCCCAGGTTTTTCGCTTTCGAGCCAGATGAAAAGCACCTCTATGTCGCTAACGAAGACAGCGACACCATTGTCGAATTCAGACAATGTGACCCCGGCAATCTTGTTCCGACAGGCCAAGTCATCCCGACCGGCAGCCCTACGACAATCGTTTTTCGAAAGGGGAACGCAAGGTCCCACGCGCGGTAGGGCCGCTTCAAAAAGGGGCGTCGCGCGCTGGTGGAGGGCCGAGAAACGACCAGCGGTCGCCGCTCGCGCGTTCTCGCCGCGACCTTGCTGACGTCATCAACATCGTAGCGAGACTGGTGCAGGTCATTATCAGACATCCGCGGGCACGTTGGTGCTCGGTGGTCGTGTCACCCCAGCATATGGCGACACGGCTGTCACAGAAGTATCACAATAAGCTTGATTAGAGAGAGCTCACAATTATCGCTTCCGTGTGATGCCGGTCTACGGGTCCCGTCTCGCGCATGAATGAGGCGCCTGTGCCATGCATTCTCAGCAATGCTGCCCTGTAACCTAAGGTACTATTCAATGATGGCGGATGGTTTATCTTCGCGATTGTCAGCGCAGTACCTCCTCCCATTGCGCAGGACGTCGATCGGTTCCACTCCTCCTCCCAAGGAGCCGATCAAAATTCAAGGACCCCGGCGCCTCCTCCCGGCCCGGGGTCTTTTGCATCGTACGGCTGGTACGGGTAGGGGTCGCGCCACACCCTAGCGCCTTATCGACAGGCGTGGATGGACGCGGAGGGGGCTTCGGGGCCTGGCGGCTCAGCCGGCGGCTTCTTCGAAGATGTCCTGGCCATGCGGGGATTAACGCACAAGTCCCAGAAAACGTCGCATTGACTGTTCGGATGACCATGGTTGCAGGATTTGCAGGTACACATCAGAAAAGTCGGAAGAAAGACATACGTGACGAATTATCACGTTGCGCCGTCCCTCAAGCGGCGTCAGGTCCAACCTGTTTTATGGTGCCCGCGCCGCGCACGCGCGGGCACTCGCAATTGCAGCCACGGTCATCCGCACTAGAGCTCGGTCTTCCCTTCAAGCGCAATCTTCAATGCTTTGATAACGTCAGCGGCATCGACCAGGGCATCTCTGATATCTGTGGCGGAAAGGTCGCGGGCGCGCTCAGACGCTACTCAAAGGTTCTATCAGCACGTCCTTGGCGCCGTGGCTGCGGGCGGTTCCTGTCTGCTCGCGCATGTCGCGTGTCGTATCGATCGAGCGATCGAAAAGACCGCTGACTTCATAAGCGACGGCTTCTCGGGCTCGTTTGCGGCGCGTATTAACTCAGAAATGAAATCGGTCGCGAGACTCATGCCGGATTCTGTTCGGCGAGCGCTTTCACGAGGCCGAGGGTCCGGCTCCGCACCTTTTGGTCGGTGATCCGGGAGAAGGCGCGAATGAGCGCAAGACCTTCATGGCTTGACGCGAACTCCATGATTTCTGTTTGCAGCCTCTTTTGGCCGCTGCGGTCGCCGCCGTCGACTGCCGCTGCGTCGGGCATATCCTCGAAGAAATAAGAAACTGGCGCATCCAGCGCGTGTGCGATCTGCTGAAGTCGGCTTGCACCTACGCGGTTGGTGCCTTTCTCGTATTTTTGTACCTGCTGAAACGTCACTCCGATAGCCTCCGCAAGAGCCATCTGTGTGACGTGCATCCACACTCGGCGCATCCGAATTCGACGGCCGACATGAATATCGACCGGTTCAGGCTTTCCCTTCGATCTGTCGGGGCTAGGATTCAGCATGCACTTCTCCATGTACTTTCAGCGATAGAGCCCCCGCCTATCGCTAGTGTTTGTCTCAGTGCCTACCCTCGCGCGCTGCGATAAACCGCAATAACAGACCGCACGTCAAGTCAGATAAGGAGGAACGGAACCGCTTACCGGGGCAGTCGGTCCCCGTTTCCGCCCTTCGGGCGGCGCTTCTCTAATCGGCGTGTCGAGGTCAAGCGCCTTTCGCGCTTTTCCCTAGCCGGGACGAGATGACATCGTCGTCCGCAGTCGGCCCCAAAACGACTTTCCAGCCACGGTTCACGAACGACCGCTTCGCGCCCCCGTTCCGGTCGCTAAGTCTCTGTTCTCGATGCCCAAAAGCCGATACTGTTTGGCCTAAAACGCGAACGCCATTTGCCGCGCAGTCAACGACGACTCGCGCTGCCAAACCCATGCGTCGAACTCCCTTCTTGAGACAGACAAGAGATCGGCCGCGTAGCAGAAAACCGCCTTCAGGAAATCGTAGTCATCTTCCATGACACCGACCCGCTTCGCAAAGGTTCGGACGTGACGGTCTACGGCGACAGAGTCGATCCCGACCAGGCAGCCTATGTAGTCCACGGTCTTGGGGCCAACGCCCCTTACGCCTCGAAGAGCTGTCGCGAACCTGTCGCTGTCCTGCAGGCGCTCCTTTAGGTCATCCACGCTTTCAATGGCCGCGTCGTCGAGGAACAGAACAAGGGCGTCGAAACGGCCAACCTTTTCCTGGTGGGTCCAATTGAGAAATGCAGGCGTCTCCCCGCGCTCAACCAAGCTACGCAGGCCGGACGTGCGGTTCAATTCAGGATAGTCTGCCAGGATTGCCAGGATACGCGGCCGAACCACGGAGTTGTAGTTCAGTCCGGCTTGCAGAACCGAGTCAGCGAGCAGCGCCCCCATGTGGTCGTAAGCGGGCCGGATTTCGAAGCGCTGTAAATCAGCTCCCAATTCCTTCGCGTAGTCGGCAACGCGCCGAGCCGCGACGAGCATTTGAACTGCCGACGATTGCATGGCTACCCGACCTTTGCTTTGCGATACGCAAGACCGGCCTCCTCTAGCGCACGGATGCGCTCAACACAATTGGGACAAGCGCCACAGGGGAAATCACTGGCCGCCTGGCACGAATAGGTCCGTCCTATTGGCACGCCCAGGCGGATTGCAGCCTGCGCTACTTCCGTCTTTGATGAGTACCGAAATGGCGAATGGAAACGGACCGGGCCGACGTTCTCGACGAGGCCGTCCAGCTTGTTCATGAATTCGGCCGTGCAGTCGATTTCCTTGGCGTGGTTGCTGTTGATGAAGCCCGTGTATACTTCAAGGATTCCAAGCGTTTGGGCACGGGCTGCGGCGGCCGCAAAGAACAGCATAGTCCGGTAGGGTACATAAAGGTCATCGTCTGCGACTTCCTCGGTCCACAAATCCGCTTCCTTGATCAGACGGGATGACGACCCACGGAAGAGATCGGAAACGTCGCAGCGTTCTGGCCTGCGCATCTCCGCGGGCAGAACTTCGTTCGCCCGGTTCCACTCCATCTCGACGCAATGCTGTCCGTAGTCGAAGAATATGGGGAAAACGTCCGCTCCCTCGGCGACGAGCGAATAGGCAACGGTCGTCGAATCCAGACCACCTGACGCAAGTAGAATGACCTTTTTCATGACTTCCTCTTCCGCAGATCCGACAGCGCCATGAATAAAGCGTTCAAACTCGTGTCGAGATCATCTGAGTAGCTAGCGCTTCCCCCGATGACCATCGTATTTTCATTCTGTCGACGGGGGTCGAATGTTACGACAGCCTTCTCCACGGCCATCGCCATTCCCATTTCGATCAGAGTGCCGGGGTCGCGTTCCAGCGGGATCGCGAACACGACTTGGCATTCCTCAAGCAACGCTACATCAGCCGCATAGGTCCTAAGGAGGACGGCCTCCGAGCTTCCCAGCGGCAGCTCGCCGTTCTCGACGACCGGGCGCCGGACCGAGAAGTTGTGGTAGCTGAGGGCCGCGACCGCGCGCTCGATCTCAGGCTTGTGAAGGTAGGAGAAGTCGGGGGCTGCAAGATAGATCTGAAACTGCGGGCGATCATGCCACGGCAGGATCGTTCCGCCGAGATCGCGCAGCTCCTTGAGCGAAAGCGCGAGTTCTCGCTTCGTGTCTCGCCGGAAATCGTCGGGGAAGGTGGTCTGCGAGTAGACCGTGGCGGCTTTCGCACCGCGCCATCCTGCCTCTACCCATCCACGGGCGTGAAAGCCGATCATAACCGCGGAATAGACATCGCCGACACCGACGGAGTTGACCGTATTGGACAGCGTTGCTGGGATTTCTTCGACCGCATGCGTACGCAAATCGAACAGACGGCTTCCGCCGCGGTTCTCCTTGAGTAGGAATACCTCGGCGCCGAGTTTCCTTGCGCTGTCGAGCATGGGCTCCACCGACAGGGATCCTGTTCGCACAAAAAGTGGCGACGACGTCGATATGATAATTGCGCCCAGGTGTCCTGAGAAGTCATTCAAGATCGAGAAATCGTCCGCGTCGTAGGCGATGTCGAAGCTTAGGCGGGCATTATCACCTAGGAACGGGCGCACCGCGGAAAGATCATAACTGCCGGGAAAGACGAGAACATCCCGGTAGCCTGAAAGTGACGTGCCTACATCGAGGATCCTAACGGATTTCTCAGTCCTCAGAAGATCCTCGTATCCCTGATCGGAGACTTCCGTTGCGTCACCAATGACCATGACATTCGGCGCGCCCGAAACTTCTCCCAGCCAGACGAAGTCATTACATCCATGCGCCGCCAGATATGCTCGGGCCTGGCTGACGAGATAACTCGGGCATATGGCCGCTACCGAATACGGTAAGTCGCAGGCCCAGAGCCCGCGCGCGGCATGCACGATGCCTCCAAGGCGAAGTTTGCATGCGACATCCGTCCGGGCGCTCGTAAAGTCGACGACGATCTCGCCGACCACCAGGAGCGGCAGATCGTCAGCCGCGGTCATTGGGGCGTGAAGTCGGCTGCGACGAAGGGGAACGGCTGCAAGCCGGAATCCGTCACGATGCCGGCATAGGTGATGCCCTCCTTGAGGCAGCCAGCCAGATAATTGAACTTGGTCGGCAAGGCTCCGACCTTCTTGCCATTCTCTGTCACAGCGAAGATCCGGCCTTCAAACACGATTGAGAGGACTGTGTCAGCGGCAGGGACGGTGTTGTTGGTAACGAAGAAATCGCATTGCCCCACTTCCTCCAACTTTGCCGAGAAAGCCGTTCGACAAGGATCCTTGCCACTGGAGCCGCCTGTACCATCCGGTCTCTTCGATCCACTATAATCCGTAAAACTGCCCGAACCGGAGCTTCCCATCGACCCGTTCCCCCAGATGCTCACAAAGCCTGTCTGCAACCTGAAATGATTCTAGCGGACGCGCAATCTCAACGAACAGTGTTTCCTCAATTACATTGCCGCAATGGGCTTGAGGTGAGCCAATCGCTTTATGGATCTGCGAGCCGGGCGGCTGACTCGTTGGCCTCAGTGCCCTGCATGCCTGCCACGCGAGCCGATAGTCGGTTCGCAAAGTTCTCAACGAATACACGGGCCATCGCCGAAAACGGCTTGTCAGGCTCGCAGTAGCGCCTCAGTGCATCGACACCCCTGAGTGCGTTTCGAACAGCGAACTGGGATCCGCCATTGGCGGCGTCCTCGGCGAGGTCATTCTCGATTTCGACCGCCCTCAGGCGCAGCTCACGAAGCAAGCCTGTCCGCAACTGGACGAGTTTTGTACGGTTCAGTGCGAAAACATTGATCGTCGCGAGCGCGCGTTTCGCAAAAGCAGGATCCGTCGTTAAGGGAAGCGCGATCGAGAACGTCGTGCTGGTCGACCACGTCAAGTACTGGCCGGGATCGTCGACTGTCGGGTCGAGAATATCGTGATCTTCGTCAGGCAGGCTGTCGGTAGGTGCGAAAGCTCTGACGCCTGAGATAGGAAAATGATTGCCTTTTCCAGCGGTCTTTCGCGGCTTCTTTCCCTGTAAGGCTGCATACTCGGCTTCGGTCGTGGTTACGGTGACGAGATGCTGGCAGCGGCGCTGGTTGCACCCTGCACACGATGGCAGCAAATTCTCCCATTGCAGCGCAAGCCACCAGTAGCCACGGTGTGTGGGTTCGCCATCGACCCGTCCTTTCGGCCGGAAGTGTTCGACTTCCATACCGTCGCCAAGCTGGTGTTCGCAGTAGGCGCACTTGTTGTCAAAGAGTTTGTCGAGCGAAAACTTCACATCGAATTCTTTGTATTTCGAGAATTCATAGGATGCCGATGTGGTGGCAGCGTAGTGCGCCACGGCCTCACTCCGCTCCGTGGAAACGGCTGCTGAAGGATTGGTTAGAGATGCCGGCGCAGCAACTGCATTACGGTTGACGCGCCGCATCAGGGAATTTTCCTGAGCGCTGCGACGACTTCCTCGACGGCCTCGGCTCGTAAGTCGGTTCGAGATCTGCCCTCCGGACTCTCTCGCTCGGCGAGATAGCGTTCGAGCGCTGCCTGCATGATTTGCTCAGAAGGCGTATCACCCAATGACAGGCGCTTTAGCATTGCCTTCGTCTGCTCTGAGACCTGGATGCTAAACTCGCCTGTCGGACGTCGACGAGCATAATCGTTGGCTTCCTTCAGAAGTCGGAGTTCTAGGCCCGGATCTGCCGTGCTTGCGAGACCGAAATAATCTGAAGTCAGCAATTGCTCGGCTGTCATGCCGCGAATGCTCGGAAGGTCTCGAAGTTGTCTAACCTCGCGGCCTCCACTGCGCTGCAGCACTACAACTTCTCCATCGTCCATGCCTCGCAGACATAGAGGGTCATGGGTCGTAGCGATGAACTGGACCTTCGGCAGCACGCGTCGCAGCGAGGTCATCACCTGCATTTTCCAGCGCGGATGCAGGTGCGTTTCGATCTCATCGATCAGTACCACTCCCTGCGCTTCCTCGAGGTTGTTGAAGTACTGTGAAAATTCCCGAAGCATATCGACTGTCATCGTGAAGACGGACCGATAGCCCTCGCTTAGAGCCTCGATAGAGGTCGAACGCCCATTCGCGTTGACCTTTATCGTCTGGCCCTCCCTGAGAAGCTCGTCGTCATCGTCCATCGCAAGAACTACGCGCAGTGCCGCAGCGATCTTTTCAAACTCGGCATGAGTTCTGGAATTGAGCCACTCGTCTGGATATGGGATCGTGGCCAAGGGATCGAAGAGCGTTCTCACGCGGGCTGCGGCGCCGCCTCGGTAGTCGCGTTTTTTGGGATCAAAGTATCTTCTTGGACCGTAACCAAGAACGATGGTCGCTTGATCCTGCCCACCGACAAAATTCGTGCTTGGGTCGAATGTGAAACCGGAGGTTTGACGTGTGTGGTGGAAACTAACATGAACGCCCATGGGTTTCTGGTCGAGCTGGTCGAGGCGATCGCGTTCCTCACTCCTCACGGCTGCTGGGAAGAACTTTGCGAGCTTTCGGCTCTCCTTCCTCCCGATCAATGCGAGTGCGATCGCTGAAAGAATGCTCGATTTTCCAGTAGAGTTTTCTCCGAGTATCATCAGACAGGGTGCGCCAGCGCGGTACGCTCGGCTTGCAGGAAGCGTCAGTCTCAGCGCGTCGATTATCTTGAAGTCCAGCACCGTGATTTGACGGATTTCCTGGTTTGATGCGAAGAACAGGTTCGGTCGGGCAAGCGAACTGTCGTCGTATGACGAGGCATGCCATTCAATCGCTCGCGGAGTCGTTGCCTGGTCGCTATCGGATAGTGATCGCAATCCATCCAGAAGGTGCTTCCTGTCAATTGCGCTTAGTCTTCGGATATATGATTGCAGCTTGTACGGAAATTGAGAGGGCTTTGAGCGAATCAGTGTCGGCGGCAGAGCAAGCCTTTCGCTCCCCAGGCGCCTCCAAATCTGTCCCAATGCGCCCGCGTGGGACGATCCTGGTTTTAGATGCGCAAACTCAACGTCAGGTGATGACGAGGCAATCTCCAATTCATCGAACATCGTATTGACGGCCGTTCGACGGCTTTGGACGAGTTGATCTCGATTGAGGTCGAATATGTCGATGGTCGCGCTGCCCTGAGCAGTGATCGGCTCGACAAGTCCGGTACAACGGAACAGCAAATGCTTGCTGGGATTGTCCTCACAGGGGTCCAGCAAGAGACGTCGCTCTCTTCGATTGATAGAATCATAAGTGGACAGAAAGTCGGCGCGCTTGCCCTCCACAGGAAACCTATTGCCTTTCGCCTTATCACAATAGGCGCACACGGCATGCAGGTTCGGCCATTCGAAAGCGAGCCAAAGGTAATAATCCTCGTCGACTTCGAAACTGTCCCTCACGAACCGAAGCGGTCTGAAGTGTGCTACCCGAAGAATGCTTTCGTCGTCTTTGAATTCCTCAACCGCTCTCTCGCAGAATGCACAAGTCCCGTCGAAAGCCTCATACAACTCCCGTGTAAGTGAAGGATCGAAGAAAAGTGACTCATTGAGGTTATCGCGCCGCGACCGCCTCTCAACGGGATCGCGCCGCAGATATTCAAGTAGGCGCTGTTTTTCGGCGAGCACTACCTCAGAGGAGAGAAAAGCGGGTGGCCCCCGTCTGTATATGCGTCTCATTCGGTTCGCCTCATCGTAGTATTCCACTCAACCTGACGTATATTTATAACCTTAATGCATGGCAAGGTCGGCCAGATTGGTGTGCGAAGTATTTCCGTTGTTTTCGTTGAAAGGTCGGTACTTCGAAGAGGGCTACCGCCAGGACTTATGGTACATCGAACTAAGCTTGTATAGGACATTGTCGCAGCGGCAATCTCTGAAGGGAGTAGCGCTGCGGGCAAGACAAACGCCGGCGATTTTAGTCGCGCGCGTCTGTGATGCCGTGGAGGGCCGCTGCCCAAGACGCAGTCAACCCTTACGGTTTGGAGACGAACCGCACTCCGGCCTTTTCCAGGTGATCGACAAAGTCCCGCACGTTGGTAAAACCCTTGCTGTCTTTCGCGAACGAAAACTTGATGCGCTCCCTTGCTCTCGAAAGAGCAACCAGAAAAATGTTGGCGTCATCGGCGCTTTTCCAGAACGCGTCATCGTTCAGTTCAACGAAGATCACAGTTTGGAATTCAAGGCCCTTGGACTTGTGGATGGTCATGAGTTTCACAACACGGCGGCCTTCGATCAGATCGATGCATCCTTTCCAGTCGGGCTTCTGACGTGCGCATTCGTCAAAGAAACCCGAGAATGCGACCAAGACCTCCGACAGATGGCTGTTGCCCTTGTACTCAGGGAAGGCTCTACCGAACTGTTCCTGTCTCGAGGCGGGCATCACAACTTGCAAGATCTCCTTACCGCCGACCGCTGATGTATCCCGCTGGCGCAGTAGCTCTCCAAGATCACTCGTCAGCGATTGCACGGCCCTGAGGCTCTGTGCGCTTCCTCGTTCGCTCGCGATATCGAGCCCCTCAAGGTCGGCAATAGTGTCCCTGCACACCTGAAAGGGATCGCCGACGCGAACGTTCGCGGCCATTTTCAGTGCCGACATGATAAATTGAAAGGCTCGCTCTTTCCCCAGATCCTGGATTTCGAGACTTCCAATCTTCCGGGAGTCATTTCGCAGAGGTACATTTGCATTGGCGAAATGTTCTCTCAATCGGTCTTCGATGCGGTCGACACGCAACCTGGCCAAAATGACGAAGTCCTCCGGCGTGCGCCCATTGTCGAGCTCTGACTTGATGAACTTTGCCAGGAAGTCGGCCTCGGCGTCCCGGCTGTTGAACACCCATCCCTCTACAGCGTCTGGAGGAACGGGATCGTTTTCCCGAGCTGAATGAGTCAGTACGGGGTTCGCTTCGAACATTGAAGCAACGGCATTGATGAGATGAACGACTGCGCGGTTGGAGCGGAAGTTCAATAGAAGCTTCGATCCCGTCGCGTAGAAGTCGGAGTTAAACTTCTCGAACACATCGGGGAGCGCGCCTGCCCACGCCATTATTGCCTGGTTGGTGTCGCCCACTGCCGTGATGACGGCACCGCTGCCATGGAAGGTCGCCTTGAAAAGCCTGTACTGCAGATCGGTGACATCCTGAAACTCGTCAAGGAATACGTGCGAGTATGTCTGCCGTAGTGCCGACACAATGATTTTTCGCGTTTCGATGATCTTCAACGCAAGCAGCATCACCATCTCGAACGTTATCGTAGACCGGCGGTTATCCCGCACACAGTATTTCCACCACCGCGTTCTGATCTCGTCAGTCACATTCCCGAATAGATCGCCCGACGGCGTCGAGTGCACGAGCTTGTAAAGCTGGGAATCGTTGAAGTTGCCTACGCTCGGGATTTCGTCTGAGACGGCTGCCCGGAACGCATTCCAGGTGTCCCTGTTAGGCGAGAATATCCGATAGTCGGGGGTGGGGCGAATCTCAGGTGGCAAGGCCTCAAGAAACTGGTCGAGGACACGCTTGGCAAATCCATGGAGTGTCAAGGACTCGAACCTTGACGCAAGGGCGGGGGCGCATCTTGCTGCGACGCGTTCCTGAAGGTTTCTCGCGGCGTCGACCTTGAACGCCAAGGCGAGGATCCGCCTGGGATGCGGACAAGTTCCTGTCGTTAGAAGAAAGTTTGCTCTCTGCGCAAGCAGTTCGGTCTTTCCCGCGCCAGGGCCTGCGAGGATGGATCGGGAGTTGGCGTCGCGAGCGATGTTCAAGGAGTGCTCGTCGAGAAGGACACCATCCGATGGCTTCCAGTCCTCGGGGAGGATGTAGCTCATGACATTATATCCACGTGTGCACTGGCTTTGGCCACGAGTTCCTTCGCTCTCTCAATGAGGGCTCGAAGCGGCTCAGGGCAACCGGACCGTATCTCTTCTTTTGTCAGCTTTGAGAACGCCATCAGATGCGATCCGGGTTTGGAGGACGACTTGAACAGGGCCCGGTAGATGTGGACTTGTTCTTCCGAGATTTCGATCCCTGTCGGAGCAATCTCTGGGAGACCCTTGCCACTTTCGCCGAAGACGGCTTCCATCAGCTTCTTCCGCGTTTTCTCATCGTAATCTTCAGCGACATAGGCCGTCTTCGCCTTGTAGGCGCTTAGAAAAGCTTGAATCATCATCATGTCGAGATCAACGGGGGCGGAGTAGAAGATGTCCCACCTACGGAGCCAATTCACCCAGGCAGATATCCTTGTCCTGCTAGGACCTCATTGCCAGGAATGACCGTTGCGGGAACTTGAACGTCGCTGTTAGCGGCCGAAGCGTACGTAGGAGTGAATTCAGGCCCAAGCTCGGTGCGCCAGTCAACGGCATTTTTCAGGCGCCCGGTACCGCCGCCATGGCGACCGAGATCGAAATCAAGAAGGGTCAAATGGGGGACCTTTAGACCGTTCAACAGTTTCCATAGATGCTGCGCGTGTCGCCCCCCAATGGATACGTACGCGGTGAAGGAGGGGTCGAGGCTGGCTTCGAATGCTTCCGCGACCTTTGGTATTACGACACGTTCGGTATCGCCTTCGCCAATGATCACCAGGCGCGCAAAGTAGACCTCGGGGTTCGCTAGGATGACCTGTTGGATGAATTTGTCTTCCTCGCTGCTTTCCTGGGGCAACGGCAGCTCGAGCGCGGAGCTCGTGAGGGTTTCTGGAGAGTTGCGGAAGTAGCGAACGTTCCGAGGCGGGATCCGGCTCAGGATACTGGTCGCGTGGCTGGTCACGATCGCCTGTGCGGATCCAGTTTCGTTCAGCTTGTCTAGGAGGGCGACGCGCCGCGGAAGATAGAACGGAGAGAGATGGTTCTCCGGTTCCTCGAGAGCGAAGATCGTGAGCGCCGGGAATGTGGAATCGGAAGGATGAAATCCGCTGAGGCCGTTTGGCAAGGACTTCTGCATTTCCCAAATCAGGGTCTGATAGGTGGCAGCCAAGGCGAAGTAAAGAAGCGATGTTTGTCCTTCGCTAAGCTCTTCGAGATACCTCTGGCCACCGCCCGGTGACTTGCTGAACCGTATTGTGAGATCGCGGATCAGCTTCTGAAATTCGGTTGCCACCACGCCGAGGCGCGGCGTGCCGTTGTAGTGCCCGTCGTGCAGCGACTTCCAGAAGCCATCGAGGGTCTTGCTTACATACTTGATCGCCTCCGTGGCATTGAGGTTATCCTCCAAATCGTCGGCAAATCCCTTCGATTTCAATCGCGTATCGTCGCTCCAATCGGCCGACGATTCCAATCGATGTAGCAGGTTTCTCAACGCAGTCTGGCTGACGCCACGGGAGTCCCTGTGGGCGGGAATATAGATCACTTCGGCATACTGGGTCGGCCGCCCGCGGAGCGGGCTCTTCCGTTCATCGTCAGGACCGAATGGCACGGGGTCCAGCGTCTTGACAGAATAGATCTTGGTCTCGAGGTCATCGGTTGCGCTGTCGCTGCTCGAGAACTTGCATTCGAGCCGGATCCTGACCTTCAGTGTGTTGTCTGAGGCGGAGAAGAAGAGATCGTTAAAGACCATCGGTTCGGTCTCCGTGGCAAAGCCGAACACGGCATCGATCACGATCTCTCGCTCAATTCCCCTCAGGGTCTGCACGTCCTCATTCGGACCGAAATGAACGTCCGATAGACGGATCTGCCTCTCTGCGGCGACAGGCGAAAAGAGCCGCTTCAGTCCTTCCAGCGCCGCGGTC
This sequence comes from Sinorhizobium arboris LMG 14919, assembly GCF_000427465.1. Lineage (NCBI taxonomy): Bacteria > Pseudomonadati > Pseudomonadota > Alphaproteobacteria > Hyphomicrobiales > Rhizobiaceae > Sinorhizobium > Sinorhizobium arboris. The sequence goes on along the minus strand of NZ_KE386497.1, from coordinate 292,918 downwards.
TTGCCCGATCCATTGTCACCTACGAAAGCACTCGTGCCGGGCTTCAGGGTGATCGTGACCGGCGTTGCGCCGAAGCAGCGGAAGTTCTGCAGGGTGACGGTTTCGATATGCACGGCTTTCCTCAGTATGGAATCGACGCACAAAGCCTGTCTGAGGGGGATTTAAAAATCAACTCAAGCTTGCGCTGTGAAAGCCTTAACCCTGTGAACCAAAATGTGTTCTTCTCACGTCGAGTTACCCTTCCAATCGCGCTCTAGGCGTACCATCAGGGCTGCGACCTAAACTTATGGATTGCAGTCGGGCTGCCGTACAAGGAGCAATAATGAACCGTCCAAAGTACCACGCGTTGATTGCAGCGTCAGTGATTGTAGGGATGGTCTCGAACATAGACCCCGCTTCGGCGACGAGTCGCGATGATCTTATGAAGATCATCGGCCGCGAGGATCAGGTGCAGGGACTGCTCGATAAGGGACAGGGCGCTGTCGAAGGCTTCCAGATCATGTTCGGATTTTCCAAGATTTGGAAGTTCTGCTCGAAGGACAAACAGACGGTGATGTGGGACAACGCTGTGGAGGGGAACGCAGCGCTTCAGTGCTGTGTAGCCTGGCACACCGCGGCACCACATGTCGCCGCGATCAAGGTTGTGTTGCCATGGCTGTCCGATATCGAGGACATGTCCACGCCGAAAGGCTACGAAAAGCAAACAGAGATTGCATCCTTCATGGCGGGCAAGATCATCTCGGAGCAAAACGAGAACTTGTCTAAGGCTCTTGGCACGGTGGCTGACTCGACCCTCGCCGGAACGGTAAATCTTTGCGAGCGAGGAATGCGCGAAAAGTGATTCGGCCAGCACCACGATTTGGCCCCCCTTCCGAGCCGGCGGCGTCATGTTTGCTCTTTCTCCACGGAAGTTGTGAGAAATGCGTCCCTGGCGAAACGCTGCTGCTTCGATTCACCGGAATGACTGCATTCTGTCATCCAACTGTAAGCGACGCAGGAGTTGTCGACGTCACAAAGGCGGTCCGCACGATCAGGTCGTTCCGGCGGCGGCCAGGAACTGTCGTATGGAGGGCCTCTGAACGGTAGATTTATCCGTAATCGTGGTCCACGTACAAGCCATTCAAAGACAGAAAGTGGCTTAGTTCTGACGGCAGCATTTTTCAGTTGCGGCCTCGGACCAGACAGTCTGCAATCGGCCCCACTCACGACGTTCGACGTGGTGTCCCAATCTATCTCTGGGATGAAGGCGATCCACCGATCAAACGCTGCCGTGCATTTGATCGTCGCAAAGTGCATGACTAGCTGTTTCAACGGGACGGCATGTGGAGGCTCTACAGCTGGAGTGCCCTCGAGGCGAGGGCATCAGAACAGGCGCTAAAACCAAAGGAGCCACCTCGACAAAAGACGAGCCACAAGGCCTGCGGTGAATGCCCTTCATCTAGTATTTGGTAACTTCGCCTGGCTTGGGTCTCAGGTGCTAGGTGTCATAGGCATGTCATCTTCCAGTGATGTTTATCCTGGGCCTAAGTTCGTCACAATCGTGGCGCGGCTCGTGCCTGGGTAAACGATGCTGATTTTGTTCGTCTCCGTCGGTCTCTTCCTCGCCATCAATGCCCTGAGCCTGGTTATTGCGGGCTGCCGTATCCGGCCTCGTATAGGCCCTCAGCCTCAGACCCTGCAGCGGCCTCCTGTCTCAGTCGTGGTTCCGCTCTGCGGCATCGAGGAGTTTTCCCAAGAAACGCTCGACAGCGCGTTCCGCCTGGATTGGCCCGACTACGAGATCATCTTCTGCGTGGCTGACGCCAAGGATCCGGTGATCCCGTTAATCGGGGAAGTGCGTCAGCGCCACCCAGCGATCCCGGCAACAATTCTTGTCGGTGACGACCTGATCAGCGCCAATCCCAAGCTGAACAACTGCGTGAAAGGCTGGAATGCAGCTTCGCATGGTTGGGTGGTTCTCGCCGACTCTAACGTTCTTATGCCAACCGATTATCTCGTCCGCCTGATGGCAGCGTGGCAGCCGTCGACAGGGCTAGTATGCTCGACGCCACTCGGTTCACGCCCATCTGGGTTTTGGGCGGAGGTTGAATGTGCGTTCCTCAATGCTCACCAGGCGCGCTGGCAGTATGCCGTCGAAGCCCTTGGTTTCGGGTTTGCCCAGGGCAAAAGCATGCTCTGGCGTAAGAGCATGCTGGATGCCCACGGCGGCATTCAGGCACTCGCGTCGGAAATTGCCGAGGATGCGGCCGCAACGAAACTCGTGAGAAGCCTCGGCTTGAAAGTCCACCTCGTTGCCTCGCCGTTCGAACAGCCACTTGGCACCAGGTCGTTTCGGGAGATTTGGGCTCGACAGTGCCGTTGGGCGAGGTTGCGGCGCGTGACCTTTCCTCACTTCTTCTTCCCGGAAATCCTGGCTGGCTTAATGCCGCCACTTCTGCTGTCGGTGATCGCCGCTGTTGTTGCAGGTCACAGTGTGCTGGCCATGTCCGGTTTTGTAGCAAGCGCTGCGTACTTGCCGGAACTCGCTCTCGTGTATCGGAAGAACTGGTACGTTTCCCGATGGTCGCTCCTCGCCATGGTTACGCGCGATACGTTGCTCCCGATAATATGGGTTCGCAGTTGGCTTGCGGGCAGCACACATTGGCGAGGCAATAGAATGTTGATCGGCTCGCATGAGTCCCGGCTTGAAACAAGCGCGCTCGCGAGCACCCCATAGAATCCGGCGCCGGTGGGTAGAAAGGCGCTTGATGAAAAGCGATATTGTAGTTCCGATGCGACATTCTCGCGTGACTGCGTTTGTCGCGCAGGGACCTCCATTTGCACGACCGAGGCTTCACGTTGTGCGCTTTTTTCCCCGCTTGCGTGCATCAGTCGGCGCGGTCGAGAGCTGGCGGGACCTGATGTCGGCCGCGGGCCGCAACGACGCCCTCTATGCAAGTGCTTGCGTGCCGAAGATGCGTTCGGCGACTCGCAAGTCACTTACACTGTCGATCTCGTACCACCTTTGGTCGTCGCAGCGTGCGGCGGCGAGTTGCAGCCCGCGCTTCTCGATGAGATACGCAAGCACTTCCTCCGTGTAGGCTGTCGACGCACCGGAGCCGATGAGCTCATCCAGGGCGGGAACGATCGTCATCCTCAGCGCAATGCTGGAAAAGCGGATGAGATTCATCGTCTTGAATAGCGAAGGGCCGTTCGCTAGGAGGTTGGCCGCCGTTTGGTTCAACCGGACTTCGGATATTAGGCCGTCCTTAGACACCAAAACGGCTGAGCCTTCCATCGAGGAATCGAACGGTGCGACAGCCGCGGCATTCAGCGCATCGGCCGTCATTAGGCAGCGCAGCGCATCCTCTTCGAAAAAAACGTCGCCTTCGAGAAGATAGCAGTCGTCGGACAGCAACGCGTCCCGCGCCAGCCAAAGGGAATAGGCGCTGCCCGTACGATCGAAGACGGATGACTCAACATAGTTGATCTCAAGTCCGCCGAAGCGCCTGCCGCAGGCGTATTGAATGGCATCCTTGCGATAGCCGACGACGATCGTCACTTCTTGGACGCCAACCGCCTCGAGGTTGCGCAAGGCATTATGTAGAATCGGCGTGCCGCTGACCTCCACGAGCGGTTTCGGTTGCAGATCGGTCAACGGACGCAGACGTGAGCCCAAACCGGCGGCGAGAATGACGGCCTTTTTCGGTCCAGTGATGGGCATCGCATTCCCTTTCTTCGTTGTACGAGTGACGGTGTCATTCCCAGCCGTTGAGGACCTCGACGAGCCGGCTTAAGCCAATCCGAAGCTTTTCGGGTGGAATCCCGTACGAGAGACGAAGGCCGGTAGGATCACCGAATGTAGTACCCGATACGGCTGCGACGCCGGCGTCCGAGAGCAATGAATCGACTATATCATCGGTTGTTGTCAGGCCGCCGATTCCGGTTGCCGGCTGCAGCAGATGGGAAAGATCGAGATAGAAATAGAAGCCGCCTGCAGCTTTCGGCACACGGACGCGCTTTAGCGAGGAAAGGACGTTAAGGCCGATCTGCCTGGCACTGGCGAGCTGCGATCGCAATCTGCTTTGATAGCCCCCATCCCCGCATTGCAAGTGGGCGAGCACGGCGTGCTGCGCAATCACATTGGGGTTGGACGTAGTGTGCGACTGAAAGGCATTAACGGCATTGATCACCTCTTTCAGACCCGCAATGTAGCCGATCCGCCACCCGGTCAGCGCGAGCGATTTGCTGAACCCGTTGACGATGAGGGTACGCGAGCGCACTTCCGGAATTATTGAGGTGATCGGATGATGCGTGTGGTGTCCATGCACGAAGTCGCCGTAGCACTCATCGAAAATGATCCAGAGGTTCCGGTTGACGGCGAAATCGGCGACGCCGAGCAGCGTCGGGACGTCATAAACGGCACCCGTGGGATTGTTTGGAGTGTTGATGACAATAGCCCGCGTCCGATCGGTTACCGCTGCTTTGATGTCCGCAACACGAGGCACATAGCCGTTGTGGCGCGTATCGACGAAGACCGGAGTCCCGCCGGCAATCAGCACCTGCGCCGGAAACGTCGTCCAGTAGGGCGCCGGGATGATCACCTCGTCGCCAGGGTTTAGGAGCACCATCGCAGCGTTGAACAAAGCCTGCTTGGCGCCGGACGTCACAGCCACCTCTTCGGCCTTCCACGTTTGGCCGGTATCGAGCGAAATCTTCCTTGCCAGCGCCTCCCGCAGCTCCATAACGCCGATCGTATCGGTGTAGCGGTTGATGCCCCTATTGATGGCCTCGATCGCGCCATCACGGATGCCAGGCGCGAGATTGCTCCATATTTCTCCGGCGGTGAGATCGATGACTTCCTTGCCGGCCTCGGCGGCTGCTTTTGCTGCCGCGCGCGCCGTGGCCGTTCCCGATGAACGGATCAGGTTTGCCCGTTGCGCAAGCATGTGCACCCTCCACCACTACCGTTTCTACGGGTTCACGCCCGTTCGGTGCGCTACGCGCGGTGTTTCGGCAGATACTGCTCTTCCGCCTCAGCCAGCTCGTCATAGGCCATCAGCCTGAACAGCTCATCAAGGCCGGCAATTTCGTCCTCAACAGCTGCCACGCTTTGTTCCGCGTGAATTCGGCCGCAGATGTGGCGCATGCCGGCAATGGCCGCTCGCATCGTGTGGTTAGCCCAGATGACGGTCGAAATTCCGGCATCGCGATAGGCGGAAACCGGCGTCTTGTAGTATTTCGTCGGCACGATTACGACTGGCAACTTGTTGTCCCATTCCTCGGCAAAGGTCAGGATCTCGTCAGCAACGGTCTTGCGGGAATGGATGAGGATGGCGTCGGCACCCGCTTCCGCATAAGCGTCGGCTCGAACGATTGCCTCGTCGAGACTGTGACCGGCGATCATCGCCTCGGTGCGGGCGACGAGGACGAATTCAGGCCCGGTCGTGTCCTTTATAGCCGTGAGGCGTCCGCAAAATTCGTCGACATCGGCTAGCGCATGTCTGTCGCCGACGAAGGAGTTCGCTTTTGGGAACTGCTTGTCTTCAAGGCACAGCCCGGCGGCACCGCGTTGTTCAAGCTTGCGTGCGACAATGCGAGCGTTGTTGAAGTTACCAAAACCGCTGTCGCCGTCGACGAGAACCGGAATATCGGTTGCATCGACGATGCGTTCGACCATATCGACGATCTGCGTCCAACTTGCTTCGCTGGCATCCCTATATCCAAGGACCGAGGAGATCGAAAGGCCAGAAGCCCACAGGCCCTTGAACCCCGCGCGTTCAGCGATAGCTGCCGACAGCCCGTCGTGCGCTTCCATCAGAAATGTAAGGTCACTCGAGAGAACGAGTTGACGAAGAATTGTCGATGAGATGGTCGCTGACAATCCTTCGTCACTGGTCAGAGATGAAGTTGTCCTGTTCATTGTTATGCTTCCTTCCTGAGACTGGAGAGTGGGCCCCATCTCAGAAAAAGGCAAGTAAGCATTCATTATACTAAGAAATATACTAGCAGATATATTTGTCACATGGAAAAGTAATTTCAACGACGCGCATGGCGAAGGCACCTTGTGCCAGCCCAAGTATCCATTTGGTGTCGTCAATTTCCAAGAGGCTTTGCCGAGTAATCCAAGCGTCCGAATTACCGCCGCTGTTACACCAGACGGAGCACGCGGCGGCGGCCGATCATGGTCTCTATGCCGACGTGCAGGTGCTTTTGAATTCCGAACACGATGATCGGTGAAGGTGGTGGAATGCTCGCCTGAAAGCCAAATCGTCACGTCGGACGCACTTCACTGCCATACCTGCGGATTGGTTTAGACTGTCCAATACCGCCCATCAACCATGGCATCAACAAAGGTGCGTGGAACGGGGACTACGTCGTCGCAGCCCTCGCTCCCAGGATCTATGCAATTAGCGGGAAGCTTGCCAGCCGTCGTCTGCTGAGCTCTTGTAGAACCGCGGGTATTGCTCTTTGCTCAAAGTCTAGGTGGTTTATCAATGCGGATTTCACCAAGTCCGGCGTCTTGCCAAACTGAGACATGACATCTGTGAGCCTTGCGAGACTCCCCTCGAAACGAGGAGAGAGCTCAGACGCGGCTATTGCCATCCGCAGAGGGTGGGAGCCAAAACAAAATTTCTCGATGATTTGGCAGAGCTCGCAGCTTGACGACCCTTGCGCTATCACCGCGAATATCGTTTCCGCCTGGCGAGCGAGTCCCGACGGAGATGACCCGTCGGAGGACGAAGAATGGTGCGATGCTTGGGGCTGTACACGTGTTAGTGCAAAGGTGAGAATTTCGCGGGCTATAACGTAGGAATCCAGCAGAGCCCACTCGAGCAACGGCCGCGTGAAGTAGCCTTCTCGAGGAACGGATACGATCTTTCCCTCCGCAGTGAGCCGGATCAGTGCTTCGCGCACTGGAGTTCGACCGATGTTGAGTTTGGAAGCTAGCTCCTTTTCATTAAGATGCTGCCCTGGCATGTGAGTGCAGCTGTAGAGCAACTGCAGGAGTGCATCGTAGGCTTCATCGGCTTTTCCGCTCGTCGTGGGCCCACAAGCCAAGCTCGGCATTTCTATTCCACGACATTGGGGCAATTTTTCACAGAGCCACATCTCCAAGCTCTTCCTTCCCGAAGTCCTTAACCGATTGTGGGGATCGAATGCTGCTTCCAAAGCGTAGCATGCTGAAAGCGACAAGCTATGACCACCGGCAAGTCAGATTGCCCGCCGTGGTAAACTGACACCGACATCATCCTCATTGCCGTCAACAAGGTACTCGAACCGATCGCTTCGTATGACGCTGAAAGAACATTTGATCGGTGACCCATCCGGGATTACATCGACGTTGGTTTCAAATAGTACCGGGCTGGACGAAGATATTCGCAGCCGCTGTGCTTCCTGTGGGGTGGGTCTGCGCGCAGTTATCCGGGTCCATTTTCGCTTGTACTCGGCGATTCCGCAGCGCTTTAGGGCTGCAGTGAAGGAGTCTACCTCTTCGAACGCAGCGGCAAGGCCCGGAGCTCGGTCGATTGGGAAGTAACTCATTCCGGTCGCTAAGGGCGAGTCGTTGATGAACGAGACCGATCTGAGCTCAGTTACCGGTACCGTTGGGGCGATGTTCAAATGCTTCGCGATAGCAGCCTCGACAGGTGCTTCGTTGATCGACAGTATTTCCGTCTTCAGGGATTTGTTCTGACCAAGCAGTTTATAAGTGAACCTGCGCTCGTTGCTCGATCTGTCTGCAACGAAATCATCAGCAACAAACGTTCCCACACCATGTTCGACGCGCAATGCACCCTCGGATTCCAGCACCTTGATCGCATTGCGCACCGTGTGGCGATTGACGCCAAATCGTTCTGCCAAGACCAGATCACCAGGCAGACGCCCGTCCTCGAACGCGCCCGCAACGATATCATTCAGGATCGTCGAGCGAACCACTTCCCAACGCTTCATTGCCGTCCACTTTCTTCGACTCGCGTCTTTAACTTTTTGCTGACAGAAAGGCGCAGGAACAAGCGCGATGACCTGACCGGGCAGTATACGTCTACTGCTCTGCGACTGATGTTCATAATAGAGTAAAGCAAGAGCACGGCATGTGGACCGTTGTGTGCAGTTTTGTCGTGTGCTCCGGCGGACACTTGAACGAGCATTCTACTAAGTTGAGCATTGACCATCATGATGCGAATGGCTTCAGAATACTGGCTGCTCGCGGCGTTCTCGATGAACTCATTGAGGCTCCCACAGATTGATCAAGGAAATTGCTCCATTTTCTGCCACAGGCGCTATACCTGTCACATGAATGCCGATCACAGCTCCCGCTGTGCTATGGAGAACTTCAACAATCGTGCCAATCTGGCTGATTGAGCCTAACATAATTCTTGTGACCGCTTTTCAGCCACTAAACCCGATCGATTGGCTAAGCCAGCCTGTGTCGCGGACCCGACAAACCCGACAGTATGTATCGGGTAGATGCGACGTACCGCACCCGTGTGTTCCCGGTTCCGGCAAAAAATTGAAAGTCTGGCAATGGACGTATCCGCCGCAAGATCGTCCGTTCGGCGGCACCAGCCCGTCGATGGCTATTCGGCCCAGACCAGGCTCGCGAAATCGCAGTCGAGAAGCAGCAACCAGTGGTGGCGCAATACCACCGCCCTTCCAGAAGCGATCGGCCAGAGCCTCGATGACCATAAATGATTCTAGATGAAGTGCGATATATTTACAAATGTATTGTATAGTGTCCGCGCAACGTGATGCGCCATTGTGAAAAAACTTATCGCTTATACGAAAATAGAGGTGATTATATCGAAAAATATACGTCGTTCGTCTATTGCTTTTCTTTCAATGTGCGTTCAGCCTGCGTAAATGAGGCGGGACTGACGAAGGCAGTTGGAGCGCGCGCGGATTATCACCAGACTATGCGTGCTGGGATACATTGTTGCCACGGCTCACCCATACCCGAGGCAAAATTGTAGGCCCTGACGCAGCGAAGCCGCTTATCCCCGGCGACTCGCAACAGTCAAAGATAGGATCCAGGTGCGATATGATACCTTAATGTGGGATTCCGTCCTTTCGTTGTTGACCCAGCCCGTTACAAGTCAAGCTGACGCGCGCAACAGCTTCTCGGGACGACAGATGCCTTCGCTCGAAAATGTCGAGCGAGATTTCACAAAAGAGGCCCTTCCACTATGCGTGGAGCGCCATTCAAAACCTGGAGTCACATATATCCTTGGACGAGAACAGCGCAAGCGAGCGCCCGATAGCACATCGAGAACGTTGGTTCGGTCGAGCTCTGAGTAGCATGCTCTGAGGCAGTACGCAGGCGATAGGTGCGAGTAAGCCGGACGAACCGAGGTGCCCTTTACGATTTGGACAATGAGGAGAACGTAATGAATGATCATGGGCACGTGAATGACGCCTATCGTGCGTATGGCGAAATATGGAGCGACATATATGACGAATATGCGGAGGCGCTCAAAAAGTCCGTCGAAACGGACCGTGCAGTGAGTTTTCTTGCGCCGTTAGCAAAGGGCGGAACCGCGCTCGATCTTGGCGTCGGACATGGTCACATTGCCTTGCCGCTTTCCAAAACAGGAGCTTCAGTTCACGGGCTCGATAATTCGGAGAAGATGCTCGCCTCACTCCGCGCGAGTAGCGGTGGAGATGCAATCACATCGCACCTTGGTGACATGGCCCAGTTCGATCTAGGTACGCAATTTGACCTTGTGTACTGCATCAACAACACCTTTTCACATATGGTGACTGTGGAACAACAACTCGGTTGCTTGGCGTCTATCGTAAAGTCTCTGCGGCCAAACGGACGGTTCGTCATACATTTAAACTACCCATACACCGCTGATTTCTCAGGTGCTGGCATCTATGGCGACCAGCGAACCACAGTCATCCACATCGATGAGCGGCGCGCCATGGTCCGCTTTGCCAGGCATGACCGCAATCAGCAGCTTGTTATCTCTCAAGACCTTTGGATTACACCGACCGAAAGCCGAACTATGCCTATCAAGGTGCGATATTTTTATCCAACGGAGCTCGATTTACTCGCAAGGATTAGCGGACTCGAACTCCTCGAACGCTATGGAGATTGGCAGAGGCGTCCGTTTGACAACGCATCTTGGCGTTACATGTCGGTGTTCCGGAAAGCATCCTGAGCGTTGCACGTGTTGGCAGAAGGGGTAATGCTTTTCGCCCCTGCTGCCGATAGGCAAGCGACGTCCAAAGTGGCAGCTTAAACGTCCTCCACTCCCGCCGAAGATCTGTAAGCTGTCGGCTCGCTCGCTCTTGTGGAAACGGACATCGTCGAGAATGACGACGCCCGGGGGCGACAGCTCGGTGCGAGTTGCGCTTCGATCGGGCGTAGGCGCATAGTGCCGCTCACTTGGTGACCAGACGGAGAGCTTGATCACTCGTATTGGTCGAAGTCTCGTCAACAAAGATCAGTCGCGCCAATGGCTGGTTGACCAAGCGCCGGAGCCGTCTGATTCAGAGATCGCTTGCCTGCAGACTGTTTTGCAGCTCAGCCGAGCCGGTGGATAAGACGGCAGACATTGGAGCGATGCACGGCGACCGCGCGCCCGGCGAGTTCCATGCACAGTTCGCCCATCGGCAAGTCGCCGTTGTGCGCCAGGCGCTGGCGGATCCTAATTCCCATGGTGTTCAGCTTGCCGTCATACATTGCCCTGCCGCAGCGGTGCCAGCGACCCGGTCGCGCGTTTGAGCTTCACGAGAGAAACGCGGCGATGACGCGGCGGGTGGGTATGCCTCCTCAACAAACGCAATGACACGACTGCGCAAAACAAGTGGATGTGATTTGCCCCTTCCGCGCAAAGCGAGGGAATGCGCTGAATGTGGGAGCCTGTCATGAAAGCGTAACAAAGGAGCCCTAAAGAGAGACCTAGACATCTGGTTATTTAGTATAGTTTCTGTCCCGCTCCTGTTGCTGCGAGAGAATTTTGATGTTTTTCTTATCAAGAGCCTTCCGTAGCGCCTTTACCTTATGGGCAATCCTGACCGTCGTCTTTGTTGCGACCCGGATCACAGGCGATCCCACATCATTTCTCATTCCTCCGGAAATGCCCGAAGAGCAACGCGTTGAGCTTCGGGCGAAGCTCGGCTTGGACGATGGGATTCCCACGCAGTATCTGCGGTATGGCGAAGCCATTATCCGCGGAGACTTCGGGCAGAGCTTTTTCTCCAATAGACCCGTCGTCGAACTTTTCATGGAACGGGTTCCCAACACCCTCCTTCTCACCGTGCCAGCTTTCCTTTTGTCCGTGACGATCGGTTTGGCCGCCGGTCTTGGGGCCGCCCTGCATCACAATGCATTTTTTGATCGTTCGCTCACAACTGCGACAGTGGTGTTGCAGGCCATTCCAAATTTCGTGGTCGGCATCGTCGCCATCCTGGTCTTCAGCCTTTCCCTTAAGCTTCTGCCGAGCGGCGGAATGGGCACTTGGAAACACCTTGTTCTGCCGGTAATCACCCTTGCCGTTGCCACGTGCGCAAACATATCGCGCCTCGTTCGCAGCAGCATGCTTGAGGTCCTGTCGCAGGATTATATGCGTTATGCGCAAAGCAAAGGGCTAAGCCCAGCCCTCATCGTGCTGAAGCACGGCCTCAGGAACGCGATCCTGCCCGTGCTCACTATTCTCGGTCTCCAAATCGGCGGTCTGGTCGCGGGCGGCGTCGTTACTGAATCTGTGTTCGCCTGGCCTGGCGCTGGGCGCCTCGTGATCGAGGCTGTCATGAAGCGTGATTTCGCGATGCTTCAGTTCGGAATCCTGGTTTTCTCCGCAGCAATCATCGTCGCCAATCTTCTCGTAGATGTGGCCTACGGCTTGCTGGATCCGCGGGTGCGTGGGAGGTAATGATGAGTATCGACGTGCGTGCGCCGCAGCCGATGGCCGAAGAAGCCATGGAAGGCCCTGCGGCTTTGGTCCGGAACGGCCGCCTGCACTCGGCGGCAATCGTCTCCTGTTTTCTCCTGGGGGTCGTGGCGGTCCTGGCAGTTGCCGCTCCCGCGATTGCTCCATACGGTATCGCCGACCAGAGCCTTTTAAGCCGATTGCGAGCACCAGTGTTTTCTGGCGGCACGACCGAATACCTCCTGGGCACTGATCACCTCGGGCGAGATGTGCTTTCTCGTCTACTTTTTGCGACGCGCACCACACTGCTTATCGCTGGCGCCGGAGTCCTAGTCGGTGTCGTTACGGGGACCATAAGTGGATTGATCTCCGGAACCCTTGGAGGATGGATCGATCAATCCTTCATGGCCGTGGTCGACGCGCAGGCCGCTGTGCCAGTCACCTTGGTGGCTCTGACTGCGGTTGCTCTCGTCGGGACCCAGCCACTGATTTTGATTCTGATCGTCGGTCTGGCCGATTACTACAAATATGCTCGCGTCGTCCGCGGTCAGGTGATCGCCCTGAAAAGTCGAAGCTTCATCGAAGCCGCTCGATGCTCAGGAGCGTCACCCTGGCGCATCGCGCTACGTCACATTCTTCCCAATACGCTCTCTCCTGTCATCGTTCTGGCCAGTTTGAGCTTCGCTGAGATCGTCGTTCTGGAATCTTCACTATCGTTTCTTGGCGTTGGTGTTCAGCCCCCGAACGTTTCCCTTGGATCGCTGCTCGGCGAGGCGCGAAACTATCTGATCACCACACCATGGCTGGCGATCCTTCCCTGTGTTGTCATCGTCGCGATTACACTTGCAGCATCCCTGATTGGCGATTGGCTGCGCGACAGCCTCGATCCCCGAAGCCGTGCATGATCGCGCTGCTGAAAAACCTTCCTGCAGGAAATTCTGAACTTCACCATTCTTGGAGACACAGATGCGAAAACTGCTCTTAGCCATCGCTATTCTGCTGCCGACTTTCGCGGCCGCCCAGGAAGATGCGAGGCCGCCACTCACCGTCGGCGTCAACACAGTCCGTGCTAACTTCGATCCCGGCCTGGCGCTCGGAAACGTCGACATTCCGATCACCTACAACGTGTTCGACACGCTGGTCGCGAGGGATTTTTCAAAAAGCGAGGACCGCACGGCATATGAGCTCGTGCCCGGCCTCGCCCAGAGCTGGAAACGGATCGATGACCGGACGATGGAGTTCTCCCTTCGGCCGGGCGTGCAATTTCACAACGGACAGCCTTTTACGAGTGCCGACGTCAAATATACTTTCGACCGAATCCTCGATCCCGCTTCGGACTACGTCAGCGCCAAGAATCTTCTCAAGGTCATCGAACGGGTTGACGTTGTCGACGACCTGACCGTGAGGATCATGACGAAAGCCCCCAGTCCCATCCTGCTTCATCTCCTGGCGTACCACACCAGCGATATCGTGCCGAAGGCCTATTTCGAGTCCGTCGGCAAGGCGGGCTTCGGACAGAAGCCGATCGGAACGGGTCCATTTGCTTTCGTCAAACTCCAGCCAGACGAAAGTATGGAGCTTAAGGCCAATGATGCCTATTTCCGCGGCCGCCCGACCATCTCCACACTGACCTTCAAGGCCATTCCCGAGGTTTCGGCGCGAATAACGGCTCTCGCGAATGGCGAAGTGGACATCATCAATAGCCTGCCGCCGGACCAACTTGCGGCTATCCAAAATCTTGGTTGCTGCGAGATCCGCAGCACCATGGCGAACCATCACTTCATCCAGTACAACACCTACAACCCGGTGATGGCCGACAAGAAACTGCGTCAGGCCCTCAATCTTGCAATCGATCGCCAATTGCTCGCGAACGCCCTGTGGGATGGCAAGGCCACCATTCCGCATTCGGCGCAGTATGAGGCATGGGGACGCGAGCTTTACAATCCCGATCGCCCGACCCTAGCTTACGACCCCGACCGTGCTCGTCAGTTGCTGAAGGAGTCGTCATACAATGGCGAACCGATCAACTACGTGACACACCCCGTCTACTACACCAACGGTGTCCCGGTCGCCGAGGCAGTCGTAGAAATGTGGAAGGCCATCGGTGTCAATGCCAGCGTAAGAGTTGATGAAGGGTGGAGCAAACTCAAGAAGGAGGATCCGGTTCTCACCGTGAAGAACGGCTCGGACTGGGTGGTACCGACCGATCCCGCGGTGACCCTCTTTATGACCTGGTCAAAACGTCTCTGGAAGGACGAGGCGCGTTTCGACGAACTCGCCGAACAGGGTGAGACGAGTCTCGATGCAAAGAACCGTTACGATGTCTACCAGAAGATGGTCGACCTCTTCGAGGAGGACGCGCCGGGAACCTATCTCTACCGTGCGCCGGATTTCTACGGCGTGAGGTCCGGTGTCCAGTGGCTCCCGAACACGGAGTACACGATGGATTTCCGTCCCGACAACGTTCACTTGGCGCAGTGAACCGTCAGAAGCCCCGGCAACCAGGTGAGACCAGGATGAACGAGAGCGAACTCCTCCGCGTCGAAAAACTGCGCACCCACTTCCACGCGCAAGGTCGCACTGTCAGGGCAGTCGAGGATGTTTCGTTCTCGGTTCAACAAGGAAGCACAGTTTGTCTTGTCGGAGAGTCCGGGTCGGGCAAATCAGCGACTGCCTTCTCCATCCTGAATCTCATTCCGAAGGCGCTCGGGCGCGTGATCTCGGGGAAGGTCCTCTTCAAGGGAGAGGACCTTCTCCAGGCTCCGCCGCGACGGCAAAGGAATATCCTGGGCTATGATATTGCCATGATATTCCAGGAACCCGCGGCGGCGCTCAATCCGGTCTACACGATTGGCGAGCAAATCGCAGAAGTGCTGCGAGCCCATGCCAAATGCGGTTCACATGAAGCCCGTCGGCAGGCGAAAGCCTTGCTTGATCGCGTGGGCATTGCCGATGCCGAACGGCGGCTCGACGATTATCCGCATCAGCTCTCCGGCGGCATGCGGCAAAGAGCAATGATTGCGATCGCGCTTTCTTGTCGTCCCAGTTTGCTCATTGCCGATGAACCGACCACAGCGCTTGATGCAACCGTCCAATCACAAATTCTCGGTCTCCTTCACGATCTGCAGAGGGAAACAGGAATGGCGCTGCTGTTCATCACGCACGACCTCAGCGTTGTCGCAGAAATCGCTGACCGGGTTTTGGTTATGTACGCCGGCAGGGTCGTCGAGGAAGGCGGAGTGACCGAGATATTCGACAACCCCCGCATGCCCTATACGCGAGCCTTGCTGAGCGCGCGCCCCGGCCTGAATTCCGACGCCGGATCGTCGCGCCGGCTATCTGCCGTAGCCGGCAGCCCTCCGGATCTCGCAAACCTCGCCAGTGGATGCTCATTTCATCCGCGATGCAGGTATGCCGCCCGCGATTGCTTCAACAGGATGCCGGAACTTGAAGACGTTGGCGGACACAGGATTCGTTGTCTCCAATGGCGCCAGATCGAAGCTGCCACTGCAAAGCCGGAGGTTCTCGTATGAATGCTCATGTTAGCCTTCTTAGCACCCGGGAAATCGACGAAATGTCGAGCCGTGCTCCAGAAACCTCTTTGCTCGAGGTGAAAGATCTTCGCGTGCATCTACCGCTGCGCTCCTTCTCGCCGTTCAGTCCAAGACGGACCATAAAGGCCGTTGACGGGATATCACTTTCGATCGCCGCCGGCGAAATCGTCGGCCTGGTGGGCGAGTCCGGATCAGGCAAGACGACTTTGGGTCGAAGCTTGCTGCGGCTTGTGGAGCCGAGTTCGGGCCAGACACGATTTAACGGGGTCGACCTCGCTACATTGTCGCCGCCCGAAATGCGCTCCTTCCGGCGGCACATGCAGATGATATTTCAGGATCCCTTTAGCAGCCTCAATCCCCGAATGACTGTCGGGGAAGCCGTCGGTGAACCTCTGTCCATCCATCATGGTCATCTGACAAAGCAGGCGCGGACTGATCGGGTCGGCGAACTCTTGGAGCAAGTCGGACTATCTCGCGCACACGCCTTCCGTCATCCGCACGCATTCAGTGGCGGGCAACGTCAGAGGATTGCCATCGCTAGAGCGTTAGCCACTGATCCAGACTTCATCGTCGCCGATGAACCAGTGTCGGCTCTTGACGTGTCGGTGCAAGCTCAGATCGTAAATCTGCTTCTTAATCTCAAGGATAAACTAGCGCTTACGATCCTGTTCATCTCGCATGATCTGCGGGTTATCAGCCATATCGCTGATCGCGTAATCGTCATGTATCTCGGGAAGATCGTTGAGGTTGCTCCGCCCGCGACGTTTCGGAGTGCGCCCGCTCATCCTTACACCGAAGCCCTTGTTTCGGCGCTACCCGTCGGCCATCCAAGCCTTCGCAAACCACGGGCAGTCCTTAAAGGCGAAATTCCAAGCGCTGTTACACCTCCCTCCGGCTGCGTCTTCAGAACGCGATGCTCTCTCGCCAGCCCGGAATGTTCACAAATCGCGCCAAGCCTTCGGCAAGTCGGTCCAGGGCACTGGACCGCATGCATACACCGTTAGACTCACTCTCGTCGAGATAATATCCATGTACTCCATTTCCCGATCGGCCGCTTTTCGGTATCCCTGCATATGATTTATCTGTCATTAGCGGGACAAAGTTTGTGAGTGAATTCCAGCAGATACGTGGTGAGCAATGAAGCGTTGGGAAATGGTTCGCTCTTCTATCCTCAGCGACATCGATGCCGGTGCCTTCGAGGACGGGCGGCTGCCGGGCGATCTCGTCCTGGCGGAGCGCTTTGGCGTCAACCGCCATACAGTGCGCAATGCGATCAAAGCGCTCGAATCCGAAGGGGCTCTTCGGGTTCAGCATGGGGTAGGGACCTTCGTTGCCGAGGATTTCATCTCTCACCGGTTGGATAAGGATCCGAGGTTCACTTACAAACTCCTCGGCCAGAACAAGGCGGTAAAGCGAGAAATCCTGTCAATCAACCATGGCTCCGTCGAAGCGGATATTGCGAAGCACTTGGGCGTTGCGCCCTCCGCGCTGGTCACCGAAGTCAGGTCGATTTCGTTTATCAATGACTGGCCTTTGGCCACAGGATCTTCGTATTTCCCTCTCGATCGGGTTCCGGGTCTCGCGACTGCGTTCGAAGGGCTGAACTCCTTCACCGCCGCGCTAAAGCGCTGCGGTGTCACCGAATACAGAAGAAAATGGACCCGGATAACCGCGCGCAGGCCCACGCCGCAGGAGGCTCAACTGCTGCGGATATCGTCGTCCAGCCCAGTCCTTTTTGAGACAAATGTCGACGTCAATCCAGACGGCCTGCCGATAAAATACGCGCTCAGCGTCATCCGAAGCGACAGATACGAATATCTCATCGAAGCTGAAGGCTAGCCGCGAGCTTTTTGGGGGAAACCCGCCCCCAAAAGCCGCAGATCGTCATGAAACTGTTGCGATAGAAGTTTATGACGCCCGAGTTACCTAGATGTCTAGGTGACTCACTTCGGAAAATCGAGGCAGTGAACGACAGTGCGACATGAAATTGAACAACGGCAGCGATGGATGGCCATTCTTGCACGAGCGAGCCGCGAGGAACTTGAGCTGGCTTACGCCGACCTCGCAGTAGATTTGGATTTCAGATGGTTGCGGATGCCGGAAAGCGGTCTGGCTCTCGTGCGCGGGCGTGCTGGCGGAACAGGCTCGCTGTTCAATCTGGGCGAGGTCACGATGACGCGATGCGCACTCAAGATGTCGGATGGAACGACCGGATTCGCTTTCATCCTTGGTCGTGACCGGCGTCGTGCGGAACTGGCCGCAATCTTCGATGCCGTGCTGCGAAGGGCAGATGAGAAAGCCGCCAGTGCTCTCCAGTTCGTCGTCAAGATGGGACAGGCGCAAGCGGCTCGACGTGAGCTCAAGAGCCGCAAGGCGGCTTCCACAAAAGTCAATTTCTTTGCAATGACGCGAGGCATGAGTCCGGAATGATCGAGGTTATGGACAAGGCCGGGATCGAGCCCGGTTTTGCAAATCCCGTTTTCGACAGCCAGGATACGTTTCGGCGCATCCTGGATGCTTGTGCCTATGTCGGACGGATCCAGCAGCTGTCCTGTGAAGCACCGGCAATAGGTCCGCTCGGACCGGCCGCCATATCGGTTTGCCTTACGCTGGCAGATTTCGACACCCCGATCTGGCTCGACCCCGCGTCCGACCAGAAGTCCGTTCGCGACTTTCTCGGGTTCCACTGTGGCGTTCCATTTACCGGAGCGGTCGAGGCGTCGGCGTTCGCCGTCGTCACCGATCCAGCGCGGATGCCACGCTTGACGCATTTCAGGGTTGGAACGGAACTCGAGCCGCAGCGATCAACAACAGTTCTCATCCAGGTGCCGTCGTTCACGGGCGGGCCTGCCGTTCGCTGGTCGGGTCCAGGCATCCAGCACGACATCGCGATGACGATCGACGGCCTTCCGGCTTGGTTCTGGGAGGAATGGCAGGGCAATCACGAACTCTATCCACTCGGCGTCGATGTCTTGTTCACATCCGACAGAGCGGTGGTGGCTCTGCCCCGCAGCATTTCAGTGGAGTGTTAGATGGCATACGTTGCTGTGAAGGGAGGCGAACAAGCGATCGAAGCTTCGCATCGTTTGATCGCCGAAGATCGGCGCGGAGACCCTTCGGTTCCCGAGTTAACGGTTCGGCAAATCTCGGAGCAATTTGGTCTGGCAGTGGACCGGGTGATGTGCGAGGGCTCCGTCTACGACAGGGAGCTTGCAGCCCTTGCCTTGAAGCAGGCGCAAGGAGACGCCGTTGAGGCGATTTTTCTTCTCCGGGCCTACCGCACGACCTTGGCGCGCTTTGCGGTGTCAAATCCGCTCGACACCGCGCAAATGGCGATCGAGCGGCGCATCTCTGCCACTTTCAAGGACATTCCCGCAGGTCAGGTGCTTGGTTCAACCTACGAGTACACCCACCGGCTTCTTGATTTTGACCTTCTCGACAATGCTGACGACGCGGGACTGAAAGCTAACGTCGCAGCGCAACCTCTCGACCGCGATGTTCCTCGAGCCTTCGACAGCATCTCCGAAGAGGGCCTGATCGAGGCGGAGTTGCCCGAGCCAGAACTATCCTCACCGGTTTTCGATCTCACACGAGAACCTCAATCGCTGCCCGCCGGGCGTGATCAGCGCTTACAGAACCTGGCCCGCGGCGACGAGGGCTTCGTGGTCGGTTTGGCCTATTCCGCCCTGCGGGGTTACGGCGCAGCGCATCCCTATGTCGGGGAGACCCGGGTTGGTGAAGTCACCGTTGAAATAGTCCCCGAGGAACTCGGCTTTGCGGTTTCCATCGGAGACATCATGGTCACGGAATGCCAGATGCTGGACCTCTTCGGAGGCTCGGAAGACGAGCCTGCGCGCTTCACCCGTGGTTATGGCCTTTCGTTCGGGAAGAGTGAGCGCAAGGCGATGGGGATGGCGATCGTCGATCGAGCATTGCGTTGTCGCGAATATGGCGAGGAAGCACGCTATCCCGTCCAGCATGAAGAGTTCGTTCTAACGCATACCGACAATCTGGAGGCCGGCGGCTTCGTCTCACATCTCACGCTACCGCACTACGTCGATTTTCAAGGCGACCTGCAATTCATACGGCAGTTGCGTGAGGAGCAAAGCGGCGGCCGCAAAAAGGAGGCTGCAGAATGACGGAAAGTCGTGACAGCGTGACCGGCCGCCGACAGGCCTATAATTTCGCCTATCTCGACGAGCAGTCCAAACGGATGATCCGTCGATGCATCCTGAAAGCGATCGCTGTTCCTGGCCTCCAAGTTCCGTTTGGCAGCCGCGAGATGCCTCTGGCCTATGGGTGGGGTACCGGAGGCATCCAGGTGACGGCAAGTGTCATCGGACCCGACGACACGCTTAAAGTGATCGACCAGGGTGCGGACGATGCGACGAACGCCGTATCCATCCGTCGCTTCTTCAAGCGCGTTGCTGGCGTCGCAACGACCGAACAGACCGGTGCGGCCACCATCATCCAGACCCGCCACCGTGTGCCCGAAACCTCGCTGAAAGAAGGGCAGATCCTTGTCTATCAGGTGCCGTCGCCCGAGGCGTTGCGACGATTGGAGCCGAGGGAATCCGAAACACGAAAAATGCATGCTTACGCGGAATACGGTCTGATGAGCGTTCAGCTTTACGAGGACATCGCCCGTTTTGGCCATATCGCCACGACCAACAGCTACCCGGTGATGACGAATAGGCGGCATCTCATGTCGCCATCGCCCATTCCGAAGTTCGACAATCCAAAGATCTCGAACAGCCCTGCAATCCAGCTTTACGGCGCCGGCCGCGAAAAGCGGATATACGCCGTTCCGCCCTATACGGATGTCCGCAGCCTCGATTTCAAGGACCACCCCTTCCGTGTGCAGCGATGGACGCAATCCTGCTCAATTTGCGGGGCGACTGAAAGCTACCTCGACGAGATCGTCATGGATGACAAGGGGCAGCGGATGTTCGTCTGCTCCGACACCGACTACTGCGCAAGCCGACAGCACGAAAGACCAGCTTCATAAGCGACGGTGCAGAAAACGAAGCCCTCCAAAGGAGCTTCCCGCCAGCAAGATTCTACATCCGAACGCAGCTCGCTTTCAGCGAGCTCAAACATACCGAGGCAACATGAGTGACAAGATCTCTTTCAAGAACGCCAGGATCGTTCTTCCTGGCGAAATGGTGAGCGGCAGTGTCAGTTTAACACATGGGCTCATTTCCGACGTCTCCGCTGGTCCGAGTTTGGCCAGTGATGCAATCGACGTGGAAGGCGATTACTTGGTACCGGGGATCGTGGATCTGCATACCGACAACCTTGAGCGCCATCTTTCACCACGACCGGGCGTCAGGTGGGACGTGCAACTCGCCCTACTCGCTCACGACGCCTTGGTCGTAGCGGGTGGCATCACGACCGTGCTCGACGCGCTCTGCGTCGGCTCGACCGTACGAAAGCCGGAGAGGAACAAGCTCCTCGAACCGAGTGTCACCGGCATATCCGCCGCCAAGAACAACGGCCTGCTTCGCGCAGACCACTTTCTGCACCTGCGCTGCGAAACGACCGACCGGGATGTTCTGCAGTACTTCTCTGGTTCGATCGACAGTCCGCTTGTCAAGCTCATCTCGATCATGGATCACGCGCCAGGTCATCGTCAGGCGGCGGATCTGGTAAAGTTCCGTCGAGAGCAATTCGCCGACTATGGCCTTACCGCCGAAAATCTCGATCGGCAGATCGACGAATGGCGCGCCGCCTCGGAAGAGCTTGGGCCACGGCACCGAAGGTTCATCGCAGAACACGCACTGCGTCGCCAGCTCGTCACAGCAAGCCATGACGACGAAACGGTCGAGCATGTCGCTGAGGCAAAAACCCTCGGAGTCTCGATCTCAGAGTTCCCGACGACCTTACGAGCCGCGCAAGCCGCAAGGGCGGCTGGCATGTCGATCCTGATGGGCGGTCCGAACGTCGTTCGAGGCGGATCGCACTCCGGGAATGTCTCTGCAGTAGAGCTTGCTCGCGAGGGCCTACTGGACATTCTCGCTTCGGATTACGTCCCGGGCAGCTTGTTGTCCGCAGCGTTCCAGCTCGTCGACACCATTGGACTCGATCTCCCGGCTGCCGTTCGCATCATCTCGACGAACCCCGCTACCGCACTTGGGCTGCATGATCGCGGTGCAATCGAGGCTGGCCGTCGGGGCGATCTGATCCGAGTGGCTATCGCCGACGGCAAACCGATTGTTCGCGGAGTCTGGTGCCAGGGACGCCAGGTTTACTGACCTCCCGGAACGATCCTAGCAAAGTTGAACCCGGCACGACGAACCAATTCACCGCGGCCGATTGTTGGAGTGGAGAAGAACATGCAGCGCAAAAAAGTCTTTATGATCATGATCGATGGCATCAGCTCAGATTACTTTGCAAGTAACCGCAAGAGCTTGCCAAACCTGTCGGCACTGGCCGATAGAGGTTTTCTGGTGGAGCGCCTGAGCTCCCCTATGCCCGCGATGTCGATGCCAGGTCGAGCATCCATCGTCACCGGTGACTGCACAGAGGCGCATGGCATTTTCGGCAACCGAATTCTGGTGGACGGCCGGTTCGAACCGCCACAGGCTCAGGACGTAATGACCCGAACAATCGCGCAGCGTGCATCCGAGGCAGGTCTCGACGTGGCATGTGTCGGTCACGCTCTCATCCGACCCGAGCACACTTCTGTATACGTTCCACCCTGCTGGCTGAGGGGTTCCGGATTCTTGAAGAAGTCCGACCTGAGCACCTACCTATTGAATGTGAAGGATCCCAAAAGCAGGCTGGAAGGTCTTCCGCTGGCCGTGGAAGAACCTGGTGCTGTTACGACGGGTGCAGCGTTCCGGGCTACGACCTTCTTTGTGGGTGATCAGTTAATGGTTTCGGCCGCGACGGCATTGGCCTGCTCCGACAGCCCTCCCGATCTCATCCTGACTGAAGTCAACATGACGGACACGTACCAACATGACTTCGGTTATGAAAGTCGAGAGGCACATGCTTCCATGACCTTCGCCGATCTTCTGGTTGGTCAGGTCATCTCGAGACTTTCCCAAGCAGGACGCCTGTCCGACTACGTGATCGCCATCACGAGCGACCACGGCCATGGCCCTATCCATACGGCAATCTATGCCAATCGCGTCTTTCCGGCGCACACATTGGCATCAGAAGGAGCTGTACTTCATATCGTGGTGTCCAACGAAGCCGACCGAGCCGCCGTCACGGCACGACTTGCGGAATTCGGAGCCGAGCCCTGGAACTCCGACCACGTGCCCAATGCGGTTCGGGATCAGATCTGCACCTTCATCGCACCTCCCGGCCATGACTTCGAAGAAGCACCGCAGGGCGCGTCTGCGGATCAGCTCACTGGCAAACCAAAGTTTCGTTCGACCCATGGTTTCCGGCCTGGCTCGCCGCTCGACGATCGCATCTGCATCTTTGCCGGAAATACGGTTCCGAAAGTGGGCCTGAACTCGGCCGAAGCGGAGCGCTTCGCACCAACTCTCGGCCGACTGCTCGGTCTCGAAGACACGTTCGCTGCTAAATCGCTGTTTGAGTAGGCAGCAACCATGAGACAGGAAATACGGATGCAAGGAGCTAGGCGTCGACCGCTGTTGTCCATCCGCCGTCTTTCCAAATCCTATGGCAAGACATTGGGTTGCGAGAATATTTCCTTCGATCTATTTTCCGGCGAAATCATCGCCATTGTTGGGGAATCGGGATCAGGGAAGTCAACGTTGCTCAACTGCCTGTCCGGACGGATGGTGCCGGATACCGGCTCGGTCGTTTACGACATGGATCAGAAGGGACCCACGGATGTTCTGACCCTGGCGGAGCCAGAACGACGGAAGTTGATGCGGACGGACTGGGGACTTGTCCATCAAAGCCCTCGAGACGGTCTCAGAATGGAGGTCAGCGCCGGCGGCAACATCGGCGAGCGGCCGATGGGGATCGGTGCAAGGCACTATGGCCACATACGCAAAGAAGCGCAGGAGTGGCTGACCAAGGTCGAAATCGATCTGTCAAGGACAGATCATCGTCCCAAAACCTTTTCCGGCGGAATGCAGCAACGCCTGCAGATCGCGCGGATTCTGGTGACCAAGCCGCGGCTCGTCTTCATGGACGAGCCGACGGGTGGTCTCGACGTTTCTGTACAGGCGCGCCTGTTGGACCTCCTGCGAGGTCTCGTTATGAACATCGGTGTCGCAGTGGTGTTGGTCACCCATGACCTCTCCGTCGCCCGTCTGTTGGCGCACCGCATCATCGTAATGCGGCGGGGAAACATCGTGGAGACTGGGCTTACAGACCAGGTTCTCGACGATCCCCACCATCCCTACACGCAACTTCTCGTCTCTTCGGTGCTCTGATGTTGGTCGACAGCAAGATCGCTTCTAACGGTGAAGCGCAGAAACACACCATGAATGAGTTGACATTGACCGGCGCAAGACTCGTTCTACCCGGTGAAACCTATGACGACACGATACACGTCATGGACGTCAGCATCGACGGCATCAGTCCGGGAAAAAGCGTCTCAGCGATTGACCTGGAAGGCAGATATTTGACGCCCGGACTTGTCTATCTTCATGCCGGCAATCTTGAAAAGCACGCGCTGTCCCGCCCTGGTATCACCTGGAACTGGAATCGGGCAGGGGCCGACCGCTGCTAGGTGATGGAGATTACGGACATTCCTATCGTTCGAAGAGATTGGAACAACGGCCGGCAAGTCTTCTGACCTAAATCGAAATTCGCGTCTCCTTCTCGCTCAAGAGGACAAGCAATGAAACCCGTATCCAATCAGCCGACTCTTCATGCCAAAGGCCTCACCAAGACCTTCACGCTCCATACGCAGGGCGGCATCGTCCTGCCCGTCTTCGACGACATCGAACTGACGGTAAGGGCTGGCGAATGCGTTTGCCTGCACGGGCCGTCCGGCGCCGGCAAATCGACGCTGCTGCGCTCGCTCTACGCCAACTACAAGCCAGATGCCGGGCGGATCCTCCTCGAGCACCTTGGCGAAACAGTCGATCTGCTGGCGGCCGAGCCCTGGGAGGTCGTTGAGATCCGCCGTACCACGATCGGCTATGTCAGCCAGTTCCTTCGTGTCATACCGCGCGTCACTGCTCTTGACGTTGTTGCCGAACCAGCGATCGCCAATGGAATGCCCACTGACAGAGCGAAGGCGCGCGCCAAAAAACTGCTCACACGGCTGCGCATCCCAGAGCGCCTCTGGTCGCTGGCGCCCGCCACCTTCTCCGGCGGCGAACAGCAGCGTGTCAACCTCGCCCGCGGCTTCATCGTCGACTATCCGATCCTGCTTCTCGATGAACCGACTGCAGCCCTCGATGCAGCCAACCGCCAGAGCGTGGTTGAACTGATCCGCGAAGCCAAGGCACGCGGCGCAGCCGTCGTCGGCATTTTCCACGACGAAGAGGCGCGCAGCGCCGTCGCCGACCGTTTGTTCAATGTTGGAAGGGCCGTCGAACCAACTGCCGTGTCTCCGTCCAAAGTCGCCAACCAAGCGCCCCTCGGAGTTCTCGTGGAATGACTAGGCAAAGCAGTGAGCGGCGATACGCGCTCTACTATGCCCCGGCTCCGGCGCATCCCTTGAGTCGGGCGGCGGCATTTTGGTTGGGGCGGGATCCCTTCGAACCAGACGGGCCACTCGTGTGGATCGACCAAATGCCGATGTTCCTCTGAGGGCCGAACCGCGGCGCTATGGGTTCCATGCGACATTGAAGGCGCCGTTCCGCCTGGCGCCGCGGACAAGCTGCGAGGAATTGAGGAGCGCCATCCAAAGTTACGTCCAAAGTCGGCCGCCCTGTCCGATCGCCTTGCAGGTCACAAAGCTGGGCCGGTTCTTCGCGCTCGCGCCGCTCGAAACGACGCTCTATCTCAGCAGGAAAAGCGGGAGACCGTCGAGAAGCATCTGAAGGCCCGTTTCGAACCGTTACTCGATGAAGACTTCCGCGTCGATGCCATCACTCTGTTCGAACAAGAAAGGCCCGACGCCGATCTCATCGCTACCTACCGGTTCGAGTTTCGCTCAGATGCAATTGGAGGCCGATGCTGAATGACCGATAGCTCTTGTCGGGAAGGAACATTGGTCCTTGTGGTCGGCCCCAGTGGCGCCGGCAAGGAGACACTGTTGAATCTCGCAAAAGAAAAACTCGCCGGCGACGAACGCTTCAGGTTCGTGCAGCGGATCATCACCCGGCCAGCCGGAGGTGGCGAGAACAGCGGATTTGCAACAGCGGAAATATTCCAGCGGCTAGTCACGGAAGGCCTTCTTTCTCTGCATTGGCAGGCGCATGGGCTCTCCTACGGATTGCCGATCATCGTTGATGAATGGCTGGCGAAGGGAGATGTCGTCGTGGCCAACGGATCACGCACCGTGCTGGCCGATTTCCAAGCTGAAAATCATCAATGTCCTGGCATCACCAGACAGCGTCGCTCGCGGAGTTCGTCGCCGCCCAAGAAGGATAGCTACGTATCAATCCATGACGTTTAATTTAGTAAAGGAATCAGGTCGGCTGTATAGCTTCGCGCAGACTGAAATGTGTTCCGGAATATATTTAGAAATATAATAAACAAACGTCTTGATGTCGAAAACAGCATGACCATATAGTTTATGGCGAGACAATTAATCGCCGAAAGAAATATGCTAAGCAAGAAATATCTCGACCATCGTCTTGATGTATTTGCGAAGGAGGTCAATCGTGGCAGAGAGGCAAAAGATGATTCTTGGTCTCTTTATGCGCCAAGGGGGGCACCATGAAGGCGGATGGAGGCACCCAACTTCCCATTCCGACGCCGGCTTCACTTTGGATCGCTACAGATCCTATGCGGCGATGGCCGAGGCTGCCGCTATCCATTTCGTGTTCGTTGCAGATAGTGCCGGGGTGCGTGAATCGACCTTGGCCTCAATGTCTCGCTCAGCAAGGGTCGATGGCTTCGAACCCCTGACATTGATGGCAGCGCTCTCTGTGACGACAGATCGTATCGGACTGGTTGCGACCGCCTCGACGACCTTCAATGAGCCCTATCACATTGCGAGGAAATTCGCGTCAATTGACCACCTGAGCGGGGGTCGCGCGGGTTGGAACATCGTGACATCGACAAACCCGTTCGAGGCAGAGAATTTCAACCTGCAAGAACTGCCGCTGCATGAAGAGCGTTATGCACGGGCTGAGGAATTTGTGTCCACTGCTAAGGGGCTATGGGATAGCTTTGCTGACGACGCCTTCATTCGTAATCGCGACCGTGGTCTGTATTTGGATCCGGCAAGGATTAACGTTTTGGACCACAGGGGTGAGTACTTTAAGGTACGCGGGCCTTTGAATATCTCTCGCTGTCCACAGGGATATCCTGTGCTCGCACAAGCGGGCAGTTCCCAGCCTGGCGCGCGGCTCGCCGCACGACATGGTGAACTGGTGTTCACTGCTCAGCAGACTATCGAAGATGCCAAGCGCTTCTACGATCTCGTGAAGGGTCAAGCGGTTGAGTTCGGCCGATCGCGCGACGCTTTGGCCATCCTCCCCGGTATCGTGCCGATCGTCGCAAAAACGGATGAAGCAGCAGAGGCTAAACTCGCGCAGCTTCAAAGTCTTATTCACGAAGATCTCGCACTTGAGCTTGCACGAAGACTGCTCGGATATGTGATCGATCTGGACAAACACGGATTGGATGAGCGTATCCCCGATGACCTGATAGAAACCAACAACATGAAGAGTCGGCAGAAGTTGCTAATGGACACGGCGAGGGCGAGAAACTACACGATAAGGCAACTTGCAGCACTTCTCAGCGTCGGTCGCGGTCACCTCGTTGCAGTGGGATCACCTGCCCGAGTCGTGGATCAGATGCAGGAGTATTTCGAGCAAAAGGCGGCCGATGGATTTGTCGTAATGCCGGCAATGTTCCCCTCTGGGCTCGAAGATTTTGTCCATCTTGTCATCCCTGAGCTACGACGCAGGGACCTCTTCAGAACGCAGTACTGTGGAAAAACCCTTCGCGAAAATCTCGGCTTTTCACGTCCACCGAACATCCACTTTAGTGCAGGGGAGCGGAGCGATGGGTTACTCCATCACTGAGGGACGGTCGACGTGAATCCTACCCTACAGACTTCCGCGCTGCTTTTCGTCGTTGCAAACAGAATAGTTCGCGGTACAGGTTCATCACGTGTCTCGTTGCAGTCGAAACACCTCCTAAGCTTTTAGCCTGCTTGCGACTGACAAACTTGCCAATATTTTGGGAGGTTCAAAGGATGAGCTGCGAGGCTGTCCGTCCAGTTCCGGACAAAGCTTCTTGAGCGAAACCATCGGCGTTCAAGAGCTTTAAGTTTCTCAAAGCGCAATCTTCTACAAAGGGAGAAATCAGATGGCAATCCAACGTGGTACGGATCCGTCGAACAGTGACTATGGCAATGTCTGGAGTAGCGTTTACGACGAATTTGCGATTTTGCTGAACAAAGCCGCCGAACTCCCGTTCGTCGTTGAATTTATTAGGAGCTATGCCCCTGGCGGCATTGCCTGTGAGCTTGGCGTTGGCAATGGGCATATTGCCATACCCTTGTCGGCGCGAGGGGTGAAGGTATTCGGGATTGATAACTCCACGCGGATGATCGCCTCCCTAAAAGAAAAGACGGACCGTGTTGACGCCGCGGTCGCCGATATGCGGGACTTTACATTGCCCGTGGAGCCAGATCTCGTCTACTGCATCAACCAGTCTTTCTCCTTCATGCTGTCACAGGAAGATCAGTTGACATGTCTCGCCGCAGTTTCCCGTGCCCTACGAAGCGGCGGCCTATTCATCGTTCACCTCAATTATCCTCAGACGAACGATTTCTCCGGTTCCGGAATATATGGCAACCAGAAGACGACCGTCATGCACGTCGATGACGGCAACATAGTCGTTCGCTTCACGCGGCATGAGCGCAACGAGCAGATCACGACCTCGCAGGATATCTGGCTCGCCGAAGGAAAGATGAAAACGCTGCCGACACGCCTGCGCTACGTTTACCCGGCGGAACTGGATTTGCTGTGTCGCATCGCTGGATTTTCTTTGGTGGAACGCTTCGGTGGCTGGCGTCGCGAGCCCTTCGACGGTTCGTCGTGGCGCTACGTTTCAGTCTACCGCAAAATTTGAGTCGCCAGAGCGCGAGATGAAGGCTGCCTTCTCAAAATACAGCCGCGTTTCCGACGCGCGGGAATTGCTGAGCGAAAAATGGCTGACACGGAGATCGACAACTATGGGGCCCACGTTCGAAAGATGTGGCCGCTGGCCGAAGGATTTCTCACGGTAAATCATGGCGCCTATGGAGCGGTACCGAATGCCGTGCTTGCGGAGCAGGATCGGTGGCGTGGGCTCCTTGAGAAGCAACCGACCTATTTCATGCAATGCATTCTACCAGATGCACTTGAAAAAAGTCGCACGCGTCTTGCAGCCTTTGTCGGGGGCGATGACGCGAATCTGGTGTTCATCGACAACGCGACGACAGGGATCAACGCTGTGCTCAACTCTCTGTCGCTGCAGCCGACCGATGTAATAGCGACCACGCAATATGCATATGGCGCGGTGCGCAAGGCGCTTGACTTTCATGCGTCACGGTCAGGTGCGTCTGTCCAATTGGTCGAGACCCCGTTTCCGCTAGAGGCGGGTGTCAACATCGGGGAAAGCATCATTGCGTGCTTGCCAGTGGGCACACGTCTACTGATTGTCGATCATATTACCTCGCCGACAGCTTTGGACTTGCCCATTGCGAAGATCATGCGTAGTTGCAGGGATCGCGGCATACCCGTTCTAGTCGACGGCGCACATGCTCCGGCTCACATTGATCTGGACCTGGAGTCGCTTGGGGCCGACTGGTATGTCGGCAATTGTCACAAATGGCTGATGGCTCCCAAGGGATCCGCCTTTCTGTGGACGCATCCTTCGAAGCAGGCGGTAACGCACCCTACGACGATATCTCACGGGTATCCTGGGGGATATCTTGCAGAATTTGCTTGGACTGGCACGCGAGACCCTACACCATTTTTGTGTGTTCCCGCTGCCATTGATTTTCACCTTGAACTGGGAGGCAAGCGCCTTCGAGACCGGAACAAGGCGCTCGCATGGCAGGCAGCGACCTTGATGGCCCAGTCTTTCGACACTGAAGTCGGTGTAAACAAAGAACATGCTTGCGCAATGGCGACGATTCGGCTTCCCCTGTCGTCAAACCAACTCACGGCAGCCGACTTGCGCTCTCGGTTGCTTGGTCTCGGGACGGACGCTCCAGTTTTCCAGCACGGGAAAGCCTTGTGGGTGCGGATATCAAGTCACGCGTACAACGATCAGGACGATTACCGAATGCTTGAGCGGCTCATTTACAAAGCCCTAGCGAATGCGGGCGTAACGGGATGAAATAGCTGTCACAAACATGTGCCCGGAGGAAACCGAAATCGGCGAGCGCATAGAAGATGAAGGGCGGTTTCCGCGTTGGCGATGCCGAAGTGACACCACGATTGACCTTTTCATTTCTGATCTGTGCAAAATGTCCGAAAATCTGAGCCGGATCATCTCCGATGCGTTCCTCGGATACGCGCTGTCTGCGGCGGTGCATTCGCAAAGGCGTCGGTCCAAATTTCGAATATGAGCATGTTCCAAAGGGTTTGGAACTGCGCCCTCGTGAAGTGGTCTTTGCTTGCGGATACACAGGCCTGCACATCGGCAGGTGAAACGATTGCGTGTCGTTCAACGCGGTCCTTCGTCAGGTACATTCGCGAGAGCTCCAATAAGGCGTCGCGCATATCGGCATCATAGCGCAGTTGTTGAATCCCCTTCGGGCGCTCGACAATCTCAGGGGGAAACAGATTGCCGATGCTTTCCCGGAAGAAAGACTTGACATGACACTCCGTCACCTTTTGTCGAGCGGGGAGGCGCAGGGACAAATCGAGCAAGGATCGTCTCGAGAGCGGCATGATCAGCTCGACGTTCGCGCGGGAGGCGAGCAAGGTCTGTGCACCGATACGTTCATCCCAGTCGGTGAGCGATTGGCGAAGATCTTCGAAAAGGAGGTCTCTGGGAGCCTTCTGATCAGCTTGCCTGACATCTGCCGATCCTGACCGGTCCTTGCGCGAATCGACATCGTGCATTCTTAGCCAAAGATCCCTGTGATAGGGCATGCCGCCAAAAAGCGTGTCGCTGAGATTGCCTGAAAAAAGCGTTTGCACAGACCTTGACGCGTCCCGCCACAAAGCGAAAAGACAGGCAAACTCATCATAGCCGCCTGGATTGCCAAGGGCTTGTACGGTTTCCTGCATGAGGGAAGCCAAGTCTTGCGCGCCGATGATAATTTCGTGATGTTCCAAGCCAAGATGGGAAGCCGTCGCTCGACCACCTTGGATCTCTGGGTCCTCCTCGCCGTAACCAACAGTGAAGCTTCGTAAGATGCGGCGCGGATCGGCTTTCTTCAGCAGCGCCGCGATCGCGGCGGAGTCGATACCGCCGCTGAGCGAAACGCCAATCTCGCCGTGCGAACGTTCAAGTGATTCCGCCACCGTCCGACGAAGAAGCGACAGCAATTCTTCGGAGGAGAGTGCATCTGTGGGCGGAGTATATTCATTTGGCCGAGGCGGCAGGCGACGAATCCAGTGCGAGTGACGGTCGAATATTTCGAGAAAGCCGGCTCGCGCAGTCCGTATATCGCGATGGAAGGTAAATCCAGCCGGTACCCATCCGCTCTCAATAAATGAGCGGACGGCGGCGACATTAAAGGCGGGGTGAAGTTCCGGAAGCTTGGACAGTGGTCCGTAGGTCGTTGAAAATGCAAAGCCATATGGAAGCTGTGCGATGAATAGCGGACGGGTGCCAAAGGCGTCCCGCGCGAGGTACAATTTGCCATTCGCGGCATCGTGCAGGGCTATGGCAAATTGACCATCAAGGTCGTCGAATGCATCTTCTCCGCGTGAACGATAATCCTCCACGAAACGAACAGGATCAAATGCGCTGCGCTGACGCGTTTTCGCAGCAATATAAGCCACTTCATCGAACAACAGACTAACACCACCACGGCGGAACAGCGAAAGGTCATTTGGCAGACTGTTAGCGTCGTAATGACGTTCACCGTCTAATTCGCCGGCCATGGAGAAGTCGCCGCGCTCGTACCTGCCTATGATCGCCGTCATCCCAAACAGTCCTCAACCTATGTTCATGGCGCGCACCAAGAACCAGAAGGAAGCGAGGCCCGCTAGCAGGCTAACGTAAGGAAATGCCCGTTCGCGGATCGGCGGAACTGTGAGCGGCGAGATGTGAAGCAAAGCTATGAGCGCGAAAACCGCGTTGGCCATCGGCGGGAAATAGAGGTCCGGGACGTACGGGCGGCAAATCAAAAGCGCCGCGACGGCAGGTACATTGTATGAGACCGGCAGGCCGCGAAATTTACCGCCAACGAGTCCCACGGCTGCAAAGTAACTAAGCCGATACGTGCCAAGCACCAGGAGCAGGAAGACGCCGACAAAGCTGCTTGCGCGACCTGCTCCTACGGTTGAAAGAAATACTGCCGGAAAGATGACGCCGTGGATAATGTCCACGAACCCGTCAAAGCTCTTGCCAAAATCCGCCATCTCACGTGAACGAACATGTGCCAGCCGCCGGGCTTGTATGCCGTCGAGATGATCTGCGATCCAGGTCCACAGTATCAGTGCAGTTCCAAGCTCCAGCTTCCCCCACAATGTGAGGAAGAGGCTAGAAGACGCGAGAACAAGGCCAAGTCCCGTAATGGCATTCGGCACATCTACTAATAGTCGAAGCATCGGCATTCCTTCCTCATTCAGCGGCGGCAGCATTGGGATGGCGACGGAAATGCGTTCTGCGGATTTCAAGTCCCCCTGCTGTCAATTCAGTACCGTTGACATCGTCGAAACGGGGCGGCGGCCAAACTTGAGACTACGCGCTATGACGAGATGTACTAAGGGGCTCTTCCGTATAAATCATGGTCGTGCCCAATCCGATCCGGTCGTCAGGAGCTGGAACAGTCACGCTACTCAGGTAAAGTGGGACAGCACGTCAACCTTAACAACGGTGGAACCCTTGGGAAGAAGGTCGGCCGCCCGTGTGCTCGACCGAACTTCGTCGAAACCGTTGTCGCCGTCACTGAATATTGCTGCCGACCACTTGTCATCGCGATAACCGATCGCCGACGAGATCGATGCCCTTGGAATCCATGGCCTTTGAGGTCCGTACGCTCGGCGCTCACGGCCAAAGCGCGTCATTGGAAAGAATGAGTTCGCGAATGGTTGCCGCTGATGTCCCACCGAGAATGCCTCGGCGTCCGTGGGAAATGATATTGCCTTGTTCATTATCACGCTCCCTTACAAATCTAAAATCCAATGATATAAGCAAAAGATCAAGTATAAACATAGAATATATCTTGGGATATATTTTAGAGCGATTGATAAATCGTGGTTGCATCCTAAACGCGGATTTGTAACTACTCGAATGCGCTCTTAATGGCCGGTCTTCAAAGCTGCCACTGTCAGCCGTGCGTCGATCGATCGATGGCGTACGACGATCAACCGGCGACCAGGCATCCAGGATGATGGCGACGTAGAAGCGGTCGGCAAGGAGACATAAGATGCGGCAGGGCCGGTCACGGATGTAGTCTCGTTTTCCGGCCGCGGTACGTTTTTCAGCGCCCCTTGAGGAACTCCAGTTCCAGCGCCTGCTTGCCGACGAGGCGCTCTAGCGCCGCGATCCGCGCCTCGTAGTCCTCGATGAGATCGGTCGCCTGCGGATCGTCTTAGGCGTCACTCGCCACACTATGACGACTTTCTTCCTCGCTCATTTCGGCTGACGCCGTGGAACTATGCCAGCGGAGAGGGGCATTTCGTCAGCGATACGGTTCACCATCTCGCGAGTGATTTTGCTATTCTCGAAATGCGTGTTGCCGTATGCTTCCCGATAGATTTCCGGTGTTTTTTTGACGTGCTGGTTCCGCCGAGTTTCATTCTCGTTGCATAATCGCGCTTGATCCCATCCTGTTGGTACCATCGGCGCAGCCTACGCTCACCAATTGTAACCACTACATTCTAAAGACCCCATAATGTGGCGTCTCGATGGGGGCATTGAGCGAAGCACTCACGGCGATTGCGAGCGCGGTTCTGGTGTCGACAGGATCAAGAATCCCGTCGTCCCAGATTTCAGACGTTGCGTAGTATGCGCTCGATCGCTCCCTATATTCTTCCAAAATCGACTGTCTGGTGGCTTCGTAATCCTCCGCCGAAAAGCGCCTATCATCGACCGCCAGTTGCTTTGCCTTGACATCTGTCAGCACTCGCGTCGCTTGATCGGCACCCATGGCTGAAATCTGAGCCTGCGGCCATGTGAACAGAAAACGCGGATCGAACGCGCGCCCTGCCATAGCGAACGTTCCCGCACCGTGAGAATGGTTACAGATGACGGTGAATTTGGGCACCGCTGCTCCAGACACGGCCATGAGTAGCTTGGCGCCGTTTTTGGTAATGCCACGCCGCTCGTATTCGCTGCCGACCATGAACCCCGTGATGTTCTGCAGGAATAAGAGGGGCGTCCGGTTCATATCGCATAACTGGATGAAATGAGCGCCCTTCAGCGCACTGTCGTCGAACAGCACGCCATTGTTCGCCAGAACACCGATTTGGTATCCATGAAGGCGCGCGAATCCGCACACCAGAGATCGGCCGTAGCGCGGCTGGTATTCATGGAACCTGCTGCCATCGACCAGGCGCGCGAGAATCTCCCGCATATCGAAGTGCACTCGAGGGTCTCTTGGAATGATGCCGTATAGTTCCGACGCATCATAGGCGGGCGGCTCCGGAGCGACTCGATCGATCGAGGCCTTCTCGGGACGTTTGAAACGGGCAACTATGTCGCGGGCAATCGCGATCGCGTGCATCTCCGAGTCCGCGAGATAGTCTGCCGTTCCCGATATACTGGTTTGCATGTCAGCACCGCCGAGCTCGTCGACAGACACGTGCTGGCCAGTCGCAACTTGCACGACCGATGGACCGCCCAGAAATATCGCTCCGCTTCCCTGGACGATAACGTTGTACTCGCTGAGCGCAGGAACGTAAGCCCCTCCCGCAACGCAATGGCCCATCACAACGGCGATTTGCGGCACGCCCATCTTCGAGAGAATGGATTGGTTGCGGAAAATTCTGCCTGCGTGGTGGCGATCCGCGAAGAACTCCGCCTGCAGAGGCAGAAATCCACCGCCGCAATCGCAAAGATGAACGACGGGCAGACGATTTTCGATTGCTATATCCAACGACCGGACGATTTTCTTGACCGACAACGGATACCATGCTCCGGCCTTCACGCTCGGGTCATCAGCGTGAACAATCACCTCGCGTCCCGCGACGATGCCGATGCCGACGACTTGCGCTGCGCATGGCACCTCTCCGTCGTAAGCCTCGTTCGCAGCCAGTGTCGAAAGTTCGAGGAAAGGAGTTTCTGGATCGAGCAGAGCCTCGACCCGATCACGAACAAAAAGCTTGTTTTGTCGCCGCAGGCGCTCGCGATCGCGCTCGGGACGCTCTAAACGGACCGCACGCTGGCGCTCCTTTAATTCGGCCGCAAGCTTTCTGTTGTGGAGCTCGTTGAGGCGAAATTCTTGCGAGTTCACGTCAATGAAAGAAGCGAGGCGCTGCATCTCAATGCCCTTCCTCTGTGATCGTAATTAGTGCCGCGCCATGCTCAAAGCTCTCGCCTTCGTTGAAGTGAATTCGGTCGACCACCCCGTCCTGTGGGGAGCGTATGACGCTTTCCAGCTTCATGCTCTCGATCACCATCAGCTCGCTACCTGCGGAAATCTGGTCGCCGGGCAAAACGCACGTTTTAACGACGACGCCTGGCATCGGCGCGCGCGCCACGAGATGACCCGCATCCTTGTTCACGAGGCCATGGGCGGACAATGGGTCTCGGTAGCGCAGAATGCGCGTTGTGCCGCGAATATGCAGATGAATTGTGTCACCATCGATGGCGAACCTGACCGGCTCGCTCGCGCCGGCTATGGTAAGAAGGCCGCAGCCGTCGCCGTGAAGGGAGAGGTCGAGTGATGCAAGTACTTCATCGCCGAAATGGAGGCGATATCCCTGCTGCCAGCGTGAAAGCCACAATTGATAATCTACACCTTCAAGCTCGAAAACGTGGTTCACGCGTTTCTCCAGCCGCCGAGGGAGGCGTGAAGCTCAGGTACGGCATCTGCCGAATCTCGGACCGGTCTCGTCAGGAGAGCGGCGGCTGCCAGGAACGTCGACAAGTTGGACGCGGAGCCGCCAGCGGTCAGCTGCGGATTTTCGTCGAGATATCCAGTATGAACCTGTCCCCTTAGAAATTGCTCATCGGCAAGGACGCGCGCGAGAAGGCTCGCGTTTGTTTCGCAGCCGAGGAGCACCAGCTCCCGCATCGCGCGTTCGGCCGTCAGCGCAGCCTTATTACGCGTCGGTGAATGTACGATCACCTTTGCCAGCAGTGAATCGAAGGATGTCGTTATCTGCTGACCTTGCGAGACGCCACCGTCGATCCGTAAGCCTGGACCGCTGGGATAGTCGAGCACCAGTACCTTCCCCGTCGTGGGCGAAAAGCCGCGTTCAGGAGCTTCAGCACACACCCTCGCTTCGATTGCGTGTCCTGTCGACACGATATCTGGCTGCGAAAATGTAAGCTCGTAGCCTCCGGCGACATAGAGCTGTTCGGCAACAATATCGATGCCAGTGATCATTTCGGTGACGGGATGCTCCACCTGCAGGCGTGTATTCATCTCGAGGAAATAGAACTCTCCTCCGTGAACGATGAATTCCACAGTGCCAGCATTTCGATAGTTAGCGGCGCGAGCGATGCCCACGGCAGTTTCGCAGATTCTCTCGCGCAACCCCGGGGAAAGCGTCGACGCGGGCGCCTCCTCTATGACCTTTTGAAATCTGCGCTGGACCGAGCATTCCCGCTCGAACAAATGAACGACGTTTCCGAAGGAGTCGCCGAGCACCTGCACTTCGATATGCCGTGGCTTTTCGATATATCTTTCGATGTAGAGCCGGCCATCCCCGAAGTAGCGCTGCGCCTCACTGCGTGCCTGCGCAATGGCGTCTTCCAAACTGTCGAGGTCGCGGACGATCCGCATGCCCTTGCCGCCGCCGCCGGCTGATGCTTTTACCAGCAGGGGCGCTCCAATGGATCGCGCCCTCAAAATGAACGAGGCAGGGTCATCTTCTTCGATCGCTGAAGGCACGACCGGAAATCCGTTCCGCTCAACGAAGTTGCGGGCCCGGATTTTGTCACCCATCAATTGGATGCTCTCAGGAGTGGGCCCGACGAAGGCGAACCCAGACTCGACCACCGCCCGCGCGAACTCCGCATTCTCTGCAAGGAATCCATAGCCCGGGTGAATCGCCCCGACGTTCGCCTCGCGGGCGGCAGCGATGATTTGTGCGGTATCAAGATAGGCCGCGACCGGCGTGCGACCGCTTACGGCAATCGCCATATCGGCCATTGAGACGGCCGGCGCTCCCGCATCGAGATCGTGGTAGACAATTGCGGAGCGCAGTCCCAGCTCGCGCAGGGTCTTGATGATGCGTACGGCTATCTCGCCTCTATTGGCGATCAGTACTGTATCGAAGGGTAATTTTCGCATTCGCCTATTTGTCTAGCTTAGGGCTGAGATTAGATTTCCGGGCCCGTTGTAGTGCTCTCAATCTCCGTATAATGGCCTGCAGATCTCCCATGGATCGGGTTCGAAATTCATCCCGCGTTGTCACAATCTCCTTGTGGTCGATCCTTTGATGGCAGGGGTAGCCTAATCCGCAGCATACCGAAGCCGGCCGGCCCATTGCTGAGCAGCGGCAATCCCTCAATAGCGTAAGCAACGAGCCCACTTGGGCGCGACACTTGCGGTTCGTGTAATGCCCTCTCTGGCGGGCAGGTGGACGGCAGAGACGGAGCGCGCCTGTTCCATGGGCGCCATTTCGCATGCGTATTTCACTTGCGCCTGTTGGCATGAACCTTCTCTCCATCGGGCTGGCACCCGAGACATATCGAACGAGTCGAATACCGATCCCACCCCTGATTTCACTCCACCATCACCACTTCGGGACATTGAGCCATTTAGTATAACCTCAGCGAATTCCGGCATCCGCGTCGTGAAGAAAGTCGTGCGTGGACTAATAGCCGAAAATAGGTTGCACTTTACACCAATGTCTTAGTAGTGTCGTCTGAAATTGAGTCGTTTTCTGCCATCTGCAACAAACGACTGTCTGATTTATCGGTGTATAAGCTCAATGATACTCTCCTATACTTGTAAACCAACTGCGGAAGCTACACTGGAAGGCACTGTAAGGCCACACTTATTGTGTCGCGTGACACTTTTTTGGGTATCTGCATGCTGATGAAATCACCTTGGGAGCCTTGGATCGCACCCGGCGATGAGCCCGTGTACCAGCGCCTGGCGGCCGCAATCGCGGAGGATCTGGTCAATGGCAAAATCGCTCCCGGATCCCGCCTGCCGGCGCAGAGGGACCTGAGCTACCGACTGGGAGTGGGGCTGGGCACCGTGACAAAGGCCTACGGGCTCTTGGCGCGCCAAGGCCTTGCCTCATCGTTCCACGGACGCGGAATGTTCGTGACGAACAAAATCCTGACCACCAGAAAAATGGTCGATCTGAGCTTAAATGTGCCTCCGAACGTCATCTCGGAGAAACTGCTGAGCGGGACGTTGGCCTCGCTTGCCACAACCATTGACGCTGACACCTACGGAGCGTGCACCTTCCCAAAGGGAACCCTCGATCAACGTATGGCGGTTGCGGGATGGCTTCAGCACTATTGCGCCTCGGCCGACGCCGAACGCATGATCTTTTGCAATGGCGGTCAACATGCTCTTTCGACGGTGCTGACCGCACTTGTCGCTCCGGACATTTGCTTAGCAACTGACGAGTTGCCATTTCCCGGGCTCGTGAGGATTTCACATTTGCTCGGCATTGAGCTGGTCGGAATTGACACTGATCCAGAAGGCCTTCTCCCAGAAGCCCTCGAGCGGATCGCATGCGAGGTCGCTTCGAGGAAGAAGCGCCTCGTGCTGTTCACTAACCCAACCGCGCAGAATCCAACCGGCAGGACGATGTCGCGGTCACGGATCAAGGACATTGCCGTCATTTGCCAGCGCCGAGACATATTGATAATCGAAGACGACGTGTACGCATCCTTCGCTGCGCATGATCGCATTTGCTTTCTCGATCTAGCGCCTGAACGAACCTACTACATAAACAGCTTCGCGACGCTGTTCACACCGGGGCTGCGCCTTGGTGTTCTGATTGCTCCGTCTCATCACCTGGACAACTTAGTGCGCGTGCTCCGCGCCCAAGGTGCAACTGACTCTCCAATATCCAGGCTTATCGTACACAAATGGATAGCGGATGGGGTGGCATCACATATCTCGAGAACCACAAGCGCGGAAGCGGCTGTTCGCAACAAGGTAGCAGCTTCAATCTTCTCCTCAATAAGCGATGCGTGGATCGGCAGCGGGTTCCACATGTTTCTGTCGATGCGCCACTCTGCGGCAGTCGCACTCGCCAGCGCAGCCCGCGAACGCGGGATAATGGTCACCGATCCCGCGGTCTCTCTGTCAGCCGGAAATGATCAAAGCGGCATTCGCCTTTGCCTGGGTGGGCCCAGCCGCCTCGAACTTAGCGCAGCATTAAGGGAGATTGCCACCCTTCAAGTTCAACTGGGGCAGGGGACGAAGGCGACGGCAAAAGACCTCGGGGACAACATGAATGCTTAAAGTGGGTCCGAACAAAAAGGGCGTTTGCATGCTTAAGCCTCCTTTTGTTTCTCTCCCGATTGCCTGGCTGGCCACAAACGTCTTGTGTTCGAATCTGGCATGTCAATTGAGCGTACCAACAGCTTGCTTTGCGGGAGTTGAAGATAACCTCGCCGAGCTGAAGAACCACCCGTGCCTCAATGGCTCGCAAGGGTTGTGTGGCCTTAACCGCGTCGGGAAAGTCGCATGCGGCTCCAGACAGAAGGATAGGTGACAATGGATCTGTGCACACTGATTGACCGCAATGCGGCGTTTGCTCCAAACAAGCCTGCAATTCATTTCGAGGGCGAGACCTTGAGCTACGCCGCTTTGCGCGGACGCATCGAGCAAGCCGCGCGCGCCCTGAACAAAAAGCTCGGAGTCACTAAAGGCGACCGCGTCGCCATCCTCAGCCTGAACCGGCCCGAGTATCTAGTTCTTCTCTATGCCTGTGCGCGTCTTGGCGCGATTATGCTGCCTTTGAATTGGCGCCTCGCGGCGGCTGAGCAGATCTTCATTTTGTCCAATGCCGAAGCAAAGGTATTGGTCATCGAGCAGGCGTTTAACAGCCTTCTGCCGCATCTGGCACACACACTGCCTGACACCTCAGTCGTCGGTCTGGATTTCACGCCCCCTCGCGGGAACAAATGGGGTAACCTGTTGGACCAAGGCAGCGGCGATAGCCGCAACTCACATGCTGACTTGAGCTGCCCGCTCTTGATCATCTACACTTCCGGCACTACCGGGCGACCGAAAGGCGCGGTCCTCACCCAGGAAGCATTGCTCTGGAACGGAGTGATGAGTCAGCACATGCATGCTCTGACCTCGGAAGATCATGTGTTGTCGGTATTGCCCTTCTTTCACGTGGGCGGGCTCAACATTCAGACCACTCCGGCTTTGCACCATGGTGCGACCGTCACTATCCATTCCCGATTTGCAGCAGGAGCGACACTTGCTGCATTCGAGCGCGATCGGCCAACGCTGACGGCATTGGTACCGACAGCCATCCAAGCCTTGACCGACCTCGCCGGATGGTCGACGGCCGACCTGTCCTCCTTGAAAGCTGTTTCAACCGGCTCGACGATCGTGTCTCTGGCCCTGATCGAACGCGTTTCCGCGCGTGGGGTACCGGTCCTGCAGGTCTATGGCTCCACAGAAACTTGTCCGATCGCCATCTATACGAGACTTGGGGGTGATCTCTCGCGCGGCGAGTCCACTGGCCTGCCGGGCCTATGCTGCGAGGCGATGATCATCGATGACGCTGGCAACGAGTTGCCGGCGGGTGCCCTCGGCGAAATCGCAGTGCGCGGCCCGAATGTCTTCTGTGAATACTGGGGCGATCAACAAGCGACCCGCGAGGCATTGCGTGACGGCTGGTATCGCACTGGCGACATCGGGCACCGCGATGCCGACGGCTATTTTTGGGTCCGCGATCGCAAAAAGAACCTCATCATTTCCGGGGGAGAAAACATCTATCCAGCCGAAGTCGAGCGTGTACTCGGGGAGCACCCCGATGTCGAGCAATGCGCCGTTGTCGGACGGCCGGATTCGCGCTGGGGCGAGGTGCCGGTTGCCTATGTGGTCAGGCGGGCAGGGGCACGGATCGAAGCGGAAGCACTGGCCGTGCATGTGCAGTCGCAGGTTGCGCGGTTCAAGGTTCCGAGGGAGTTCATCTTCACGAGCGAATTGCCGAGAACAGCGTTGGGCAAAATTCAGCACTCGATTTTGAAAGAGCTTGAAGCGCGGTCGAGCGAGCAAGAAGGCAGCAACTGATGATCGGGGCGACAAGCGAACTGGGTTTCCTTTCCGGTTGCCAGTGGACTGCCATTCAACATGCGCCAAACCGTGTGCTGAAGGATGCGCAACGGCAGTTCGCAAAGGCGTGCCGGACGGCTCGATCGCATCCAAGGCGCGGGCGCGGGCTTCCAGCGGTGGAAAACGCCCAGCAGGCTGTCGGTAAAAATGGCTTCCGAAGCGATCGATCTAGAAATGATTTGAGCCTTGGCCGAGAAGATGGTCTTCGGCTCGTGAGGGATTTTGCCGCCAAGGTAAATCTTCCGATCATCATCATCAGGGGTGACGACCTTGATGAGGCTGACCAGGGCCCCGAGTCAAAGCCGGCGCCCGCGACTACGTCACCAAGCGCTTCGGGTCGAAAAGGCTCTTGTGGAGACAGTGACCCTCAGTTCATGTTGGGTAGGGAGAAATTCGCTGGCCGCACGTCACGGTGCCCGGCCGAACGGCGTTTGAAGGTATAGGGCTGCAGCGGGATCGCAGCCCACGTTTTTTGAGGTAGGAACACTATGAAATCACCGTGGAAATTTCTTGTTCAATTGTCGTCGCGGCGACGACCAGCGAAAGTGCAAGAGAATTCGATGGCGCATGGCGCCGATCCCGAGGGTCTCGAAAGCGAAGCGGAAAACAAGTTGGCACTTCCGTCCGATAAGCCAACAGAAGCTTCCGGCACACCTGATCACGATGCGGGCGGTCCGATTGATCAAGTGTCGATGTTGTCGGATAACCCGACAAGCGATCCCAATCTCACGCATGCAATCAGCCAGCCGATTGACATTCAAGAGGCTAAGACCCCTGCGCCCAGTGAAACCAATCATTCGGGTGCCGAGGGGAAGGCACCGGGGCCGAAAAGCGAGAAGAGCAAAAAGCCCGAAGGAAAACCGCGAATCGCGCGCCGAGAACGTCCGAAGAGAGCCCGGTCCCAGGTGGTTGCGCGAAGCGCTTTCGCTACAAATGAGGCTGAGACCGTACAGCCCTCGTATTCCGGGGATACTTTCTTCAATGAAGTGGCAATCCTCGACGAGGAAATCAAAGAGCTGCGACGACTGCTGGCTCAAAAACTTTATCTGCAGAACGCCCAACTCAAAAATATGCTTGAGCGTTTCAACGTTTCGTGAGCTCGGCGTCGACCGAGGCTGTACCGAAGAGATGCTGCGTCGCTCCGTCTTGACCTATGGGCCTATTGTTACGCCGCTTACCGGCGTGCGCCCGTTCTCGGTCACAAAAGACATGAAGTGCTCGCAGCGGCGCTTCACTTGCGAAAGGACGTGTCAGGTGCTCGACATCTGGTCTTCATTGCGAGCGGCATCCACGTTTCGATGCGGCTGACCTCGGCGCAGGTGGAGAAACTTAAACAGTTGCTTTCGGGCGAACACGTCGTTCGCTGCTTCGCACTTTAGATGGTAGGAGTGCCAGCACAGTGAGAAAAGGGCTGCCCAACGAGATCGACCCGATTCACAACGGCCGCACGATCGATCAACAGATTTCGAGCACCATCTCGATCTAAGCGTCCACCGCGCCACGACGCACCGGCTTTTGTCGAGTGCTTCTGGTGGCGGGCGTCAAAGCCCATGCACTTCAAGGTATATGACCGAGCGTTCTGGTTCGGTTTTACGTTTTTTGGGGCGAGACCGCCTTCAGGCTCTTTCTGAGCCGGCTGATGTGGGGTCGAAGGTGCTGCGTGTCGACGAGCATATTGTCGGGCAGGACGAATTCGATCGGGCCTGGGTGCATCCCTGCACGACCTCGTATTTGCCGATCGTGTGGGGCCGTGGCACCAAAGCGCCGATCGACGCGACCTCCATCAGGATCGCCACTAGACGTCATGTTCCGGGGCGGATCGGTGGCCCGCCCTTTCGTGCGATTGAAAGACGAGGGTTGCTCGGATGGGCCGGGCCGGTCCTCACGCACGGAGGGCGAGCCATGGGGGAGTATAACGAAGCATTTGTCGCGTTTGACGTGGCCAGAAGAAGCACGCGGTGGCGATCGCAGAGGGCGGCCGGTCTGAGGCGTGCGCGGAAGTGTGCCTTCATTGGAGCGGCCGCGCTTGCCAGCAGCAACTCAATGCCTCACGTAAATCCATCTTCAACCTTGCCGCCTCGTTCAAAAGTAGTCGAACTGATCGCGGGTTGCCGTTAGCTTCAACCGGTCGAGTCTCGCGATGAGCATATCCTGATCGATGTTGGTCATGAGAGTACCGACGAGTAGCTGGTCGTCGAGCTCAATCATGGTCTCAGCAAGGCGCCATCCCGGCAAGAGGCTGCGAGCTTCCGCGTGAAACGATCCGCCAGAACCACAATGTTCAGTTCGTTTTGGCTACGCTCGTCGCGATGTTGGCCTCGCCCGTGGAGTGCGCCCCCCTGGGGTGGACAGACCGGCCTACCGTGGTTTCGGAAAGAAGACGCCATGGCAAAACACCGCAGTCACAGCGTCGAATTCAAACGTCAGGTCGCGCAGGAATTCCTTGGCGGCGAAACGCATTGTCTGGCAAAGCGCCACGACGTGTTGCCCAACCTTATCCGCATCTGGCGGTTCAGAAGTACGAGCAAGGCGCTCTTGACGACGATGCGTAGGCCGCCGACCTCATCCAGGAGCACGACCCGGATCGCGGCGCTGGAGCAGTGATCGGCAAGCAGGCGCTGGACTTGGAGTTTAAAGGGGCTCTCAAAAACGTACCGCGGCATGCCGGCTGATGGGAGTGGCGCTCTTCACCTATTATGACGCCCGGAGAGATCGACCGACGATACCGCGATCGTCGAAGTCATGTTCGCGATCTGCGACGAGTTCGAGTTCTACGGCTACTGCCGGGTGCCTGCGGCAGCAGGGCCTTATCGTGAACAAGAAAGATTCGCCGCGTCATGCGTGAACACGATCTGCGGCCGAAGATTCTACTTCTGCGGTGATTCCGCGGCGCTTCGGCGGCGTAAGTGCAGTCAATTATTCTTTCGGATTTTTTCGCGCAGCCGTTCTCGATTGGGCGGACTCCTCAGACATTGAAGCGCGAGCCTGGCTTCGGGGCCTTCCTTCTGTTGTTCGCGCTGAGACGGCTCCCTTGCGTTTTGGAGCAGTGCGAGCAAGAGACGTCGCGGAGACTGCGTCAGACGTTAAGTTCAGCCGGGACATATATGTACTCAGAGCAAACTCAGGGACAGCTCCAAATTCACGCAACAGCGCCAACTGGCGCACACCTGGACGGAGTAGCAGGAAACGCTCGTGCCGCACGAAGAGGACGAGTCGTTCTCCGGAATGCCGCTCGCTGCTCCTTGAACGTCGACGATCTGGGCTTCAGCCCACACGCGCTCAAGCATCGCCTCACTGAACAGCTTTCCCTCGTCTGTCGAAGCTTGCGCCA
Source organism: Sinorhizobium arboris LMG 14919 (assembly GCF_000427465.1). NCBI lineage: Bacteria > Pseudomonadati > Pseudomonadota > Alphaproteobacteria > Hyphomicrobiales > Rhizobiaceae > Sinorhizobium > Sinorhizobium arboris. The sequence goes on along the minus strand of NZ_KE386497.1, from coordinate 248,566 downwards.
AAATGAGCGGCAGCAACTGAATTCAGGCACAACTTTCCCGCCGGGTTGCTGTCGGAAGCGTGACAATAATCGTTTGCAAGCAATCAGCGGCCCGATACCAGCATAGGAATGAAATGGGCCACTCAAGTTGGCACAGCTCTTGCTAACTACCGCGGGCAATGGCTGACTGATTTTGGTGGAGAGATGGATGCCCTATTACGACGTGCTTTGCATCGGCAATGCCATTGTGGACATTGTCGCCCCGTGTGACGAGGCATTCCTTGAGACCAACGGCCTTATTAAGGGCGCCATGGACCTGATTGACGCCAGGCGCGCCGACCTGCTCTACAGCCGCATGAGCCCAGCAATTGAAGTCTCGGGCGGCAGTGCCGGCAATACGGCCGCGGGCGTGGCGAGCTTCGGCGGACGCGCCGCTTTCGTCGGCAAGGTGTCCAGCGATCGGCTCGGCGAAATCTACACGCATGACATGCGTGAACAGGGCGTTGCGTTCGACACAAAGCCGCTCAAGAACGAGCCGCGGACGGCACGATCGATGATCTTCGTCACGCCTGACGGCGAGCGCTCAATGAACACGTATCTTGGTGCCTGTGTCGAACTCGGGCCAGAGGATGTCGAGGCCGACAAGGCTTACGAGGCCAAGGTCACCTATTTCGAGGGTTATCTGTGGGATGCAACGCGCGGGAAGGAGGCGATCCGGCGAACTGCCATGCTGGCGCACGCGGCCGGACGGGAGGTGTCGATGACACTTTCGGATTCTTTATGCGTCGACCGCTACCGCGAAGAGTTTCTCACGCTGCTGCGATCCGGCACCGTCAGCCTCGTTTTTGCTAACAGCGGCGAAATCAAATCACTTTATCAGACCGTTTCCTTCGAGGAAGCGCTCGACGCCTTTCGCAAGGACTGCAACATAGGCGTGGTCACACGCTCTGGCAGAGGATCCGTGATCGTGTGCGGCAACGAGACCGTAGTCGTAAGAGCGACGAACATCGAGGAACTGGTCGACACGACGGGGGCCGGCGACCTCTATGCTGCCGGCTTCCTCTACGGTTACACAAGCGGACGCAGCCTCAAGGATTGCGGCGATTTGGGATCGTTGGCGGCAGGGCTCGTCATTCAACAGATCGGTGCGCGCCCGCGGCAAAATCTCCGCCGCGAGGCTGAGCAGGCTGGCCTTCTGTAGCAATAGATCGGGTAGCTCTTGAACTTCTTCTTCGCATACTCTTCACTGTCGACATGCGGCAGATAGCGGCAGTTTCGCCGCGCAGTTTCGCTTCGATACGATAGATCTCGGCAATCCTGGCAAGGATCGACAGAGCTTTCGAGGAGCCGGTCAGCTTGACGACATCGACGAACGTGCGCCGCGTGTGGGCAAGGCAGAAAGCCAACCGCAGCGGTGCTGCATTACTTTGCCCCCGGCGCTTGGCCATGGTTTCATAGGCACGATATACGTCGACCTGAAGCACCACCACCGAACGACGACAATTGCCCCTCGACCGCGCGAGCGCTGCGGCTTTCGGCAAAGATATAGGCGAAGCACCGCATTCCGCACGTGGCACGCCGATTGCAGGGGATGATGAGCGAGAGCCGCCGCGACAAACCGGTCGTAACGGCCCCGTCCCAAGATCGCAGATTACATTGGAGAGCGAGCTATGTTGTCCCAGTTTGAAAACCAGTCCATAAACCAGGAGGTCGCTAGGCTGCATCTGCCGAACTCTCGAATCAAGCACTTCGCGCCGGCCAGTTATGCACAAGCCGGAGAAGACGTTATTGTAGAGGGAATCTTGGCAGCAAAACTCTGCAGGAGCCAAAGAACTTGGGCCAGTGTATTCTATGTGGAGATCGGCGCTAATCACCCCATCTCTACCTCGAGTACCTATCTTATGTACCAAAGAGGCGCGCGAGGTGTTCTGGTTGAACCCAATCCTGAATTGGAACCGCTGATCCGCACTGCGCGCCCGGAAGACGTTCTCGTGCAATCCGTTGTCTTGCCCGCTCCGCAAGCGACTGCCACGCTCTTCATCGGAAACGCCCATGAGCTTTCCTCTGTGGATAAAGCACATGTGGAAAGTTTCGGCGACTTCAACGGTATAGGAGGTATCCGAGAACATATTGAGGTGAGCGCGATCGGTATCAATGAACTATTGACCCCATATACCAATAAGGTCGATTTCTTATCGATTGATTGCGAAGGACTGGATCACGATCTCGTTAAGGCCATTGACTACGAGCGCATCAGACCTGCTGTCATCCAATGCGAGCCAGGTGAGCATCGTCTAAAGGGCAACAGGGCTCGGATCATCAATCTGATGGAATGCAGATCATACCGGCTTGCTGCGATGACTGACATCAACGTTATCTTCGAGCGATTGACCTAATGCAGTGGCTCGTCGTGGTCGGAGGCCACCTTACTCGGTCAGCACCGCGAACGGGACTGCGGCACCCGGTGCCGACGATGATGCGTCTGGCGTTGCCGCTGTTTCGGAAATGCTGCGCGTCATCCTCGTTAGCAGCTTCCGGCCAAAAAGGACGCTGCAATTCGTCGCATAGGTCGCGGAGGAGGTTGGCTTCGCGGATCCAATGATATCCCCGAACCTATCGTGAGCAAGGCTTGCGTGTGATCGCAGCGTTGCAGGTGGATATGACGAGCAACGCCGGTTCCAGCAAGGACATGTTGCCGACTACGTCAGCGCCATTTGACGGCGTTCCTTAAGGACTTGATACAGAACGTGGTCGTTCGGGTGGCGAAGACGAGGGCCTAGACCCAAGAGTGGACGAGAAGTGAGAAGTTCTCAGCCAGAAAGATTGCGCTTGCGTGAAGGAGAATAGATATGCAGCTTATTCTAGAGCGCTTGGCCGCCAAGATAAAGCAAGCCGATATTGGTCAGCAGTCTTTCGGACGGTTCCCTAATGAACATATGTCTGACCCTGACTTTTATGGCGAGACCGTGCCGCGTCTTCCCAGGGACGACGTCTACCAATTTATCGGTCACGGTGATGCAATGTTTCCAGATGGGGGCGGTCTAACAGAAAGGATCACCAAGCGGCAAAAACCGGAGGATCGCCTGCTTTGGAACGACATGAGTGATACCAACCGTCAAGCACAAATAACGGTCCACGATATCCCAAATATTCTGGATAAGTTTGGGAATTCCGTAAAGGTACTCTCACTTGACTGTTTCGATACGTTGCTATGGCGCAAGACAGCGACACCTAAAGACGTTTTCGCCGTTCTGGCCGATAATCCCGTTGCGCAAAGATTGGGGATAACTCCTTACCAACGCATTAGCGCTGCTGCGCGTGCCTATCGAGCGAAGCCTTTAGAGAACGGATCCGGGGAAATCGATCTCGGTGATATTTATCGGTCTTTTACTTCGCTTTCTGGTGAGGAACGGGAGCTTTTGGCCGAGACGGAAATCCAGACCGAAGTGAATGTTTGCTTCGCATTCTCACCGTACGTAGAACTGATCAGGCTGGCGCACACCCGTGGTATCAAAATTATCGTCGTGAGCGATACGTATTTGCGCGAAGACGAGTTAAGGCGCCTGTTGGCTCGGCATTTGCCTGCAAACGTTATGCAGGCAATCAGTAAGATTTACTGCTCTGTCGATTATGGGACGTCGAAGAGCCATGCCCTTTTTCAGGTTGTAATCAAAGAGTGTGGCGTGCCTGCGTCGCAAATACTTCACATCGGGGATAATGACGTATCCGATGCCCAAGTGCCGCGGAAATTGGGCGTACGTGCGCTGCATTTCCTGCCGTTTGATCCCGAGGCCGCAGACTTTTTGCGCCTACAGAACGCGGCATCTTCGTTGATTGTACTCGAACAGGCAGCACCAGAAACAGTTATTCTGCCCCGCTATAGTCCATTTCGGCCGGTTTTTTCTGTAGCAAACCTGCAGCCGTACGCCCCTGAGACAGTGATCGGCTACATGTCGTTTGGCCCGGTGCTATACGCCTATGCTCGTTTTCTTATGGACGAAGTGGAGGCACTTGAACAGCAGGGCAAGCGAGTAAGGGTCTTCTTTCTGTTGCGTGATGCTTATCTTCTTTCAGCTGCGTGTGAAGCCTATGCGCGCAAGCCCGTCGGCAAGCTGGTACGAATCCGCAACTTCATTGCTACTGCGGCCTCCTTCAAAACCCGCGCCGACGTCGATTATTACATCAGCGGAATCGAACCCGAATTTGACAACTTTCATGCCACTGCAAAACAGCTTTTGCTTCCGCCTGAAGTGACGGAATTGCTCATACGGATCGCCCATCAATCTGACGATCCGAAAACGGCGTTCCATCAGTTGCTGCATGACGACGATGTGTTGGAGCTGATATTCAAGAACTCCTTTGCTTTGCGTGCCCGCCTGATGCGCTATATGTCGAAGGAATTGGAGTTGGAGGAAGGCGATACCATCATCTTGGCAGACACAAGCTGGAACGGCAAAACGCAGGAATGTTTGGTTCGCACCTTCAAAGAAGAATTGAAAGTCGACATACTGGGCCGCTATCTGGTCGCCTCCGACGAACCTTGCCGTGCGGCGAACAGCAAAGCACTCATTAGGTCGCCCTGGTGGAATCACACTTTATTTGAGCAATGCTGCACTTTCAAGGAAGGAGCTGTTGTGGACTATGATTTGCACGGCGAGCCAGTTCTGGGGGAGATCAAACTTAGTGAGAAGCAGTACGAGAAGGTTGCCAATGTTCAAGCTGAATGCTTGCGGTTCATCAATGATGCGAGGACGTTTTTTACCAAGGCTGGTGTGACGCACGAGTATTCTATTTTGCAGCAGGCCGCCCATGCAGCTCTATTCCGCCATGCCTACATGCCTATTGAAGCGGAGTTGGAATATTTCAAGGACTTCCAGCACGACAAGTTTATGGGACCAGACCGCAAGAAGACGATCTATCACTTAGAAAGTGCTTCGAAGAATGTGAGGTGCCTGCCCTCACCTTATCGGCTGGGTGCATATGAAACGCGCAGCTTGGGGCTTGACTTCACATTCAGCGGCCTGGTCCAAAGAAGATTTCAACTTGATTTAGGTCCAGAAGATATGAATGTGCGTTTTTCACCTCTGAAAGTCTCGATAGAGAGCACACACGAGTCCAAGGTCGTGTTGCTTAGAGCACACCATCTGCATGACGGATATTTCTCCATTATTCTTCCATATGTAAGCGGCACCAGTGTGAAAATGCTCCTGGGGGAGCATTATGAATGGCTGCAAATCGCAGATATACAACTGTTGGATAATGCAAGAAACGTGTGTAGGAATGTGTCGAGCTCTCTCGATCTGGAAGAAATCAACCGGGAGGGAGAGATTTACCGGTGCCTTTCACAGGCAAGTGTCGCGACAATACGTCCCGTTGATTTGGAGCTGGTCAAAATGCCTCATTACTATCATGTGATCTTCCGCCCATTGGTTTCGAGGGCATCTGATCCACTGCGGAGGCCGCCTCGCAATAAAGGAGGAAGATTCATGCCTCCTGCGCAGCGGTGATTCACTGGCTCCGAAGGATTTGAAGGATAGCGAGTGCGCGGCGGCGACGATCGACTGGCGAACTATTCATATCCTTATATGCGGGCGCTCTCGCCAAGCCAGTTAGTTGCGTGCGTCAACTTCAGCAAAAAGGTCATGAGCGGAGGCCGGGGGCATACCCCTTTGTTGTACCGGTAAGCGGCAAGGGAACCCCGTCTGGCGGAAGGGGTGGCGGCCGGATATCGTAGCGCGCGTTGTGAGCCGATGTGAGCTTCTATGTCTGCGCCTAGGTCTGTTGGTGTGGACGGCTCCCTACGGCATCAAGTGTGCCAGAATGAGTTCGTTGGAGTACTCAATCGGGGGAGGCCGCCCGTGAAACAGATTATTCGTATTGGTATTAGATACTAACCGCCCGGTTGTTACCGCGCAGATTTCGCTTTGATGCGAGCCTGAGTTCCTGGTCATCGACGAAGTCTTCGAGGAAGTCGGTCCATTCGTCAGCGGTGCGGCGAGCATGGGCAAGCATTTGCTCCAGTTCTTCAATTCCGCCGCGGGTAAGCGAAGTTATTGCGTCGTCCGGCCCGGTGCAGACGCTGATGATGCTGCCGTAGCCCCGTAGCTCAGGTTGTCCTCGTTGCTGACAATCGCCTAAAGGAGCTCGGAATCTTCGTTGAGCAAGTTGGCGACGTAGTCGATGCTGAACACATGGGTCACGGTTGCCATCAGGCGGCCTCTGCGCAGCTCATGGGAACAGGCTCCCAATTCCAAGGGAGCAATTCGTCGAGCCCATTGATCTTGTGATCGTGAATGCGATCGAGCACGTCGGCCAGGTAGGCCTGTGGATCGAGGCCGTTCATCTTGGCCGTCTCGATGATCGTCATGGCGCGTGCCAGGGTCTCCGCGCCGGTGTCAGCGCCAGCAAATAGTCAGTTCTTGCGCCCTATTCCAATTGGGGGCAGGGCTCGCTCGGCGGCATTGTTGTCGATGGCGACACTACTATCTCCCAGGAACAAGCAGAATGAGGGCCAGCGGCTCAGGCCATAACGGCAGGCTTGCGCCAAATCGCCTTTACCCGGAATGCGGGTCAGTTGCGCTTCGGCCCAGACACGGAATGTTTCGACTTTTGGCTTGCTGTGCTTTTGACGCGTGGCAAAACGGACATTGGCAGGCTGACCGGTAATGTCTCGCTCGATGTCGTAAAGCGCACCGATACCATCGAGAGCCTCGCGTGCGATCTCGGTTTTATTCGAGGTCCAGATATCATGGAAGTCGCCTCGCCAATGCGCTCAGCATGCCGCCTCTCGGAAGCGAGATGTCCCATCCGCCCCAAGGTCATAGCTTCCCGTAGCCTTTGTAGCCATCAGCTTGAAGGATGCCGCTCGCGCGGTCTGAGGTGATGATGGACGTGGTCTTCCTTCCAGTCCGGGGCGAAGTAATAGACCGCACCCGGTGGAGCCGCGCCCGCCCAGGGACGTTGATCGCGGACATACGTCCAGATCCTGCCCTACTTCACGCCTTTGCCCAGCCCCTTGTCTCGGAGAGAGCGATCGAGCACCCGGTTCGGGGTGTCGTCGCATGGAGAAGGTCGCGTCCCATGATCGCACTCTCGATCCGCTCGATCAAAGGCTGAAGCACCTGCATGGCGCGACCGCACCAATCGACCAGCGTGCTGTCGGGAATGTCGGCGCCGATGCGGGCGAAGATCTCGTTACAGTGGCAGGTGGTCGTCCAACTTCGAGACGAGGATGTAAGCTAGAAGGCCACCACCTGCCATGCTGGCCGGTATCGGACGGCTTGGTGCCGGCAACTGCACCATCTTTTCGCAGCACCGGCAGGACTTCTTCAATCGAGCGACCTCGATGACCTTCATCTGCGCAACGCCGACGTGACGTCGCATCCCTCGCGGCAGTCGAACACTCGACTGCTCAACAGCCCAGAGCTAGACTCTGCAACTCAACGGCGGTCGTCCAGCCTGAGTGACCTCAATGCGGAAGAGGTTGCCGGACTCGGGAAATCGAAGAAGTTCATCAGACGGTTGCCTGGTTCGCCGTGAGGTTATGAACAGCGTTCTCAGATCTTCGCCGCCAAGTGCCACACAGGTCGGCGCCATACTCGGCATATCCACGCGATCCGTGAGGTGACCGTTTCGGTCGATGCGAACGACACAGCCGCCTCGTAGCCTAGCGCTCCAGTAGCCCCCATCAATGTCCATGGTAGCGCCATCAGGCGATCCCGGGGCGACGTTCGGGCCTGCCAGAGGGCCTATCTCGGCAAGACCCGCGAATTGCGGAGCCAGGGCGAAACGCCGGATGGTGCCTTCCGTTGTGTCGGTGAAGTACATGATCCGGCCGTCGGGCGAAAATTCCAGTCCGTTGGCGGCCGCTACGCCACCGAAGAGCCTAACGACCTCGCCATTGGGCGCAATGCGATAGACGCCCCCGACTGGCTCACGGCTTTGTTCATTGTATGTGCCCAAGACGATCCCACCGTAGGGATCGATCGCGGCGTCGTTGACGCGGGTTTGCGGAAGATGCGGCTCGATTTCGGCCACTTGTGTGAAGTGTGTGAAGGTTGGGTCCGTAATGACTATAGACTTTGGCAAGCCGAGCACGAAGCCACCGCCCGCGCGTGGAAAGACGAACGCCGCACGATTGGGAAGTTGCCGCACAGTCCCAACTTTCCCGTTGTCGTCCCAGCGGAACACGATCTTCGCTTCAATGTCAGTCCACCAGAGGCTGTGGTCCAATGCATTCCAGTTGCATCCTTCGCCTAGCAAGTTTTGGCAATCGAACGCTGTGTACGCATGATAAACCCGCATTACTTTGCGCTCTGCATATTCCGGGTCCGAAGTTCAACAGGATCGACAGCGAAGGGTTCGAGCTTTTCGTCGTTGAACATCACGCCATGTCCGGGAGTTTCAAATGGAAGGGCCACTCCGTTCTCAAGGCGAAGTTCCGTCTGAAGCACACCCATTTCGGAGAAGCTTCCGCCGTGCACGCATTCGAGGATGTCCGCGTTGTCGATCGCACACATTACCGCGACGGACAGTTCGGACATGTAGTGGGGCGCCATGGTGCGGTGGAAGGACGCTGACAGATTGGCGATCTTCAGCCACTCGCTGATACCTCCGACGCGGCACACGTCCGCTTGGACGACATCGACGGCGTTGGCCTGTAGATAATCGGCAAACTGATGCCGCGTATATAGGCTCTCGCCGACCGCAATGGGCTGCGACACAAAGCGGCGCAGGTCGGCGTGCCCACGGATATCCTCCGCATGGAGAGGCTCTTCGATCCAGCCAAGGTCGAAGGCGGCTAGTTTCTGCAGTCGGGACATGCAGTCAGCGACATTCCAGCGCTGATTGGCATCGACGAACAGTCGTCGCGTGGGGCCGATCAGTTTCTTCACGGCTACGATACGGTCGAGATCTTCTTCCGCGTTGTCCCGACCGATTTTTATCTTCACCGCCCTGTGTCCCTGCGTCAGGAACTTATCTACCTGATCGAGTAGAGCGTCGCTCGCGAGGAAGAGGTCGATTCCACTGCCATAGGTGGGGATGCTTTCGCGCCGCGCGCCGAGCAGACGGTATAATGGAACGTTATACCACTTGGCCGAAATATCCCAAAGCGCGATGTCGATCGCGCCCAATGCGAGGGTGTTGATGCCCCCGGTGCCGCTGCGATGCAATTGGCCATAGAGGAACGACCAAAGTCGTTCGATCTGTCGCGGATCTTGTCCGACAAGCATCGTTCGGCAATAATCATCGATCAGGGAGAGGATGGCACTTCCGCCGATCCCTGTCGTATAGGCAAAGCCCTCGCCTGCGACCCCAGCGTCTGTGGTCACGCGGGTGATGATGAATTCCAGGCTCGCCACGCGGTGTGTGGCATCCTCCCAGGAGACCGTCGGCGGGATGTGATAGAGACGTGAGGCGACATCGATGATTTTCAAGGCAAGGTCCTCTCAGCCATAGTGAGAACTTCGGGGTTCGATAGATGCTCGGCCTTGCCACCCAAGAGCCGCTGCAGATTTTGCACAATGCTGCGGGTATGACGTACGCGCATTTCTTCGGTCCACGCCGCCAGGTGAGGGGTCGCGAGGACGCGCTGATGAGCAACAAGCGGATCCGTCGCCGAAGGCGGCTCCGTGTCAAACACGTCTAGCGCGGCGCCAGCGATTTGTCCGCGATCCAAAGCTCGTAGCAGCGCGTCAGTGTCTATCAGGCCTGCCCGACCGGTGTTGATGAGATATGCTCCGTGCCCCATCCGATCGAGCTCGTTCGCACCGATCATGCCGCGTGTTTGCGTGCTGAGCCGCGCGTGCAATGTTACGATTGCCGAGCGTGCCAGAAGTTCGTCGAGTGAGACAGGTTCGACTCCGAGCGTTTTCAACTCGCCGCTATCGACATAAGGATCGTGGACGACAATTCTCATGCCAAAGCCGGAAAACTTTTCGGCGACGATACGTCCGATTGCCCCGAAGCCGATGATACCGAGAGTGCGACCATGCAGCTCGATGCCCGTGAATGCGAGTTGGGGAGAATCCGCGCCGCGCCCCCATACCGTGCCACGATAAAAATCCTCCCCGGGGTCGAAGTTAGGAGACCGGGACCTTATCCATGCACTGGCAGGGACAAGGTGTCGAATAAGCGCCAGCGCGAGCGCAACCGTGAACTCTGCGACGCCGTGATCCGTTCTTCCCACAGTGTGAAAAACGGCGATGCCTCGCGCCGTGGCGGCCGCTACATCGATGTTCGCTTGCGGAGCCGAGCGCACTGACAGGATGGCGCGAAGATGAGGTGCGGCAGCCAGCAGTTCCTCGTCAAAGCACTCGTATCCCGCTAATACAACCTCTGCATCAGCTATTGCGTCCATCAGTTGCTTGCGATCGCAGAACCAATCGCCGGCTGCCCAGCCGACCAACTTAAGCTCGCTCATTTCGCGGAGGCAGGCAATACCCTCTGGGCTGAGGTCTGCTGTGGCCAGGACGCGAGGTCGGCGATGAACCAATTTTATTGCGGCTGTGCTACTGTGCATCGAGGACATATACCGGATGATCGTAAATTTCGTGCTGCGCGGTGACGACAGGAACGATTGTCGATTCGTTGATGCGCGCACAGAACTCCACATCGTGCTGTCGATAATTGCCAATGAAGCGTCGCCCGGTCATCGAACTCAGCAACACCGGCACGGCGCCATTTTGTGAAATTGAGAAACCGCGAGCGAGCGACGCAGAGTCGTCGAGTTCGACAGCGTCATCATTCGCAAATTCACAAAACTGTGAAACGATCATTCCGGCGCAATAGCTATCTTCAATCGCGATACGTGCATTGCGCAGTTGGCCGGAGCAGATAATCGTTATGTCTGCATTGCGCGATGATGCTTCCGCGAGCGCGCGCCAGGCAACCGCATCCAGGTTTCGCAATGAACCAAGCAGTATCAAGGATGCACCTTCTCGAACTGCTGCGAGAATTGCTGGCGTGCCATTGGCGGTTGCCAGCATCGAAAAGCGGCCCGATAGATCGAGTCCGGACAGCAATGACGGCGAGGGCTCATGATCGAAGCCGAGGGGCGGTGATCCATCATCCCGCTCCGCGCAAATAACTCCAGTCTCGCCCACCGCGGCGCGCGCTTTGGTGACGTCCGAGCCAAATCCTCCCACAAACACACGATCGCTGCCGGCGTCGAAAAGAGTAACAATAGCTGTCGTGGCGCGGATCACATCGACGACGATACATACGTCGCCGGCGATAGCCAGGGGGCTGGTGGGAAGGAAAGCGACCTTTATCTTCATCGGAGAGCGGTTCCTGTTTTCATTAACTCTGAGATCTGTCTCTCATCGGGCAATGCCGGAACCACGAGCTTTTTCGTGACTGCGATGGCGCCGGCTGCGGTGCCGCGGCGAACGGCCTCAGCGAGCGTCAATCCGCTAGCCAGTCCTGCAGCGAGTGCCCCGTTGAATGCATCTCCGGCCCCGGTGGTATCGACGACGTCGACCGGGTAGCTTGCGATTTTGGTCATTTCGTCGGGCCCGGCAATCAGGGCACCATCCGCTCCCAGGGTCATTACGACGTGTCTAACGCCCAGGCCGCGTAGTCTTGCCGCTACTTCGGCGTCCGCCTGCCGATCGTCCGCCTCAAGCCCCAGCAGGATGCGCGCTTCGGACTGGTTCGGGGTTAGGATGTCAACATCGGCAAGGATCTCCTTCGGCAGGGCGCGGGCAGGTGCCGGATTAAGAATGGTGGTAAGCCCCCGCGCCTTGCCGATGGCTAGGGCGCGGGCTGCGGCCTCGATGGGGATCTCAAGCTGCGTAAGTAGGATGCCCGGGCTCTTCCAAGTGTCTGCGAAGCCTTCGACATCGCTGGCCGTGAGCCGCGCGTTGGCGCCAGGATCTGTGATGATGCGGTTCTCGCCTACGGCATCGAGAATGATGATTCCCGCCATTGTGGGCGTCTCGGCCATTTGCCTAACTGCAGAGCAGTTGACGCCTTCGGCTCGCCAAAGTTCCAGAGCTTCTAAACCAAATTTGTCGGCACCAACGCCTGCCAGCAGGCTGCATCTGGCGCCAAGTCGCGCAGCTCCGATAGCCTGATTGGAGCCCTTGCCGCCATTTCCGAAGGCGAACCCCGACCCCAGCAAGGTTTCACCCGGCGCCGGCACCTCGCCCACAATCCAAAACGCGACTCCGTAAGAGCCGACTACATAAACTTCTTCAGAGCCAAGCATTTCATCTACTCCGGTCGATCAATCGACGAGGTTGAGCGATCGAGCTGCTGTTTCGCTCGATCCAGCAGCTGTAAATGTAGCGGTCCGCCCGATAGGACGAAGACGAGAAGTAAATAACTCGATCGCCCGCGTCGAAGGCAGTACGGTCGATTTGCAGCACAGCGGTGCCGCTGGACACGTCGAGTGCTTTTGCCAGTTTTGCACGCGCGATGCCGGCCCGTATCTCCTGCTTGGCTCGTGCAAGCGGCACTCCAAGTTGCTTTTCGAGAATCTCGGTGAAAGAAGTGTCGGCAAGGTCGAGCTTTTCGATGAGGCGACCGATTGCTGCTACGAACGAAACGGTCTCAACCGCCACGACCTCGTCGTCGATCGTTCGCACGCGCTCGATGGTCAAGATGCTCTCGTTGGCCGGCACGTTGAGTGCGGCTGCCACGGCATCAGCTGGACGCCAGTGGACCGTCATATGCCTGGTACCCGGCCGAAATCCCCGCGCTATCGCTTCTTCCGAAAATCCTGAAAAAGTAAGCAGGTCCCGACCGATGTGACGCTTCGCAACGAAAGTCCCTTTGCCAGCGCGTCGATACAGCAAGCCTTCACCGACAAGGGTGAGCACCGCCTGTCGCACAGTGCTGCTGCTGAGCTCGTGCTGCTTCATCAACTCCATCTCGGTGGGGAGTTGATCGCCAGGATTGAAGACGCCGCTCTCGATCTGAGACCGAATAATGTCGGCGAGCTGAATATGAAGTGGAGTTCTACCGGGCTGAATCATGCGGCCTCCTTAACCTAGTCATTGTTACTACACCGTCTTCGCGTTTGGCAATATTACTTTATTGCATTCTTGCAAGAAAACATCTAGCGTGTGCGTTAGCGGCTCCATTGTTAGGGGCGCCGAAAGGGGAGGAAACACAATGACTATAATGGAACATCGCTTGGGTCGGCGCGGCTTCATGACCGGTTTGTTGGGGGTGTCGTCGCTGCCGCTGCTTGGGCCGTTGCCGGCTGTGGCGCAGGGCCAACCGCTGAGATTCTTAGGGACCGGAGATGGGAAACGCTATCAGCTTCTCTTCGCAGCCTTCGAGAAGGTATCCGGCGTCAGGCCTTCATTCGAAGGCATTCCGTTCCCCGATTATCAGAACACTGTCGTTCAACGCTTTCGGACGGGGAACTCCGGGATCGATGTCTTCCAGGTAGACCCGACTTATGTGCCGACGTTCGCCAAGCTAGGCATCTTGAAGGACCTAACGAGTGCCTTCGCCGAAAAGAGCAAGGGCGTGCTGTTCCCCAGCGATGTGGAGGGTGCGACCTACAACAGAAAGATGCTTTCATTGCCGATGTGGGAGTCGACGCAGCTCCTGTTCTTCAACAAACAGCTTTTGGCTAAATCGGGTGTTGAAGCGCCGGGTTCCTCACCTGACGCACGCATGACCTGGGACAAGGTCATCGACCTTGCTAAAAAGGCGCAGGCGGCGGGAGCCGAGACGGGCTTCGCCTTCGAGCAAGTCGATCGCTACTACCAGCTACAGATCCTTCCGGAGTCGCTTGGCGGTGGGCCAGGTGTCAAGGGTGACGACCTGCTGACCGTAGACGTGGCTAACGATGCTTGGCTGCAGGCGGGAAAATGGTACGGAAGCCTCTATGCCGATGGAGTGGCTTCGCGCGCTGCGACAGGAAATGAGATGGCCGACCTGTTCAAAGCTGGCCGGCTTGCCTTCCTTGTCGGAGGTCCCTGGCTGATCGCCGATTTCGACACAGCCGAGGGTCTTGAGTATGGAGTGGCGCCTCATCCGTACTTTGCCGGTGGCAAAGCCGTGACGCCATCCGAGAGTTGGCATCTGGGCGTGGCGGCGGGCAGCGCCAATACCGACCTGGCTCTGAGGTTTTTGGAATACACCTGCTTGAACACTGAAGGTGCGCGAGCTTCCGCCAGGGGAGAAGGCAATCTCAGCGCGAACATGGCCGCTGAGGCCGAGTTCTTGAAAGGCGTCGCCCAGCAACATCCCAATCTTCAGGGCATCGATACTTTGATCCAATACGAAACCAATAACACCGCTATCCGTCGACCCCGGTCCTTGGGATATCTCCAGTTGGAAGAGCTGGTCACGCGTGCGTGGAGTGATATTCGCAACGGAAGTGATGCCGTTCAGACGTTTACGCAGCTTCAAAGCGAACTAGAGCGTAGTTTCAAGCGGATCGGGCGCTAACAGCGATGGCCATGGTGACGGCTTATGAGAAACGGATTGTGAGGGCTGCACCCATAATTCGTCGACTTTCAAAATGGAGAGCGGCGATAGCGCCGCTCCTCTTCCTCGCGCCGGCTCTAGTGGGTCTCATCGCGTTTCGCTTGTTGCCAGCGGGCTGGCTCGTTCAGCAAAGCTTCTCCGGCCCCGACGGGGAATTCGCGGGGCTCGATAATTTCGAGTTTCTCTTCGCGTCGCCGAACTTTGCCAAGACCATGCAGGCCACCCTGACTTTTGTCGTAGTGACCGTGCCACTGCAGACGGTAGTCGCTTTCGGCCTCGCCTTGCTGTTTGTCGAAAACTCGCGGGTTATCTCGCTCCTGCGAGTCTTGGTGTTTCTGCCGGTTTTGATCCCATCGAGCGTCGCCGCCATACTGTGGGGCGCTGCCTACCGCCCCCAAGGATTGGCAAACGCGCTCTTGAGGTCTGTCGGGGTGAGTGCCCAACCGTTTCTCGCATCGCCAGACCAGGCACTAATGTCGATCACCGTCATGAGCTCTTGGATCGGCTGCGGCTTCTGGATGATATTCCTCATCGGTGGCCTAAAAGATATTCCTCGCGACCTCCATGAGGCAGCTTCGATCGACGGAGCTGGGAAGCTTTCTTCGCTTTGGCACATCACTGTCCCGCTAATGCGGAGGCCGTTGGCCTTCGTAATCGTCGCGGATACGGTGGCTGCATTTTTGCTGTTCGCTCCGATAGCACTACTTACCCGAGGGGGGCCTAACGGCAGCACACAGCTCATCATGTACGACGTGTATCAGCAGGCCTACTTTTTTAATGATTTGTCGCTGGCTGCTGCAGAGGGGTTGACCTTGATGGTCGTGATGATGGGCGTCATCCTCATCCAGTTTCGGTTGCTATCGCGGGAGAAGCAACAATGAGCGCCGTAGAAACAAACTCGACCCGAGCGAGGCGCATCGTTCAGCTGCTGTTCGGTATCGCCGTCGCCGCCGGTTTTATGCTGCCGATCGCTTGGCTGGTGGCAGGTAGCCTCCGGCCCGGTAGTCAGATATTCACCTCGCTCGATCCGCTTTCCATTGGCTCCTTTATCCCGCCACGGCCAACGTTGGAAAATTTTGGGAGCGCGCTCGGCGGAACGTTCCGGACTGGATTGATCAACTCTATCATCGTGGCGGCATGTACGGTGGTCGTGGGATTGCTGGTGTGCGCAGCCGCAGCCTTCGCGTTGAGTGCAATGCAGTGGCGCGGTCGCGAAGTCGTCTTCGCACTCATCGTCTTCAGTTTTTTAGTTCCCGAGGAGGTTGTGGCTGTCCCGTTGTCGGCCATCTTCGCGCGCGGCGGGCTGCAAAACACCTACGTAGCATTGATTGTGCCCTTCGTGGGAAACGGCATAGTCATCTTCCTACTGCGGCAGTTCTTCCTTGCCATACCGCGTTCGTTGATTGAAGCGGCTCAAGTCGACGGCGCCGGCTGGCTAAGAATTTTCTTTCAGATTTTCCTGCCGCTTTCACGGCCGGCTCTCATCGGCGCCGGGCTCATCCTCTTCAATGGGCAATGGCAGGCCTATCTCTGGCCGCTTCTGGTCACAACGCGCGAAGACATGTTCCTCGCCCCGATTACCCTCGGTCTGATGGTGGGGCAGTACAGCAGCGACTATGGCCAGATCTTCGCGGCGTCGACCATTCTGAGCCTCATCCCTGCAGTCATCCTGCTGGGCTTCCAACGCTCCTTCACCGACTCGGTCGCTATGTCGGGCGTCAAAGAATAACGAGGAGGATTTGCATGACCATAAGGTTGGTTCACCAGACCGACCTGTTCCGTCCCTATAGCGATCCGGACGATCACTGGGACCTTGCTTGCGTCTATGCTCTTGCGGCATCGGGTCAACCCGAGCTCGGCGGCGTACTGGTCGACTTCCCGACCGATGATCCCTCCAGGTCGTAGTCCGGACGCCAGCGGCATTGCGCAGCTAAGCTATCTCACGGGGTTGCCGACCCACATGGCGGTCGGTTCCTCCGTCCCCTACACGCATGACCGAGCGGCGCTTTCTGCCCTTCCCAGGCGCGACCGGCCGCCGATGCGGATCTCACCGCCCGATATCGATTCGAGACCGGCAATCATGCGTAACAAGGTGGATTTGCCACACCCGGATGGGCCGACTAGGATGACGAACTCGCCATCTGCAATGTCGACATTCACGCCATGGATGACTTGGGCGCTTCCGTAGCGCTTGACGATGTTCCTAGAGTCGGTCAGCTTTAAGCTGAATCGCACCGGGATTCCCTTTTTGCAGCGATTGTGATTATGGGATGGCCCGCCCCTCTCTGGAGCGCGATCCGTTAGGATTGCTCTGTTTGGAACGAGAGAGGAACGGACCGATGTCGATATTTGTGCTCGGAATTGATCTTGGCAAGAACGTCTGCAGCCTCGTCGGGCTCGACGCGACCGGCGCCGTGGTTCTGCGCCGTCGCCTTCGGCGTGATGGTGTTGCGGACTTCGTCGGCAAGATGGAGCCCTGCATTGTGGCGATGGAAGCCTGCTGCGGTGCACATCACCTTGGGCGGGTACTTGGTGCCAGGGGTCACACGATCCGGCTGATGGCGCCGGAATATGTGCGGCCCTATGTAAAGGCGAACAAGAACGACGACCACGATGCCGAGGCGATCGCGGAAGCCGCAACGCGGCCGACGATGCGGTTTGTGCCGGTGAAGAGCGAGGCGCAATCGGACATCCAGGCGCTGCATCGGGCGCGCTCGCGCCTGGTGGCGGAGCGCACGGCGCTGATCAACCACCTACGCGCATTGTTGCTGGAGCGCGGCATCGTCGTTGCCCAGGGCCGGCGCAAGCTGGAAGATGTGCTTGGGCTTTTCGCCGATGAGGACGATTCCCGGCTGTCGTCGCGCATGCGGCTGCTGGTCGAGGACCTGCGCGCCGAGTGGCGCAGCCTTGATGAACGGATTGCCGCCTTCGATGCTGAGTTCGTGCGGATGGCGCGTGACGACGAAGCGGCCCGTCGCCTTTCGACGATCCCCGGTATCGGGGTCATCAATGCCACCGCACTTGTTGCCGCGGTCGGCGACGCGGCAAGCTTCGGGCGCGGTCGTGATCTTGCCGCCTGGCTCGGCCTCACACCCCGGCAGGCGACCACTGGAGGCAAGCCCCGGCTGCTCGGCATATCCAAGCGCGGCAACCGCTACCTGCGAGCAAACCTGATCCATGGTGCTCGCGCAGTCCTGCCGCGCATCATGGCTCAGGATACGCCGCTGGGCCGATGGGCCCGTGGTCTGCTGGAACGGGCGCACAAGAACATCGTCGTCGTCGCGCTGGCGGCCAAACTCGCACGTATCGTCTGGGCGATGCTGCGCAAGGAGCGTAGCTTCGATCCGGCGATCGCTGCGGCGTAGAAATAGGAGATCATCGGATGCTGATCTGATGGTCGCGATAATCTGCGGGTGGTGAGAAGAAGATGGCCTGACAGTCGAACGGTAGCCTGGAAACCTGAACCATTGAACGGCCGATCGAGGCCGGTGTGATTATGAGGACCAGGCTGCGCGGATCTCCATCTTGGCCGGGACAAGATCCCGAGACCGGATACGTTGACGCAGACTGAACAGAGCTACTTTCAAAAACCCTTGCGGATGGGGCGGGCCATACGTTCATATGTGGACACCCCCTATGGCAAGGGCCCTTTGTCGGGATTGTTTGATCGGTTGCTTTCATATGTCCGGCCTGTTTGTGCGGTGTGAAGTTCGACCGCTGGCCCTGATGGAAATCCGCCGGTGAGGTCCCTGATCAAGATGGCGCGCGATTGAAGCGCATTGAATCAGACGGGTTGGCCTTACCATTGGCTCGATCGTTACACATCATCGACTGCCGTTACCAATTCGGGTTGTCTGGGATTGAACTCAGGCGATCATCTCGTGGGCCCTATAAGCTTCCTTCCGCGTCAGAACGGCCCATGCGATCCGCGCGAGCTTATTGGCGAGCGCGACGGAGACCAGCCTGAACGGCTTTTTCTCCAAGAGCTTTCTGATCCAATTCGCCATGGGCGTTGCCTTGTCCTTCGTGTGCCGGATGACGGCGGTAGCGCCGACAACGAGCAATCTGCGCAAGTATCGGTCTCCTTGCTTGGAGATGCCGCCGAGCTGCGTTTTGCCTCCGGTCGAATGCTGTTGCGGCGTCAGGCCGAGCCAGGCGGCAAATTGCCTGCCCGAGCGGAATTGATCGGGATCGGTGACGGTGGCGGCGACAGCTGTGGCCGTGATCACACCGAGACCGGGGATAGCGGTAAGCCTGCGACTGGCCTCGCTGTCGGCATGCCAAGCGAGAAGTTGCTGATCCAGCGCTGTGATCTCATCGCTAAGCGTCATGATCTGCCGGATCAGAATATCCAGCGCGGTGCGGGCATAAGACGGCAAGCCATCCCCGTCAGACAGGACCTGCTGCGCCAGCTTCGCCAGATTGGCGACACCGGGATTGGCGACAAGACCGAACTCTGCCAGATGCGCCCGCAACGCATTGGCGATCATCGTGCGCTGGCGAACGAGCAGCGCTCGGGCGCGGTGGGTCATGAGAATGCCTTGCTGTTCCACCGTCTTCATGGGCACGAATCGCATCGTCGGGCGCTGAACGGCTTCGCAGATTGCTTCAGCATCCAGCGCATCGCTCTTACCGCGTTTGACATAGGCCTTCACATAGGACGGGGGATGAGCCTGATTTCGTGCCCCATCGCGGCGAGCGTGCGAGCCCAGTAGTGCGCCGTTCCGCACGCTTCCACCCCGATGAGGCAGGGTGGCAGCTTCGAGAAGAAGGGCAGCATCTGCTTCCGGTGCAGCCGTTTCACCAGCACGGTTTTGCCTGTCTCATCGATGCCATGCGCCTGAAACACGCTCTTGGCCAGGTCGAGTCCAATGGTTGTGATCTTCACTGTAAATGCTCCTCTTATCGCTGCGCAGGCCCCGTCAGCAATCATAGCTGCAGACGGTCGGTGCGGGGGCGTCCACATCATGAAGATCATTGCTGGTGAGGAGGCCAGCAATGATGGCGCGACCTCTTTCTCTGGATTTACGCCAGCGCGTCGCCGCCGCTCTGGCCGGAGGCATGACGGTGCGGGCGGCCGCCTTGCGCTTCGGGATATCGGCGGCGACGGCGGTGCGGATCGGCCAGCTCGACCGGTCCGGCCGCGGTTTGGCGCCGGCCAAGATGGGTGGCCATGTCAAACCGATGCTGCGGGGCGCGGCGGCCGATGCGGTTCACCGCCGGCTGGCGGTCAAGACCGATTGGACGGTGCGGGCGCTTGCCGCCGATCTTAAGGCGGCCGGGATCGATGTCTCTCATGACACCGTTTGGCGTTTCCTGCGCCGCGAAGGCAAGACATTTAAAAAAAACGCTGATCGCCAGCGAGCAGGACAGGCCGAAGGTGGCGCGCTTCCGAAGCCGTTGGAAGAACCATCAACATCGACTTGATCCGCGCCGCCTGGTGTTCGTCGACGAAACCTGGGTCAAAACCAACATGACGCGCACCCGCGGCTGGTGTCAGCGCGGCCAGCCGCTTTTCGCCAGAATACCGCATGGCCATTGGAAGACGCTGACCTTCCTCGCCGGGCTGCGTCACGACCGCATCGTCGCACCCTTCGTGCTCGATGGCCCGATCAACGGGTTGCCTTCACCGCTTGGGTCGAGCAATGCCTGGGCACCAACTCTCAGTCCCGGCGATATCGTCATCCTCGACAATCTCGGCAGCCACAAGGGCAAGCCGGCGCGCAACGCCATCCGCGACGCCGGCGCCCATCTGTTCTTCCTGCCGCCCTACAGCCCCGACCTCAATCCGATCGAGATGATGTTCGCCAAACTCAAGACCCTGCTGCGCAAGGCCGACGAGCGTAGCGTCGACGCGACATGGAGGCGCGTCGGCGAAGTCCTCAAAGCCTTCAGCCCGCACGAATGCGCCGCCTATCTGAGGCATGCAGGATATGCTTCAACCTAAATCTGACAAACTCTAACGGTGACCTGAGCCAACTGGCATCTCCTCTCCTGGGCAAAGCAATTTGCATCTCCACTTCGCCATTGTGGAGATGCGGCGATTTCAATTCTCGACACTGCCTTCGAATTCAAGCGTGCACGTTATTACTGGCTTCACATCTATGTCACCTGGAGAGAGCATGGCTACGCGCCGTGGCCAAACATGCGCATTTCGGAGCACATGTTCAACGCGCGCTTCTCGAGCCATCGCTTTGTCCGCATCAAGGCGGGCTGAATATGAAGGGGACCTTAACCATGCGGCCTCCTCTAGCCGATTTCATTTCTACCACAGCGTATTCACGTTTGGCAATATTAGGTTATTGCAATCTTGCAATAATACCCATAGCGTACGCTTGTTTTGGTCACCGACTCGGTCGCGATGTCGGGAGAAAGAATAATGGGGAGGATTCGCATGGTTATAAGACTGCTTCATCAGACCGACCTGTTTCGTCCCAGTCTCGATCCGGACGATCACTGGGACCTTGCTTGCGTCTACGCTCTTGCCGCATCGGGCCAACTTGAGCTCGGCGGCGTACTGGTCGACTTCCCGCCCGATGACGCTCCAGGCCGCAGTCCCGATGTCACCGGCATTGCGCAGCTAAGCTACCTCACGGGATTGCCAATGCACATGGCGGTCGGCTCATCCGTTCCCTACACGCATGACCCGGCGTCGCTTGCTGCCCTTCCTAGGCGCGACCGCGCCGGCGCGGAGTTCATCCTCGACTATCTCCGCGACAGCGCAGGGCCGGCCTACATCAGCATCGTCGGCTCCTGCCGCGATCTCGCAATCGCGGCCAAGCTTGATCCGGATCTGTTCCGTAACAAATGTGCGGGGATCTACCTCAACGCGGGCGCGGGCCATCCCGATGTCGCGCAGCAGGGAGGGACAGAATACAATGTTGTGCTCAATGCGGCCGCTTACGCCGCCACGTTCGACATACCGTGCCCGATTTACTGGATGCCCTGCTTCGAGACGGTAATTGAGGAGTACCTGGACAGGAAGGTCAAACAGTTCGGGACCTTCTATCGCTTCAAGCAGGGCGACGTTCTGACAAAGTTGTCGCCCGTCCTGCAAAGCTACTTCACCTATTCCCTCGAGTGCAGAACGGATGCGCGCTACCTACAGCCGCTGCTGGCGCCGCGGAGCGATACATCGAGCTGGCGCACCATGCAGGAATACCGCAGCATGTGGTGTACCGCCGGCTTTTTCCATATGGTATCCCAAGCCGTGGGCAAGGTGGGCAAGATCATTGCTGGGTCCAACGCAGACGATGCGGTTTTCGGCTTCCGCCCCGTCGACGTCAAGTGCGATCCGAATGGGGTGACGACGTGGACGAACGCCGGTGTGGATTCAAATCGTTTCCTGTTTGAGGTGAAGGATCTCGACAGCTATGCTAGCGCCATGACTGTTGCCATGACGACCCTGCTGGGGAATATTCAATAGCCGTAAGCCGAACCAGTGGTTGCCCATTGCACAACTCGAAGCCTTTCCACCGCTCTGACTGTCGCCGTGAGTGGTCGGGTTTTTGGAGCAGTAGCGGCGGCCGTTGCCGCGAAGCTAACGATCAGCTCTATCCCCACGTGTTATCCTGGCTGCGTTTGCGGCGCAGCCAGGTAGTTGGAGGCAGCGAACGTCCCCAGTGCCCACTGGCCTTTTGGCGCGCAAGTCTAGAGATGCGCGGTGCGTCGCGACGACGCCTCCTCCATTGAAGCGATGATTCGGCGGTGCCTTCCGGCGCCAATAGGGAACCGATAGGTCAATCTCCAATTCAATCACGAGCGCTTCGAGGCGATTCATTAAAAACGGAAATTGCCAGATCTGTCGATAGATCTTCGAACTTTCGCTACGTGATAACGGTCGTCGAACGAGGCACTTGTCAACAGGGGACGTCGATGTCCAGCGATCAACCAGCGCTCGTCGCTAGATGCAGCTCAAACGATGTTTGGTCACTTCTAGCCATACTACCGACATCTGGCGGACAGCGCTTCGTCGACGGCGCACGTGCCGGCGTTTGTACTTCACGGACGCCCTCGGGTAAAAGACGTGTCAGACCCGCCCTGGCTACAGACAATGACGCCAACACCCCACGAAAGGTGCCGCACCCGCATAAAGGGCGGCGCATGGAACTTATTCGGAGCAAGAGGCTTCGGAAGGCTTGCCAACTGAAAAGGCCATCGAAGCACCAGTCCGCTCGATCGGTTACGACTGGCGGTGACGCCGCCGGAATCATAAGCGTTGCGCGCCATCCTATCTCTGCCGGTACACCCATCGTATTTCACCCGCCATCTCGCACGTGCTCGCCGCGTCGAATCGATGGTTTATTCGAAGCCACCGTCCGGCGATCCGGACCAGGTGCTCTTGCCGTCGCCAACAGCCGCATCGTCGAGGTTCGATGACGGTCACGTTGCCTTCGGATGGAAGGATTATCGCCGCAATTGGTCGCGATCGCGAGAAGATCATGCGCCTTGACCCGCACGAGTTCATCTGGCGCTTTCTTCTGCACGTGTCCCCGATGAGCTTCCACCGCATGCGCCACTTCCGCTTTCTCGCCGATAGCCACCGACGGGATCGTATCGGTCTCTGCAGGGAATTCCCTTAGTTCAATCTGGCTTATGTGAGGTCGCGTGAATGCGTGGAACCGTCAGAAGCGACCGCAAATAGCCCTCCGGATTCCGACGATTTACCTTTCGCGCAAAACGGGTACAAGCTCTTCAACCGCTCCAATGATGATGGGCTGGAGGCCCTAGTGATCGCTCGCGCCGGCCTGTGGATTATGCAGTGGCTGCCGATCTCGGCGTAGAGCACTCTCAGATCCGCCTCAGATCGAGGTGAGTGTCACCGCCTCGGCGCCGCGCGACGTGAGTCTCAGCGCGACCGCGCGACCAATGCCTTTGCCGGCGCCGACCCTCCGGAAACTCCTGCCACGTCATGACGTCACTTCACCTGCGCGCTTTACCTGCAGATGACAATCGCAATAGCGAAGGCTCACAGGCGTGCGCCGCTTTGCCTGTCAAAGATGTGGACCCGGCGCGGATCGATCCTCAGTCTCACCTCTTCACCAGGCCGGGCCGTAAGCCTGTCCTTGACGATGGCGTCAACAGCGTCTCTGCCGACCCTTGCGAAAATCTGGGTCTCAGAGCCGGTCGGCTCCAACAGAGAAACCGTTGCCACCAAGCCGCCAGGCGCGATGTCGATATGCTCGGGACGTATGCCATAGACGACCGGCTGACCAGCCTGCGCCTTAACCCCACGAGTGGGCAGCACGGATCCGGTATCGGAAACGAAAATCTGTTCGCCGTCTTTTGAGTCGATCCTGCCGTTGATGAAGTTCATGGCTGGAGAGCCGATGAAGCCAGCGACGAAGACATTCCCCGGATTGTCGTAAAGATCGAGTGGTGGGCCGACCTGCTCCACCTTGCCGTCCCTCATCACAACGATCTTATCGGCCATAGTCATCGCCTCGATCTGATCATGAGTAACATAGACGATCGTTGTGCCGAGGCGTTGATGCAATTCCTTGATTTCAACGCGCATCGCGACACGAAGTTTGGCGTCGAGATTCGAAAGGGGCTCATCGAACAGGAAGACTTGCGGATCGCGCACAATGGCGCGTCCCATAGCCACACGCTGGCGCTGTCCGCCCGAAAGTTGTTTCGGAAATCGGCCTAGCAGCTTACCTAGATCCAGGATTTCAGCCGCCTTCTTCACCTTGGCATCAATCTCGGCTTTCGGCCTGCCCTTGATTTTGAGCGAAAAGCCCATGTTATCGGCGACGTTCTTGTGCGGATAGAGGGCATAGTTCTGGAACACCATCGCTATGTCGCGGTCGTTTGGCAGAAGATCGTTCACCACCCGGCCGCCGATGCGGATCTCACCGCCCGATATCGATTCGAGACCGGCAATCATGCGTAACAGGGTGGATTTGCCACACCCGGATGGGCCGACTAGGATGACGAACTCGCCATCTGCAATGTCGACATTCACGCCATGGATGACTTGGGCGCGTCCGTAGCGCTTGACGATGTTCCTAACGGTGACCTGGGCCAACTGGCATCTCCTCTCCTTCGGCAAAGCAATTTGCATCTCCACTTCGCCATTGTGGAGATGCGGCGATTTCAATTCTCGACACTGCCTTCGAATTCAAGCGTGCACGTTATTACTGGCTTCACATCTATGTCACCTGGAGAGAGCATGGCTACGCGCCGTGGCCAAACATGCGCACTTCGGAGCACATGTTCAACGCGCGCTTCTCGAGCCATCGCTTTGTCCGCATCAAGGCGAGCTGAATATGAAGGGGACCTTAACCATGCGGCCTCCTCTAGCCGATTTCATTTCTACCACAGCGTATTCACGTTTGGCAATATTAGGTTATTGCAATCTTGCAATAATACCCATAGCGTACGCTTGTTTTGGTCACCGACTCGGTCGCGATGTCGGGAGAAAGAATAATGAGGAGGATTCGATGGTTATAAGACTGCTTCATCAGACCGACCTGTTTCGTCCCTATGCCGATCCGGACGATCACTGGGATCTTGCTTGCGTCTATGCTCTTGCCGCATCGGGCCAACTTGAGCTCGGCGGCATACTGGTCGACTTCCCGCCCGATAGTCGTCCAGGCCGCAGTCCCGATGTCACCGGCATTGCGCAGCTAAGCTACCTCACGGGATTGCCAACGCACATGGCGGTCGGCTCATCCGTTCCCTACACGCATGACCCGGCGTCGCTTGCTGCCCTTCCTAGGCGCGACCGCGCCGGCGCGGAGTTCATCCTCGACTATCTCCGCGACAGCGCAGGGCCGGCCTACATCAGCATCGTCGGCTCCTGCCGCGATCTCGCCGTCGCGGCCAAGCTTGAACCAGATCTTTTCCGTAACAAATGTGCGGGGATCTACCTCAATGCGGGCGCGGGCCATCCCGATGTCGCGAAGCAGGGGCAGCTAGAGTACAATGTTATGCTCAATGCAGCCGCTTACGCCGCCACGTTCGATATCCCGTGCCCAATTTTCTGGATGCCATGCTTCGAGACCGATGACGGCGATTTCAACCCAAAGGTCGAGCGGTTCGGTACTTTCTACCGTTTCAACCAGAGCGACGTTCTGCCAAAATTGTCGCCCGTCCTGCAAAGCTACTTCACCTATTCCCTCGAGGCGCGAACCGATGCGCGCTACCTACAGCCGCTGCTGGCACCGCAGAGCGATACATCGAGCTGGTATACCGTCCATGCCGATCGCTTCATGTGGTGCACCGCCGGCTTTTTCCACATGGTGTCCCAAGCCGTGGACAAGGCGGGCAAGATCATTGCTGGGTCCGACGCAGATGATGCGATTTTTGGCTTCCGCCCCGTCGACATCAAGTGCAATCCGAATGGGGTGACGACGTGGTCGAGCGCCGGTGCAGACTCAAATCGCTTCCTGTTCGAGGTCAAGGATCTAGAAAATTACCCTAGCGCCATGACTGCTGCCATGGCGACCCTGCTGGGCAATATTCAATAGCCGTAAGCTGGTCTGCTGCCGGTTTTTCGGACGCTGAGTTAAGCTAATTCCAGCTAGTTTTCACATTCGGACTGAGATGGGCCTAGGGTGAATCGACATTCATCGGAGCCAGATCATTGCGGCGGCGAGTAAGGCAAAGCCGTTGAAGTGGATTGTCCGCCGGTCATAGCGGGTGGCAAAGCGGCGAAAGTGTTTGAGGCGGTTGAAGCAGCGTTCGATCCGGTTGCGGTGCCGATACGCTTCGGCATCATGACGAACAATGGCCTTGCGCGAGCGGTTTGAGGGGATGACCGCCTCGGCCCTCATGACGGCGATCGTCTCGCGCAGGGCATTGCTATCATACGCCTTGTCGGCGACGACGGCGGCACCGGACCACCCCTTCAGCAAGGCTTCTGCCTGGGTGACGTCACCGACCTGACCGGCGGTGACGATCAGGCGCAGCGGGCGTCCGAGGGCGTCGGCCAGCATGTGGATCTTGGTGGTCAGTCCACCTCGGGAACGTCCCAGCGCCTGATCCTTGGCTCCCCTTTTCCGCTCGCCGCCTGTTGATGGGCGCGCACGATGGTGCTGTCGAGCATCAGATATTGGTTGTCGTGGTCGGCGGTCAGCACCGCGAACACCCGCTCCCACACGCCGGCATGGCACCAACGGCTGAAACGGCGATGCACGGTCTTCCACTTGCCATAACGTTCCGGCAGGTCGCGCCAGTGCGCCCCGGAGCGCAGCACCCACAAGCAGCCGTTGACGAACAGCCGGTTGTCGACGCCCGTCCGGCCAGGGTCACCGGCCTTGCCCGGCAACAACGCCGCTATCCGTGCCCACTGCGCCTCGCTCGTTCGTATCGCTTGATCCCCATCGCCCCGCTCCGCTTGGAAAATGCGGAACCCTATGAACGTATGGCCCGCCCGTCTGCGAGAGTGATTTGCAAGATCGCTCTGCTCAGTCTGCGTCAACGTATCCGGTCTCGGGATCATATCCCTGGCCAGGATGGAGATTCGCGCAGTCTGGTCCTCAAAATCACACCGGCCTCGATCGGCCGTTCAATGGTTCAGGTTTCCAGGCTACCGGTCGACTGTCAGGCCATCTTCTTTCACCACCCGCAGATTCGCGCGACCATCAGATCAGCATCCGATGATCTCCTATTTCTACGCCGCCGCGATCGCCGGATCGAAGCTATCCTCCTTGCGCAGCACTGCCCAGACGATACGCGC
Organism: Sinorhizobium arboris LMG 14919; assembly: GCF_000427465.1. Classification (NCBI taxonomy): domain Bacteria; kingdom Pseudomonadati; phylum Pseudomonadota; class Alphaproteobacteria; order Hyphomicrobiales; family Rhizobiaceae; genus Sinorhizobium; species Sinorhizobium arboris. The sequence goes on along the minus strand of NZ_KE386497.1, from coordinate 221,451 downwards.
GAGTTTGGCAGCCAGCGCGACGACGACGATGTTCTTGTGCGCCCGTCCCAACAGACTACGGGCCCATCGGCCCAGCGGCGTATCCTGAGCCATGATGCGCGGCAGGACTGCGCGAGCGCCATGGATCAGGTTTGCTCGCAGGTAGCGGTTGCCGCGCTTGGATATGCCCAGCAGTCTGGGCTTGCCTCCGGTGGTCGCCTGCCGCGGTGTGAGGCCCAGCCAGGCGGCAAGGTCACGACCGCTCCCGAAGCTTGCTGCATCGCCGACTGCGGCAACAAGCGCGGTGGCGTTGACGACCCCGATGCCGGGGATCGTCGAAAGGCGACGGGCCGTGTCGTCGTCACGCGCCATGCGCACGAACTCAGCATCGAAGGCGGCAATCCGTTCATCAAGACTGCGCCATTCGGCGCGCAGGTCCTCGAACAGAAGGCGCATGCGAGACGACAGCCGGGAATCGTCCTCATCGGCGAAAACCCCAAGCGCATCTTTCAGCTTGCGTCGGCCCTGAGCAACGACGATGCCGCGCTCCAGCAACAATGCGCGCAGGTGATTGATCAGCGCCGTGCGCTCCGTCACCAGGCGCGAGCGCGCCCGATGCAGCGCCTGGATGTCCGATTGCGCTTCACTCTTCACCGGTACAAACCGCATCGTCGGCCGCGTTGCTGCTTCCCCGATCGCCTCGGCATCGTGGTCGTCGTTCTTGTTCGCCTTCACATAGGGCGCACATATTCCGGCGACATCAGCCGGACCGTGTGACCCCTGGCACCAAGTACCCGCCCAAGGTGATGCGCGCCGCAGCGGCTTCCATCGCCACAATGCACGGTTCCATTTTGCCGACAAAGCCCAGAACGCCATCGCGACGAAGACGACGGCGCAGAACCACCGCGCCACCGGCAGGGCGGAAATCCGGCCCTTGCGGGTGCTCGCTGCGGTTCCGGCCTTCTGGGGATTTCCGTTTCGTTAGATAAAAGTGAACCATTCCAATTAAATGTAAAACAGGGACTAGCGTTTTGCCTCTTCCGAACGAGCGGCAGAATGCACCGCCCCTCAGGCGCTCCCTGCGGCGGTCCGGCGCTAAGCTCTCGACGCCAGGATGGTGCCGGCCCTTCGATACCGCAGAGCCGGTCGTGGACACCGTCACGCGATCATCGAAAGGCGCTTGTAGAGATAATGACTCTCAGTCCATGTTGAGAAGGGAGAGATTCGCCGACCGGACGTCAAGGTACCTGGCCGAACCACGTGTGAAGGTACGCGGCTGCAGCGGGATCGCAGCCCACGTTTTCGAGGTAGGAACACTATGAAATCACCGTGGAAATGCTTGCTGAACTGTCGTCGCGGCGACGGCCGGCGAAAGCGCAAAGAATTCGATCGCGCATGACGCCGATCCCGAGCGTCCCGAAAGCAAAGCGGAAAACAAGTTGGCACCTCCGTCGGGGCCGAGGGAGGCGCATTGGGGCCGAAAAGCGAGAAAAGCAAAAAGCCCCAAGGAAAACCGCGAATCGAGCGTCGAGAACGTCCGAAGAGAGCGCGCACCCAGCTGCTTGCGCGGAGCGCTGTCGCCACAAATTCAGCTGAGACCGTTCAACCCCCGTCTTCCGGGGATCCTTTCTTCAACGAAGTGGCGACCCTCGACGAGGAAACCAAACAGCTGCGACGACGGCTGGCTCAAAAACTTTATCTGCAGAACGTCCAGCTCAAAAACGTATGGCTCGCCCGTCCGCAAGCGGTCTGAAGGAGGCTGATCAATCTGCACCAACGTATCCGGTCTCAAGGCACGCCTTGGCCAAGATGGAGCTCCGCACGCCCTGATCCACATAAACGCTCCGGCGAGGTCCGCCATCTTTTTGATCGGGTTTTCAAGGCGTCGTCTAACTGTCAGGCCATCTTTTTCATTCCACCCGCAGATATTCGCGAGGCCGCAACGCCGCGATTACAGAGCGGCGGCTGCGTGTTCGAACGCAACACGTTTCTGCAAAACTGCCCAAATGATTCGGGCCATCTTTGCCGCCAACGCGACCACGACGACATTCGGATGGGCGCGCGCGATCAGTCGGCGCAGCCACGAGCCGGTTGCGGTCTGGGTTCGCGCCAGATGCGGCATGGCTGCCCTTGCACCATGGATCAGCATGCGGCGCAGATATGCGTTCCCCCGTTTGCTGATGCCCAACAGCCGAGGCTTTCCGCCGGTGGTCATCTGCCGCGGCACCAGCCCCAGCCAGGCCGCAAGATCTCGGCCGCGAGCAAAGGCCTGCGCCTTGTCGATCGCCGCGACAAAGGCGGTGGCGTTCAATGATCCTATGCCGGGAATCGATTCCAGTCGCTGACAGGAGGCATCATTGCGGGCAAAGGCAGTGAACTCATCATCAAACGATCTGATGCGTCGGGTGAGATCCCGAAGCTCTTGCCACATCTCTTCGAGCAAACGGCGGATCCGATCACTCAACAGATCGCCGCTGTTTTCGATCAGTTGCGGAAGCATGCTCTCGAGCTTCTGACGGCCCTGCGGAATTGTGATGCCGCGCTCCAGAAGAATTGCACGCAGTTGATTGATCAGGGCTGTCCGTTCACCGACCAAACGATCTCTGGCGCGATGGAGGCTCTGCAGGTCGAGTTGCTCCTCGCTCTTGAGGGCGACGAACCGCATCGTTGGTCGGGTCGCGGCTTCAGCAATTGCCTCAGCGTCGCGATCGTCATTCTTCTGCGCCTTCACATAGGGGCGGACGTATTCCGGCGACATGAGACGAACTACGTGACCCTGCTTTCGCAACACCCGGCCGAGATGATGAGCGCCGCAGCACGCTTCCATCGCAATGATGCATCCAGGAATCCGCGCAGCCAATTTGGGAATGCTGTTGCGGTGCAGTCGTCGGCGCAGAAGAACTTCGCCGCTGGCATCGATGCCTGCGACGCTGCAGCTATTCTTGCCGAGATCAATTCCCAATAATGCGATCTGCATGACCCGTCCCTTTCTCGATTGAACCTGCGCCATTGTGCAGGAGCCTGAGTGGGCGAGCCATTCTATAAATGCTTGAGCGTTTCGACGTTTCGTGAGCCGGCGTCAACGACGCCGGAGGGAGCTTGCTGTAGGACGCCATTCGCCGGAAGCTGGAACTCTTCACCCGCGAGCTCATCTAAAAAGCTGAATAGGATTCCGGCGCCAAGCTCGACTGGATCGCTGTCGATCACTGGAACACGGACGATCCGCGTGTCCACGTCATCCTGCGTGGGCGCACCGACGAGGGTCAGGACCTAGTCTCGACCGCGGCTATATCGATCCGGTCTCCGCGACCGGGCGCAGGACCTCGTCCCGGAACTTGGGAGTCGCAGCGTTCTCGATATCAGCCGCTCGCTTGAATGTTAGACGAAGGCCGACCGCTGGACTGAGCAAGATCGCCAGCTGCTCGGGGGCCGATGAGCAGGTATCATCCGGTGTCGCGCCGACAACGGGCGCACAGCCCGACGAGTATATTATGCAAGTAGAGCCAAACTGCATGGTGCATGGTTCGAGCTGCGCCGGGGCGCTTGTCGCTAACGGGCTGGGTGGCCTTGGCTTGATAGGCGCCGCCAGAGGGCTGTGTCTTGATCCGCTAAATTCAGCGGTATCCTGCGAAACAGTGTTTTGTTTTCATGATTGTGCTTCGGATATTTCTATTTCGCCGCGTTTATGCGCGGCAGCTGAACCAGTATCAGCGCTCTGCGGACAAGCAGGTGTTTTTGCTTGGAGCCGACGAGAAGGGGATCGGCTTCATGAAAGCTCCATGTGATAAGCAACGTCTTGGAACAAGAGATCAAATGCGGCACTAAAGGCATAATTGAGTTCGCTGCAGGCGGGCCGAGTCCCGCGAACTCGGGCCTGAGCCGTTACGCGACTCGCGTTACCATAGATTGCCGATCCGCAAGTAACCATCCCTGCAAGAGTGGTGGTCAAAGCATCGTCGTCACTACTAAAAGCTTAGCGCTGGCGCGCCAGTGTTTCAGTATACTTCACGTCGGGGGCAGCATGGCAAAGATCCGGTCTTTTCAATTTACCTTCTCAAGGAGGGATACGACGCAACGAATGCCCTGCGCGAGGATCATGTGCTCGCCGACAATGTCGGCGCACCCGCCCTGCCTGAAGGTGCAACACTGTTCGTGCTCGATAGCGAACCGCGACCGCCCTGGTGGAGACTCTATTCGGCATTGAGAAAAATCTTACTCAAGTAAACAAAGGCGCCCTCGTTTTCCTGCCGGTCGGAGATAGGCACTTCGCCCTGTCTTTCGGCCATGTTGCTCATAATCTGATTGATTCAAGCTATGAGCATGACATTCGAACAGCCTCGATCCAAACAAGCTCAAAAGCACCGATACCCCGTGCAGCCAAGCGCCATGGATGTTCAGGGAACGTGATTTTCATTGCAGATCAGGTCGTGGCCACACAGGGCCGAGAGAAGAAGCGGAAGAAGGAGGAAGCTGCCGTCGAGGTGCAGCCGGCCGCAGTTGAAACCGCTGAATAACCTTGCCTTGATCCCGGAGGGGTCGCGCATGCCGCACCGCGCTGCTTCACTCACGAGCGCTTACGCTGCCAACGTCATTTCGACTTCGACCGATCGTAGGAGAAAGAACTCACTGTTCGCTGGCAGCGGCTGGGCAACCATCGCGACGCTGCTGCAGACAGCGAAGATGAACGATATCGATCCGCTTGCCTGGCTCAGCCAGACCCTCGAGCGCATCGCCAATGGGTGGCCAAACAGCGAAATCGACGCGCTCTTGCCATGGAATTACGCCCGCTGAACGGCCTCAGCTTGCCGCTTACCACCAATCAACTGTCTGACCTAGTAGTGGATCAAGCGCCCGACTCTCAGTTTAAACTTGAGAACGTTGTCAGTTCGAGGATCCACAAGATGCGCGAAGTTCAGCGGTTGGCGATTGTTGTCACCGACCCGCGGCAGAGGATCTCGACTTTGACAAGGCACTTTTCAGCAGCCCTCGGTGTGGTTGGCGGTACGTCGGTTCTGCGACGACTATTATCTCAATTGGCACACGCTGGGGTACAGAGGACGATAGTCGTGGCCCGGGGGACTTTGGGCGACATCGCCATCGACTTCGGTGACGAGCTGGATGGAATGGAGCTCTGCCTGCGCGCTCTGCCCAGCCCGAACGCCGGACGTCTCGTGGACGCAGCAACGACGAGGGAAATCGCCGACATGAAAGGGGAGTTTCTGTTGTTTACCGAAAATGTGGTCATTGACTTCGAGCTGGTCGCGCGCCTATTGCGGTCGCAAGACCGCAACATTGCCGTAGTCAGCAAAACACAAGGCAGACGATCCCTGCGCGTACTAGCGAACGATAGCCTGCGCCTTACAGCAATCCTACCGGACCGCCCTCCAAGTCAGAATCACGCCTCTGCAGATTCGAATCTAGTTGGCGTTTATAAATTTGACCCTGCTTTCGTTCGGACCATTGCTCGAAACCGCCGGCATCGCACACATGACGATCTCGAATTCTTTGAAACCGCATTGAGTATTCATGCACACTCGATCCACATCATGTGTGCCGAACCTCAACGTGTTAGAATGGTGAACGATGCCGTTGACCTCGCGGCGGCCAATTTCGCGTTCAGGACCAGTTCCGATCAGCCACTACGGCTGAACGCACCGCATGGCACTGAAAACCAGTAGAAAAACCTGCCGAGGCGCCTTCTTGTGAAGATGGCGCCTTGTGGAGACTCCTGGTACGTGGCGGCAGGTTCCAAGTGATGCTGCATAACGAACGGGCGCGATTAGCGCCAACGACAGGCAGGCCGGCCGTTCTGCAAGCTTGCCGCTCAATCGCGCAGATGACCGGCCCAATAGCACTCGTTAATTTGCAGACGAGGCAAACACGCTGCGGCTCCCGCATTGGGATTGCCGAACGGCTTTCCTCGGTACGGAATTGACCGATGCGTAAAGGCATGGCCTCACAGGCAACCGCCCAACGGACACTACTGTCGCGTTTGTCGAACCACGACGTAGCGGTATCTGGCTGAGTGCTGGCTGCATCGTGTCAAATAACTGACAAACAAAATAGATCTCGTCGACGCCCCATTCTTCGAAGTTGGCACGACTTTTGAATCCTCATTAGCTACGGGGGCAGGAGTTGTCGACGATGTGCATACTTAACGGACGAAGGAGGAGAGCATGATGTCAGATCTCCGTCGACCTGCATTGAGAGCCCTGCAATACCGGCCGTCGACGGCGCATAGCCGCAGTGCCTCATCGGTCACCGCGTCGTGCACCGGTGACTACATGGCGGGCGATTTGTCACTCAACGGAGACTGTGGAAGGCTCGCCGATGACTGCGATTTCCCTCGAGTTCGCGGGCCGGCGACCGGAGAATCCGATCAGATATCCTTGGGAACACCGATCCATTTTTCAAACACAGATAGGGACAAATTTGCGGTCGAGCTGGGCCGGTTTCTCGACCTGACAGATGGTGTCGCCCAATCCAAAAAATTGTTCGACCTTTTGTCGGCTTTTGCGTTTAAATTTGGCTGCACGTGGATGGCCTATGGTCCTCTTACAACCGACCAGAAGGCTTTGAATCCAATGAGATGCGGCTCGGAGGAAATTCTGAATTATCCTGATGGTTGGCAGGAGCGATGCCTCGAAATGGGTTATGACAGGATAGCCCCCATCATCAGGGAGAGTCGAATGGGGGCTGGCCCAATTCGATGGAGCGACATGTACAGTGACGCAAGCACCACTGAACACGAGCGGCGCATGTTTGACGAGGCAGCAATGTTTGGCTTGAGGTCCGGCATTACTGTTCCATTGCGTGGTCCTAGCGGCAGCTGCGCGATCATGAGCTTTGCTCGGCATTGCGAGCGTGAATTCCAAGACAGAACAATCACCTACTTACTACTTGCCGCGACCCACTTCCATCTGAGAGTCGCGAAAGTCGCGAATTTGAACGTCGTCCAAGATATTCCTGCCCTTTCTTCAAGAGAAAAGGAATGTTTATCGTGGGTGGCAAGAGGGAAATCGTCGTGGGATATAGGGATCATTATGCGGATTTCCGAAAATACTGTTAACTTCCACATTAAGAACGTCATGCGAAAGTTAGGTACTTCGAGCAGAACCGTCGCAGCCATTAAAGCAATAAGCCTCGGAATCATTGAATTGTAAGAAGCGACCAAATAATGTCGGGCTTAGCCTCGGTCCTGTTCAGTTGGGCAGGCTCGCGCACTCTCAAAGGAGAGTACGGGTTATTCGAACATCGGCTACGCTGCTACTCTTGTCGAACCTGCATTCAGAGTTCGCGGCCTCTGCACCGTGGTCGTGCGTCGTGGCAAACCGTCAAACTCGGCTCGGACCCGATCTTGAAGGGGCGCAAAGTCTTATTGTGGCAGCCGCATCTGGGCTGCATGGCGGCTACATGCCGTCTCGCGTGTGCAATAAGTGGTGCGACTCAGATTGTTTGAAATCGGATGTCGAAAGGCACGAGGGCCAAACAGCGAATACTGAAGAAGTGCCAGCGACGATACTGCCAGCCTGGGTAGGCGCGTGGGTCTACGTCGCCGTGTAAAACCGCGGAGCCACGGAGAGTTCCGATTCGACATTGGCGTGGCGCCAATCCGGGGATTTTCGTGGCACCGGGTTCAAGAGTGTATGGGCTCACTCCCGTGAGGCCACCGTCTGGTTGAGGAAATCATGTCAAACGAGAGTAAGTCCAATTCACTATCTGCCTTCGAGAGCCTTGAATCGAACGTGCGGTTTTATTCGCGATCATTCCCCGTTGTGTTCGCGAAAGCCGCAGGAGCCATTCTGCACGACGAGAACGGCTGCGAGTTTATCGATTTTCTCTCTGGCTCGGGCGTCCTCAACTACGGCCACAACGATCCGCATTTCATCGACGAAGCAACGCAGTACCTGAGATCAAATGGAATAATACACGGCTTGGACATGGCTACGCCGGCCAAAAGGGACTTTATGGAATGCTTTGAGTCAATAATACTGCATCCACGCGGTCTGAAATACAGATTTCAGTTCCCGGGCCCCACAGGCGCCAACGCCGTCGAAGCTGCTTTGAAACTCGCACGCAAGGCCACCGGACGGCACGGTATAATTTCATTCACAAACGGCTTTCATGGGGTGAGCTTGGGCGCGCTTGCAGTGACCGGTAACCGATACTACCGGGACGCGGCAGGCCTTCCTCCGGCCGGCGTGGTGTTCATGCCCTACGATAGGTACTGGGGAGGCGATAAGGATTCTTCGGAGTATCTGGACAAGGTGCTCGCTGATGCAAGCAGTGGTGTCGATCTGCCGGCAGCAATCATTCTGGAAACCGTGCAAGCTGAAGGGGGCATCAACCCCGCCCGAAAAGACTGGCTGCAGTCAATTGAGCGGCTTTGCAGAGAGTACGGCATCCTCCTGATTGTTGACGATATTCAGGCAGGTTGCGGACGAACGGGCAATTTCTTCAGTTTCGAGTTTGCGGGTTTGTCGCCAGACGTTGTTCTTTTATCGAAGTCTTTAAGCGGCTGTGGACTGCCGTTGTCCCTTTTGTTGCTGAAGCCCGAACTAGACGTTTGGCGGCCGGGCGAACACAATGGGACTTTCAGGGGCAACAATCTTGCGTTCGTGACGGGGGCCGCTGCTTTGCGGAAATATTGGATGAATGATGCGCTGTCTCTGGGTGTCATGGAAACAGGACGCATCATGAGCGAGCGCCTTCGGCAGGTGACTCAAGCCAACCGAGCTTTTAGGCTCTCTGTCCGCGGAAGGGGCATGATGCTGGGGCTCGATTGTGGCACAAGTAAGCTCGCCGAGATGATCATCCGTAAGGCCTTTGAAGATGGCCTTCTGGTGGAGCGATGTGGCGCAGAAGACCAAGTTATCAAGCTTCTTCCTCCTTTGACGATTGACGGGCGAACGCTTCAACGTGGTCTAGACATTCTGCAAAAGTCTGTACACGAAAGTGTCTAAAGCAACCGTTGGCTCGGTGCATGGCGGCCAAGCGTGATCCGGCGAACGCATCGACCATCATGTGTCGGGGTTCGCCGACAGATTCGGCGTGTGCCGCGGCTAGGTATTTTGCGACCGCAGCAGCATTTCCTGGTAATACCGGCAATCACGTTGAAGATGCGGAACCGGCGGCCGTGAGCAAAATGGTGGTGGACAAAATCGATTGACCAGCGCATCGGCGACACGATCGTCAGCATCGGTGTACGGGTGCCCGTTGCTTCCTTTCGTCCCTTTCGCGGGCAAATGAAAAACCTTGCGTACGATAGGGCGCCGCGTCTTCTTGTTGCGCGCCGAGTACCTCTCGCCGCGGAGGACATGCGGTCTTCGATGTTCATTGATGGTAAGCCTGGGGAGACGCTCTCGCAACTCCGCATCGTCGTTCCAAGGAAGGACCGCATGGAAGCTCCTAAAGCGCGCGCATGCGACTGTCGCGTAGCCCAGATCTGTGATGATTCTGTTCAAATTGATGTGCGCAATGGTTACTAGCTCGCGGAATCGATTTTCAATTCCTCCGTGGGCGCGGGTGCGGGCTTGAGCTGTGGGCCGAAAGCATCAGTGCGCTCAAGAGCCGTTGTCGCAGGCTGACCGTGCTGCCGCTGGGTTGAGAGGAGATAGCACAGACGCCATCACTCTCTAAACTTGACTTGGTGCAGACTACTCCGGCGGACGGAACTTCGACAACTACCAAAGCTCATAGTTGAGAGGCTGGTAATGCCGGAATATCCTGCCCGTCGAAACTAAAGGGAAACTGGATGTGCACGCTAGATTTGTGATGTCGTGCGATTTACCAGCTCCTCAGAGTTCGATGCACTCGATACCATCCGCTGCGGCTGCCGCGAGCCGAGGAAGCCATGCGGATGGGACGTGGTTGGGACCGCTAGTGCCAAGTCCAACTTTAGCTCGCCGCTCCACAAGTAAACTGGGCGCGACGCTCTAGAAGCGAATGCGCCGCTGCTGCTGCCGGCTAGTCTGTTTGCTACGCTCGCGGTGGGGAGTCGCTCATGGTAGTACGCAAGAAAGGAGGTTCGAAAATGGTTGAACTCGAAGCAGTAACATCCTCGCAATCCTTAGATGATCGCTCATCGTCGCCGCTACAAGACTCGGGCTGGTCATCGGTTCCTACCGTAACAGACCTATCTGACTGGGAATTTGCGACCAATTATCGAGATCCCATGCGGCCGGTCCTTCTACGTGGCGGCTGTGCCGCCTGGAGCGCGTGTCAGCGCTGGTCGCCGGAGTACTTTGAAAAAGTCGCCGGATCACTTACTGTGCCCATCAAAACGCTTGACGGCAGCGAGATCAGAGTCTCCCCTTGGGAGCTTGCAAAATACGCCCGGTTCGTGATGGACTCACCACGTTGCGAGGATGAAGTCTCTTCATCGAACGCGAGAGTGGCTCCATACTGCCATGACATTCCCCTACTGGGCTTAGTGGAGAGTTTGGCAGAGGACTGTCAGCCCTTCCCGGTTAACTTTATTAGTCCATCCTATCGTCGGTATTGGTGGCGCTACTCGCAGTTTTTTATGGGGCCAAAGGGAACCGTTACGCCCCTCCACTTCGACACGCTACTTAGCCACAACGTGTTCTTCCAGATTTTCGGTACGAAGCGGTTCACTATTCTCCCCCCTAGCCAAGCCACCTACTGCGGACGCCGCGGTTGGCGCTGGTTCGATGTGGACCCCGAGCAACCGGACTATGCGCGCTTTCCGCAGTACAAGCGAGCGACACCCGTCGTAATCACGGTGAATGCTGGCGACATCCTGTATATGCCGCCGGGGACGCTCCACCACGTTCGCAGCTTATCGGCCTCGATTTCCTTCAACATCGATTTTCATACGAGCCGAAGCGTGTTAGATGCGCTAGCACAGTCAGACAAGGCCATGCCAAAAGAGGTTCTTTTTTACAATGCCATCACTGCGCTGGCGGTTATCGGCAACATACCGGAAGCGATCACGTTTCCTTTGTACCGGCCGTACCTGAGCTATGTAAGCTAACGAGGATGAGCCCTGCCCCAGCGGGCTGATTGCGCTTCCAGATTGATCAGCGAAATCGGCACGTTTTTCCCGTCGCACCACGTGGCCGAATCTAATTATTTACGCCAATCCTTCTTCTTTTCGTGGGCATCCGCAATGGTCAGGAACCAGTGCTGGTTCAGGCATTCTGCTCGGAAGCGGTCATTGAATGCACCGATGAAGGCGTTATCCGTGGGCTTGCCCCGGCGTGAGAAGTCCAAGGTGACGCCTTTGGCGTAGGCGCATAGATCGAGTCGCGGGAGACGAATTCCCTGCCTTGGTGGACGCGGATGGTCTCCGGATAGCCAACTTCCCGACACACCCGTTCCAGCGTCTGCACCACATGCTCGCCGCGATAGCTGTAGCACGGATCGAGCACCGGCACGTAACGAGGTCAGGTGTCCACCACCGTGAGCACCCGCAGTTTCTTGCCGGTGGCGAGTCGGACGTGAACTAAGTCCGGGGCCCAGACGTCGTTCGGGCCGACGGCCATCTGCGATCCCGCAGTTTTGGCTTGGGAACGACGCTGACGGCCTCAGCGAAATAGTCCAAGTAATTGAAGGAGGCAATGGCCAAACTCGACGATGGCATTGCGATCCATGATCGGCGGATACTGGAGATCTTCTGCACAAGCGAGCAGTGCCAGCGGCTTAGGAAGATCGAGAGCGTCCGCTCCGTGACGGCAACAGCCTTGATCGCCGCAGTCGGCTATAGAACCTGCTAACGGACGTCAGTTTGCAGCTTGGCTCGGCCTCGTCCCGAAACAAGTGGAGGGCGAGCCCGCCTGTTCGGCATCAGCAAACGCGGCGATCGCTATCTGCGCACACTGATGATCCATGGCGCTCGCGCTGCACTTGGCAAACCAGCCGGCAAGCACGATCCACGAATCCACGGCTCAGTGAGCTGCGGCAAAGACGGCATCCCACATATCGCGGCTGTCGCGATCGCCGACAAGAATGCCTGGGTCGTGCGAGCTATCCTCTCGGACAGCACCTTCTACGAGCCCGAATCGCCAGCGAAAGCAGCTTGAGGCGAAGCGGCAAACTGAGTAATAGCAAACAGCAGGAGGTCTCACCCCGGCAATTGCAGCAAAATCCAGGAGATGGTGAGACAGTAATTCCGCCGCTTCCAGAACCTGGTATGTGGACCGGCTTGGCTTCGGCCAATGCCTAGGGAAACCCTTGACCTCAGTATCGTCATGTGAATCTGGGATCACGTTCTACCCAGGTCCAACTGAAAGCGAAACGGCGATCAAGATAGGCCCGGCTCCAGCATCTCAGCCACCATCTGTTTAATGAGCTGGGACAATTCGCGTCTCGTTAACCAAACCAGCCAATCGTCATCTTCGATACCTAAATCAGGTAAACTTAAAACCGACCCGTGTGCTTCTTTATGCAGATAACCATACTGATCGGCGACTCCCTTTTCGATTGACCAAGTAGGGACAAGGGCATAAATGAAATCGGGCGACCATTTCGCCCACGCCAGCCCAAATGCAACGCTCGCAAAGATTCGAGGTAACCCCTGTTTCCTAAAATCCTCTCGTAGCCACACGTCGCCATGGTAAGCTACCATACCGGTTATGTTCCGAGCGGTCGGTGCACGGCAAACACATGAGGAGCCTGATCCGGCTTGGCTCTTTGGATCCGCGTAGGAGGCTTTCAACGATTCGAGGTGTTCAGTCAAGCTGATCGCCGATAGGTCGTCTACACGAAGTGCCTGAACATGCGCTACTTCGCCGGATTGATCTTCTCCGATAATCCAAAATGCACGGCCAGGCTCAAGCTGTGAACAATCCGGCCGGAAGTTCGGAAAAGTGGGCGATTTCCCAACTATGTTTTTGGTAATCGCAATATATTCTTCGAAGTTTTCTCCCATCTTGAAACGCATTCCCGCCTTGCGAGCTGTTTCATAAAACGAACAGATGTAATTCGATACTTCGAGGTTTGTCACGCAGTTGTCCATTGCTTAGTGCCTGCCTTAGTTTCAGCCTCACGGTACGTACAAGCCTGTGGCAGCAGAGGACAACTATCATCTTTTGTAGTTGACCGGCCGACCACCTTTTTTGCTGCATCCGCCGAGACGGCAAGCAACTCAACGTCATTGCGAGGCGGGTATTCGATCAAACAAGCAATGGCCACCCTTCGCCGGCTCCCCATCGGAGCCGAGGCGAACATCGAGGCTTCGATATATTGCAATCGAGCCGCGCTTCTCTCCTCAACAATGATCGCGATGAATGTCATGCTTGCCGGTCTCTCTGGGGCTGAGCTGTGGATGGGGACGTCGTCATCCAGGGCCCCCGTTATGAAGACCCGCTATATCGGCATCCTCGGCTTCATCGTCGACGACTTCAGGAATTTCCCCCGGATCGTGCAGATGTTGTTGTTCCTCGAGTCCACGCTGACTACCTTTGCCGGCTTCGATCCCGAAGGGGTTATCTCTCGGCAAGGTAAGGGGCCAAAGACGAAGACGCAATCTGCCGGAGCGCCCCGGTAAACCGCGCGACTGATCGTCACAAGGCCGGCAGCTGCCGCCGCAAAGCGGTTGCCTCCTACGATCGAGACTCGAACGAACCACAGTTCTGCGACGTCCTGTCGGTAAAGCGCATTAGGATCGCGTCCTACATAAGTTATTTATCAGCGGCTGGGTGTAATCGTTCGGCGGTGTCCCGCTGGTGATTATTGCACTACCAGACTTAGTGGGTTGCCAATCCAGCAATTGCATGGCCCTCTTCAATGCAGCATGCAACAACAAGTGGAGTTTCGACGCATGATGATGCAAACGGTGACACGACCGATCCCTGTCAAGCACCCGCGTCGCACACTGATGTAGCGGCATCTGTTCGTTGCCTTTCCCGGCGCGATCCGCTTGCGAAATTTGATGTGCGGATTTCATCGGCGGGGCAGTCCGGCGGCAGGTGCAACTGCGCACTAACGTATGGCGTGCGCACCTTCGTCGACTCTTGCCCGACCGAACTCGGCCGCGACACAACGTGATGAAGGAGGTTCCCGAAGAATTTGGCATGCGCATCGTCTGCACTACGAGGGGCCGCCGGTCTTTTGTCCCGCTTCGATAGTTATGGTGCACCAACGCGACGGAAACGGACAACGTTTCGCACATTCACCGGTGGAGATCCCTTTTATGTTGCATGAGAATCCGACGTCACCCGACAATGCCTTGCCGAACGCCCAATCAGAGCGATTATTCGCCCGCGGCCGGAGCGTTTTCCCAGACGGCACGACCCGTGCCACGGTTGAGCGTGATCCGACGCCGCGATACGTGCTGAAAGGCGAGGGGGCGTATCTGATTGACGTGGACGGGCAGCGCTTTCTCGATCTCAACAACAACTTCACCACCCTGATCCACGGGCACGGTTTTGCGCCGGTGATGGATGCGGTGTCTCGTCTTCTCCGTGATGGCACCTGTTTTTCCAATCCAACTGTGCACGAGATCGATCTTGCCGAAGTGCTGATTGATCGTATTCCGGCGATCGACCAGATCCGCTTCGTCAATACCGGTACCGAGGCCGTAATGTTCGCCATCAAGGCGGCGCGTGCCTTCACCGGGCGTTCTTGCATTGCTAAGGTTGAGGGGGCTTATCACGGTTCGTATGATTGGGCGGAAGCAGGGCAAGGTGGGACGCCGTCAACATGGGGATCGCCGGGCGCGCCGGCTGCCGTATCGGCCTACGTCGGCACGCCAGTATCGGTCGCCGATGAGGTCGTCATTCTTCGCTGCAATGATGCTGAGGGCGCCCGCCGCCGGATTGCCGCTGCTGCTGATCGGTTAGCCTGCATCTTGCTTGACCCGATGCCAAGCCGCGGTGGCCTTATTCCGCCGGATCCGGAGTTTATCACGGCTGTTATAGAAACGGCGCGTCAGCATGGCATTCTTGTCGTGTGCGATGAAGTCCTTAATCTCCGCCAAAGCTATCGGGGATCTTCCGCACGCTATGGCATTGAACCGGATCTGATTGCCGCTGGGAAAATCATCGGTGGTGGATTCCCCGTCGGCGCCATCGGCGGATCGCGCCGGGTGATGAGTGTGTTCGATGGATCCACTGACCGAGCCAAGGTGGCCCAGGGCGGCACCTTCTCCGCAAATCCGGTGTCCATGGTGGCCGGTCGGGTCAGCATGGAGGCCATGACTGAGGCAGCATTTGATCGCCTAGAGGCAATGGGGGACCGGTTGCGCGCCGCCCTTACTGCTGCGATCGCCCGCCACCAGGCGCATTTTGTCATCAGCGGCGCGGCTTCGCTCTTTCGCATTCATCCAAAACAGACACTGCCGCGCGACTACCGCGAAACTTATCCTTCGCCGGACGAAGCTGCCACCATAAAGGCAATGAGCCGCTTCTTCAGCAATGAAGGCATCATCCTTCCTGTCGGCGCTGCGGCTTGCTTGTCGACGGCAATGTCTGATGCCGAGATTGATAAGATTGCAAACGTTTTTGAGCGGTTCCTAGCGACCACGCCGTCTACGAACGAGGGGGCTCGGTAAATTGAATTCTTCTACTCAACGGAACGAATCGATAGGCGCTTCTGAAATGACCGTAGCAGAACGCGTAGCTCGCGTTCTCCAACGCCATGGCGTGGAGGCCATCTTTGCTCAGAGCCTTCCCTCGGCCGTGATTCTTGCAGCGGAAAGGATTGGTATCAGGCAGGTCTCCTATCGGCAGGAAAACATGGGCGGGGCTATGGCTGACGGCTATGCGCGTCGCTCTGGCAAAGTTGCCGTGGCCGCGGCTCAAAATGGTCCGGCAGCAACTTTGCTCGTCCCGCCATTGGCTGAAGCGTTCAAGGCCAGTGTGCCGGTCGTGGCTCTGGTGCAGGAGGTTGAACGCGATCAGGCCGACCGCAATGCGTTTCAGGAACTCGATCACATTGCGTTGTTCCAGGCCTGCGCCAAATGGATCCGTCGAGTGGTGGTTGCTGAGCGCATTGATGATTACATTGACGCGGCCTTCACAGCCGCCGCTTCCGGCCGGCCCGGGCCGGCGGTGCTGCTGCTTCCCGCTGACCTCTTGCGCGAAAAGGCATCCGTTCCAACATTCGAACGTCGCGCTAGCCTCGGTCATTGGCCGCTAGATTGCTCGCAGCCGGACGCCGCGACGATCGCGGAAGCGGCGCGCGCCATAGCTGAGGCCCGCGCACCCGTGGTTCTGGCAGGCGGCGGCGTTCACGCCGGCGGCGGCGCGGCGGAGCTCGCCCAGTTGCAGGAAATGGCGTCGCTACCGGTGTTCACGACGAATATGGGCAAGGGCGCAGTGGACGAACATCATCCTTTGTCCGCGGGTGTCTTGGGATCTCTTGTTGGTCCCCGATCCCTTGGTCGCCACAGTCGGCTCCTTCTCGACGAGGCCGACCTCGTTTTGCTCGTCGGAACGCGTACCAACCAGAACGGAACGGATAACTGGCGCTTGGTTCCACAGGGAGCCAAGATCGTGCATATCGACATCGATCCAGGTGAGATCGGGCGCACCTATGAAGCTCTGCGGCTCGTGGGTACGGCCGCTGAAACACTGCGTGCGCTCCGTGAAGCGATCGCGTCGCAGTCTTTGGCTGTTCGCCAGCGAGCGAGAGCAAGCGTCGAGGCGAGAATCGCAGCGGCTTGGCGGGCGTTCGAAGAAGACCGCCACGCCGTGGCGCATCGTAACGAAGGCCCAATCCGGCCTGAGTTTCTCATGCGCGAACTCCAGGCGCGTCTAACCCCCGAAACGACCATGGTCACCGACGCCAGTTACTCGTCATTCTGGGTAACCGGACAGCTCCGCAGCCTTCAAGCGGGCATGCGCTTCATCACGCCGCGCGGCCTTGCTGGACTTGGATGGGGACTTCCTCTTGCGATAGGGGCGAAAATTGCCCGTCCGGATCATCCCGTCGTCGCCATTGTGGGGGACGGCGGATTCGCTCATAGCTGGGCCGAACTGGAGACACTAGTGCGGTTGGACATCGCGCTGACCGTGGTTGTCCTCAACAATGGCATCCTCGGATTTCAGAAGCACGCCGAGACGGTGAAGTTTAAGGGTTACACGAGCGCCTGCCACTTCAGAGCAGTCGACCACACGAAAGTTGCAGAAGCTTGCGGGTGCCCGGCACTACGCATCGCTCGGGCAGACGAGCTTGGGGCAGCACTTGACCGCGGACTTTCCGGACAGGGCCCGCTTTTGATCGACATGATCACGGATCCTGGCGCGTTTCCGCCGATCTCGTTGTTTGAGAAGCTGGGGGAGGAAGCGTGAATACGGCATCACCTGCCCGCGTCGCGGTCGTCACCGGTGGCACGGCTGGCATTGGCCTCGCTTGTGCCGAACATCTTCTTGCCATCGGTCACCGCGTCGCGATCTTCAGCACACAGCCTGCCCGTGTCGAAAAAGCGCGCGAGGACCTCTCACGCAGATTTGGCGCGGAAAAGGTCATCGCCGAAGTGGTAGATTTACGAGAACCCGACGCGTTCCGCATTCGTGCGGGCTGAACGCTTTGAGAACTTCGCCGAGGCGCCTACATGTGTCGACGCTACGCTCGTCGGCCTTCCGCAGCAGGGAGTTTGGCGAACATCATCTCGATTGATGGTGTGGATGGCTCCTGCTCTCGGCGTTGTTGCACATTCAGACGCCGTATACATGGCCGCAACCGACCTGTTCACCAACCCGATCCGACACCTTGACGCGCGAGAGCCATGCATACAACGGTCGGAGAGGCGAACGAGGAGACGCTCACCTTCTACCGCGGCCGCGTCGTCACCATAAGCATGATGCGGTTTCTCGAGCACAGGATTGCAGACCGATCTTGCGATTTGATACGCTAGTGGCTGACAGCTGCCGTTGTCAAAAGTGGATCGAAGTGCGTAGCGCGGGCTAGGTACGCCGCAAGCCGCGGTGATCTCGCCGCTCCGCGCCAATCTTATCTGCACTACGTCTTTGCTCTCTGGATCCCATCAGTGGCGAAGCAGATCAATGGGGATGTCATCGTCGTCTGTTAAGCGGCCGACAGCGTCGTGGGCTCGCGCTTTCTCAATGCACTGCATGAGCGGATGGTGAAGTTCGGCCTCTCGCTGTATGAGGAGAAGAGGCGTATTCTGGAATTTGGACCATAGCGGCCGAGCGCCGTGCACGCCGGAGGCAACGCCGCCCTGAAACGGTCGACTTTCTTGGGTTCACCCACACTGCGCTACACGACCGAGTCAGGCGCCGTTATCAACGATGGGCGTATGGCGGCTTTCCCTGAGGCCGTCTGTATCGTGCTAAACCGGAGGATCGGTTCCGAAACAACATGGTGGCACACCGATATGCAGCGTAACGCATACTCGAACTATCCTGCGAATGTGGAACAATGCCGGCACGGCAGGCAAGAATTTCATGCCTATCGTCCGCCGCCAGCTTCGCCGCAGCCAATTGCTCGCATTTTTCCAAAAGGGTCCGCCATGCCTGATCGGCATGAGGTTTGCGTCGGTTCTCACGACTGGGACGCAGGCTTCAGGAGATGGGGCATGACGTACGGCTGATGCCGCCATCCTATGTGTAGCCTTACGTGAAGCGCGGGAAGACGAATAGTGCGGACGCAGCCGCCATCTGTGAAGCCGTGACGCGCCCCTCCATGCGGGTTGTCGCCATCAAGAGCGAAGCCTGCTCATCGGTTCTGGTTCTTCACCGCACTCGGATTTTCTGGTTCGCCAACGCACGCACATCGGTAACGCAATCCGAGCACACAGGAAGACGAAGAAGCAGGACACCCCGATCAATCCGAAGCGCCTCGAGCGCGCTCGATTGAGTAGGACCTGTTCTCCAAGCGGATATTCATCAGGGCGCGCAGCGATCTTCCTAAGGGACGGATCGCGCTACTAGCCGCAGACAGCCAACAGGCTCTCGAAATGGTCAGGCAAAGTGAGGTGATGGCGAACAAACGCAAGCTTCCCGCACGGGCGTAAGAACTTCGATAGGCTGAGCGCTGGGTGCGCTCAGTGTTCTACGTTTTTGTCGTTAACGTTCCAAATTGTCGAACACGCAAGAAAGTTGTTTGCAACCATAACATTGTTTTGAAAAGGATTTCTCCGTTGGCACGGTGCATGCTTGGTCTTCTCCAAGCCCTGTCGCAGAGGAAAAAGGTTATGTCTCAATCTGATTCGGAGCTTCGGTCCGATCCGAGTACTGCTTCTCGTCTTGGCACGACGGGGCCGTTAACCCGTGCAGTGCGCAATACCCCGGCCGTGATTGGGTATGCGGAACCGCATTTCCGACAAGCACGCGATCAAGGGTTAATCGATGTTTACGGTCGTTCGACGAACGGTAGGACCATCCTTCTGGAAAAGGGCGACTATGCCGGTCAGGCTGTCGTTGATTTCGTCAGGTGTTCATATCTTGGTCTGGACAACCATCCTGACGTGATCGCAGGCGCGATTACCGCCGTCGAGCAATACGGCTCGCTTCATTGGTCCTGTGCCCGAACCAGGCTGAACTTCGGTCTAATCGGTAATCTGGAAGAAGATTTGTCCGACCTCTTCGCCGCCAGGGTTATCACCTACTCCTCAGTACTGGCGGCAAATATGGGTGCTTTGCCCCTAATCGCCTCAGGTCATCTCACCGGAGAGCGAAAGCCGCTGATGGTCTTCGATCGGCTCGCTCACGCAACTCTCGCCTTTCACAAGCCGGTGATCGCGGAAGAGACTCGGGTCGTCACGATCCCCCACAACGGCTTGGACACGCTGGAGCGGCTGTGCCAGCAAAACGATGTCGTCGCCTATATCTGCGATGGCGTCTACTCCATGGGGGGCGCGGCTCCAGTTGATGCGCTACGCACACTTCAAGCGCGCTATGGACTGTTCCTCTACATCGATGACGCTCATGGAATTTCGCTCTTTGGGCACCAAGGTGAGGGATATGCCCGATCTCAATTGGCCGGCGCGGTCGGCGACCGGACGATAATTGCCGCCTCGCTTGGAAAAGGATTTGGGGCGTCTGGTGGACTGATTATGTTGGGCACGGAGCATCAGGAAGCCCTTTTTCGAAGCTTTGCCGTAGCGCATGCGTTCTCAGCATCGCCCAACCTAGCCGCTGTAGGCGCCGCCTTAGGATCCAGTCGACTCCACCGCACCTCGGAACCCGACGCTCGTCGACGCAAGCTCTGGGACAATGTGCGGTTGTTCGACTCTATCCTGCCCACCGCTCATAAAGGTACGAAACTGCCGATCCGCGTGGTCGAGATCGGTGATGAGCAGCAGGCCATTTCCGCAGGGCGCATTCTCCTGGAGGCAGGCCATTATGTGTCGGTAATCTTCTTTCCGACGGTTGCGCGTGGAAAGGCAGGCTTGCGCATCTGCCTCACCGCCAGCCACTCGGACGACGAAGTGGGCCGGGTCGCACGCGCCGTGTTGGAGATCCTGAACCGAACCTAAGCGCTGGGAGGAGCATTACGTGATACCTGAGAGACAACCCGCCGAAGCCTTCGCCAGAGCCCCGCCAGGTTATACCTTCGAAGCCCAGCTGCGTAGCGAGCGGGAAGGATGCTCATGTCACCGACGTCCATTGGCATCCATTGTCTCGATGCACAGAACAACTTTACGACCCTGATACAATGGTCATCGCACATTATGACGGCCGATCCCCAGGTTGCCGCCGATCGGAGCGCCGTATCGAGACACCGCGGCCGACGAGTGGCTACGCAATGAATCTCCACCGGTTGAGGCGGACTGTAGATTTTTTCGCGACTTGCGAGAGCAGGGGTTGGGCTGTTTCGCACTGAGAGGCACTTACAAAAGGCGTTCCTGCTCAGTTGTGAGTCCTGCCGAACATGCTGGGGCCAATCACCTGGGCCGCTCCGGGGACAAATCGAATTTGCCAAACGGGGCCTAAAAAAGTCGAGAAATGTTATCTGCTGCCAAAGAAGGCTTCGAAGCGATGCTCGCGCATGCGACACCCGGATCGTGCAATTTTCAAGGGAGGTTCGGCGATTGTTGCTCGCGTATCTCTACAATTGAATGGAGTTTGATATGAACTTGGAAACAGAACGTCTATTCATGCGCCCGTTGCGTCCGTGGGACGCGGATGCCCTCCATCGCCTACACTGTGATCCGCTGGTAGTCGAATTGACTATGCAGGGGATTCCGCCAACACGGGAATTGTCTGATGCACGGCTGGCCCTCTATCTTCATGAGTGGGAAACCTGCGGGTTTGGATTCTGGGTGGTCTATGAACGAGAGAATAATGGTGACCTGCGTTTCGTGGGGCGGTGCGGGCTGCGCCGCTTCGATGCAAACGACATTGAGATCGGATGCTTCTTGTTTGGAGCCCACTGCGGTAAAAGGATCGGGCCGGAAAGCCAGAAGCCTGTGATCGAGTTCGCCTTTGCAACCCAACGTGTCGACCGGTTGGTCTCTCTTATACGCCCGACGAATACTCGGTCTCTTAGGATGATAACTGGTCTGGGCTTTTCCTGCGTTGGGCCGGTTCTCGTTGATGGAACGAATTACCAGTTCTTCGAGTTGCGACGTCCGGCTCAGTGATGCTCAACAAAGCTGCTGCTTTGGCGCCCAAAGTTGGTCCGTTAGGCATCCACACCAAATGTCGTCGTAATGACCTCCCCAAGTTCAATAGTATGTTCAGGCCAAAAGCGACCTCTTTCATATCGGAGGATGCCTTTTCGATAGTTGCCGACTCCCGGGTAGGCACGAGGAGAGGCGCACCAAGATCTCCGCGGTTCAGTAAAGTGATCGCCTGATTTAACGACCACAAAGTCAAGCTGGAGATATCTAGGCCTTGACTGGAAAGAACTGCGGGATCGTTACTGAAGGCGGGTTTGCTGGTGAGGACAACTAAGAGTCGGGCCTGGACGAGGATAACGGCAGTTTCGCCAAGAGAGCCCTCTTTGCCACGACCAAGCTGCATTTAGCAGTCCACTTCTGGAGTACTCTTTGCCGGCTTCCTCATGACATGGTGCAACACGCCGAACTGAGTTGGAGCGAGATGGATCACGCGGCAGTTTTGTCGTTCGCGATCGCTCGTCACATCCAGTTCGACATTAGAGAGGTCAGCACCTCTCGTGGTCGGCTGGTCGACTTGCTTTCGTCCTTTGGGCTGCAGCGCGATATTTGGCATTGACCAGTCCGGCGACGCGGTGGAGAGCGCCTGCGTGTCAACGCCGAGTAGCCGTGATCCAATCAGCGACTTATCCGGCCGCCGACTTCCACGGCTTCCGGAATGTTCGCAATTACATCAGGCAGCGGCTCCGAAGCTGATTGCAAATGCCTAAACGGGGACTAGGTGCAATCGACATTCAGGATTCCCATCGGTCGTTTGCTGTGATTCATAGGGTTCCGCATTTTCCAAGCGGAGCGGGGCGATGGCGATCAAGCGATACGAACGAGCGAGGCGCAGTGGGCACGGATAGCGGCGTTGTTGCCGGGCAAGGCCGGTGACCCTGGCCGGAGGGGCGTCGATAACCGGCTGTTCGTCAATGGCTGCTTATGGGTGCTGCGTTCCGGGGCGCACTGGCGCGACCTGCCGGAACGCTATGGCAAGTGGAAGACCGTGCATCGCCGTTTCAGCCGTTGGTGCCATGCCGGCGTGTGGGAGCGGGTATTCGCGGTGCTGACCGCCGACCACGACAACCAGTACCTGATGCTCGACAGCACCATTGTGCGCGCCCATCAACAGGCGGCGAGCGGAAAAGGGGGGCCAAGGATCAGGCGCTGGGGCGTTCCCGAGGGGGGACTGACCACCAAGATCCACATGCTGGCCGATGCCCTCGGACGCCCGCTGCGCCTGATCGTCACCGCCGGTCAGGTCGGTGACGTCACCCAGGCAGAAGCCTTGCTGAAGGGGTGGTCCGGTGCCGCCGTCCTCGCCGACAAAGCCTATGACAGCAATGCCCTGCGCGAGACGATCGCCGTCATGAGGGCCGAGGCGGTCATCCCCTCAAACCGCTCGCGCAAGGCCACCATCCCGCATGACGCCGAAGCGTATCGGCACCGCAACCGGATCGAACGCTGCTTCAACCGCCTCAAACATTTTCGCCGCTTTGCCACCCGCTATGATCGGCGGACAATCCACTTCAACGGCTTTGCCTTACTCGCCGCCGCAATGATCTGGCTCGGATGAATGTCGATTCCCCCTAGAACTCGGGTACATGGTAGCTCCTACTTGGTTCTTGATTCTCGGTCCCTTAACCCGGTCTGAGGATCTCCGCACGCAACTTAACATCCCCCCACCTCACCGCGTCTATGTGGAGATTGGACAGGCGGGCGGCGGAATTCACGCGTCATCCAACCTGCGTTCCCGATTTTCAGTGTCCGATGATGTCGAATATGCGACAGAGCGGCATACGAGCTATGGATTGTTTTCACGATTTCTCGGTTGGCACGGCACATGCATGTTTATCCGTAAACGCGTCACAGATCGAGAGGGACGGCTTTCTTGAAAACTCATTTGCAACCCTCATCCGCTGATGGTCCTACGACTCTGCATTTGGCAGAGGCTCCAATGACGCGTCCGATGCGTGGGCATTAGTACGAACCTGCGTGCCGTCGATGATGGTTGCTAGCCTGGAGAAGTTGATCGACGAGTGATGCAGCCGACCTGACTTAGCGACTGCGGCGGCTCGTCATTCCAGAGGTCCGAGCATGAAGATGAACCAGCAAGGCTACGATCTACATGACCAACGCTTGGAGGGGGAGACATCCTGCCTAACTGGGGCCGGACCCAATTCGAGCCCTGCGAGGCTACTGTTGCTGATGGGTGCGGTCGCACTCGTTATAGGTCTGCAAAATGCGGCTATTACGCCAAATCTCGCCCTCTTTGCCAATATGCGAATTGGCATGACCCATTGCCAGACGGCGGCTTTTCTCGGCGCCTTTCACCTTAGTGCGCTCTTTTGCAACTTGGCGATACCCCACTTCACAGACGTATTGGGCTGGCGCAAGGCCCCAGTGGTCTGCTCGGTCTGCCTGACTTCGACTGGGGCCTTGATGTTGGACTTTGTAGACGGGTTTCCAGGAGCATTGATTGTTGCGACCGGTTTGCTCGGTCCCGCAGCCAGCTCGATTGGACTCTATTTCTCATATTTGCTGTCAACCGAGCATGGGCGCGGCCGCGTCGTTTCCATGCGGGCGGTTTTTTCCGCGGCATGCGTCGCTGGTTCAGCGGGAGCTTCATTCCTTATCGCTTCGGCAGGATTCGGCGGGCTGTTAATGGCTATTGCGTTTTGTGGCTTGCCAGTTCTTATCTTGGCGCCAATGCTGCCGCCAACTATATCGATCTCGACCTCTCCTCCCTCGAAGGCTGCGCCCCAAAATGCATTGAACTTAGGAATCCTAGTGATTGGTTTCTTTCTTTTGCAAGCCGCCAACTCGGTGGTGGTCATGGCAACCCCACTTATCGTGACTAAGACATTGAAGTTACCTGTGACGTATGCGGGGCTCTTATTCTCTTGCACTGCAGCGATGGAGATTCCTCTTCTGCTGCTTCTCGAGCGTGTCAGACAAATGAGAGCACCGAGAGTGATCGTAATAATCGGATCAGCGTGCGCTTTTCTCTACTACTGTTCGATGTATACGTTCAGTTCATTCCCTATACTACTCTCCGCGCAGTTGTTGAACGCGGTCTTTATCGCGTCGACAATGCCCGTTGGTATGGCCTGGTTCCAGGCATCCCTGCAAAAGAGAGTCGGCCTCGCAACCGGGCTCTACATGAACACGGCCCGCGCGGGCGCGCTTCTTGGTACTCCATCGGCTATCATTCTCGTTGATTTTCTTGGAGGGGACTACAAGATCGCGGCTCTGTATGCGGCGTTTCTCACTCTGCTGGCAATTGCACTTTTCTCTTTTGGTGAATTGTATCTGGGCCGCAGCAAGGTCTGACCCAACGCGTTCGGAACGATAGGAGCTATACATGCTCGCGGCTGCATGGTCTCAGGGTCAGGCTGGTCGGGCACGCCGGTTTCGCTCCTGATTGTCGATATCAAACGACGGCGGCACTAACCGCAACGAAACCGGGAGGACGCGCTTATCAAGACGCGCCTCCTAACCATTTGCGACTGTGAGGGGACAAGCTTTTCCAATA
The DNA here is from genome assembly GCF_000427465.1 of Sinorhizobium arboris LMG 14919. Classification (NCBI taxonomy): domain Bacteria; kingdom Pseudomonadati; phylum Pseudomonadota; class Alphaproteobacteria; order Hyphomicrobiales; family Rhizobiaceae; genus Sinorhizobium; species Sinorhizobium arboris. Next base: position 196,408 of record NZ_KE386497.1, on the reverse strand, counting down.
CTTCGGTGTCACTTTTGGGCTTGGAAGATGAATTTGCGAATGGTAAGGCGCGAACTGTGGTTGCATAGTCATGGTTATAAAGAGCTGAATCGATCCGCGCTGAACTCCAGCATCTGCAGATGTACGCAGGGATACCGAAGCCCTGGATCGTGGCGCTGCCGTGAAGGACCAGCCCCTTAGTCCACCCCTTCCAATTCCGGGAAAACAACGCACCATCCAATGCTGGGCTCAGACACCCGTCAGCAAACGTCTTAAAATGAACTTTACATAATCTTTACAACAAAGAAGCACGGGCGATGGTAAGCTCCCGTCAATTTCTAACGGCAACAACGGGCTGGCAGACCAAAAGAGCTGACGTGCTTTACGCTCGGCCCGGCCACATAGCACGCAACGTGGGAGTCAACAGTCAATGGCAAGAAGAGCGCTCATCCTTGTTGAAGGTACAAGGGCTAATAGTCCGCTATACGTCCAAAAGGCACAGCGTCTTGGTCTTTATCCAATTACCCTGTCGGCTGATCCAGCTCAGTATGAGTATCTTGCCACGGAAGGAATTGAGGCAGTCCGTGTCGATACAAACAATCTTGATGCGCTGATCCGCGAGTGTGCTCGTCTAGGTACGACCTATGACATTGCTGGCATTACGTGCGCTGGGGACAAGTTCTATGCAACAGTTGGCAAGCTCTGCCGCCATTTCGAGCTCCCGGGGCCCGACCCGGTATCGATCGAACGGTGCTGCGATAAGTTCACCCAGCGTCAGCTCCTTGAGGAGGCCGGCATCCCAATACCTGCCTATCGCGTAGCAACCAATCCAGCGGACGTAGAAAACTCTGCCACGGAAATCGGCCTGCCGGTGATTGTTAAGCCAGTCATAGGCAGTGGCAGCCGTGGTGTCCGATTGTGCAGAAACGAGGGTGAGTTGGCCGAGCATACGAACTATCTGCTGGGCGGGAAGCACATATGGGTTTCTTCGCCGGGTATCCTGCTCGAAGAATTCGCACAGGGCCCTCATTATTCCGTTAACATAATGGGAAATGAGATCATTGGGATTGCCGCCGCTGACTTCGACCGCCCACCGCATTTCGTCTTTCGTGAATTCACCCTTCCGGCGCTGATGACGGATGCCGAGTACGAGCGTATTGCAGATGTTTCGCTGGGCTGTTTGCGAGCGCTCGGCCTCGGCTGGGGGCCTGCGAATATTGAACTTCGGTGGACGAAGCTTGGCCCAGTAGTCATTGAAGTGAACCCGCGTCTGGCTGGCACGCCCGATCCTCAACTGGTTCAGCTCTCCTACGGTATTGACCTCATCACCGAGCACATCAAGCTTGTCATCGGTACCGAATGGGACTTGCGCCGAAGACATTCGCAAACTGCGGCCGCGCGGTTCCTAATCCCTGACCGTGACGGCATCCTCGATAGGGTCGATCACGATGCTCGGGCAGTTGCTGTATCAGGTGTCGCCGAGGTTAAATGGTACCTTCAGCCGAAAACGCCGATCATCAGGAAGGGCGATTCCCGAGACTGGCTCGGACATGTCATCGCCGCCTCACCCAGTCTCGCTAGGACAGCGGCAATACTTCAGCAGGCCGTCGACTTAATCGATTGGTCGATTACTCCATTTCCGATCCTTGGCGAACACGAATGACCGACACAGCGCAAGTACTAGGGAGTGTGGACGGATCGCCGCACGTTACATTGTGGGTTTCCTCGAACACCATTGTCTGATCGGCTGGAGTGTCTACTGATTTGGAAGTCGGCGATGTCCGCGAAGATCACGGAACAAATGGCGCCGCTGGAGGTGTTTCGAGCCTTATTGTGACGCGGCGGCGACAAGGTTGCGCCTTCTGGAGGCGATACCCATTTCTCCTGGCGGGCGCTGCCGGAGTGTTGTAAGAAGGAATAAGCAACCGCAAATGTTTATTCGATCGGCTACGATGGCCTACCGGTGACGCGATAATCTTGTTGCCGATCACACTTTCACGCCGCTCTTGATTGCCCCCATCGCGATCCGCCGCTTGCCGGCGCCGGCACGCATCATTGAAGGCGGCATTCCGACGGAAGCACTTCTGGCGCAGGTCGCCGTCTCCAAATATGCCGATGGACTGCCGCTCTACCGGCAGGAGGCGATCTACGCCCGCGACAAGGTCGAGCTCGACCGCAAGCTGATGCGCAATGGATGGGCAGGCTCGGGTTCGAGCTGGAGATCCTCGCCGACTACCTCTTTGATGAGATCAAGAAGGGGGAGCGGATCTTCGCCGACGAAACCACCTTGCCGACCCTCGCTCCCGGCTCCGGATCGACGAAGACAGCATGGCTTTGGGCCTATGCCAGGGATGACCGAACCTTCGGGGGCAGCGGTCCGCCGATGGTGGCCTACCGCTTCGAGGACAGTCGAGCCGGCGAGTGCGTCGCCCGGCATCTCAAGGGCTACAGTGGCATCCTGCAAGTCGACGGCTATGCCGCCTATAACAGGCTGGTCCGCTCCGATGGCGGCAATGACGGCGTCACATTGGCTGGCTGCTGGTCACATAGTCGGCGCAAGTTCTATGAGCTGCATGTCTCGGAAAGCTCGAAGGTCGCAACGGAGACAGTCGAGCGGATGGCCAAGCTCTGGCAGGTTGAGGAGACCATCCGCAACAAAGCCCTGACGCCCGTGTCGCGGCGCGTCAGCAAATCTCTGCGGTGGTTGTCGCCGACCTCTTCGCTCTCTGGCAGAAGACCCTGCCGCGGGTCTCCGGCAAATCGAAACTGGCTGAGGCGCTTCGCTATGCCATCTCGCGTCGCGCCATCTTCGAGCGCTTCCTGACCGACGGCCGCATCGAACTCGGACGCACTCATGCCGTGGAACTACGCCGGCTGAACGGCCCCACCTTGTCGCTTACGCCAGACGCTGGTGTCGTTGACGCTGGCCCGCGACAACGCGAGTCCCCGCGCCGAACGGTAATAGGTGTTCTGCAATGTTCAAGAGTTGGTAGCTTGGCTGCCTTTTAGGAGGCGACTTTGGCACGAGGCGATTTAAGCGAGGAACAATGGCGCGTTGTCGGGCCGCTAATGGCGATAGCACGCGGGCGCAAGTCACGCCCGTCCTTTCATAGTCGAACTTTCTTGATGGAGTGGATGCCCTCTACCGACGGCAATGTGCCAAGGCGGCGATGTTTTCGCGTCCCACAAACGGAGCATCCATGGGTGAAGTTAGCATTATTGGTCTCGATCTGGCAAAGCGGCCGTTCTAGGCGCACGGCGGTTTAGCCAATGGCGGTGTGGCATTCTGCAAAAGCCTCGCACGAGAAAAGGTTTTAGGCTTCTTTGCACAGCAGCCACGCTGCGTGGTTCCTATGTGGGCCTAGTGAAGGACCTTGCAGATGCGATTGAAGATCACGCTACGTCGCTTCCGCTTCTTGTCGTGGAACTAGCGCGAGTTTTTCCTTCTTGTTCTGCGCCAGGTCCGCGCATCTCGATACCGGCCAGGCGGACATATCAGACTGCATCTAAAAGGTTTGATACATGACCGCACCTGATCACACGATCCAGCCGATCGCAAAAAACCTTGCACGAACGTGGGCATCCATACATGAACGGCATGCCTCATGTCCTGCGCGTTGGCTGCCGGTGGCGTGATATGCATCAACGTTAGGGTAAATGGAGTTCCGTCTATGTACGTTCCGGCGTTGGCCTAACAAGGCGTGTGGGATGCTCTCCTGGAAACGATCGTGGAACTGGCCCTGACCGACGCTTGGCAGCAATCCACAGCACGACGATCCGAGGGCATTGGCAGGAAACGGCGCGAAAGGCGAATTAATGCCCCTTCAACCATCCCGCATTGCCGGATGTGCAACAAAGGTTAGACATCCGACCCAGAATATCAGGCCTATGATATTGTTTAAAAAGCAGTCTCTTTTGGCACGACTTATGCAGGCCCAATGCGCATGCGTCCTGGACTCGGGAATCAGCCTATGAACGTCCTCTCCGACAATGCCGGCACTGGCAAGACCACTTCGTCCCTCGCCGGCGGACAGATGTCGGGCGCGCCTCTGCCGCACGATCTCTACCACTTCGTCTCGAACGGGCGGTATCGCATCGCCGCTAGCGTCATCCGGACCAATCGGAAAGCCGTTCTTGCAGGTGGCGCCGAAAGGTTGTTGAGCGATCGAGCATCACGGCTGAAGACAATCTGCAGCAATCAAGGCCAACAACTCAGAAAATTGGGACCGATCGCCAGCGTTCCATGTATGCCGGTCATCCGCCTTAAGATTGTCCATTGCCGAGTAAATCTGAACGACGCCATGAAGAGCTTCCCGCACCACTCGCCACGTCCGAAACTTAGTTTCGCGGCAGGACGGTCCCAGTAGGAAGGTCTGGCATGATGATTAGTGACGCTAGTGGTCCAGTTTCGCTGCCGCCGCCGAACGTCCTTATCGCTGCCGCAGACGATAGCTTTCGCTCTTTTCTGGAATACACCGTCAGGAGAAAGCACCTTGTTGTCACCGGGGTTGGCGACGGAAAAGGGTTGACCGATCGCCTTCACGAACTTACTCCCGATCTACTGCTCCTCGAATCGCTGCTCCCTAACATTGAAACGCAGTCACTCTGTGCACACCTGCGTCTTAATCGTCGCACGCGGGGCATGTCGATCATCGTCCTTGCGGCCGAAGATGACTCGACAAATCAGCAAGAGTTTCTCTCATCCGGTGCGGACCAGTATCTCAGCAGACCGTATTCACCCGAGACACTGATGAGGAGCATCGATACAATTTGGCGCTCTTCGAACCGGCTCCCGGCGCTCCAACTAGAGCTGCTGACCTTTCGCGACCTCGAACTAGATATGGCCAGATATCGCGTACGGCGAAACGGCCGCACTATCCATCTCGGTCCCACCGAGTTCCGCTTACTGCACCAGTTCATGCAGCATCCACATAGGGTATACTCTAGGGATGAACTGCAGAATGCAGCTTGGCCGCGCGCTGTTCACGTCGGCCCGCGCACCATCGATGTTCACATCGGCCGCTTGCGCGCAGCACTTAATAAGGCCGGCGGGCAGGACCTTATACGGACCGTGAGGTCCGTCGGTTATGGACTTTCTGAGTAGTCGCGTTCAGAGAAGTTGAAAGCGGCTACCAATCGAGGACCACCCGCAGCAAACCAAGTCGATGGCGATCTGACCTGGAGCGAGGTCCACGTCCGGTCGAAAATAGTTCCCCTTTGCGATCGGCCATCAGAATCAATGCCGGTCGACTAACTCCTTGGGTGGCACCCACACGAGCCTGACTTGTTTTGGCCTGTGCCGACTTCGATGCTGGCGTCCGCCGAGGTCGCAAAGAGCGGAATTGTGATAACCATCTCCGTGCGCTTACCTCGGAAGTCTATCAGAGATGCACAGGAGAGCGGGGCCTGCTGCCTTTTCATGTCTATCCTTGGCGAGAACTTCTCTGTGAGGCTGCGTCCGTCATCGTGGCCCGCAGCAAGAAAGAGAGCGCATTACGAACGTGGGTCTCCAACTCCGGGAGAGGCTCGGCTTCAAACGAACCGCCGTGGCTGTCGCGCGCAAACTGGCCGTGATCATGCATGCAATGCTCACGACCGGCGAGTTCTTCGATCCGAATGCAGAAATCGCGGCATGAAAGCTGATCGACGCGTTCAGTATCTGAGCGCCTGAGACGTCACTCCCGGGACGTAGGCTGAGCCTTTCCGTTGATGGGGCTGCATCGCTGACCAAGCTGAGTGCGTCGCCCACATTGAAGGCTCTTCCAACGAAGCCCATGAAGCGGCGGCCTTGCCGAGGCGAAGACAACCCTGTAACCCCGGCACACGCGTCTCATATAACATAGTTGACTCCACGACTGCGATTAAATGGGTTTTCGGCTTTGCGCCTCATCGTTAACCGATGTGGATTGTGGTACGCTTCTGGCTGATGGTAAAACGAGGTCTCTCAACAGCCTCAAGCATCAAGGGGGCGCAGCGTGAAACTCGTCGACGCCTTCGAAGAAGGGTAACACACCAAGGGGGCAGCGTGTAGATTCTTATTTCCGACACTTTCGCTACCGGTATGGTGGAGCGTTGACAGAATGTTGACGTGCGTAGATCACCGGAGCAGGGATTACATGTTCGGGCCAGAAGCACGATTTCTCGTACTTGAATTGGCCCTTGCGATAGTAACCAATGCCCGGAGTGTTGACGTGCACAGGGGTGGCGCGGCCGGCAAAGTTTAAGGTGAAGTGATAGCCTGATTTCGCGACCACAAAGTCGAGATTCTCAAGTCTGATGCCTTGGCTCGTGAAGGCGGCGGGGTCATGGCTATAGGCTGGCTTGCTGGTCAACAGCACATGGATGCGATCATCCACTTGCAGAACAACTGTCCGGCCCATAGTGCTGTGCTCGCCCTCATGGAAGGGACCATCTAACACGAAGTCCCCGTCGCTTATGTGCTCAACGCGTCCGGTGATCAACTTGGGTTTGAAGCCAGGAGTGAACCCTGCGCCAACGGGGAGCCTAATCGTCGCTCCAAGACCGGCCTCCGCTGCCCGAGCGGTCGCGGCTGGATCAGTTATAGTCAACGCTCCACGAAGGCCGGGATAATGATCGAGGACCGCAGAGAGTAGTATCGTGCTATCGCCCGGCGCACCGGCAAGAACCCGGTCTCCCATGTCAGCGATGACGAACGGCCTCTTTTCCGGTGAATTCCGGATGAGCGCGAACAACTCATCAACTGTCAGAAAGTCATCGTGAAAGCGTTCGCGTTCAGCCCAGAAGCGTTTGGCAAGATCGACCGCGAGAGCTGGCGTGTCACTATCGGGACCGTTGCTTAGTATGGTCACAACCTGGCCCATTTCCTCGTCGTCAACAAAGCGGAACGCGTTAAAGATGGAGATATCCTGGATGTTGGGATGCAACGCGGCATACTCACGAGCCACTCGATGAATTTCGGCAAGCGGACCGGAGGCGGTTTCTTGCGCGCCCGGCAAGGTCATGGGCACAAACGCTGAAACGGTAACAGGTCTGAGTCGCCCTTCGAGCTGTTGGATCAGAAGTTCGGCAACGCGCTGGCCGCATTCCACGGTGTCCGAATGAGGGTTTTTCTTGCAGGCGATGCAAATATCCGTGTTATCGAGCATGCGCCGCGTGACATGGGCATGGAGATCAAGACCGATACCAATCGGTACAAGCGGGCCGACAAGGTGACGGAGAGCCTGGAGGAGATCGCCTTCTGCATCCGGGGTATCTACAGTGCCCATCGCGCCATGTAGTTCTAGCCCGATGGCATCCGGGTTGACGCGGCGAACCGCTTGCAAAAGCTCCTCGCGTAAACTGAGATAGAAATCTTGATCGACAAGCCCGCTTGGTGGGGCCCCGGCGGAGAAAATAGGTTCAATCATTAGACCCGCTGCAGCAAGCGTTTCGGTCAACCCTTTGAGGACCCCCGACGGAGATCGAAGAATATTCTGACCACGCTGAATTAAAAAGCGTGCTTCGCCGGTCGACTCAGGGTTTAACCTGTTGGATTCGTGGTATAAACGGGCAACTAGAACACGGTATGGCTCTGACATTACTGACACTCGGTTGATATTTGGTGCATATTGGTGCCGTTGCAGCACATCCCGACGAGCGGAGGCGTGGCAAGATCCTTGTCGCCCACTTGCACGGTGGCGCAGGGCGAGTTCACTGCGGCTCCCGGTGCGTAAAGGTGATGGCCTTGATATTGGGTTCACTCACATCATGTTCGGGATAAAAACGGGCGCGTTTTCCGGGATGGTAGCCGGGAAATGGATATCCTAGTCCCGGTGTCGCTACGGTAAGTGGCTCTGCCAGTCCGTCGAAATTTACCTTGAAATGATATCCACTCTTCACAACCAGAAAATCTTGTGCGGCGATCGATATACCTTGGCTCTCAAAGGTCTGAGGATCCATCGCGTAATTCGGTCTGCTCGTCAGGAGTAGCAGCAGTCCATTCTCAAGATCGAGAACAGCGGTATCGCCCATCTCGTTCCGAATGCCGCCTTCTATTGGACCAGCCGCTATAAAAACGCCATCGGAGAGATTTCGAACTTTGCCGCGGACCGTGACCGAATCGAATATCGGCGTCATGGTTCCCCCGACATCCACCACGATGTCGGCACTCACGCCAGCCGCCCTGGCTTTGGCAACCGCCGCAGGGTCGGTAATCGGTATGGCGCCACGAAGCCCGGGCCGTGCAAGCGCGGCTTTTAGAATTATGGGGCTATCGCCTGGCGCACCCGCCGCTACCCGATCACCCATGTCAGCCAACGCTACAGGGATGGCCTTCCGCGGGTTTGCTGCGAGGTCAAGGGCCTGATCGACCGTGATGAGCAGGTCACGGAATTCCTCCCGCCTATGCCAGAACTCGGCGGCAATGTTCTCTGCGATCTCAGCCGCCTGATGAAGGGGACCATTGCTGAGAACGACTACACATTGTCCCATGTCGAAGTCGTCGGTAAAGCGATTGACATTGTATATGGAAATGTCGTGGATCTCGCAATGGGCCTCTGCCAGTGAACGGGCAAGAGAATGAATCTGTTGAAGGGGACCAGCAAAAGTGTCGCCGTTGCCCATCAGGATCATCGGCACACGCGCAACCGTACTGACCGGTGCCAGTCTGCCTGCAAGAATCTGAGCCAGGAGTTCGACGACCTTTTCGCCGCATTCGACTGTATCGGTATGCGGGTTCTCCTTGCAGGCAATGACGATCTCCGCTTTCTCCAACATCTTGGGGGTCAAGTGCGCATGGAGATCCAACCCTACGCCGATCGGGATACCGGGTCCGACGGCATCGCGAAGCGCCGCGAGCAGGTCGCCTTCAGCATCGGGAATGGAGTCGGTCCCCATCGCCCCATGGAGATCGAGCGCGATGGCATCGAAATCACGGCGTTTGGCCCGTTCAGCGAATTCCGCGCGGATTCGTGCATAATAGCCATCGTCTACAAGAGCACTGGCTGGAGCGACAACATCGATAGAACCGATCGTTTCGAAGCCCATTGCTTGAGCCCGCTTAACGATGCCGCCAAGCGTGCTTCCGGTGCCCTTCGCTTGTTCGATGACCGCTTCGCCGCGATATTCAGTAAACCACGAACCATCCGTCCTGAAATCCGGCAGGGAGTTGGACTCATGAGACATTCGGCCAATCAGCAGCCGGATCTTGCGACCATTCATTTAACTTGCTCCTTGGTAGATATAGGAAAGGTCGAACGATCATGGGCACGCGCCAATGACCTTGGTCACGGCACAATTTGCACACGGATCGAGAAGAATTTGATGCCCGCTGATCCCGTTCACGATGCGACTGGATTTGAAACAGCTACATCGCTCATAATTGGACCACATCTTGGGTGGTGAGGCACGGGCTGAGCCTGTTGGACTCACGAACGCGACTCACCACCAGTTTGCAGTTCTTGTCGGTAATGCGGTCCATCCAACTAAGGTTGTTGAATCCAGGTGTTCCAACGCACCAACAGATCGGCGCTATTTGCGTTGATCCACTTGGCGTCGGGGACGACGAGTTTTGCCATCACTTCCGGCGTAGTCGGGATTGTCTTTCTTGCCGCTGGACTCATCATCGCCATAGCGGAGTAACGAACAGGAGTGGCGATCTGAACTTCGGAATAACGTGCTTGCCCCTCCTTGTTATCAATGAAGGCCTTAAGGAATTTCAGTGCATTTTCGCGATGCGGCGCACCCTTTATCAACGCCCAACGGTCACCCACTAGGAACGCCTGTTCTAGGCTCCAATCAATCGGTTGGCCTTCCTGCTTTAGTGTTGTTGCGCGGGTCTGCCACATTTGGCCGACCACAAACTCACCGTTGCGGAACCCTTGCGTGCTTTGATCGCCAGATTTCCACCAAAGAGCGATGTTCGGTTTGAGTTCATCAAGCTTCCTAAGCGCCCGCTCGACGTCGAGCGGAAACAACTTATCCTGAGGAACACCGTCCGCCAAAAGTGCAGCAGCGAGTACGCGCCACGGATCACTGAAGTTCGGCAAAGCGCGGGGACCAGGGAAGGTTTTGGTATCCCAGAAGTCGGCCCAAGTGCGAAGCGCTCGGCCGGGAAATGCTTCTGTATTGTATACAAGCAGGGTTGTCCCGTATCCGGCCAGAACACCAGCATGGTTGCATGTATTCGGGACAAGGTCCGCGTCACTCTGATAGAGGCGGCAAAACTCCGTCAAATCCTCGTTAAGAGTTTTGTGGAGCTCTGATGCAGACTGGATTTCGCCGGCCAAATAGAGGTCCCACTCTACATTGCCGCTTGCTACCATCGCTTTGACGCGGGTTATCGTATCAGCACCGGAAGCAGACACCGTCTTGACTTCGATGCCGGTCGCGGCGGTAAATGGATCAAAGAAGTACTTGCGCAATTCCTTTTCAAAGGTCCCGCCGGTCGTCGCAATGACCAGTTGTTCGGCAGCTTGGACAGACTGTCCGGTCGCTAGAAAGCTGACGGCTACGGCAACCAAAGCCAACATTCGCAGACGTTTCGTAAATTGGCACGATATTTCGAACCACATGGATGATCTCCTTAGGCTTGCGTTGATGATGTTTTTTTTCCACGGCTTTGCAGTAGATGCAGGCCACCCATCACTGCGAGCGAGACGACAACCAATACGGTGGAAACGGCCGCGATAACGGGCGTGAGATTGAAATCGATGTCCTCGAACATCTTGCGCGTCAGGGTCTTGCCCTCGATGCCGGAGATGAAGAAGGCGACCGTCGCTTCATCGAATGATGCCATGAAGGCGAATACTGCCCCGGCCGCCACGCCCGGAGCGATACCCGGCAGCACCACTGCGAAGAACGCTCTCGCGCGGCTGGCGCCGCAATTTAGTGCGGCAAGTTCCAGCGTGGCATCGAACCGTTGCAATGCCGCCGTCACCGTAATCACGACATAGGGTACCGCCAGCATAGTGTGCGCGATGACGAAACCGAAGAAATTGCCGGTAAGATTGAGAGGTGCAAACAGCAGGTAGGTTGCCACGGCGATGATGATATGAGGCACAATGAGCGGGCTTAGGGTCAACGCCTGCAGCCAAGCCTTGCCGGGCAGATCGCCGCGCACGAGAGCGATCGCGGCCAGGGTGCCGACAACGGTTGCGCCAAGCGTTGTCGCCACGGCAATTCGAAGAGAAAACCAGGTCGCGCCCAGCCAGTCGGCATCGCTAAAGAGAGCTACGTACCACTTGAGTGTGAGGCCCTTGGGCGGAAATTCGAGATAATCGGCCGTGCCCAAAGACATCGGGATAACGAGCAGCGTGGGCAAGATGAGGAAGAAGAGCAGCAAGCCAACGATGCCTATGCCGCAGATCAGTCCGACGACGCGCAGCGGCCGATCATAGGAAGTCCAAGGACCATTGTCGTTGATGTTGCCGGTTCGCGGCTCTCTTGCGGCGCGTTCCGCGAGCGATGAATCAAACAACGGAAACTCCCTTGTTGAAGGCGAGGGCCTTGCGGAACACAGCGACGAGCAGGAGCGTCGCCGCCAAGAGAATTGCAGACAAAGCGCCGGCGAAAGGCCAGTCGAGCAGTTCCGTTGCCTGCTGACCGATGAGCGTGGACATCATCAGGGTACTCGGGCCACCGATTAGAGCGGGCGTGACATAGAAGCCGAGCGACATAATGAAGGTCATCAAAGCACCGGCGAACACGCCAGGTAGGCTGAGCGGCAGCGTTATGCGCAAGAACACGGTCCAGCCGCCCGCACCGAGGTTCCTTGCCGCTCGCCCCAAGTCGTCGGGAATTGTCCGTAGGGCGGTAAAAATCGGCAGGATCATGTAGGGCAGTAGCACATGCGTCATTGCCATGATGACCGCCCCTTCGGTGTAGATCAGCCGAAGCGGCGCCGTGATGAGCCCGGTCTCCTGCAATGCGGTGTTGACCAGTCCATTTCTCTGCAACAGCACAATCCAGGCATAGGAGCGCACCAGCGCGGACGTCCAAAGCGGAATGAGCACGCATGCAGCCACGATTGCCGCACTTCTTCCTTTGAGTTTGGCCATCGCAAAAGCGACCGGATAGCCGAGCACGATGCTTGCGAGCATCACGACGAAGGCGATCTGAAAGGTTCGCCCCAGCACGCGTAGGTAAAGCGGCTCGGCAAACAACCGGGCGTAATGTTGGACACTAAACTCCGGCAGAAACATGCTTCCGGCCAGCAAACGCCCGACGGGATAAAGAAAGCTGAACACAAGAAGAAGCACCAATGGAGCGATCAGCGTCAGCGAAAGGAGCGGTGAATACGTGCGGGCGGAGCTCGATACTGTAAGCCTCGCCCATCTCGGACGCTGGAATGACTGTTCCAAGCCGCTAATGGCCATGGTATGCCTCCATTGCGGGAAATAGTTTTAGGGCTTCTTGGTCCATGACCAAATCCACGGCATCGCCGTTCTGGAACGGCAGCGTCGCGCCACTGGCTGGCAATTGCACCTGCACGCATGCGCCGCCATGCCCTTCCAGGCCGACAAGGAAAACGTGGAAGGACCCTACAAAAATCGCTGCTTCCACCTTGGCGGGCAACGCCCGAGGGCCGCCTTGTCCTTTTGGCGTAAGCCGCAGACGTTCCGGACGTACTGCGATCCGTACCCGATCTCCCTGGGAAATCAGGCCGGAGGAACCGTTGAGACACGATGGGGCGATGATGCGGCTGCTGTCGGACAGCGCGATGACCGCACCTTCCGGACCCGTTCCCAAATAATCCCCGTCGAGAAAGTTCATCTTGCCGACGAAGTCGGCCACAAATGCCGTTTTCGGGGACAGATAGAGTTCGGACGGGGCGCCAACCTGTGCCAAGCGCCCCCCCTCCATGACCGCGACCCTGTCCGACATGGTCAGGGCTTCTTCCTGATCATGAGTCACATAAATAACGGTCACGCCCAGCCGGTTCTGCAGGCGCTTTATTTCGAGCTGCATGCTCTCGCGAAGCTTCTTGTCGAGTGCACCCAAGGGTTCGTCCATCAGAAGCACCGGTGGCTCGAAAATCAGCGCCCGCGCCACGGCGACGCGTTGCTGTTGCCCGCCGGAGAGCTGGCCGGGTAAGCGCTTTTCAAATCCGGAAAGCTGGACCAGCGCCAGCATGTTGGCTACCCGAGGTGCAATCTCACTGCTCGACAGGCCCCGCATCTTCAGCGGGAAAGCGACATTCTGCGCCACGGTCATATGCGGGAACAGCGCGTACTTCTGGAATACCATGCCGACATCGCGGCGGTTGGGGCTGAGATGGGTGATGTCGCGGTCGCCAATGAGAATGCGTCCTGCCGAGGGCGTCTCGAAGCCCGCGACCATCATCAATAACGTTGTCTTGCCGGAGCCGGACGATCCCAAGATCGATACGAACTCCCCAGCGTGGATATCAAACGATACGTTTGATACCGCTTCGAAGTTGCCGTAGCGTTTTACAACGTCCCGAATGACAACAGTCTGCCCTTTCAAATCACTAATCCTCTCGTTCACGTCTGGTGGGGCCGCTCAGTCGCCAAGTGACGACGAACAGCCATTGTGCCGTCGGCACAGCTTTGTCGATGGAGAGCGGGCGGATTTGCGACCCCTGTTGCGGGCGCGCAAATGGGCGCGCAATTGGGTTGGCGCCTCAATATCTCGTGCCTAAGTGGCCGTGAAACTTGGCCTCCAAGCGTTCCCCATTTTTTCTTTTGGACAGTGAGATTTTCCTATACACTGCTTATGTGTAATTTGATGCAACAAAATACACCTGTCAATGGGGAATATTACTGAAATGCAAAATTCTGACGAAATCTTTGGATCCGAGCAGGACCGTCGCGCGGTGCACGAGGCCCCAGGAATGAATCTTGTGCCGCTAAAAAAGCACGCTCGCCTAGGCGACATGGCCTATGAGGCCATGAAAGAGCGGCTAGTGCGCGGCGTCTTCGAGCCCGGGCGCAAGCTGACAGTGCGTGCGGTGGCGGATGCGCTGGGTGTGAGTTCCACGCCGGCGCGCGACGCCTTGAACCGTCTCGCCGCAGAAGGTGCACTGGTGTATTCGGGCCCGAAAACGGTCATTGTGCCCCATCTAACGATGGAAGCGCTTCAGGAAGTTACGGCTATGCGGTTGGTCTTGGAAGGATTGGCGGCAGAACGCGGCGCCGCGCGGGCTCCTACGGGATTGGCTGACTCACTTGAAGAGATGCAGGCGAAGATAAACGAGGGTCTCGAAAAACGGCAATACGCCGATGTACTCGGAACAAACAAGGAGTTTCACTTCGCTGTCTACCGGTGCTGCGGCATGCCGCATCTGTTGTCGACGATTGAAACCCTGTGGCTGCGAATCGGCCCATCCTTTCACGATCTCTATCCGGAGTTCGCTATTCAGAAATACGGCGTGCACAACCATGAGGTCGTTATCGAAGGCCTCCGGGAGGGTGACGATGAGGCCGTCCGAGCGGCTTTTGAGAATGACATTCGCGACGGTTATCGCCGCTTGAGGCAGGCAATCCGTGCTCGCGAGGAGCAGTTCGGAGCGTGAGCTCAAAAAATCCCTTGCGTTGACGCCGGCTTTCGCTATTTTTGTTGCAACAAATGACCCGTGGCGGGCTCTATCCCGTCTTTAATCTTAAGGAGATCCCTTTTATGTTGCACGAAATCAAGGCGTCACGCAGCAATGCCTTGCCTAACGCCCAATCAGAGCTGCTATTCGCCCGCGGCCGGAGCGTTTTCCCAGACGGCACGACCCGTGCCACGGTTGAGCGTGACCCGACGCCGCGATACGTGATGAAAGGCGAGGGGGCGTATTTGATTGACGTGGACGGGCAGCGCTTTCTCGATCTCAACAACAACTTCACCACCCTGATCCACGGGCACGGGTTTGCGCCGGCGATGGATGCGGTGTCTCGTCTCCTTCGTGATGGCACCTGCTTTTCCAACCCGACCGCTCACGAGATCGATCTTGCGGAGCTCCTGATCGATCGCATTCCCGCGATCGACCAGATCCGCTTCGTCAACACCGGTACCGAAGCCGTAATGTTCGCCATGAAGGCGGCACGTGCCTTCACCGGGCGTTCTTGCATCGCCAAAATTGAAGGGGCTTATCACGGTTCGTATGATTGGGCGGAAGCAGGGCAGGGAAGTACGCCATTCACTTGGGGCTCGCCCGAAGCTCCCATCGCGGTTCCGTCCTACGTAGGTACACCGCCAACTGTTGCTGACGAGGTCGTCATTCTCCGTTTCAACGATGCTGAGGGCGCCCGCCGCCGGATTGCCGCTGCTGCTGATCGGTTAGCCTGCATCTTGCTTGACCCGATGCCAAGCCGCGGTGGCCTTATTCCGCCGGATCCGGAGTTTATCACGGCTGTTATAGAAACGGCGCGTCAGCATGGCATTCTTGTCGTGTGCGATGAAGTCCTTAATCTCCGCCAAAGCTATCGGGGATCTTCCGCACGCTATGGCATTGAACCGGATCTGATTGCCGCTGGGAAAATCATCGGTGGTGGATTCCCCGTCGGCGCCATCGGCGGATCGCGCCGGGTGATGAGTGTGTTCGATGGATCCACTGACCGAGCCAAGGTGGCCCAGGGCGGCACCTTCTCCGCAAATCCGGTGTCCATGGTGGCCGGTCGGGTCAGCATGGAGGCCATGACTGAGGCGGCATTTGATCGCCTAGAGGCAATGGGGGACCGGTTGCGCGCCGCCCTTACTGCTGCGATCGCCCGGCACCAGGCGCATTTTGTCATCAGCGGCGCGGCTTCGCTCTTTCGCATTCATCCAAAACAGACACTGCCGCGCGACTACCGCGCATCCTACCCTTCTCCGCAGGAAGCCGCCGCAGTGAAAGCGATGAGCCGGTTCTTTATCAACGAAGGTATTATTCTGCCCGCCGGCGCCGCGGCCTGCTTGTCGACGGCCATGACCGACGCCGACATTGACAAGATTGCCGATGTTTTTGAGCGGTTTCTAGCGACCACGCCGTCTTCGAATGGGGAGGCACGCAAATGAACATTTCGGACCAATTGAAAGAAATGATCGCCACTGCTGAGGTAACCGTGGCGGAGCGCGTTGCTCATGCCCTTCAACGTCATGGCGTGGAGGCCATCTTTGCCCAGAGCCTTCCGTCGGCCGTGATTCTGGCCGCCGAGAAGATCGGTATTCGGCAAGTCTCCTATCGGCAGGAAAACATGGGCGGGGCTATGGCTGACGGCTATGCGCGTCGCTCTGGCAAAGTTGCCGTGGCCGCGGCTCAAAATGGTCCGGCAGCAACTTTGCTCGTCCCGCCATTGGCTGAAGCGTTCAAGGCCAGTGTGCCGGTCGTGGCTCTGGTGCAGGAGGTTGAACGCGATCAGGCCGACCGCAATGCGTTTCAGGAACTCGATCACATTGCGTTGTTCCAGGCCTGCGCCAAATGGATCCGTCGAGTGGTGGTTGCTGAGCGCATTGATGATTACATTGACGCGGCCTTCACAGCCGCCGCTTCCGGCCGGCCCGGGCCGGCGGTGCTGCTGCTTCCCGCTGACCTCTTGCGCGAAAAGGCATCCGTTCCAACATTCGAACGTCGCGCTAGCCTCGGTCATTGGCCGCTAGATTGCTCGCAGCCGGACGCCGCGACGATCGCGGAAGCGGCGCGCGCCATAGCTGAGGCCCGCGCACCCGTGGTTCTGGCAGGCGGCGGCGTTCACGCCGGCGGCGGCGCGGCGGAGCTCGCCCAGTTGCAGGAAATGGCGTCGCTACCGGTGTTCACGACGAATATGGGCAAGGGCGCAGTGGACGAACATCATCCTTTGTCCGCGGGTGTCTTGGGATCTCTTGTTGGTCCCCGATCCCTTGGTCGCCACAGTCGGCTCCTTCTCGACGAGGCCGACCTCGTTTTGCTCGTCGGAACGCGTACCAACCAGAACGGAACGGATAACTGGCGCTTGGTTCCACAGGGAGCCAAGATCGTGCATATCGACATCGATCCAGGTGAGATCGGGCGCACCTATGAAGCTCTGCGGCTCGTGGGTACGGCCGCTGAAACACTGCGTGCGCTCCGTGAAGCGATCGCGTCGCAGTCTTTGGCTGTTCGCCAGCGAGCGAGAGCAAGCGTCGAGGCGAGAATCGCAGCGGCTTGGCGGGCGTTCGAAGAAGACCGCCACGCCGTGGCGCATCGTAACGAAGGCCCAATCCGGCCTGAGTTTCTCATGCGCGAACTCCAGGCGCGTCTAACCCCCGAAACGACCATGGTCACCGACGCCAGTTACTCGTCATTCTGGGTAACCGGACAGCTCCGCAGCCTTCAAGCGGGCATGCGCTTCATCACGCCGCGCGGCCTTGCTGGACTTGGATGGGGACTTCCTCTTGCGATAGGGGCGAAAATTGCCCGTCCGGATCATCCCGTCGTCGCCATTGTGGGGGACGGCGGATTCGCTCATAGCTGGGCCGAACTGGAGACACTAGTGCGGTTGGACATCGCGCTGACCGTGGTTGTCCTCAACAATGGCATCCTCGGATTTCAGAAGCACGCCGAGACGGTGAAGTTTAAGGGTTACACGAGCGCCTGCCACTTCAGAGCAGTCGACCACACGAAAGTTGCAGAAGCTTGCGGGTGCCCGGCACTACGCATCGCTCGGGCAGACGAGCTTGGGGCAGCACTTGACCGCGGACTTTCCGGACAGGGCCCGCTTTTGATCGACATGATCACGGATCCTGGCGCGTTTCCGCCGATCTCGTTGTTTGAGAAGCTGGGGGAGGAAGCGTGAATACGGCATCACCTGCCCGCGTCGCGGTCGTCACCGGTGGCACGGCTGGCATTGGCCTCGCTTGTGCCGAACATCTTCTTGCCATCGGTCACCGCGTCGCGATCTTCAGCACACAGCCTGCCCGTGTCGAAAAAGCGCGCGAGGACCTCTCACGCAGATTTGGCGCGGAAAAGGTCATCGCCGAAGTGGTAGATTTACGAGAACCCGACGCGCTGAAGGCGTTCTTCGAGCAAGTCGAAAAGACATGGAGCTCTCCTGGAGTGCTGGTGTGTAACGCGGGGTTCTCTCCAAAACATAACCATCACCGCTTGGCATTTGATGCCATTCCACTCAGTGAGTGGAATAACGTCCTCGCCATTAACCTGACCGGCGCCATGCTGTGCTGCCAGTTGGTGGCACCCGGTATGGCCGCCAAAGGGTTCGGGCGCATAATCTTCATCGGGTCGATCGCTGGCCGGGCAATACCGCGGATTGCGGGGGCAAGTTATGTGGCCTCCAAGGCAGCCTTGGCAGGAATGGCGAAGTCCTTGGTGAGCGAATATTCCTCTCACGGCGTCACGACCAATACGGTGGCGCCGGGGAATGTACTGACGGAGATGATGGCCCCGCCGGACAGTTCAGCTGGACAAGCCGCACTTGCCAGGATTCCCTCAGGGCGAATGGGGCGGCCCGAGGATATCGCCGCTTTGGTCGCGTTCCTCGCCTCCGACCAGGCAGAATTCATCAATGGCGCAATCATTGACGTCAACGGTGGAGAGTATCTTCCGTCCTAGCGATCGGCAGCCGCCGCGTCGGAGAAACTGGCGATCTCTCATGAGTCGGCGATTGTCGTGCCCACGGTGGACCAGCGGAGTTCACGATTGCCGCCATCTTCTGCTCCTTATCGGTGTCATGAGGGTGTGGGTCCCTATGACCGAAGCGGCTGGACGAGAATTCGAGCGCACGCGGTCCTTGACGCACCTCAAATGAGCGCTTGGCATGGTTCAATTACTGCCCCTTCGGTAAAGGAGAGTCTGAATTGCCTGACGGAATGCCTCTAATACGCAGCGTTCGTCTTGCGGACAATTTACGCGGTTCAGCGAGAGCGACATGAGATCAATGATGCAGCCCAACTCAGCTGGCCTTCCGGAAAATGTCGAGCAGAATTTCTGTTATGCCATGGCGTTTCTTGATCTGCCAGGGGGATTGGCAGAGACAAACATCCAGTGCAATTCGACCTATACGGTTCGATTCGGTGTACGACTGCGTGGCCGCATGTACAGCTTTATCGGCTGGCGGTCGGTCCACAGCGAGCACCGCGAACCGGTGAAGGGCGGAATCCGCTACGCGTTGAATGCCGATGCCGAAGAGGTGGAAGCGCTTGCCGCACTGATGACGCTCAAATGCTCGCAAGTCGACGACCCCTTTGACGGCTCAAAGGGAGCGCTGAAGATTGATCCGCGAGAGTGGAGCCCGCAGGAACTCGAGCGCACCACCCGCCGCTTTACGCAGGAGCTGAACAAGCGCGGCCTGATCGGGCCGGGCGTCAATATGCCGGCTCCTGTCCCACACAAGTTAGTATCCATCGCACGTAACCTAGGCCCAATGGATATACTAGTCATTCAACACGACCCGTTGATGGCCGAAACGATACGCCTAACATGGCCGGTAGCCTCCGATCGCCTTCGGTTTCTGTCGACCTACAAGCAGGCTGCACACATCGTACACAGCTCTGAGATCGACTACTTTGACGGGATAGTCATCGACGTAAATCTGCCAGATGGTAACGGGATCGAGATATTGCAAGCAATTCGTTGTAACACGAATGTCCCGCTTATTCTAATTTCCGGGGCGGGGACCGGTGACAGTCGTGCCGATGCAATTGACCTCGGAGCAGACGATTACGTCATGAAGCCGTTACATGTTCGGGAATTGCACGCCCGAATGAGGAGGCTCGTGACGCAAAGGTCTGAACAGCCGGTACAGCAACGAAGGGACTTGCTGTCTTTGGGTCACGTAATCTGCGATCTCCAAAGAAGAGTGTTGGCATGTAGTGGGCGTGAACTGCGGCTAACGGATGCGGAAGCGCGTGTTATTGAAGCGCTTTACAAAAACAGAAACCGAATTTGCTCGAAGTCTTTCCTGTACAAGAACGTCTTCTTTCGCGAATTCGATCCCCATGACAAGACTCTTGATGTTTATGTCAGCCGGTTGCGAAAGAAACTAAAGCACCTAAGCGAGGAAAGTGGGGACTGCATTCAAACTGTTCGGGGTTCTGGATACCGTTACACCGAATTGTGACCGTTGCCCCTTCCGTCGGAGCGCTTTCGAACGGTGAGCCCGGGCGATCGAATCCTGACCGCGGCAGAAAACTGCTCGCCTTAGAACGGCGGCCTTTCTGACAGCGGGACTTTGTCTCACAAAAGAAAAGGGCGAGACCGCGCCGACGGCCCCGCCTCTCAATAGGTCTGTTTGGCTCGCGACGCCTCAGACTTGTCGGCCTTGCGGAGTTTTACCGAGTCAACAGAGCGTTGGATCTTTGTCCTAAAGGCAGCTTCATCAACCAGTCGCGGGAGTAAGTGCAATGAAAAAGCCCATTGGAACGACGGCTCGAACAGGCGAAATTTGCCCCGAGAGTGGAAATTGGGAGGTCGTCGGCTCGCCGACAACCACCGCCCCAATCGCGAAAGGTAACCGTATGCCGCCCTTCGGCAATAAGGGTGTTACCTGGAAACTCATAAGATATGCCTAATGAGTGAACAGGCCCCTGCGAACACTCCGCAGGGGCCAACCTGACCACCGTCCCGGACGAGCGCACCGAAATCCCGATGCAGGTCAAGAAAGCCCCAGGTTCTCTCCTTGCGGCCTAGAAGCGAAATGGGCCAGGCCGGAAGTTGCATCAAATAGCGAAGAAGAGACGAGAATCTACCGATTCTCGCATTAGACTCAAGCGCCATTTCAGCGAGAGTCTAATGTGGATTACGTTCTGTGCTTCAGAGGCCGCATGACGCATCAATGGCGAGCGGGCTGAATAGCAACCTCCGAAGTAAGTCAGCACGAGGGTTCTCAGGCCGACAGCCTCGTGAGGCCGGGAGCCTCCAACACACTCGCGGTTGTGCTACCCATAACGGCGTGATGTGCCAATCCCCGAAAGACCGGAAACAGCGGAGGCTCTGACAGGAGATATCCCTGGACATGGGTAGCGCCAGCCGCTCTTGCCAGGGTAAGCTGCTCGTAAGTCTCGATCCCTTCGACGACGATGGTCGGTGCCACGCACGAAGCCAACCCCACCATGTGGTGCAACAAGCGGTCAGCGTTCAGACGACCGTCCAACTGAACGAAGAACGCGTCAATCTTGATGATGTCTACGGCCACCGAAAAAATAGCTTCGGGGGTCCAGAAACCAGTCCCGAAATCGTCAATAGCAACTCTATAGCCGAGCTTCCGAAAATCTTGAATCAATTCCGCAGCACCGAACTTCTCAATCATGGGCGCGCTCTCAGTAATCTCCAAGACCAGTCGCGGTGCAAGCGACCGATTTCGATGGAGCTGGTCGTAGAGCATCGCCCGTTGCTCTCCGCTGGAGAAGTTCAAGGAGGAGACGTTGCATCCGAGCGATCCGCACGCACTATTGGACAACCATTCGAAGGCCAAGCCCAAAATGCAGCGATCCAATTCGGGCGCATAGGCCGATGCCTCTAGCGCGGGCAAAAATTCACCGGCGGTGATCACGGAACCATCGAGTTTTAGGAGTCCCGCCAGACATTCAGAATATAACACCTCGTGATGGTCATCGACATAATTCACTTGCTGCACAGAAAAGCCGATCCGGCCCTGTCGCATTGCTTGGAGGGCAGTGCGAACGATATTGTCCACTTCGTCGAAGTTCATCTTCCCCCCTTTGTTTCGCTGCGCGTCCTGCGCGTTAAACTCGCAGCATCGCGGCTTGGGCCACGTCTCGTCCAGTCGACCAGCCTCCTTTGGCTTACTGCGGAGCGCGGTGACACTAACGAGCGGCGCTTTGCGCGTACTGGCTCGCGTCAGCCCAATAAAGAAATCTACTGCTGTTAGAAAGTTAAAAAGGTAAACGCACCGTACTTCTGCCGCATTCAATCACGGACCGGCCAGGGGTGCGACTTTGCCGTCAAGATACGAGGAGCGCAAGGTACTCAATTGATGAGGAGGGAAATTGGAGCAGTGGCGAGGCCTTTGCATTCTCCCCGATAGAACTCCCCATGATTCGACCTGTGCAAGGAATTCACGAAGATGCCGTGTCAGGCTTTCCTGGGGAAAATATGGTGCGACATCGAGCGACTCCGCTCCTGGCGAACTGGCAAGCGCGAGCAGTGCCAACACGAGGACTCCATAGCGAGGGCGAAGCGTTCCCCGCCCATTACGGCTTCGGGGTCAGTTTAGATTGAAATGGTTGGGTTCTGCGGAGCGCAAGAGTGTCCACCGTGGTGGCTCAATAGCGTTGCGGGGTCACTTCGGGCGCCGTGTTTTCCGGTAATCTCTCGGCGATGCCGCTCCTTGGTATGCTTCGCAAATGTCCGCATATGTGGAGTCGACCCCTGATCCGCTCGAACGCCATCCCACATACGTGATACGTGCCTGTTCCACATAACTCTTCCGACCCGAGTTCCGCGAGTCTGTCCATGATCTGAATCAATTCACCTGCATGTCGTTTTTGCTAGATTGCATGCGACTTTAGCCACCCCACTACAATTGGAATTGGGAGAGAGTGATGGTCGCTGACGCAGTGCATCGTCTTCACCTTACAGGGCGGCACGACAAGTCGGGACTGAGGCCGGATCTCCGAGTGACCTATTCAAAGAGTTCAGGATGGCAGATCGAAGTCCTCTCACAACATGCCTATAATTGGGCCCAGAGGCATGCCGATTCATTCCTCTTCGACAACGATGGCAATCGTATCAGAACCAACCGGACCGGCGTTAATATTCTCGTTCATGATGCGAGAACCAACGGGTTGAAAACCGAATATATCGGACCGCGTCGAGTCCTCACATTTTGATCGCACTTGGCGGTAGCACTTCCTGCGCTAAGTCCCTTCCATGCAGACAGGACTAGGACGGCCGGCAAACAATCCAGTTGTCGCCTTCTCCGAAACAAGAGGGCGCTGATGGCGGACAATAGTAGATATCGGAGTCGGCTGCGCGGGATCTGCACAAGGGGGCCGGATACGACCTGACCTAAAATCAACCGGCGTCAGGAACCCATGGGACGTTGGAAGAAAAAATGCGCGCGTTGCTTACTCCCTGGCGCAGTGTCGCCGCCGGCTTTCTGCTGAACGGGGTCCTGTTGGGGACTTGGGCCTCTCGCGTTCCCGCCGTAATGGCTCACTTTCTTTTTGACAAGGCGAGCTTCGGGGGGGTGCTGCTGCTTCTAGGGCTCGGCGCATTGTTTTCGTTCCCGATTGCCGGCCGCTTGTCCGATAGCTTGGGTGCCGTGCGGGTCGCCCGAATGATCGCTATCCCGTTCCTGCTTTCGATTGCCTTTTTAGGGCTTGCGCCGACGACACCGCTGCTGGCGATCGCGCTTTTTCTCTTTGGCATGTGTCATGGCTCGATGGACGTAGCTATGAACAGCTGGGCGAGCGAGGTGGAGAAACACATGAGGCGGTCTGTGATGTCGTCGTTTCACGCCATGTGGAGTGTGGGGGCTGTTCTGGGCGCAGCAAGCGGTTATGTTGCCACAGCCTTTCAGGTCCCAGTATACATTCATTTCCTTGTTACTGCCGCGGTGACCGGCGGGACCATTACCCCTTTCCTTCTGCTCAACTGGCAATCAACTATCCGGACGCATGTGAGGGGTGCAGCACGATCGGCGGTGCCTAACAGCGCTCTTTTGCTTGTGGGCATCATTGCTCTCGCATCGGGATTGGGCGAGGGTACAGCTCTCGACTGGAGCGCGGTATATTTGCATGATGTAGTCGGAACCGCACAGTCGGATGCTACCCTGGGCTACACTGGCTTTTCTGCCGCCATGGTGATCGCGAGACTCAATGCGGATTCTCTGGTCACGCGATTGGGATCAGCGACTGTTACACGGCTGAGCGGGTTGTCGGCCGTCTTCGGCATCTTACTAATTGTTAGCGGTGACACCTTGCCGTTAGTCGTGGTGGGCTTCGTGCTGATGGGAGTCGGCTACGCAGCCGTCCTACCCTTAGCTTTCAGTCGAGCAGCAGCCGATCGTGTGGTGCCGGCCGGGAAAGGCATCGCATCGGTCGCAATCTTCGCGTATGGCGCTATGACGTTGGGCCCCTTTGTAATTGGAATTCTCGCCGAAGCAACCACAATGCGCGTCTGCTTTTTTTTGGTCGGACTGTTCGCGGTGCTGGTTGCAGTTTTGGCTCCAGTGCTCGGCAATAAGACCTAACTGCATGAGGAAGTCTTTGGCGAAAAAATAATCGCCTTGCCCCATCGCATTCGTGATGAGATCTCCGTTTTTTTCTTCGCCGGGTGTTGGAGCGGCTTTAGCACGCAAATCGGCAGCGCGACTCTGAAAGGAGGCGATATCGGTGCAGCCGGAGACCAGTTGGAACGGCTGCACCTCTCTTCATATCCGATCTTCAAGCGCATACGCGTTGAAGCTGGATGATCTGGTTACTCCGCCGCACCTTCTCTACCAAGCGGCCCGCACAAAGACCGTCGAGGGTGGGCACCGCCCGATGTCTTTCTGCGAGCTTCCGAAAAAGCTCAGAGGCGCGCCTTCGCGCACACTGGCCCGGCTGTCTGCCGCCGGTTTGCCGTGCGGATGTACCAAGGCTGACTTCGCCTCACTGCTTGGATTTTGTTTTTGCCGCCCGCTGTACATGGGATCATGCGCGCGATCCCGTGAACCGGCGCGGTGGCGCTAGACTAAACAGGGGAGCTCCTCCCGGAGCAGATCTTGCTCTCGGGTGTCCCGCCGCTCGCATCGCCTCAATATCCCCGCCCCTCGGGTCGCCGCAGCCGAACGAATCACGGCGGCAGCAATTTGCATGAAAAGCGGGATGACCGAGCGATGTTGCTACAATGCTGTACGCTCTGGCACCCGAAAATCACAGAGCAAGTCTGCTATAATGGATAGTTCCCGGCCGACTTCCATGGATTGCTGGTGGCTGATCATAGGACCGCTGCACCGCCTCAGTCGCCCTTGGCGACGGCTTTTGCTGCTGGATAGGTGCACCGGTCCCGGCACCGGACTGCTGCTGGCACCATGGCCCCAAGGTGGCTGTGTCGATGAGAGCGTCCCGGACTTGTTCCGGAGGCAGATCGCAAGCGCGCTCCGACGACAACCTGAGAGTTAGGCCCCCAATCATCGAGAATCATATCCATTGAACGGCTTCAGCAGGTTTCACGGACGAAGGCCTACACGTTTCCGCGTGAGCGGTTGGGTGGCCGCCTGAGGCCGAGATTCTCTCGGAGGGTTTGTCCGAAGTACCTGGACCTGAATTTACCGCGCCGGCGCAGTTCGGGAACAACGAGATCAATAAAGTCTCTGAGTCCGCCAGGCACGGTCGCCGGCAGTATATTGAATCCGTCAGCCGCACGTTTATCAAATACATCAACCATAGTTTCGGCAATTTCGTCTGGCGTGCCAACAACCATTAGATGGCCACGGCTGTCCGATACGAAGCGGATTAGTTGTCTCCAGGTGAAGTTCTGGCGCGCAGCCAAGTCAAGAAGCAATTTCTGACGGCTCTGGATGAAATTTGTCTGCGGTAAAGCCTCGGGGACCAACGAGTCAAGATTAATCGAACTCAGATCGGTGACAGACCCCAACCAGAGATTGGCCGCCCCAATCAGAACGTCGATGTGGGTATACGATTGCAATCTTTGGAGTTTCTCTGACGCTTCTTGCTTGGTTCTCCCAACGATTGGGACAATGCCGGGCATCACTAGCACCTGATCGTCCTCCCGTCCAAGTGCGCGCGCTTGCTCTTTGAGAGTTGCGTAGTATCGCTGACCGTTCTGTAACGATGGTTCGGCCGTGAACACGACCTCGCCTACTTCTCCAGCGAACGCGATTCCGACGTCGGATGCGCCAGCCTGAACCAGCACGGGGTAACCTTGCGGCGGCCTCGCGATATTCAGTGGACCTCTGACTGAAAAGTGGTGCCCTTGATGGTTAAGTAAATGCAGCTTCGTCGTATCAGTGTAGATACCACTTTGCTTGTCGCGAATGAAAGCGTCGTCCTGCCACGAGTCCCAGAGACCCTTGACAACTTCTACGAATTCCCTCGCTCGAGCGTAGCGCGTGTCATGATCGGGAAGTTCGTTTTCACCAAAATTTTGGGCTTCGAAGTCACTTGCCGACGTGACTATGTTCCACGCTGCGCGTCCCTGCGACAAGTGATCAAGTGATGCTAACATGCGTGCAAGATGATAGGGCTCATAATAGGTGGTCGTCGCTGTAGCGACAAGGCCAATGTGCTGTGTTCTCGATGAAAGAGCCGACAGGAGAGTTATAGGCTCTAACCCATCGATACTATTTACACGAGCTATGGCTGTGCGATCAGCTATAACGCCTTGGTGATCGGCGAGAAATACGAAGTGAAACGCCGCATCTTCGGCGAGTGCTGCCAGACGGGCATATTGGTCGATATCAGCTCGCCCATCAGCTGGCGCGCTCGGATCACGCCATGCACCTTCGTGATATCCCGCCCGAACGAGATATAGCCCGAGCTTCATTTCTTCATTGCGTTGCATGCAGCAGCTCCGTTCGATTGGACTATCCTCACGCACTAAGTGCAGCTAACGCCTCGTCACCAGGACGCCGATGCATCTGTTTGCGGCGCCTGCGTCCCGAAAGGCTCAACTCACCTAACCTGAGAACCGACAATGATGAAACCTACTAGGCCTGATAGGCAGTCCGTCCCGAATAATTCGTAGGCGTTTGAGTCTCCGTGCTGTGGCGGTATTGGCGAACTATGGCGACTTTCGGATTGGCGCTGTGAGATCTGCCGGAGCGCGGTTTCGGCGTCCGGAAGTGTTGAGATGCGGACGTACACCCGCTTCAGCGTTTTGACGAAGGCTTCGGACATGCCGTTCGACTGCGGCTGGTGACGGGTGTGGAGCATGGCGCATACTAACAGCCTGGACGAACAAGCTCGGCCCCGCTGTGTAAGCCAAACCATTATCAAACAGATGCTCGATGGCACGCGGCCCTCGGATCACATTGAAGCGTTTCTCGACGGCAGGATCATGTCACGGATGTCGGATTCGAATATTCGGCCTTGGTGACAACCGCCCAGGCGATGATCCCACGATCGAAGGCATCGATGATGAAGGCGAGCCGGTTGATCTCACTGTTCCAGCAGGCGAACTCTCTTGGCAACTCGCCTTTCCCGATTCAGAGGGAGGCGATCCGCCGATGGTCATAGGTCGGCCGCGTATCGACCAGCCTGCGGATGGCTGCCAGCAGTACCGCACCCTCGGCCTTGCGACAAGGACCGCGAGTCTTCGTCGGCCTTCAGTCGTTCGGCACGATTGGAACGGGAAACGCCCAAGATGATTTGCAGAGCATAAGGCCGACGAGTAGGTCCACAACCATAAGCTCCCGAGGGTTCGACATTTCCAGTTTGCAGAGAGATCGTTCGGTTGAATTATGGCAGCCATTATGACGCAAATCTCGCAAACGGGTCCGCTTCACGCTCAGATTGTTGATTTGGACTGAGAAGTGACCGGTATTTGCGCCGAGAATTGACCCGCGTCTAAAAGAGAGCTCGATCTGCATTGTCGATGAGACGGGCAATATCTGCCGGGAATTGAAGGTCACCAGCCATCCGGAGGATTTGGCGCGCGCCTTGATGGACCCGGTCTGGCAACTGGCCCGTGTCGGGCCTTGAAGAAGGACCGTTGTCGCAATGGCTGTTCGATGGACCTTGGCGTGCCGGCCTGCCGGCGATCTGCGTTGAGACCCAGCACGCCCAAGCTTTCCTGAAGGCGCAGGTGAACAAGTCCGACCGGAACGATGCTCGTGGCATTGCCCGGATGGTCAGAGTCAGACTATCACGCGCTTCAAAAGCACCTGGCTGTTTCGTAGTGCAAAGCCCGCAGCATCACGAAGAAGCTCGAACGCGGCCGCTTCATCTGGCCAGCGGCGGCCGACGGCACGGTGGCTATCACGCCCGCGCAGCTCGGCTATTTGCTCGAAAGCATAGACTGGCGAATGCCGCAAAACACCTGGCGTCCGACGTCGGCGGGATGAGCAAAACCGCTGGGATCGAATATGATTCCATCCCGCCATGAACGATGCGGCCGATCAGTTCCCCGACGAACTTGCCAGCGTGCACGTGATGATCCTCGCCGACCCACGCCGTGGCGAGTGGTATCGACTATGGGAGAGCGGCGGGAGTTTATGCGATTTGCGCTTGAGGAGGGAGTGAACCGGCGGGAATTATGCCGGCGGTTCCAGATCAGCCCGGATGTCGGCTATAAATGGCTGGCGCGCTGGGGAGCCGGCGACCGGGAGTTGGCGGATCGCTCACGCCGTCCGCATATAAGCCCGAGGCGTTGTAACGAGGCGGTAGAGGCCGAGGTGCTTGCGGTGCGCGATGCGCATCCGCAATGTATCGCGGCAGGCGGCGATGGTGCGCGAACTGACGGCTCGCTGATTGCCCAGATGCTCGACGAAAGCGTTGAAGCAGGATGGGAAAGGACGGTGTCAGCTTGGGATCAGTCATGATGATCCCCTCCATCCGTAGACGCGAACAGCTCGAACCGTTTGCCAGCGACCGCCATGAGTTCCGGGACGCCGGTCAGATATCAATAGGTATCGGAGATCTTGCCGTGGTCGAGAGCGCCGCCATGGCGTTGTCGATATCGGCGCAATGCTTGTGCCAGAGCTGGATACGGCGGCAAATGAAGGTATGGCGCAGGTCCGGAGAGTTTCCTTTGGAGGACAGCAGCGGTGCTCTCATTGTCGGCAACGGAGCCTGACCGTTCGCTGAGATGAATGACGATCGGCGACTGCGGTGCTTACCGGACGGTTACACCAGTGTCCCTACCGCGACCAGTGAAGCCAAAAGCCCGGCAATTGCGAGTTCGCGTACGCGGCGCTTGGCCAGGGGCACGTCACGACACGCAAGTTCCTAGCGAGGGTCTAACTCACGATAAGACTTGCAGAATCTCTAAAGGGTAGGTAGCACCGGCTCTGGAACTTCCTTTAATACTGAAGCAACAATCTCTAACCCGAGGCGCAAGTCATCAGGGGACGTTGCGCCGACTGAAATTCGGACCGCTGGAGGACAGGGCTGAGCCGACAACATAAACGCGCTTCCTCGTGCGATACCCACGTTCCGAAGGCGCACGTTTGAGACGAAAGCATCTTCAGTGTGGCCGGCTTCCAATGGAACCCACAAATGAAGGCCCTGTGGATGGCTCGAATATCGTATTCCTTGCAGACACTCAGACGCTATTTGATGACGCTTGTTCAGTTCTTTCCTCTGCCAATCCAAAAACATTTTCGCGGTACCGTCGAAGATCCAACGTGAAGCAATTTCCGCCATCAACGGCGTCGCCATCCACGTGGTGACAAGTGAGCGGTT
Organism: Sinorhizobium arboris LMG 14919; assembly: GCF_000427465.1. Taxonomy (NCBI): domain Bacteria; kingdom Pseudomonadati; phylum Pseudomonadota; class Alphaproteobacteria; order Hyphomicrobiales; family Rhizobiaceae; genus Sinorhizobium; species Sinorhizobium arboris. Next base: position 167,203 of record NZ_KE386497.1, on the reverse strand, counting down.
CGTTGCCGCGGGAAGCAAACTGCTCGGAGCGACTACGTAACCTATTCTCAGGCCGGGCATAATGGATTTGGTAAATGACGTCACGTAGAAGGTTCGCTCCGGAGCAAGGTTAACAAAAGGAACCAGATCCCCCTCTACTAGAGCTCCGAGAGGATCGTTTTCTATGATAAATATTCCTTTTCGACGCGCTATCTCTGCAATTCGCAATCTGCGCTCGTTTTGCATAACAGCCACGGTCGGACTGATTGGCCCAGGCATGATGAAAAGAGCCTTAACACCTTCGTCTGAACAAGCTTGCTCCAACGCATCCGGACATAGTCCTTCAGCGTCGATTTTCAATGCCTTAAGGTTGGCCCCTAAGTAGGCGGTGAGGGGCTTTAATGTATGGTGTCCGATTGCCTCCGAGAGCAGCGTCGACCCAGGAGTTAAAGCAGACATAAGCGCTAACGTCATTCCCGGGGTTGCACCATTCGTCACCAGAAGGTTATGCTCTTCGACCTCGACGCCGTAGGAACGGAGCCATCGAACGCCGGCGCTCCGATTTTGCGCTAGAGCAACGTTTGGACGAAAGGAGAACGCAGAGGTTAGGGGAAGATCTTCGGCTAAGTTAATCAGCGCTGAGCGAAGTTTCTCAAGATGGAGGCTATCGCTTGCCGGTTTCAAGATCGACAGATCAATGGTTTCCTTTGATCGTTCTGGTATATGAGGGTAAGCGGGTTTGTCCAAGCCGGACTTAGCAACAAACGTACCGCGACCCACCGAACTTGATATCATGCCCCGCCTGGCCAATTCCTCATAAGCCCGGCTGACCGTTTGCGCCGAGATGCCTAAGTGAGCCGACAACTCACGGTGAGTTGGAAGTCGCGAGCGTTCAACCAATTCTCCACTATCAACGGCGCTGATTATTCGCTCAACGAGAGACAGGTAAACAGGACGCTCTAGTGAACCTGGTTCTGGAAGCCACGGATTGATATCGCGCGTGATCGAATTCATTTCCCTACCATTGCCCTGAATGATCCATGCGCTTCCTCCTATGCTTACAATACTAATCGATATATCTACCGTAGGGTAAAGCGCAGTAATTGAACCGGTTGCCGTTTCTGCAAAAGCAACAGGAACGCCGTCAATGTTTTAACACGCTGCATTGTCCGCGCAAAGAGTTCATTGCGGGATACGTCAAGCACTTGAAAATCTTCGGTTTCAGGATTCCCTGCGCCGTCAAGCTTCCTGGTAGATGTGCTTGATGAGAACGCATTTGATATGATTCAGAACATCTCGTGACATGGTGTAAAGCAATGGCTTGCTGGACAAGTGTGGTGTTGGAGCTGCTTTTTGGCATGTGGAGAGCTAGTCACCGCCATTCGCACCTGCACTACGGAGCTTAGGCTTGAACATCTCAGCAAAAAGAAAAAGGAATCAAAGATGCTAAACTTGACGCGGAGTGCTTGCCTGCGCCGCGTCGGTCGCCGCAGACTTTCCTTAAGAAAGCGCGCGCCAGCGTTCGGCCCGGATCGTGAAGATGGGCGAAGACATCACGGAGACGCTGGAGGTGATCCTCGCCAGTGGAAAGTGATCCAGACGGTGCGCGGGAAGATTTCGCAGCCATCAGCACCAGCACCATACGACGCCACACCGCGCGAAGGGCAGGACCGAACCTGCTCCCCACGATCCTCTGCGAGAAGTTCGGCCAGCGCCCTGAATCGCCAGGCCGAGCGCTATGCCAAGGGAAGGCGTCGATCTCAGCCTCTCCACGCTGGCCCATCAGGTCGGCGCTTGCGCGATCGCCCTACAGCCAATCCATGATCTGATCCGAACCATATTCTGGCAGCCGAACGACTTCATGGGATGACACCACCGTGCCGCTTCTGGCTCGGGGCGCAACGAGGCAGGCCAGGCTCGGGACCTACGTCCGCGATTATGCGCACCCGATGATTATGCGCAGCTCACGGGGATAGAAGCGAATAACCATCGGTTTCCCGAGCGATTTCCTGCTGGTGAACTGCGCATAATCTTTAAAGGCTCAACAGGAACTGCATGAGCTGGTCCGGCGGTCGAAACCGACCTTGACTGGCCGTCATGGGCTGCAGCCGGTTGAGCGTACGCTCCTTCATGGCGAGATCCGCCGGAAGGTACATGTGCGTCGTGGCGGGGCTCTCATGACCCAGTCATAGGCGCTGACGCTGATGTCGACGCCGGACTGCAGGAGATGCATCGCCGTAGTGTGGCGGATGGTGTGAGGCGAAATCGAGCGACGTGCGAGTTGCGGGTGACGTTCCGCGGCGGCCGAGACCGCAAGTTCAAGGCGCTGGGTGACGTCCGAACGCGCCATGCATCCTCCGCTCCGGTTCGGGAACAGGACGTTCTCCTCGCCTGGGCGGTCCAACCGGCCCTTTCAGTTGCGGATCAGGTTGGCGGGTCGTACGCCAGAGTGGCGCGCTGCGGTCTTGGCGCCCCTTTCCATGCAGGTGCGCGAACGCCGAGCCATCGACGCGACCTCGCCGACGCGCAGGCCGATGGCTTCAGACAGGCGGGCGCCGGTGTTGTACATGAGGCTGAACAGTGCGCGATCCCGCTCACCTGCCATGTCCGCGCACCCGGCGCCTCAAGAATCGCCTGCATCTCCTAGCGTGACAAAAATCCCAGGACCGGCCGGTCGAACCGTTTCATCGGAATTGCCAGCACCCATCGATGACGGGGAGCGCGGTCAGTTCGTATTGGGCGGCATTCTTAAGGAAAGAACGAAGCGCCGCCAGGCGGGCGTTGCGAGTACGGGCGCCGTTGCTCCGCTCCTTCTCCAAGTGCTCGAGGAAGCTCAGGATCAACTGCGCATTAAGGTCGGCTAAGGTCAGCCGGGTGGGCGCCTTTCCAATCGTCGCCTCGGCGAAGTCACTCGGCGATACCTCGACGCTTGCCGATCCCGCTGTCGTCGACGATCTGATTGCCAATCGCCAGAACAAAGGATGTTAGCGCAACTCGGCGTTAGGCGGAACAGATAAGCTCGGCCTGAGCAATACTGGAAAGATCTTGGATCTCTCCAGGTGCTGCGCTGGATCAAGCCTTATAAAGTGCTGGAATTGAGATGATCCATTATCCCTCTTGTATCAGGTCAAATACCGAGCTAAAAATTATCTCTAGATTAAGATCGCAAGTTTGTTTGGTGGTTAAATCGCTTCCGTCGAACCCACAAGCGATCGAACGCCATCGTTCTCCACGAGGAATTGAGAGAGCGAAGAGACCCCCGCAACCTTAGCCAAAAGCAAAAGTAGGAGATCATTGCTGAAGGTGCGATGAAACGATGTAGCCGCGAAAGCAATAGAAGAGAAAATAGGAGGAGTTGGGCACGATGAAAAAAAATCAAATACTGGCTGGCGTCGCCGGCCTCGCTTTTGTCTCCACGCTGAGCTTTACAAGCGCCGCGCTGGCCGACGATGACAAGCTTGAACAACTGAAGTCCCAGGGATTTGCTCGAGTGGCAATTGCAAATGAACCACCGTACACCGCAGTCTCGGCCGACGGAAAAGTTTCGGGGGCCGGGCCAGATGTGGCGCGCGCAATCTTTAAAAAGCTTGGTGTGCCAGACATCGTTGCCTCGGTGTCGGAGTATGGTGCGATGATCCCAGGGATCCAAGCTCGTCGTTTTGATGCGGTGACAGCCGGCCTATTCATGAAGCCAGAGCGATGCGGCGCTGTAGCTTATTCGGAACCAATTCTCTGCGATGCGGAGGGCTTTCTGGTGAAGAAGGGGAATCCTAAAGGCTTCAAGGCCTACAAAGATATCGCGAAGGATTCCTCTGCCACAGTTGGCGTCCCTGGCGGAGGATTACAGGAAAAAATGGCTCTAGCCGCGGGTGTGCCTCGCGACCGAGTGATCGTTGCACCGGACGCTCAAGGTGGTCTCAAAATGCTGCAGGATGGCCGCATTGATCTCTATGCTTTGCCGATGCTTTCACTCAACGATCTTAAAAAGAAGGCGGCAGACGAAACGATCGAAGTGGTAGCTCCCGTTGCAGACGCCCCTGTCGGCTGCGATGGCACTGCATTCAATAAGGCAGATACGGCCTTGAGAGACGCATACGATGTCGAACTTGCGAAAATGAAGAAGTCCGGCGAATTTGCGAAAATCATTGAACCTTACGGCTTCTCAGCGGATGTGGCTATGTCGACAAGCCGCGAAAAGCTGTGCGCCGCCAACTAAAACCTTCCCCGAAGGGAGAGGCCGTTCTGTGCTGTTTTTGAAGGAGAATGGCGTTGGACGCAAGATGGAGTTCGGCGGTGGCATTCTTGTTGCCGCCGACCTCTTGAGTAATCAGGTCCTACATTGGTTTTCGCAGAGATGTCCTAAGCGAACATATGTGAACCACAGGTAGGGCTTTGGCCTCCTACCATGTCAGGGCACCCGGTTGTTTTTCGAGCTTCCGTATGGGTGCGGAGGAGCCACTTGTCATACCGGTTCGTCCCGCGCAACTCCCTGTTTTCAAGTCAACTGAACGCATCGCTCTAGGTCGTGTGGACTCTTGGGATTCCCAAGGCTGAGCAAATCAGATTCATATGTGGACACCCCCTATGGCAAGGGCCCTTTGTCGGGATTGTTTGATCGGTTGCTTTCATATGTCCGGCCTGTTTGTGCGGTGTGAAGTTCGACCGCTGGCCCTGATGGAAATCCGCCGGTGAGGTCCCTGATCAAGATGGCGCGCGATTGAAGCGCATTGAATCAGACGGGTTGGCCTTACCATTGGCTCGATCGTTACACATCATCGACTGCCGTTACCAATTCGGGTTGTCTGGGATTGAACTCAGGCGATCATCTCGTGGGCCCTATAAGCTTCCTTCCGCGTCAGAACGGCCCATGCGATCCGCGCGAGCTTATTGGCGAGCGCGACGGAGACCAGCCTGAACGGCTTTTTCTCCAAGAGCTTTCTGATCCAATTCGCCATGGGCGTTGCCTTGTCCTTCGTGTGCCGGATGACGGCGGTAGCGCCGACAACGAGCAATCTGCGCAAGTATCGGTCTCCTTGCTTGGAGATGCCGCCGAGCTGCGTTTTGCCTCCGGTCGAATGCTGTTGCGGCGTCAGGCCGAGCCAGGCGGCAAATTGCCTGCCCGAGCGGAATTGATCGGGATCGGTGACGGTGGCGGCGACAGCTGTGGCCGTGATCACACCGAGACCGGGGATAGCGGTAAGCCTGCGACTGGCCTCGCTGTCGGCATGCCAAGCGAGAAGTTGCTGATCCAGCGCTGTGATCTCATCGCTAAGCGTCATGATCTGCCGGATCAGAATATCCAGCGCGGTGCGGGCATAAGACGGCAAGCCATCCCCGTCAGACAGGACCTGCTGCGCCAGCTTCGCCAGATTGGCGACACCGGGATTGGCGACAAGACCGAACTCTGCCAGATGCGCCCGCAACGCATTGGCGATCATCGTGCGCTGGCGAACGAGCAGCGCTCGGGCGCGGTGGGTCATGAGAATGCCTTGCTGTTCCACCGTCTTCATGGGCACGAATCGCATCGTCGGGCGCTGAACGGCTTCGCAGATTGCTTCAGCATCCAGCGCATCGCTCTTACCGCGTTTGACATAGGCCTTCACATAGGACGGGGGGATGAGCCTGATTTCGTGCCCCATCGCGGCGAGCGTGCGAGCCCAGTAGTGCGCCGTTCCGCACGCTTCCACCCCGATGAGGCAGGGTGGCAGCTTCGAGAAGAAGGGCAGCATCTGCTTCGGATCAGTGGGAGCGGATAGCACCGCAGGTTATTGGCGACGAGCGGACGCGCGGTTCGTCTGGCCGCGACAACCGCATGTTCGTCGAAGCGGTGCTGTGGATCGTGCGGACCGGTTCGCCCTGGCGCGATCTGCCGGAGGTGTTCGGCGAGTGGAATAGCGTATTCCGTCGCTTCAGCCGCTGGAGCCAGAAGGGCATCTGGTGGCGCATCTTCGCGACGATGTCGGACGACCCCGACTTCGAATACCTGATCGTCGATTCCACCATCGTCCGCGCCCATCAGCACGCCGCCGGCGCAAAAAAGGGGCTGAAGATCAGGCCCTTGGCCGCTCACGCGGCGGCTTAAGCACCAAGATCCACATGGCCGTGCGCGGTCTCGGCTGCCCGGTCCGCTTCACGCTCACTGCAGGCCAGAAGGGCGATGCACCGCAAGCCGACGCTCTGATCGAGGGCCTGCCCGCCGACATCGTCATGGCCGACGCTGCCTATGACAGCGATCGCCTGCGCCTCGCCATCGCCGACAAGGGCGCCGTGGCAGTGATCCCCAACAATCCCTCGAGGGCGCGAAAATACCCGCTGGATAAGCACCTCTACGCCCAGCGGCATCCGATCGAATGCTGCTTCTCCAAGCTCAAGCAGTTCCGGCGCGTCGCCACCCGCTTCGAGAAAACTGCCAGAAACTATCTCGCCGTCGTCACCATCGCAGCTATCGTGCTATGGATCAGATAATTGTCCACACGACCTAATGCTACGGATAAAGAAATATTAATCGTTGATTTCTGGCGTGAGCGGCAAGCTGAGGCCGTTCAGCGGGCGTAGTTCCACGGCATCAGCGCGTCGATTTCGCTGCTGGGCCAGCCGCTGGCGATGCGCTCGAGGGTCTGGCTGAGCCAGGCAAGCGGATCGAGATCGTTCATCGTCGCTGTCTGCAGCAGCGTCGCGATGATTGCCCAAGTCCGTCCCCCGCTGTCGCTGCCAGCGAAGAGTGAGTTCTTTCTTGTAATGGCCTGGGGCCGGATTGCTCGCTCGACGATGTGGGAGTCGAGCTCGATGCGACCGTCGGTCAGGAAGCGCTCAAAGATGGCGCGACGCGAGGTGGCGTAGCGGATCGCCTCGGCGAGCTTCGATTTGCCGGAGATCCGTGGCAGGGTCTTCTGCCAGAGGGCGAAGAGCTCGGTGACGATCGCGGCGGAGGTTTGCTGACGCGCCGCGCACGGGCCTCAGGGCTTTTGCCGCGCATGGTCTCCTCAACCTGCCAGTTTCGCCATCCGCTCGACCGTCGCCGTTGCAACCTCGGACCTTTTGCCGACATGCAGCTCGTAGAACTTGCGCCGACTGTGTGACCAGCAGCCCGCCAATGTGACGCCGTCATTGCCGCCATCGGAGCGGATCAGCGTGTTATAGGCGGCATAGCCGTCGACTTGCCGGATGCCGCGGCAGCCCTTGAGATGCCGCGACGCACTCGCCGGCCCCGACCGTCCTCAAAGCGGTAGACGACCATGGGCGGACCGCTGCCGCCAAATGGTCGGTCATCCTTGGCATAGGCCCATAGAAGGCTGTCTTCGTCGATCCGGAGCTGGGAGCGAGCGTCGGCAAGGTGGTTTCGTCGGCGAAGATCCGCTCCCCCTTCAAAGAGGTAGTCGGCAAGGATCTCCAGCTCAAAGCCGAGCTTGCCGATCCATTGCGCCATCAGCTTGCGGTCGAGCTCGACCTTGTCGCGGGCGTAGATCGCCTCCTGTCGGCAGAGCGGCGGCAGGCCATCGGCATATTTGGAGACGGCGATCTGCGCCAGAAGCGCTTCCGTCGGAATGCCGCTCTCGATGATGTGGGCCGCGCCCGGCACCACATCAAGTCGCTCCGAGACGTCCTCGCCGATCAGCACCTTCTGCTTGCCGGCATGCTCCGGCAGCTCCTCCGGCTCTATCACCACTTCGACCCGCTCACGATGGGGCGCAAAGCCCTTGCGCGGACGCAGCGGACGTTTGCCATCCGGACGCTCGCGGCCCTTGCTGACCTGTGCCCTGATCGCAGCGATGCCAGTCTCGATTTCCTCGAAGACAAAGGCCTGCTGCTCGTCGTCCACGGTGGGAGAGCCGAGCTTCTCCGATCGCCGGCCGAAGCGGGCGCGATCGAAGCCTTCAGGATCTGCGTCAGCCGCTCGATGCGCTCATCGGGGGCGTTGCGTGCCTTGAGATCGGCGACCTCGCTCTCCAGGGCATCGGCGCGCGCCGCCTTTTCGGCATGGCAAGCACCATGGCTTTCAGCGCTTCGACGTCATCCGGGAGTTTGAGATCAGGCGGCGTCATCGGTTCGACCAGAGCACATTTTGCTTCGGTTTTCCTGCCCTTTCAGGCCGCTGATTCACTTCGCCGCAGGGCTTTACCCAACAATTTCCGGCGGCTTGACCGGCACGGCTCGAACCCGCTTCCAATCCATGCCATCGATCAGCGCCAGAAGCTGAGCATGGTTGAGTTGGACCCGATTATGACCGATCCGGGGCCAGCAGAATTGCGATTTCTCCAACCGCTTGGCGTAAAGGCAGACGCCGGAGCCGTCCCACCAGACGATCTTCACTCGATCCGCTCGTTTGGCCCGGAAGACGTAAAGCGCACCGTTGAACGGATCACTGCCGGCATCCCGCACCAGCGACAGCAAGCTGTCCGGGCCCTTGCGGAAGTCGACCTGACTGGCGAGGAAATCCTTCACGCCGGAGGGGATCATGCCGACCGCACCGCCCGGATCACCCGTTGCAAGTGCGCCTCGCTGACGTCTGCGCGAGCACGCACGATCACGTCGCCAATAAATAACAACCTCGATCACCGCTTCGCCAGTAGACGCTTACTTTCGGGCCACCGCAATATCGAATGATGTGAGCTCGACGTGCTCCCTTGAAAAAAATTGAACTGATTGAATGTATAGATTGAATCAATTCTTTGTACGTCGTATCCTGCAATGAACTGAGGTCTGACCGTTGCCGGGCAGAAATCCAAGATTCATCAGGAGGGATTGAGAGATGAAAGTTGCCTGCTTGTGGCATGCTACCGACGAAGAACTTGAGTATGTAAAGGGGGCGTTGCCGCCGGGCACATCCGTTGTTGCTCCACGGGGCGACTATTTTTCTCGGTTTGAAACGAACTTCGACGAGGTTAAGGACCTGGTGGTCGATGCTGATATTATCATTTGCTACACCCTACCGAGAGGGACCGTTGAGATCGCGGAGAAACTGAAGTTCATCAGTTGGCTTCATGCAGGCATCAACGAGATGGATCTTGCCCTTCTAAAGTCGCGGGAAATCAAAGTCGCCAACATTCGGGGATCCAATGCCGTCGCGGTTGCAGAGCAGGCTATGATGTTCATGCTTTCGCTGGCGAAGATGACCGTTCTAAAGCACAATCTTGCGACAAGCGGACAACAGGTGTTTCCCTGGTGGGAAGACGGTACGCGAGCCGCCATGCTGGACGGGCGGACTCTCGGGATTATTGGTGTAGGAAACATCGGGGCACGCGTTGCCAAACGTGCCAAGGCATTTAATATGCAGGTATTGGGTGTCAGGCGAAACAAGAATGTCACGGTCGACCATGTCGATTCGATGTACGGCGTTGAGGAGCTTCATTCGGTGCTTGCTCAATGTGATTACGTAGTGCTGGCTATGCCACTCACCAGCGACACTGAAAAATTCTTCGGCAAGGCTGAAATCGACGCGATGAAACCATCTGCGTTTCTTATCAACATCGCCCGTGGGACGCTGGTTTCTGAGAAGCCACTTTATGAAGCCCTAATTTCCGGCCGCTTGCGCGGGTTCGCCGCTGATGTTTGGTGGTGGTATGAGAATGCAATGCCAGCTACATGCTACAATGGTACGATGTCCCGGTTGGGAGTACATAAGCTACCAAATGTACTTTGCTCGGGGGACCAAGCTTCAAACGCAGATGACGTGCGCGAGCGGAATCTCGCTTACGGTACCAAAAATGTGATTGAGTTTATGTCCGGTCAACCGGTCGAAAATGAAGTCAGTCTCGATCTAGGATATTAGTAATAAGCGGCCGCGCCATTGGGCGCAGCTTGGTTGAAGTCGGGAAGCCACCTACGCAAGCTCCTGAAACGCTTGCGGAGGAGGTTCCGGGCTTTCGGCTAGTAGAGCCGCAACACGTTTAAGGCCGCCTACAAAATCCTGCTTGTCACGAACTGTATCTCCCACGGCCAAACGGACTGCGTGCGGATCCTCCCCACGTCCCACGATAAAGGGATCAGGAGGAGTAACTAACAGCCGACGAGAACGGGCTTGATCAAAGAATGTCTGAGACCTCCATGGTTCCGGTAAAGTTAGCCAAGCATGGAGTGCGTAGGGATGGGCGACAACTTTGTAGGCGCTTAACGTCTTTTTCAGCAGCCTGCAGCGTTCGCTCAATTGATCGCGTTGCCATTCGATAAGTCGCTCGACTGTTCCATCGAAGATCCATGCCGCCAAGATCTCGGCAGTCCAGGTGTTAGACATGTAGCCTGTCCCGCGCAACCTTGATATCAGCCGAGAAGTCATGCCCGGGGGGCCACACAGAAATCCTGTTCGTAAAGTAGGCATCACGGCCTTGGAGAAGCTGGTTACATAGTACGTGCGTTCCGGTGCATAGGTCCAAAGCGGCTTCGGCCTATTCGGGATCAAAGGGCCGAAGACATCATTCTCGATGATAGCAATATCATATTTTCTGGCGATCTCCGCAATTTCGACACGCCTTTTATCGCCCATTAGAGAGCCCGTTGGATTGTTGTAACAAGGCGTCAGCGACAATACTTTGATGGGCTGTCGCTTGTATGCCTCTTCAACGGCCTCCGGAATAATTCCTTGAGCGTCGACTGGGATGCCACGAAGCCGCAACTTCATCACAGAAGCATTTATGAGATTTGCGGTCTGTGTGAGAGCCTCAGTACCGATGACGTCGCCAGGTTCCAACAAAGTGGCCATAGCGGTCCATATTCCGTGCGTAGCCCCGTTGGTGATGACAACATTCTCAACATCGACGGAGATCCCGTGTCGCTGTAACCATCCGACGGCGGCTAAACGGTGCTGAACAAGCCCTTGGCTTGGCCGATATTCCATTGCGCGCTGCAGCGGCGCACCTGTCATCATGTTCGCTAACGCATTCTTGAATGCTTGGACATGGATATCATCGCGAAGCGGCGTAATGTTGGAGAAGTCTGTAACACCCGACTGCTTTGTTTCGGCGACAAAGCCTTGCCCAACATCAGGCGTGACATATTGGACAAACGTCCCGCGGCCGACCTCTCCCGCAGTCAGGCCTCGGCGCTCTGCTTCGGCGTATGCCCGCGCTACGGTCTGAACACTGAACCCCAACTTCTGTGCAAGCTCGCGATGGGTGGGCAGCTGTTGACCGGGATGCAAGCGCTTTTGGTTGATAGCTTCTTCAATCGCGTCTGCGATTGCGGCGTATCGGGGGAACGATGACTTAGGGATACTTGGAAGCCAAAACGACATTGCGGATTACTAGCTTTTATTGACCTCAATAGCAACGTGGTCTAACCGAGGACCTTCGGCGAGGCGCGTACGCAAAGCGCGCAGGCGAGAAGCTATGGCCATCGACAGTCCTAATGCTGGGCGGCATGTGTAGCCGCCCTAGCAAAGCACTCGATAAGAAGTGATCTCAGTACCCGAGATCGAGGTCAATCTTCCAGGTTAGTGGCTTGCTTTCAGAGAACTCTTGCAAGCCCAAGATCGACCGGCTAATGTTCCTGTCGACAACATCATCTGCGTTGGCTCCTTGGTCGCCTGTGGCGATCACGTTAGCCATGCGCTGGATGCCCGTCCGAGACGGCACTGGGAAGTGGTAGGTCGCAGGAAAAGCGTTGTTATAAGTCCACCAAACATCCGCGCCGTAACCAGCAATCTTCCCAGATGTGAGCGCATCATAAAGCGGGTGTTCTTGGATGAGGTTACCGCGTGCAATATTTAACAGGTATGCCCCGCTCTTCATCGAGTCAATCTCGCGTGCCCCGAAGAATGAGTCGGTTTGGCGGGTGATTGGCGTTGAGAGCACGACATAGTCGCTCTTGCTGAGAACGTCGTGCATGCCGTCGATGCCATAGACTTCATCCGCGGCTCCAGCACCACGTTCGGGGTGTAGCCGTACCCCCAGCACTTTCATGTCAAAAGCCTTGGCGCGCTGGGCGATATTGGAACCAATCTGTCCCAAGCCGATAATACCTAGTGTCCGTCCATGAAGCATCGCCGATCGCGAGCCATCCTCATAGAGCGGTGACGGCTGCGCGGATACAACGGCCTGATGTTTTGCCACCAATCGTTTCGCAAGCCCCAAGATTATCGCCATTGCGTGCTCTGCAACGGCAATGCTGTTCGCTCCACGTAAGTTTGTGACTTGGACGCCGAGTGACTTAAGCCGCGGCAAATCGAGTTCGTCACAGCCGGCATGCATCCAGCAAATGAGCTTCAATTTCTTGGCCAAATCCAATGCGCCGTCTGGCATTACCCATCCGACGATAGCGTCAGCGTCGACAATAGAATCCGCTATGGACTTGAGAGTGAGATCAAAGCGGGAGAGATAGGGCGCGGGCCGCGGGCCGACGATGTTCGCGTTGGGAAGAGCTTTCCGAAAGCGAGCCATTTCCTCCTCTGTCGCATGCCAACCAATCAATACTTTCATGTGTCCCTCCATCAGACAGAATTTCAAACAAAGCAACGAATTCATATAACGGCAGATGCACTAGTGCAATCTTCAATTTGATGCATGTCAATGGATGTGTACTCGCGACATTGATGCACACGGCAGGGTCAGAGGCGATAGCGTTGGTGTGAATGGCTTCCGATGGAGGCAGATGTGACGTACTGCGCAGATTGGTCCGAGCGTCACGACGCCAGGCGAAGAGCTGCGACGGGTGAATGCCAACTCGATGGGCGATCGCCGAGATGCTTGCGCGGGGCTCCAGCGCCTCTGCCACGACCTGCGCCTTGAATGCGTCCGACCACGCTGCCGAAGTTGCCGTGGCGCAGGCGGCAGGCGCCGTGATCGAGGTTGTTATTGGCGACGTTGTTGTGCGTGCCGGTGCGGACGTAGACGAGGCGCACTTGCAGCGGATGGTCCGGGCGGTGCAGTCGACATGATCCCGTCCAGGTGTTCCTGCCCAGCCATTGTCGACTTCCGCAAGGGGCCGGACAGCCTGCTGTCGCTGGTGCGGGATTCGGGCAGTGATCCGTTTTTATGTGTCGGGAGAGATTACGTGACGGAGCCGTCCTGGCGCCAGCCGGGCCTGCCGAGGCTGGAATTCTGCGCCACATAAATCTTTGGTTCCTCTGGGGTGAGTGCGGGATCCCCCTGCGCCGCTATCTCGGAGGGGGCGATATGCTCGAGTTCTACTTTTCGTATGCCGGGGTGCTCAAGCGCCTGCGTAGCGGCGCCCTAGGTGACGAGATGAATCGTCTCGCGGAGCATTTCTTCACGCTCGGTTACAAGCGAGCGTTAGCCAAGATTTATCTGAGCCGGATCGCGCGCTTTAGCCAGTTTGCCGGGACTGGCGTTTGGCGCATTTGCCGCCGTGCCTTGCATGGGATGACGTCCGGCGCGCAATCGATGCGATCAGCGCAACGATGCCGATCGACATTCGCGACTTCGCGGAAGCGGCCATGGCGTGTCTTTGAGAATGTCGAATGGTCCGGCACATCGCCCTCGAGGCCAAGCCGGCAGAACCACCGATAGGCCAGGATCAGGTGGACTTCCTCGCACAGCCGCCGCTCCGAGCGGATGCCGAAGCAGTAGCCGACAATCAGCATGCGGATCAGCAGTTCGGGGTCGATCGAGGGACGGCCGATCGGGCTGTAGTACGGCGCGAGGTGCTGGCGGACACCGGAAAGGTCAACGAAGCGGTCGATGGCCCTGAGAAGGTGATCCGCCGGCACATGCCGTTCCAGACTGAAGCCATAGAACAGCTCCTCCTGCATCACACTTTGCTCGCCCATCATCGACTCAATCTCCTTCCGATAAGAAGACTGAATCAGTGCTTCAGGACTGTTTCAAGCGGGACTTTTTCAACACTATCAACAGTGCCCAGACGTTCAGGCGCTGCTCCCATCGCTCGCCACATACCTCGGCCACGCCAACTACTGCGATACAGCCTATTATCTCACCGGATCAGCGAATCTTCTCTCCATTGCAGCCGAGCGCGCCTTTCTCGATGGAGGTGCAGAATGAGCAAACACTTGCTGCTGGCGCCGCTCCTGGAATCCTACTTTCGCCGACGCTTGACCAGACAACACAACGCCACTCCCGCGACCGTGACCACGGATCGCCCGGCCTTGGCCGACAAGCCCATATCGTCGCACATCTTCCGGCACTCCCTTGCCATGAAGCTTCTCCAGTCGGGCGTGGACCTCTTGACGATTCAAGCCTGGCTCGGGCACGCACAGGTCGCCACCACCCACCGCTATGCCGCCGCGGATGTCGAGATGATGCGCAATGGTCTCGAAAAGGCGGGTGTCGACGGCAATTGCGGCGTGCGTTCCGGCCCAACGACACCGTCCTGCAGCTGCCGAACGGCATTTACATCATACCCGGTGCGCCAATTCATGTTCGAAGGATCGCAGACAATAAGAAGATCGATCCCTTTCGTCTCCATAGCTGCCCGGGTCTACTCTAGTCGTTGGGTCTATTCTTCTGGCGTGAACTTCAACGCTGAGTCTGACATTTTCTTCCTTCCCATTGGGCAACGGCGCTGACGCTTAGCATTGCCTGCGACACGCTGCCTTTGATTTGTTGAACTGAAGCTAGACTTTAAGTTTCCCGATCAGGCAAGTTTCGCGCCCGTCCCCTCACGCTTTTGAAGGTAATCGGTACGACGGGGTGAAAAGGTGGCCACGCGGCGGCGAAAGTTCCACGTTGCACAGGCGAAGGCATGCCCAAGCCGTGGCAAGATTGCTCGTTACGACTGGCTTGCCTATGGCTTGTTCAATGTCAGCGGCCACGCACGCCGCTCGTACAGCGGTGCAAGAAATGAATAGCGCATCACTTTCGGGACCCATTGCTTCACGAGCAAACGCTACAATGTCAGCCGGCGAAATGCGTGCCATTTCTCGGTCGTCACTTAGCCCGATGCATGTAAATCGATCTATGTCAAACCCGATATCGAGAAAGTAGGTTGCCATTGGCCGGCTGATCTCGACCGTGTAAGGCGTCAGAATGGATATGCGTTTAGCCTGAACCGCTTTTAGCGCAGCAGCGGACGCGGCCGTTGGCGTTACGACAGCCGCAGAAGGTTTCGCCAACTTTATCGCTGCTTTCACTTGATCATCGCCAATGACAACGGAAGCAGAGGTGCATGAGTACATAACAACATCTAGCTCTTCGTCAGGCAGGATGAGCGCAGCGGCCGCGGTCAGCGACGGCTGCATTGCCCGGAGATTATCAGGTGTCGTTGGGTTCGCGTAAGGAATGCGCGTACTGTACACGCCGATCGTGTCGCTGGCCACAATGCGCTGAAAATCTACTTCTGTGGTGTGATCCGTAGCGAGGATAATGAGACCCACGCGCTTGAGAAGGGGGCGTTTATCCAGCCGTGCCGCACGCGACGCGAGTTTTATCTCAGAAGCTTTCATCGTTCCTCCACTTGCGCATGGCGTTCTTCCAACCATCGCAGAAGCAGTACAGAGATCAGACTCATAACGAGGAAAAAGATTCCGACAGTTGTCATTGGGTCGATGTAGCGATAACTGCTATTCGCAACGCTTTTTGCTTGGCTCGTCAGCTCAAGGACCGTAATTGCGGAAAGCGGAGGCGTCTCCTTGAACATTGCAATAAGATAGTTAGCGAGAGCCGGTATCATGGGGGGATTGCTTGCGGGTGAACGACGTGGATCCAGGTTTGGCGGCTGCTGACATTCGAAGCTTTAGCCGCTTGTCAAGTTGGAGCGCTGCATTAACCATGACGGTCTCGTCTCGATCGGCAGCAATCATTACATCATTCCCATTCGCACCCGACGGGTTGTCGACGTTGACCAGCTTGCCGATCAGATCCACATCTTGGACGAGGGGCCCCTGGTCGCCAGCTATATCGTACTCGAAGGACGCCGGCGATACCGGATCGATCCTGCTCATCGCCAAGCAGCGAGGAAGGCCCCCCGGGCCATTTCCTCATTGCCTTGTACCGTATCTTGACTGGTCTTTCGGTTGTCCAGCTTAGCGCCTCGATCTTTCAACGACGCCTTCTCCAGTGTACCCACGATTGCCTTCCCCAATAGAGCAGTCTGGATCAGTAACAAGTACTTGGATCGGGATGCTCTCGCAGGACGGTCGCAATTCGCTCAAGACCCTCTTTGAAATCCTGGTCATTTCTATTGGTGTCGCCAAGTGCCAACAGTACTGCATGGGGTTCGACTGCTCGTCCGATGATGAATGGATCCGGGGGACTGACAAGGAGTCCCAGAGATCGCGCATGATCCACAAAATGGCGCGACCGCCAGTGTTCAGGCAGATTCAGCCACGCATGCATCCCGTATGGCTCCGCTTCATAGCTAAATGGCCCGAGGATGTGGTTCAAGATCTCATATCTTGTCTTGAGTTTCTGTCGTTGCCATTCGATCAGCCGATCAATCGTCCCGTCCTGCAGCCACCGAGCAGCAACGTCAGCTGTCCAAATGTTTGCACTCCATCCGGTGGCGCGAACGCGGGAAATTAGACGAGGTATTGCTGGGATCGGGCCTGCAAGAAATCCTGTCCGTAAAGAAGACATCACGCACTTTGTAAAGCTCGTCGCGTAGTATGTGCGTTCGGGAGCGAAGCACCAGATGGGCTTCGGTCGCTTGGGTATTAGAGGACCGAATACATCGTCCTCGATGATCGCTACGTCATGCCGCCGCGCAATTTCGGCAATCCGTTCGCGACGCCCCTCATCCATGAGGGACACCGTGGGAGCACTGTAGCAGGGCGTTATGCACAATGCCTTGATGTTTTCGTACGCACAGGCCTCTTCAAAGGATTCGGGAATAATACCGTTCTGATCGATAGCTAGGCCGCGGAGCCTGATCTTGAGGATTGAGGCATTAACGGTAATGGGCGTTGCCACAAGTGCCTCGGTGGCGACCACATCACCAGGCTCGGTTATGCTAGCCATTGCTGTCCAGATCCCGTGAGCGACACCGTTCGTTACTATCAAGCTGTCGGCACTCGCCTTCACCCCATTGCGCTCAAGCCAGTGGAGGCCAGCCTCGCGATGCTGCACTATGCCTTGGGTTTGCCGACACTCGAGCATGCGCTGGATGGTGCCGTCCTTGGCTGACTCGACGAGCGCCTCCCCGAGTGCCTCAATATGGATTTCAGAGAGCACCGGCATGATGTTTGAGAAGTCCCGTGCGTTTGGCACGTTGCCATAAGGGAAATACGGCGCACACTGTTCCGGCTTGAAATACTGAACAAACGTTCCTCGACCAACTTCGCCCGAGAGTAGTCCTTTCCGTTCCGCCTCGGCGTAAGCGCGAGCTACGGTCTGTACGCTGACGCCGAGCCTTTCTGCAAGTTCGCGGTGTGTCGGCAAACGATCGCCCGGACATAGGCTTTTCGAAGCAATGGCTTGCTCAAGCGCGTCGATGATTGCCTTGTATCGCGGGCCAACCGAATTAGACAGGTCTGGGATCCACATTGACATATCCAAAATCACTATTGAACCGGACATAGGCCTTGAAGCGGTCGAGGGGCGGGGCCAAGCGATAACACGTCTGCTGCCAACCTCGATACCGGCGTAGAAGTTTGTCAGCTTGCAATAGATTCAGCGACTGCGGACGACGCCTTCGGTCCAGGGCGCTCTTATGGTGACCGTCCGGGCTGGGCGCGCCAAGAAGGCCAAGGTTGCCGTCGCTCGCAAATGGCTGTCATCCTACACGGATCTGGCCCGGGGGCACCGAGTTCCAGGCAGAGGTGCGCACCGCAAGATTCAGCTTTAGTCCAGATCCGCTTTCAGCAGGATAAGCGTTACAACCGGGACGAAGGTGTTCGCAATCTCGAAGTCGTCCCTGCGAACTCTGCGCACCGCTGTTGAACGCCCTCATGCGGCGTTCCAATAGAGACCACGGCGGAAAGAAACCATGAACCCCGGCAGCGAATTATGTTCATCTAGCTGCGGTTGACAGCGCGCCTGCGATTCAAGACTGACCATTACGGGCTTGCACGACTTCCCAAGATGCTGCCCCAGCCCACGCCACACTTACCGACTAAATATGAAGAGGACGGTGCTCCAAGAAACCCGCCGATCCAACTTACGACTTTCGAAGCCATGCATTTGGAGCACAAGTTAAATTGGTTCCAAACGCGTCGGTGTAATAAGTGTCAACTAAAAATCCTGATTGCTCGACCAACTGCAAGCCGTCATTAATCTCTTTATCTGCACGCAAAGGATCGTCTTCGAACACATAGTAATCTCCTGATACAAGAAAGCGTCGCAGGTAAGAAAATATCGAGAATATTTGTACGTGCGCGTCGTCAATCACAAGCCAAGGATGAGGGAGCCTCATTAGCAGACTTTCATCGAAAGTGGCAACGTCCGAAAGGTCGACCTGATGAAAAGTCAGAAGGGGATGCTTTGCACTTGCGTGGATACATTTGATATTCAAATCAAATGAGTGAACTTCACCTGGATTCTCACAAAGTGCCGACATTTGATCAGCAAACCACAGTCCGCTGCCACCCTGAAGCGAACCGAGCTCTAGAATTGTCCCCGGCTGAAGTTCCCAAATAAGCCTCGTATACAGAGCCAGATCAAAAGGAGTCTTGACGTTCATTAACCCTTTGTACGTCATCGCCAAGGCCCCGACCTTAGTGGAGTAACTGGGAAAAAGCTTTGCGTGAAAAGACGACTCCCATCCTCGTGCCGATGGCTTTGCAAAACGGTCAGAAGACTCAGAAGTCACAACGCTGCTTAGTGCGATCGCCCAGTCAAGATTTCCACCTGGCTTTGTTTGATCTGGGTAGTTTTTTTGAGCAGCCTCGCAAAAAGCCTTATAACCAGAAGCAAGTTTCATGTGTCGATCTCCATATTGAGCCTGTAATCGCCTCCAGAGGGCCGCTCGATCGGTGCCCTAGTGCAACCCAACTCAAACACCCGCTACCCGGTTTGGGCAAGCTACCAAAGCTAGTAGTGCTAAAGCGCGTAACGGTTGTGGTTGAAGCATCGCCGCTGACAGCAGCCGCGAAAGGAGATGGCCCTCCGCTCGTAGAGACCGCCGTAGCCGGTGGCCGACAGATAGGGGACGCAACTCGCTGGTAACCGTCGGTCATGCATCCTTGAGCAGCTCGAACACATTGCCTATCGCACCGAACTCCGCGGCGAGAGCATGCGAAAACGCAAGCGGAGCGCCTCTTGACGCTTGACCGGCGCCGAAACCGTCGAAATCGATCATCCATGAACGCAACAAGGCACCCGAGGAGCGGCGTCGCCACACTGTTTCCTCGCTCGATGCGCTGAGCCGGAGGCGGCATCGCCTGGAACATCGTGACTTCCGCAATCGACCGGGACGCGCAGTATTTCGGCAAGGATGCGGTCCTGCCGCGCAGTGAACGCTACGACCCCGCCGAGGAGGTTCTGAAAGTGTGTCTTGACTTGTGGACGGGGTGGGCCGACGGCGCGCTCGTCTGCGACAAGAGAAGCGGGACGCTCAGAGGCGCGCCTTCGCGCACACTGGCCCGGTTGTCTGCCGCCGGGTTGCCGCGCGTGGGGCCTCATGGGCTACAAGAGGGCGGAGCCGCTAATGTGTACCGGGAGCTATTCGGTCCGACCGTGGCGCATCCTTACCATCCGGCGATGACGCGATGATGGTTCTAGTCGCAGGCGCTGATCGATCGTGCTCAGCACCGTCCGCTCGTGTGGCCACGGCAAGTAGCTGCGAGGAGAGCGCCCCGCTGGGCGGCGGCGGGGGCGCTTTCCATACGGCCTTTGCGGATCAGACGAAGGTGAAGTCCCACGCACTCAGGCCCAGGCCGGCAAGATCGGCCAAACTATGCACACTGCCTAGGCGAGCGAACTCATCCGCATGGTTTTCGGAGGTGACATAGGCCAGGACTGCGCTTTTGGTCAGGTCGTCATGGTAGACAATGATGTCGCCGGTGGTCTCGCCGGCGATCGCATTCGCGGCGCCATCGCCGGAGTAAAAACTCTTGTCGGTGACAACCACGACGTCCTCGCCGTTCGCATCCGAAGCCGCACCGCTGTGGAAGGTATCCACCGGGTGGCCAGGCCGCGAACTGGCGTGGTTGACGAAGTTCGCGCTAGTACCGTCGCTGTAATAGCCCACCGCGTCGAAGGCGAAATTATCCTCGGTCGGGTCGAAATCCAAGATGACCGAATAGCCCGGGTCCGGCCAGCCCGCCGGGTCGCGGACCGGGTTGTGGGATTGGAACACAAAGGTGTCTTGGCCGTCGCCGCCGGTCAGCTGATCTCTGCCGTCACTGGCGAAGAGAACATCGTCGCCGGGACCGCCGTAGAGCTTGTCATTGTCCTGACCGGCCACGGGTGGTCTGTCGCGGCCACTGTCGCCGTAAAGATAGTCGTTGCCCTCTTCGCCGAAGATATGGTCATTGCCTTCGTCACCGAACACTCGGTCATTGCCTTCGCCGGACGAGATGGAGTCGTTCCCGAAAGCGCCGTCGATCCAGTCATTGCCGGTGGGATCGATAAGCAGATCGTCACCATCGCTGCCGAGGAGGCTGTTGTCACTCGGACCACCACGGATTAGCATTGCACATCCTCCTTATGATTTAACGCCTCAACACCACCTCCTTTACTCTTTATCAGACCATTGTAGTAATCGATTGATTCGATGGGATACATCCACATTCCGGATGCATCCGGTGCGCTTGACTTCAAAGCAGTTTTGAATTTTTAGACCCACGCGGCGCCGACACGGGATCATGCATGCGTTGCCGCGAGCCGGCGAGCCGTGGCGCCGCGCGGCAAGCTAGATCCTCCGCCTCGCCTCGCGTCTCCTCGGGTGGCCTGGACGACGCCCACCGCCGCTAGGTCGAGCAAATTACGGCTGCGCGACCCTCGAAACGTCCACCATTTGGCAAGAAAAGCACGCTGGGTTAGCGATGCTCCTTCAACACTGGACCGGAAAGCATAAAGGGATCTCCCGATCATGATAGTTTGAGGCCGCGTCTATACATTGCTGGCTGAGCAGTGGTCGCTGTTCCGCTGCGTCGCCTTTATCGCCGTAGGCGACGGCGATTGCTGTTGATATGCGCACCGCTCCCGGGATTGCTGTCTGGCACCATCGCCACAACCAGTTTGGCACCGGACCGAAGGGCTCTTTAGGCAGCCGCTGCACGATTCTCTCTAAGCCGGAGGTTTCGCACGAGTTTCGAGTGTTCCGAGCAAGACTAGAGCTGCCATCACCCGGTCGGCACGAACTTTCAATTCCCAGCGATTTTGCCCCCGAGCCAAGAGACCACTTGGCGATCCGCGCCATGACTGATCTTGTTGCCGCCTTGAAGCACCGAAATACAGCCGTCACGATCGGCTTCAGGGGCAACCGCCATAAACCCAACTCACTCATTGCGATCCAGTACAATTTTTAATGATCTGAGGACGTCGGCTGCGTCGATGAGAGCGTCCCTTACTTGTTCCGGAGGCAGATCTCGGGCGCGCTCCGACGATAACCTGAGATCAATAAGAACGTCCCGGGCACTGTGTATTCCTGCGACGCCAGTCTGCCTCCACATGTCGCGGATGGCATCAATTGAGAGGTCTAATAGACGGCTTACCTCATAGTGCGTGAGTTTCTCTATCCCGTTTGCTGCCCTGATCAGCTCTGCAATAAAATCCGTCGTTGAGCTCATGGTCCGATCCTGCAGGCTTATTCTTGAACAATGACTGTCTGGTAGCAACTTCAGCCCAGGCACGTCCTGGCGCATCGCGGAAGGCTCCTCCCGCTAAACGCCAGCTGTAGTTTTTTAACATCACGGACGAGTGGTCAAATTGGCTATCCGCATGGAACGATCCGCGATTTGCATAAATTATGCCATGTGTTTCAAGCGCGTCGACCCGGCCTTACCGGGAAGGTGTTGAGGTATCGGAATATCCGTCATCCGACAAATGGGCATGAGTACGTCACAATGAAGACAACCATGGCGATGGTCCCCCAGCGGTGGCCAGTCTGCTTTCTCCCTGCAAGGCCTGAATACAGGTAAGAAAAGCAGTGCCCGACGATCCAATGCGATACTTCGGCGCCTGTCGCAATTGCCATATGCCTGCGCGAGCATGATAGGGCGCACGACTGCAGCAGACCGGCGCCTTTGAATAGTCAGCGCGGGCCCACCTGTGACCATACCAGCGGGAGAGGGGCCCACATAGAAGTGCCGGCAACGGCATGTTCCCCGTCCAATTCCATGCCCTTGTTTCGCCACACGCCGCGCGGTGTAATGCCTTCCGAACCTCGTCCCCGAAACCTTTCGATCGCCCTCGCCACGAATAACCTTCAGCCGCGCCAGCTTGATTGCGTTCGACATGCGTTATGTCGGATCTCCGGCGATGTCGGACATGCGACATGGCGGGAATGAGCTAGCTCATTGTTTAGAAAGGATCTTCTCCTTTGGCACGGTGCGTGCTTCCAAGTCTGCAAACTAGCAGGCATTTGAGCAGGAGCGAATGAAGATCAAACCGGCCAACCCAAGGAGCGCCCTCCTGAGGCGAACACGACACGAAACGGACCGCCGAGGTGATCTACGCGGCACCAGGCCAGCATCAAGGAAGCAACCAGTAACTAGAGCGGCATTCTTGTGGAGGGGAGTGGCGAGGGCTTCCTGTGTGGCGCAGGACGCATGCCGCTGCTGATTTCGTAGAAGAATGAATCACTATGGAGAAACTAGATGACCTCTGTCGGGAAATGCGGTTTGCGAAATCCACTTCTCGGTCGGCGATTGCGACTGGGATTCGTCGGGGGCGGAAGAGGCGGACTTGTCGGGCAATGGCATTTCGCTGGGGCGAGGCTGTCGAATCACTGGCAAGTCGTTGCTGGAGCTCTATCATCAGATCCGGATAACGCACACAACTCAGCCGCAGAATGGATGATTGCACCCGACCGCTCGTATGGCGACTGGAAGGAAATGGCAGAAGCAGAAGCCGGGCGCGACGACGGTATAGAAGCAGTTTCCATCGTCACGCCAAACTGGACCCACCATCGGATCGCGGCGGCATTCCTCAAGGCTGGTATCGACGTAATACTGGACAAGCCCATGACCACGACGGTTTCCGATGCTCGAGAACTCGTGGAGCTTCAAAGAGCTACTGGTCGAGTGCTGGTCATGACTTACCCATATGCGCATCACGCGATGGTTCGTCAGGCCAAGCACATGATTCGAAATGGGGCCGTTGGATCCATCCGGCAGGCACACGTGGAGTATGTTCAAGAGTGGGCAACAAGTCCAGTTCCCGATCGTGGCAAGGGTGCGATTTGGCGACACGATCCCGAGAAGGTCGGCCGCACGTCAACGATTGGGGACATCGGTACGCATGCCTATCATCTCCTGCATACAATTACCGGGCAGGGTATAGCGAGCGTCAGGGCTGAGTTCCACAACTGTGGAGCTCCAAAGCGGATGGAAGACACAGCCTATGTCAATTTCCGTCTGGAGAATGGTGCGCCTGGCATTCTTTGGGTGACGCAGGCAGCGCCGGGCCAATATTGCGGGCTCCGCATTCGTGTGTGGGGCGACATGGGTGGGCTAGATTGGGATCAGGAAAAGCCCGAGGTGTTGCGTTATGTGCCCTTAGGGGAGCAGGAGCAGATTTTCCTCCGCGGCCATGGCAATGGAATCCTGCCTGAGGCGGAACGGCTGATACATCTTCCGCGGGGGCACGGCGAAGCGGCCGTGGATGCATGGGCAAACCTCTATGCAGAAGCTGGCCTTGCAATCGCCGCCCGCCGCGCAGGATACGCTCTCCCGAAAGATTGCGTGGAGCTTTCCGGAGTGGAAGATGGGCTTAAAGGCATGCTGTTCATCGACGCTTGTGCCGACAGCCACGAATCCGGTGGGTCTTGGGTTTCGATGAAGCAGTGAATTCGTTTGCAGTCCATGTCATCCGCGGGCTCGCTGTGCCGGGCACTGCGGATGATACTAAAGTAAAGGCAGTGTCGATCCTGCTCCTGCACGCCGCGGGAACTCAAAAAGAGGTGGAGCTTGTCGCCTCTAAGATGAATCGTTTCCTGGAAATTCATACTGATTGCTTCGCCGCGAGCTTCGCGGCGAACGTCTCTGGGATGATGCTGGAGTGCTATTCTCCGGGATCGCGTATCTCAGGCGCTTCCATGTACGGGCATAGGGCGGCGCCTCTCAATTCGTACTTTTAAATCCTCCAAGGCGCCTGCAGGGATAAGGCCCTTCGACTGCACATTATCATCTGTGACAAAAACCGGATCGATGACCGGTCGGCAGCACTGGAAATGTGCAGCAGCGTCGCCAATATCTATCGATGGAGAATGATATGACTCGCTTCCGTCAGTTCCGGCAAGAGCGATTTTCCCACCAAGAGGCTGTGGGTATCGGCCAAACATGGTGAAGGCTGTTAGCCCTTCCCGCAGTCCTTCCGCATCTACAAATAGCCAATGCGACTCATCAAAGCGGACCATTTGAGTGAGCTTGCAACCGAGCAAGTCACCGATCGGCTTAACGCTGATGGCGCCGACAAGCTCAACAGCTCGAAAGAGCGCCGTTTCCGGATCCAATAGGTAAACTACATTCTCCATCTTACTCCGTCCCGCGGTGGAAGCGCTCTCACGCGGGTCAACCCGATCGAGCTGCGATTGGTGCAAGTCAGGTGCTTGGCTATCCCATTCCGCGAGATAAGCAAAATCGATTGTTTTAATGGCATGCATTCGCGCTGTGGATGAGCCACGAGTTCCTCGCGGCTCAGCAAAAGTGGACTTGAGCCCCCGGTGCCCCAGATAGGTGCCCGCTCGTCATGTCTCAGTTGTACCGCAGCCGCTACTAAGCCTGCGTACTGCATTTCACGGCTCAGCACCTTGAAGCCGCCGCCGGACGTACAGACCACGATTGCTGTCGCTGTTTCCGTCCGCATCACACCTGTGCGACAAATGGCCCTGAACTGCGGCGAGCGGTCCGCTATCTCGCACCGCCTTCCTGCGCAAAAATGTGGTAGGTCAAACGCACAGTAGCGGCCCTGATCGGCGGAACCGGAAGGGCGAAAGGTGAGCGCTCATGAGACCACGAAGGGCCGCCGTAAGACTGCCGAATTCTTGGCTCCCAGGAGCAGATTGGGCTGATCGCTACGAAGTCCTAGTCTTGGCTGAACGGATAACAGCGGCTGAGGCGGCGTGGCGAGTGCTTGGAAGTGCACCCCGCTGGGTGCGAAGCCTTCTGAGATTTCGAAACCGCCTCGTGCCTTTGTTCGGCCTGAGCGCAACCGCGGATACGAGGCATTCCGACCTGGTCGCCAGCCTCCCGCTCATGCACAGCGACGACCGCCAGACAGTATTCGGCTATGATGACCGCCACCTGCTTTTTCGCCTGGTCGTGGAGGTCGGTGAAGGGCCGGCTGATGGCCAGATTGTCGGCATGACCACGCTGGTGCGCTGCAGGAGTTTCATGGGCTGGCTCTATCTTGCCGCTGCCATTCCCTTCCATAAGGCGATTATCCCGTCCTTGCTGACAGCGGTTGAACGACCCGGCTAAAAAACTTCACGGAGAAGTGGATACCCGACGCCGGACGAACATTGCCCAGCCGGAAAGCGACGCGCGATTAGAAGCAGGCCTCAGAAACCTCCGCCTTGCTCCGGCAGCCGAAGCGCCTCCATACGCTGTCCTTCTTGCTAATCTAAAAACGCCGAAACGCATCGGCCGGCCGCTCTACCAGCGCATCATGAAAACGACCCGATCATTCTGGTTCGTGGCAAAGCTCAATAAGATCCAAAAGCCGAAACCCTGATTCAATTCGTCCACGCGGCTTTCGCGATTTTGTGATCACAAGCCGCCGCAAAGCGGCGTAGCGACCGCAAGGCAATGGCGAACGTCGGGGCCGCGCGCCACGTCGCTGCAGGGGGCCAGAAGCACTACCATGAGATCGTTTCCCCGTGGGTGCACCACAAGTCAGCCAGTCACGCCACCCAAAGCCTAGGTGTCGGCGTTTGAGACCATAACTCCGAGACTAGGGCGCTCGGCCCAGGCGCGCTCATGAAGAGCCCCCGGCCGGCTTCGAGCTCACCATATGAGTAATCGTAGTCCCAATCGTTCATCTCCGTATCCGTGACATCAATAGCTGCGATGCAAACAAACGATTTTACTAAGCTATAGGACTGTAATAGAGGAAACGCCATCAAGTTTACGCCAGGAAAAGCACGACTGCCCTCTGCGACTGAAAGGTAGAAAATATGTCTGATGCAAAATTGCAAAGCGTACTTTCTTCACTTTCGGCAGTGCACAGACAGCTGAATTCGCTTCCCTCCAGTCCGGCACCAGATGCCGGGTGTGTCAAGCTAAACACAAATGAGAATCCATTTGCATTGCCAGCAGCGGTAATGCAGAGCGCTCTTGCGGCTCTCGAGCGACAGTATCTGTACCCAGAGGATGACAACACCAGCTTGAGGGAAGCCGCTGCGGCGTCATATAATCTTTCCACGGATCAGGTGATCGCCGGTAACGGATCGTCCGAACTTCTTTCGCTCATATATAAGGCATTCCTTGATCCGGGTGACAGCGTCGCCATGTTGTCCCCTGGCTTTGCATACAACTGCAAGCTCGCTCTGCTGCAAGGCGCTCGATTGATAGAAATCAAATGGGGCGAATCCTGCTTGTTGCCGATAAACAAATTGCTTTTCGGTCCTGTAAAGGAGGCCAAGTTCATTCTGCTGGCTAATCCGAACAACCCCACCGGAACATTTGTCCCCGTTGCGGATATTGAAGGCCTCGTCGCACAATCTGATCGGTTGATCGTACTGGATGAAGCCTATGTGGACTTTGCGCCCGACAGCGCTCTGCGTCTGATTAACCGCTATTCGAACCTTCTGGTCTTAAGAACGCTTTCGAAGAGCTATGCGGCAGCCGGCATTCGCGTTGGCTTCGGCTTCGGTCATCCTGAGGTTATAGGGAGGCTGCGCAATATGCAGAACCTGTTCAACATGAATGTGATCGGCCATGCGGTCGGCGTCAGTATCCTTGCCAACCGCGCTGCCTACGATGAGAACCACAGACATATCAAGTACGAGCGAGAGCGCGTGCGCCTCGCGCTGTCGCAGCTTGGGTTCTCTGTAACTCCCTCTCATGCGAACTTCTTACTGGCGCGTGTGCCAGCAGGACGAGACGGCACTTGGTGGCAGACTTGCCTGAGACGGAAAAAGATACTCGTCGCTGTCCTTCCTGACAAAGGTTTGGAAAATTGCATTCGCGTTAGCATCGGGACAAAATCACAAATGGATGCGTTCCTTGCGGCGGTCGATGACATTTCGGGAGCTGAGATGTCTCGAAGATCGGCCGTATAGCAGCTTCAGGCTTTGCTCTTTTGCGCGTGCGAAAAGACGGCGGCAACAGGACAGAGAGCAACGACTACAAGAATAATCTCCTCACAGCGTTGACCAGCCCACCCACTCCCTCGAGGAGCAAGCCAAGCTGCATAGCCGGCGCTTGCACGAGTCGGAGGTCAAGGCGTCCCTCCATTCAAACTGCACAACCTGACCAAGACCGCTGGAGCCAGGAGGTCTTCGTCGGCAGGAGTACTGAAGAGGTGTTGAGCAATAGCCGATCATGCAAGGAAGTGTGCCCGTAATGTCGTCAGCTTGAAGCTTTCGACGGCGGCACCCAAAGGCAGCGGGGCGTGATGTTCGGCCAAGAAAGGCCCCAAGTCCTATTTCGCTTGGATCAAGGTCCGGGCTCCCGGGACAAAGTCGGAGACGGTAGAATGAGAAAAGCCCTTCCTTCAAATCTAGCTTTCGGCATATTCGACCATTTGGACGAGGACGGTAGCGCCATTGCACGGCAATACGCAGACCGCCTCAGCCTAGCGGAAGCGTGTGATCGGCTCGGCTTTTATGCTTACCACCTAGCGGAGCACCATTGTTCGCCGCATGGGAGAGGCCCATCGCCGAATCTGTTCTTGTCGAGCGTCGCACAGCGCACCTGCCAACTTCGTCTTGGTCCCCTTGTCATGCTGCTTAGCCTTTGTCATCCGCTGCGTGCGTTTGAGGAGATCTGCATGCTTGACCATTTGAGCGGCGGCAGGGCCGAGTTAGGCATAGGGCGCGGCTCTCTTCCGGTCGAGCTAAGTTACTTCGGAGTTGATGCGGACGCGGTGCAAGGACGTTATCTCGAAGCCAGTGAAATCCTACTGGAGGCGATGAGAGGCGGCACTCTTTCCTACAGTGGCCACCATTTTGAGTTAAACGATGTCCCTTTGACCTTGGGCCCTCATCAACGTCCGCACCCGCCGATCTGGGTCGCCACCAGCCGATCCGAGTCCGCGCGCTGGGCCGCTGCAAACGGCGCAAATATCGCGTGTGTGGGACCCGCTTCGATTGTTCGCAAGATTACTGATGCTTTCCGCTCCGAGGAAGGACACAACACTGACGCGAACAACCAAGCGTCATTTCTCGGCTTGCTTCGCATGATTGTGGTCGGGCAGTCTGCAACTCATGCCTACTCGCTTGCGGCTCCTGCATATGAACGATGGCTTAAAAGTTTCAAATTCCTGTACGACCTCAACGCGGTTCCAGTTCCACCAAATCTGCCCCCGACCTTCGATGCAGCAATCGAAAGTGAATTGTGTGTGGTTGGAACGGCGGCTTTTGTGCGACGAGCTCTGCTTGATCAGCTGGAAGAGGCGGGCGCCAACTATCTCCTATGTCAGGTCGCCTTCGGGGATTTGCCTTTGGATGCTTCGCTCTACACCGCAATGACCATTCAATCTGAATTAATGGTTGGCTGAGTGCCATGGTGCCCGACGAAATCAAGTATTTCGCTACCCGCCTCGTGCTGCGGCAGTGAGCTGGATTGGACCAAGGCAACCGCAACTCTCGCATCCTTGTTTGAACGGATGAGATCAAAACTGATCCGCCGGAACGCCGCATTAAAGCAGCGAATTGACGACACGAGGGGTGTCCCAAGGAGAGGCTTATCTGAACGAAAACAGCGCGGATGTGATGGCCCATTACCCGACGGCCGCCCCGAGCTATGCCCGTGAGCGCTCCAAGTCTGCTCGCGCGTCAGGATTGGGGAGGGCGCGGGCGAAGGTGTCACCCATCCACCATCCGCACGGCCCGCCCATTTGAGCTACCACGTGAAACTACATAGCGATACCAAGGCAATGCCGAAGTCTTTAGCGCTTCATCCAACGAAACACGGCCGCCGCTCCTCCTACGACAAGAAAGAGACGAACGATCTGATGGACTACGACGAACGGGATCTCGACCCCGAGCGACAAAGCAATGAGGCTCATTTCTGCGACACTTCCCGGCGAGTAGGCGAGTATGAGAGCGGTGAACCGGTCTCCTGTGAGGAAGGAGATAGCGCCCGCGAAGGCTAGCGTCACCGACAGAAGCAGGATTGTAGACCCGAACGACAGGCCGATCACTTCCACGATCTTTCTCGGCGGCGCCATTGCGAAACGGCAGCCGATGGTCGCTCCGATGACGACCTGCGCCACGGCGCGTGCGGCAGTCGGCGGCACGAATTGCGTCATTCCCATGAGATGCAAGATGGCACTTGCCGACATGGGACCGAGCAGGTAGCGCGCTGGCAGGCGCAGCAATATCCCGGCAGCCACGCCAAACAAAACAGCCACGGAGAACCACAGAACGTCATTAGTGTGGACGCTTGAGAGCGGAATGAAAGCGGCCGCCCCGGAAAGATCCGGCGCAACTCCGGTGACGCTCCGAATCAGGAACGGCAAGGCAAGTGTCACTAAGATGATCCGGGCGGCCTGGGCGAGCGCGATCATCTTCTCGTCGCCGCCACGTTCCAGGCCGAGTGTCGCCATGCCGACGAGACCTCCGGGCATTGCCGCAAAGTAGGCCGTGGGGTGGTCGAACCCGGCGATGCGCCGGAAGTAGATGTAGACCAGTGCGCCCTCGGCCGCGATGAACACCGCCAGACCACTGAGCGACAACAGCCATGAACCGGCATGCTCGAACATCGCAGGCGAGAACGACGTGCCGAGCATGGCACCGATCGCAGCGGTCACTGGCGCTCGAGCGAAGGGTGGAATCGCCACCGGCAACCTGAACAGCGCACCCAAGCCTGTCGCGATGATCGCGCCGTTGAGCCAGGCGAGCGGCATATCTAAATGCCGCATCAACCAGCCGCCAAGCGCGCCCAGCGCGAGTGTCCCGGCAAATTTGGCAACTGGCGCACCCTTCTTAAGCATCATCGGCCATAGTCGTCACGGCCTCGGATTGTTTGTCGTTTGGTGCGCGACCAAAACGCATCCATTGCATTGCCGAGCGGCTTGATGAGCAGTGACGCCGCCGCATCGTTTGGAACAAACCAGAAGGCCCCGATGTTTGCGATCGCTTGGCGTCGGCAACCATCACGTTATCGTCGCAATTACGCTTGTGCAGCCCGATTGGAGCGCCAAGGCCGAAAACGGTGATGCCCTTGATCATGCTGGTCGAACCTTCGCGTGTGCCAATCGGCGCGCCGATCGCAGACTTCAGTTCCCCAGTGCGCAGGATACCTGCCTTTGCAGCAGTCATGGTGGGCTCCTTCCTTGGCGGGCTCGGGCGTCGCGCAGGCTCCCGCGGGGCCGATTGCGCCGAGGTGATTTTGGCGGCCCTTCGACCGGCAGACGCGCTGCGGCGGGTCGTTATGCTTGCGAATGGCGCACCGGCGGCGAAGGGGAACGGATGCTCCAAGGCAAGATGGTAACAAGGCGCCAAGGAGATCGGAGTCAACAGTGCTGTCGAACCGTTCAAGGCCACAGGTTCATCCGCGCCGGGTCAAGTCGTGTTCGTCATGGCTGTTCCGAACGATAACACGCGCGCAAGCCAGTGTTGTATTCATGATGTTTCCTCTTGCGCGGCATCATTCACGATCTTCCTTGCCTCGACGGTTACGGGTAGGCGGGTGTCTTCCGGAAGGTCGGGCAGTGAGAGCCGCCAGCCATTTCTGAGCACCACAAAACCGCCCCAGAGGCCTTCGTTCTCAACCTTGACGATCGGCTCTTCGAGATCTTTCTTGGGAACATACGCTGACAAGCCGCTGCCGCTTCTGCGGATCGTTACTTTCATCTGGCTTTTCCTTCGTTGACGCCAGTGGCGCATTCATTAGTTTTCCAGGTTGAGGCCTCATCGAGGCTCCTCAGTTCACGCTCACGCATTCCAACAACGATGCCGCGATCAATCCATTCGACGGCATAGATGTAGAACTGCTGGAGAAACGTGCCTACATCGCGCACAAAGCCCGTGTCGCCTTTCCTGACGAGGCGTTCTCCGATTTCCTTCCCCGGATAGGTGCCGTCATTTTTTATGTGGCGTGTGGCATAAACTCTCTCACCCGGCACAAATCGTGGGGGATTGTGGATTTCGACCTCCTCTTCGCGTCGAGCACCCATCGCCATTCCCTCCACTGTTAGAGTTACCAGGGAAAACCGATGCCGGCCGCGCACGCGACCGGTTTCGAACCGGACTCAAGCCGGTACGCAGGTCTTCGGCATCGGACATACAGAGGCGCATTGCTGTAACTCGTAAACTCCCTCGCATTCGGTGCACTTGTCAGGGTTGATCACGTAGTTCTCGCCCTTGAACTCGATGGCGCCGGAAGGGCATTCGAACTCGCAGGCGCCGCATTGGGTGCATTGAGATGCGATGATTTTGAAGGCCATTAATTAACTCCTGATTGGGGCTGGATAGGCGAGCTCAAGCCGTTGCCTGCGATAGGTCGTCGCCATACTCAGTGGCGTAAAGAGCGCTGATCGCGGTTTCGATGTAATCATAGCCAAAGGCCTCCGTTGCCCGGATCCCGGCTTCTATGAGTTTATTCTTGGGGCAATCTCCGATCCTAGCGCACAGCACGATGTCTATGCCTTCGAGTGCAGCGATGATGCCAACGAGGTTCGCATCCTCGCCCCAGCCGCCATGGCAATACGGCTCGACTTTGCGGTGTCCCACGAACTTAATCCCTGCTTGCGATGCCTCATAAATCTGGAACTCCTTCGCATGACCGAAGTGTTCGTTGATGCGTCCGCCACCCTTGGTCGCAACAGCCACTTGAAGCGTCCCGCGCGCGCTCACTGACCCAAGAGTTGTGATCGCCTGGTTCTTGGCCGCTACATGGTCATCGCGTATGCGTGCGACCACCTCCCGATAGGCATGACGCTTGCCACCGTTGTAGGCAATTTCGAGCGGGATCTCGTCAAGCGTGAACTCCTGGCCACGATCAGTGCCGAGCAGGCCGACTGCATCTGCGCGGCACTGTCGACAGTGGCGCATCAGCTTAGCCCCGCCTTCGAGGCGATCCTGAAGCTCCTTCAGTTCGAACGCGTTTGGGCCGCGCTGTCCGGTCAGGCCAAACCAGGTCCCGTGTGCTGGGTCTGAAATCAGCGGCATGACGTTGTGCAGAAACGCGCCGCGCTCGGTGACCCATTTGTTGACTTCGATCAGGTGCTGGTCATTAACGCCGGGGATCATCACCGAATTGATCTTCGTGAGGATGCCGCGTTCGGTCAGCATCTCAAGTCCCAACATCTGCTGCTCATGCAGGATTTTGGCAGCATCCATGCCGGTGTAGCGGCGATGACCATAAAAGATCCAGGGATAGATCTTCTCGCCGACTGCGGGGTCGACCATGTTAATGGTGATTGTCACGTGGCTGACGTTCATTTCCGCCAACTCGTCGACATGCTCCGGCAGGGCGAGTCCATTGGTGGAAATGCATAGCTTGATATCGGGGATCTCCCGAGCGACACGTTCGAAAGTCGCCCTTGTCTTCTTCCAGTCGTAACAAGCATCGCCCGGACCTGCGATGCCGAGAACGGAAAGCTGCGGCACTTCGTTGGCGACCGCAATCACCTTGCGCAGCGCCTGGTCCGGTGTCAGCTTTTCCGACACGACGCCAGGCCGACTTTCGTTGGCGCAGTCATATTTGCGATTGCAGTAATTGCATTGGATGTTGCACGCTGGCGCTACTGCGACGTGCATACGCGCGAAATAGTGGTGCGCCTCCTCCGAAAAGCAAGGGTGATCCTTGATCTTCTCCCAGGTGGCCGAATCCATCTCGGCTGGCCTCGAGGGCAAACCGCAGGAGGAGGATGCGCAGCCACCGGATTTCGCGGTTGTCAGCAACTGCCCAGAGGATGTCGTGTTGGTCAGGCTTTCAAGCGAAATTATCGGTGCACTCATCGAACAGCTCCACTGGTGAGTAAGGTCGTTGTCGGAAGTGCAAGCGCTGTGCCAACTCAATAAAATGGGGAATTTCAAGGGGTTGGCGTTGCGTGTTCGATTTAGGCCAATGCTCCGACGCAGTTTTGTCGAAGTCGCGACAGGAAGCGGCCAAATTGGACAATAGACCCGCGTGCCCTGAGGAAGAGGGTTCGCCACGCCCACGTTAAGTGGGCTCACCGACCTTAGATTTTCTTCACCGGTATACGATGCCGGCGCAAAGCATAGCCGACTTGCCGCGGTGTGAGGCCGAGGATCCGAGCTGCCTTCGCCTGAACCCAGCCGGCCTTCTCCATCGCACTGATTAGCAGCTCGCGGTCCGTTATGTGTGGTGTCGCCGCTAAGCCGTCAGGACCGTTGGAGTAACCGAGGCTGACCGGCGATTCGACCGACAAACTTCTACTCATGGCCAGCCCATTGAACGTATGCCCGTCATGCGGACGGTTGGCGCCCGTCCAGAGCATTGAAGATACGCACTGACCATTCTGGCAGGAGAAATCTGATGGCTCGATTGTCCTCGAGCGCGCGAGAGTGGCGGTCCTGCGGACGCAGTTTTCGAGCTCTCGGACGTTCCCGGGAAAGTAGCACTTTGACAAAAGATCGAGTGCAGCCGGCGAGAAAGTGAGATCGCGATTGTTTTCCTTGTTGAATTGGTCGAGGAAAACCCTAGCAAGGCGTGGAATATCCCCCTTTCGCTCCCGGAGAGGCGGCAAAAATATGGGCACCACATTGATTCGGTAATAAAGGTCGGCCCTGAATTCCCCATCCGCGACTGCCGTCTCCAGGTTTTTGTTGGTGGCGCATATGAGTCGAACATCCACTTTGAGCGTTTTTGTGCCGCCGACCCGCTCGAGCTCACCTTCCTGCAAGACGCGCAACAGTTTCGCTTGAAAGGCCGGCGAAATCTCGCCGATCTCATCAAGCAGCAACGTTCCGCCATCCGCCAGTTCGAAACGGCCTGCGCGCTGAGAGATGGCTCCTGTAAAGGAGCCCTTTTCATGTCCAAACAGTTCCGATTCCAGGACGCTTCCAGACAGTGCAGCGCAGTTCAACTTCACGAAGGGCTTCTTTCTGCGAGGTGAAAGCTCATGGATCGCTCTTGCAAAGAATTCCTTGCCAGTGCCGCTTTCGCCCCTGAGAAGCACCGCAGAATTGGTTCTTGCAACGACTCCGACAATTTCAACCACCTCCTTTAGCGCAGGGCTTTCCCCGACAATCCAATCGATTTTTGCTGGCCGCTGTCGCGCAGGTTCGGGAAGTTCCCTGTCGCCTGAATTCTTCTTGCGTGCTCCTTCCTCGTCCATGATGGGCTGATCATCGCGGCTCTGGTGGCGATCCAGTTGAATCGCCTGCGCGACAAGGTTGGCGACCAGGGACAGGAAACGCACCTCTTTTTCAAGAGTCCCGCCATCGTTGGCGCGGTCGATCCATAACGTTCCGAGCGTTTCTTGATTAACCTTCATCGGGACACCAATGAAGGTGACTTGGCCAGTGCCGCTCAACAGGCTTTGAAGCTCATCCTGGAACAGGTCCGACTTGCAAGCGTCCGGGAAGGCTAGCGGCGAACCTTTTGCGACGATTCTGTCTATTGCAGCCTTCGCCGGAAGGTAGCGAGCCCCTGATGATGCCTGCTCAAACCCAAACGTTGCAGTTGTTTCGAGCTCTCCATCAGCGTTCAGAGCGACAATTGCTCCGCGCCGCATTGGCAGAAGTGCGGGGAGGGTGTTCATCACATTGGCAAGCTTGATCTCAAGGCTGGCTGAAGTGATCAAGGCCTTCGAGATCCGGTAGAGACCGCTGGTCCCCAAATCCCGTTTGTCCATGGTTGTAGCGGATGGTTCAGGCATAACTCATCGAGCCCATTCTTGCGGGGAAACACCCTAAGCGTCATACGGGACGGCTTATGGTTCCCAACGAGAAAATGCCGCCATGCTAATATGATAAAGTGCTTACGTTTGCACTTGAGAACTCCATGAACCTACCCGTCTTGTTAGACAGAAGATGGCATTCAGCCAAATTTGAAGAGCACACCAAATCCACCTCGCGGATAGCTCCAATCAATGTCACCGCTCTCTTCGCACAGGACTCTACATGTACCGCACTCCATGCATCCGTCAGCAGTAATCTCTACTTCGCCGTCTTCATTCACCTCATAGCAATTCGCTGGGCAGACAAGGGTCAGCGCGAGCAGGTTTGAGCTCGGAGACTGATGCTGCCGCACCTTGATGTGCGGACGCCCTGTGTCCACCAGGTAGCGGTTCTGGTAAAGCTTGTCCTCGATGCGAACGAGTGAAGTTGTCATACCACTTCTCCCTTTAGCGCCAGGCCAGTGCCAAGCGGACCGCGTCGCTGACCAGTCCCCATCGCGAACGCGCCTTAACAAAAGCGGCCGTGGTCGCTCTTTCCTTCTCGATCTTGGGTGTACCGTCGACGCGAACGAAATTTTGCGCCGCCTGCGACAGCAGCTGAGGGTAGGTCATGAAAAAATTCCGTGAATTCGTATGGATTAGGGCGGGCATATCCTTGTATTTTCTAAGGTCTTTCACGACGAAGGATTTGTCAAGCATGGCCTTGTAAAGGGAGAGGTTCTCGCTGGTCATCGGGCGCCCTCGGCTTTTGACCATGGCGATCGCTTCGCCGGCAATGCGACCCGACGTCATCGCGAGGTTCGAGCCCTCTCGATGCACGGCGTTGTTGAGCTGCGCCGCGTCGCCGACCACAACCCAGCCGTTCCCAAAGAGCTGCGGAATTGCCTTGAATCCACCCTCCGGAATGAGGTGCGCCGCATATTCCTTAATCTCCGAGCCTGCAAGTAGCGGCCTGATTGAGGGATGGCCCTTGAAGGCCTCAAGAAGAGCGTATGGTCTTTCCATAGTCGCTGCGAAATCGGATACAAGACAGCCGATCCCGAGCGAGATAGATTCCTTGTTGGTATAGAGGAATCCCAATCCGGCCATTCCGCGCGAGATTGTCCCCGCCGCTTCAATAACGCAGCCTTGATCGCCGCTAAGGCCGAAGCGCTCAGCGATGACCTCTTCCGGCAGGAAATGCATTTCCTTGACAGCGAGTGCCACGGCTTCGGGTTTCGGTACCTTACGAAATCCTGCTCTCGTGCCGAGCAGGCCGTTCACGCCTTCGGCGAGAACAACCACTTCCGCATGGATGATACCGCCCTCTCGATCGGTGTGGACGCCTATCACCTTGCCGTCAGCATCGAGAGCCAGCTCCGTCGCCGTCGTCTCGCACAAAACTATCGCGCCAGCCGCGCGCACTTTCCGTGAAAACCACTTGTCGAACTGGGCTCGGATAATCGTGTAACGGTTTGGCGCCGGCTCATTGAAGTCGTCAGACCGATAGTGCATTCCGGTGTGTGACGTGTCGTCCATTACCCAAAATCGCTGCTCGACCAGGTGCCGCTCAAGAGGTGCGTCATCGCGGAAATCTGGAATGATTGTCTCCAGCATATTGGCGTAGAGGATGGCGCCTTGGACGTTCTTGGAGCCAGGGTACTCTCCGCGCTCCAACTGCAACACCTTTAGGCCGCGGCTTGCCATCGTGTAAGCGGCTGCGTTTCCAGACATACCGGCACCGACGACAATGGCGTCGAACTTTTCCACAGTCATAGCCTTACCTCAGTTCACGAGTCTCATAGGATTGCGCGGTGCCAACCGTTTGATGAAAACTTCCGTCAACGCTGGCAGAAAACTGATCGCATCGGCGACAACACCGACATTGGCGAAGTCGAAGATCGGCGCGTTCGGATCGGTGTTGATAGCGACTATGAGATCAGCTCCTTCGACGCCAACGCGATGTTGCACTGCACCTGATATTCCAGCCGCTATATAGAGCCGCGGCCTGATCGTCTTGCCGGTTTGGCCGATCTGCCGATCGGCCGCCAGCCATCCTTTTTGCACTAGCGGTCGAGAACAGCCATAGTCACCTCCGATCGTTTGCGCGAGGTTCTTCAGCAGCTGCAGGTTCTCAAGAGCGCCGAGTCCAAGCCCCCCTGCAACTACCACATCCGCATAGGCGAGGTTGGCGTTCTCCGACTGGCCGTCGGATAGGAAATCGATCACTTTCGTGACGATCTCATCCTCCAACATCCGCAAGTCATGCCGGATTACCCGTCCGATCGGCTTGTTTGACCGCTGCGGCATGCGCATGACCCTTGGTCGCACAGTTGCCATCTGGGGACGGCAGTTGAGCGTATAGATCGTGCAGAGCAACGAGCCGCCGAATGTCGGCCGGGTGGCTGCGAGCGAACCGTCCGCATCCACATCAAGCCCAGTGCAGTCGGCTGTGAGCCCCGTCAGCAGTGTCGTCGCGACGGAACCGGCGAGGTCTCTTCCCAGTGTCGTCGCCCCCAGAAGCAGAATCTCGGGTTTATATTTATTGACGAGATCTGTCAGTGCTTTGGTGAAAGGCTCGTTTCTATAATCGGTGAGAAGCGGCTTCTCGACGAGATAGACCAGGTCCGCATCATAGGCGAAGGCCTCAGAAACGGCATGCTGGGTAGAGTCTCCCGGCGGCCCGAGAATAACGCCTGCAAGCTGAACGCCCAGTTGGTCAGCTAGTCTGCGGCCTTCGCCAAGAAGCTCGAATGAGACGGGATGGACCTGACCGCGCTCTAGCTCCAGAAAAACCCAGACGTGCCGGTAGTCCCGGAAACGCTCAGGCAGCTTTTTCTTCGTATCGGCGCGGCCGCCGGCGGGAGGCGATGCCTTACTTTTTTGAGTTCCCATAATCTGCTCCTATCTGCTCACGCGCTACCAGTAGAGGAGAGCTCGTGTTCCAGCGCCGGCTGGTGGGTGAAAATGGAAGTGACCAGTTCATCAGCTACGTCGCGCACCGTCTTTTCGGCGGTGTCGATTTGCGTCGCCTTTTCCGCTCGCGGAGTAGGGGCGAAGACCCGCTTAACCACTGTCGGTGAACCACGCAGCCCGCATTTGGTGATGTCTTCGATACCGGCTTCCGCCGCATTCCACTTGACGATCTCGCTGCGCGCGGCGCGCAAGGCGTCTTCAAGTGAGCCGCGGCGGATGGCAGCGGTGCCTTCTAGCATCGTGATGAGGCAAGGCAACTCGCTCTTCAGGACCTGCGTGCCGCCTTCCGAGCGACGCTCGACCGTGATTGTGCGCGCGCTGAGATCAATGGAAGCGATTTTTGCGACATAGGTCAGTTGCACCAAGTTCAGGCGCTTGGCTATTCCAGGGCCGACCTGGGCTGTGTCGCCGTCGATCGTCTGCTTGCCCGTGAAGACGATATCGGGCGTGCCAAAGCTGTTGCCGATCTGCGCTATTGCCTGCGAAAGAGCGAACGAAGTCGCCAAAGTGTCGGAGCCGGCAAAGTGACGGTCAGTCAGGAGTACCGCTCGGTCTGCGCCATAAGTGAGCGCCTTGCGCAGTGCGTCCTCTGCCATTGGCGGACCCATGGTGAGCACCGTGACGTCACCGCCATGGTAGTCACGCACTTTGAGAGCCTCTTCGAGAGCAAACAGGTCGTAAGGGTTGATGATGGTCGGCACGCCCTGGCGCATGATCGTGTTCGTCACCGGATGGACGCGTATCTGCGCTGAGTCCGGTACCTGCTTAATACAAACTACGATGTGCATGGGTCTCTTTAGCTCCGATCGCATGTTGTGCATGGCGGTTTTGTCTCTTCAAAGCACCAACCATGCCAACCTCATGATTTTTGGTAACCACTGGATTTCTGAGGGTTGTTCGTTTTCCGAATAATCGGACCTCTGACAATCTTGTCGGACAAGGGACACGATCGTGTCGTAACCCAGCCAAGCGTGTCGCTTTTTCATGACTTCAGGACGGTATCCAACGGCACAAAGGTCTGGCCTGGCGCGGCAGTTCTAGTGGGGTCGTGTTGCTGAAGGACCCTGAACACCCGACGTGAAAGCGGCGAAGAGGTCGCAAAATCGGCGTAGGCGCGCTCGAGCGCATCGCGCGCACGGGCGACGGCCGCACGGGCGCTATGACCGGAAATGTCCTCCTCCGCCAGATACTGTCCCATGCGCTTCATGATGTGGAGCCTTGAGACATCGAGCACCTTCGGCTCATAGGAAACGCCAAGGGTCTCGAAGAAATCCTCGGCAGCCGACAAGCTCTTTAGCCGTGCGACAATGTCGGTGACATCACCGGAGAGGGCCTCGCGATCACAAGTCATTGCATTCTCCTATAATCCCAAACTACGAGTTGGCCCCGGCTTTTGCTGGACCGTGGTTCCGGCAGGCCTTCTCCATTTGTGTCTATGAAAAGATAGACGGACGGGCTCGCTGATTGTTCATCCTCAGCTTTTCGCCCACCAGACAGGAGCCGGATACGAGCCCTGCAATTTCTTCACGATTCCGGGTATAACCTTAAGTACCTGATCAACATCCTCCTCGCAGTTGAATCGTGAAAAGGAGAAGCGCACTGCTCCGAGTGCTGCAGTGAGAGGTATGTTCATGGCCTCTAGAACATGGCTCTGCATCTGGAAACCGGAGTTGCAGGCGGAGCCGGAGGAG
Source organism: Sinorhizobium arboris LMG 14919 (assembly GCF_000427465.1). NCBI lineage: Bacteria > Pseudomonadati > Pseudomonadota > Alphaproteobacteria > Hyphomicrobiales > Rhizobiaceae > Sinorhizobium > Sinorhizobium arboris. The sequence goes on along the minus strand of NZ_KE386497.1, from coordinate 127,593 downwards.
CAAGCCACGCCGATGCGGTTGAGCAGCAACTGTATAGCTTCGCCGACAGTCCCACCGAAGGTGACGCTTGTGGTATTTGGTAACCGCGCCAGCGGATCGCCATTGACGGAGGTTTTGGGGATACGCTCGAGAAGTCCTTTCTCCAATCGATCGCGAAGCGATTTTACCCGTGTGTTTTCTTCATCCATACACTCCAAAGCAAGTTCAGCCGCCTTGCCTAAACCTACTATCCCGGGAGTGTTCTCTGTGCCCGCCCGTCGGTCGCGCTCCTGGTGTCCCCCCTTGAGGAGTGCGTCAAAAGGTACGCCGCTTTTTATGTAGAGGGCACCGACACCTTTGGGCCCATGGAACTTGTGGCCGGAGACCGACAGCATGTCGATCGCAGTCGATTTCAGGTCCATCGGTAGCTTGCCGACCGCCTGCACTGCGTCGGTGTGGAAAATTGCGCCCACTTCCTTGGCCCCCTCAGCAAGGTGAGCCACAGGGAAGATCGTTCCCGTCTCGTTGTTCGCCCACATAACTGAGACGATTGCCACACGGTGGGTGAGGGCTATCCGATAGGCGTCAAGGTCAAGCCGGCCATGTTGATCCACCGGAATCCTGTGCACCTTGATTCCACTTGTTTTCTCAAGGTGCGCGCAGAGCGTCAGCACCGCCGGATGTTCGACCGCTGACGTGATGATCTCTGTCCGCCCAGGCATCACGCCCAGAGCCGAAAGAATCGCCGTATTGTTGCTTTCGGTCCCGCCCGACGTGAAAATGATCTCATGGTCGAACTTGGCACCGATCAGAGCTTGCAGTTGCTGGCGGGCTGTCTTCATCGCTGCGCTAGCAACGTCGCCAAGGTCGTGCATCGACGAAGGATTGCCGAAGTGATCCGTAAAGAACGGCAGCATCGCCTGGAGGACTTCGGAATCGACGCGTGTCGTTGCGTTGTTGTCGAGATAGACGCGCTTCAAGGATGCCGCCCTCCGCCTAAGAAATTACGCAGCAACCCCGCTGAGACCTGAGCATTGCAGCGTCTTGCTTGATTCTTCTCGTGATGACCTCGCATTCTGGTTCCCTCTGTTTTCGGCGATCAGCCGAAAGACTTCCCGCAGGCGCAGTTCTCACGTGCGTTGGGATTGTCGAAGATGAATCCGGGGGAATTGACAGCCGTGGTGAAATCCACAGTCATGCCGCCGACATGAGGTTGAGAGTCTGGGTCCAGGAATACTTTAACCCCACCCGCCTCAATGACAGCATCACCGTCGCGTGATTCGTTTTCCAAACCTAGGTGGTATTTGAAACCCGAGCAGCCGCCCGCTTGCACTTTGATGCGCAACCCATTCGCCGGCTCGGAAGCCTGGGAAAGCGCAAACTTTACTGCGGCAATGGCACTGTCGGTGAGCGTTATCATAGGTTCGTTTCTCCTGGTTCCGAGTTGCTTGCGGACGATGCACCTAGTGTGCCAAGGAGAAAACCGCGCCGTATCAATGACTTGCTCAAAACGGCTATGTCGTATGTACGACACAGTCGCAGTTGCGACATTGGCAAGTTGATCTAGCCGAGTTCGTTTGAGGCTCTCCGAATGCGCGCGCATCGAGGTCTATTCCCGGTCTTCGCTTAAACAGCGACGCGGCACCAGTCGGCTCTGCTCCATCCCTAGTGGAACAACTCCTGCGCTTCTCCATCCTCTCGGGGCAGATCGCACTGTCGTCGAGGTAAGGTGCACCTCGGCACTGATAGGAAGAGAACAGCCGAACCTGCGGGCGACCAGATATAATGCGGTCATGTCACCTAGTAGTCACGGCCAAAATCAGCCGGCCGTGCGTTCTCTCCGGCAGCAAATCAGGCGCGCGATCGTCAAGGGCAGGTGGGTCCGTCCATGGTCGGCACCATCGATGCCATCCGACACTCATGTCGGCTTTGCCGATTTGGTGACACAGCGCTACTTCACCCAATTTTTTTATGTTTATGCCTAAGTAGCTGAAAATTCGCGCGAATTGAATTGCTGCTGCCGCCACTGAAAGTGGCATGAACTTTGAAACTTCCGTTGGACGCAGTGCCGCCAGTCCATCGATGCTTCTGGGTCGCGCAGATCGCGGCAGGCAGGACATCGACCGTGGCCGTTGTCCCTTCGAAGTGACAGGTTCGGGTGTCGACGGGTTGCCTACGAGTGAGTCCAATCATGCAAGACAAAAGGCCAGGCTACCTTTATGTCCTTTTGGCGGTGATACTATTTGCCGGTCAGGACGGCTTTTCCAGGCTGCTCGTTGAGAAGTATCCGGCAATTATAGTGACAATGATCCGCTTTTGGGCGTTTGCGGCGTTTGTGACGGTTCTTGCTGCATTCTCTCCGGGGGGCCTGCGAGGCGCCTTATTCACGCCGCGACCAATTCTGCAGTTGCTCCGCGGTGTTCTTCTAGCAAGCAACATCGTTGTCATCGTCTACGCTTACACGATTGCTGGGCTAGCGATGAGCCAGGCGATATACCAAGCGACACCACTGATAGTCACCGTTCTGTCGGTGCCGTTACTCGGGGAAAAAGTCGGTTGGCGTCGCGGTGTCGCTGTCGTTGTCGGCTTGGCTGGAGTTCTGGTGCTTCTAAACCCGGTGAACGCTCATTTCGGTACCCAGTTCATGCTTCCCCTGGCTGCTAGTCTTTTGTACGCGCTCTATGGGATCGCCACGCGTGCGGTCAGTCACTATGACTCCGCCGTGACAAGTGTCTTATATGCCGGTATCGGAGGAGCTCTGGCGGCAACATCTGTGGGACTGTTCTATTGGACGCCTATACATATGGCGGACTGGCCTGCAATGACGGCATTGAGCGTTTACGGTGCTCTCAGCCACTTTTTTCTCATCAGGGCTTACGGGCTTCTCAACGCAGGCGAGGTCCAGCCCCTCACGTACCTCCAACTCGTCTTGAGCGTGATTGTGGCGTCCGTCTTTTTTGGTGAAACTGTGTCGTGGAACATGGCGGCCGGCGCAGCCATCGTAGTCGGAGCTGGTCTGTTTACAGTTTGGCGAGAATACCGTTTGGCAGTGCGAAGAAGCCATTTGGCAACGATGCCAAATCGTGAGGCTGAGCCACGACAAGAACCAAGACCTGAAAGGTTCACCTGATGGCCGACGCGCTCAACGGCCTAAAGCAAGGACTGACACATTACGGTGATGCCGGCTTCTCGCTGTTCCTGCGAAAAGCTTTCATCAAGGCGATGGGCTATTCGGATAAAGCGCTTGAGCGGCCGGTCATTGGCATCACCAACACATTTTCCGGATATAACGCGTGCAACCGCTCTGTGCCCGCCATCATAGAGGCGGTCAAACGTGGCGTGATGCTGGCGGGCGGATTGCCGATCGAATTTCCCGTTGTTTCGGTGCATGAGGCCTTCTCGCATCCCACCAGTATGTATCTCCGCAACCTCATGGCGATGGATGTTGAAGAATTGGTGCGCGCTCAACCGATGGACGCAGTCGTTCTGATCGGCGGGTGCGACAAGACAGTTCCCGCCTTGCTCATGGGGGCAGCCAGCGTGGACCTGCCCGCGATCCTTACCGTGGCGGGGCCAATGATCACGGGAAGCCATAAGGGCGAGCGCCTCGGCGCCTGCACGGATTGTCGGCGCTTCTGGGGCCAACATCGTGCCGGTGTTTTCGACGAGCTGGAGATAGAGGAGATCGGAAACAAACTTGCTCCTGGGCCCGGCACGTGCATGGTTATGGGGACCGCAAGCACGATGGCCCTTGTCAGCGAGGCCATGGGCATGATGTTGCCCGGCGGTGCGGCCATTCCCGCTGTCCATGCCGATCGTCTTCGCCATGCCGAGGTAACGGGAGAACGTGCCGTCATGCTGGCATCGGCAAAACTGCGGCCGTCTCAGATCATGACGAGAAACTCCCTTGAAAACGCTCTACGGGTTTTGCAGGCGTTGGGCGGATCGACGAATGGCGTCATCCATCTCGCGGCTATTGCGGGACGTCTTGGTTTCGATCTCAATCTCGAAGAACTCGATCAAATCGGAGCAGAGATACCAGTACTGGTGGACCTGAAACCTTCAGGTCAGCACTACATGGAGGATCTGTTCAAGGCGGGCGGCCTGACCGCCGTATTGCGCGAAATCAATCACCTCATCGATAAAGAATGCATAACCGTTACCGGGAAAACGCTCGGAGAAAACATCGCAATGCAGCCTGCCTCCTGGCCGAACGATGTTGTGCGCCCGATTGAAGACCCGGTTCACCGCGGAGGCGGAATCCGTGTTCTGCGCGGTAACCTCGCCCCCAAAGGAGCGATCATCAAGCAGGCAGCAGCCACTCCAGGCTTGTTGAAGCACACCGGCCGCGCGGTTGTTTTCACGTCCCTTGAAGACATGGCGGACCGCATTGATGCACCCGACTTCGATGTGAACGCTGACGACATTCTCGTTTTGCAAAATGCAGGTCCAAAGGGCGGGCCCGGCATGCCTGAGGTCGGCTGTATGCCGATTCCTCGAAAACTTGCCGTCGCCGGCGTCAAAGACATGGTGCGAATTTCGGACGGTCGCATGAGCGGTACAGCTTTTGGAACAGTTGTTCTTCACGTGTCTCCGGAAGCTGCCGTGGGTGGACCCTTATCGCTTGTTCGCAATGGTGACCTGATCCGTCTTGATGTAGAGGAGGGGCTGCTGGAATTGTTGATCGATGAAAGCGAACTCGTGCGACGCCGCTGCGAATGGACGCCTCCTTCGCACACCCATGTCGAGCGCGGATACGCTAAGCTGTATTTCGATGAAGTGCTTCAAGCTGAAGACGGCTGCGATTTCAATTTTCTGCGTGCAAAGCCAAGGGAAGTCCTGTCAGCAACAAACGGCAGAAACTGCCGCGACCAGCGGCGCTCTACGAACATGGATTCGTCGGCGGCCGGCGGCCGCTCGCTGAGTGGCTGACGGCATAGCTAGCAGAGCTAGACTCGCGCTGGCCCAACAATCTGTCTGGTCGTGCAAACTCAAATACCGATCGGACCACCACATAGGAGCTGATCATGACAATTGCGACACTGCCCTCGATCAGCGAGGCGGATGCACAAATAGAGCGCCGAGTTTGCGAACTCGCAACTTCGGATCCAGGCTCGATCTGGTGGGGTCAGGATGAATTTTCCGACGCTATTGCAGAGGCGGGCATCCACCTTGAGGGCCGAGCGTATCCCGTATGTCTCCGGCCGCTTGCGATAGCCTCCGATCTGGCAAATCACCTCAGCGCTACCGCTGAAGCCTTGGTCAAGCTTCTCGACGTCGCCGCTGAGCTCTATTGCTGTGATGAAGACATTCAAGATCTATTCCCAGCCTACAGACATTTGCGGCAATGGATCACTCGTCTCCCGGAATATCGGCCCATTGTAACAATATGCCGACTTGATGGCCTGTTCGGCAGCGACGGCTACTATAAAATACTTGAAACGAATGCCACGACGCCTGGCGGCGTTATTCAGAACGGCCTGGCCGCAAAAATCTGGAGCCGTATACCCAATCCATTGACACGTGGTCTGTCGCTGGACGTGAGCAAGCAGCCCTTCGCGAAGGATCCGAACTGCTTTGTCCAGGAGTTGGTGTCTGCCTATCGAGCCGTGACCGGCACCGAACTCAGAACTGCCGCCGTAGTCAACTATCGCGGGCGATATGCAAATGAAGTGGATTGGATTGTGAGAGGTCTAAGACACGCGGGCGCCAGAGCAGCGTTGGTGGATGTTAGCGCGATCAAGCGAACACCTCGTGGGCTTGTCGGGCCGGACGGCGAAGTGATTGAGCTTATATACAGTAAACTCGATGCCAGGGACTTCATTGAAGCCAGGGAACATGACGATTACCTACACGCCTGCGCGGCTCAAGATGTGGTTTCGATAAACCCCTGGATCTCCCAGTGGGTGTTAGCCGACAAGGCGATCCTCGCTGTACTCAGCGACGATCGTTACAGCTCGAACTTTACGGCCGAGCAGATCGAACTGATTGCACGACACGTTCCATGGACTCGTGTTGTTAGACCGGGAGCAACGACTGACCCAGAACGGGATAGGATCGAGCTCATCGGCTACATCCGGCAGAACAAGGCTAATCTTGTTCTGAAGCCCTCTAACGCGAGCCGTGGCGAGGATGTCTTGGTTGGCCGTTTCACATCTTCCGATGTATGGGAGGAACACATTGACCGGGCCGCCCGCAACCCGTACGTTGTTCAAGAGTACATCAGACCGGGGGACGTTACGGCTTTGCACGCGCCAAGCCGGTCGATCGAGAAAATGGCGTATGGCATTGACTGCTATGTATTCGGTGGCCGCCTAGCCGGTTTTCAGTCGCGCGCAAGCTTCGATCCCGTGATGAACGTTGGGAGAAGCGGGGTTCTGCTACCGGTCGCTATCGACTAAATTGTCCCACCTCAATACGCCCCGAGACAATCCCCTGCGTCAAGCTATTCGGTCCAGTGATAAAGCCGACAGTATGCGAGTGATCGCGAAAATTCGGATGGGTATGGCCCTCAGTGGTCGCCGGCATGGGGAGGCGATTATCCCGCGCCGGATTGTGAGGCGCGGATTTGTTCGGTCACAGCGCAGATGTGTGTGAACCGGGGAAGGCGCACGTTTTCGGGCGGAGTTGCGACCAACGCGCACGGATGGTGCCGCTGGCGTGGCGAACGAGACGTTCGCGCTGTCCAGCGGCACCCTCTAAGACGCTTCATGGCGGTTTTGCTTCAGCGTGAGTAGAAGCCCCATGCTCTGCCGATCATTCCGCTCAGAAGCTGTCGCTGTCAGCGTCGCCATGGTTCGTTCTTCGGCAGTTCGAGCGGTATAGCGTTCCAGTTGGGTGGGTTCTGCCCGAGAATGTTGCGAACGAAGAAGTCCAGGAGTTTTCGCTCGCTGTAGGCGCCAGGAGCATCGTGGTCGGCACCTGGCACATAGACCATTTCGAAATCTTTCCCCGCTTTGATGAGTCGATCGGCAAGCTGAAAGGTGGAGGACGGATCGACATTTTGGTCCATTTCGCCGACAACAAGCATCAGCTTGCCTTGAAGTCTGTAGGCGTTGTCGACGTCGGAGGATTGCTGATATTCAATCCCGACCGGCCAGCCCATCCACAGTTCGTTCCACCACATTTGATTCATCCGGTTGTCGTAGCAACCGCTGTTGGCGACCGCGACCTTGTAGAACTCGGGGTGGAAAAGCAGCGCGCCAACTGCATTTTGACCCCCAGCGGACGCGCCGAAAATTCCGACATTGGAGATATCGTACCACGGAAACTTCGCCGCCGCCGCCTTGTGCCACAGGATGCGATCGGGAAAGCCCGCATCCTTCAGGTTTTTCCAGGTGACATCGTGGAAGGCGCGCGAGCGGTTGTTGGTGCCCATGCCATCGATCTCAACGACTATGAAGCCTAGTTGCGTGAGTGGCTCCACCGACGTGGAGAAGGATTTGGGGACGGAGGAGCCGGTCGGCCCCGCATAGATGTGCTCCACCACCGGGTACCTCTTCTTCGGATCGAAGTCGGCTGGCAGGTGAATGACGCCCCAGATGTCGGTCTTGTCGTCCCGGCCCTTGGAATGGAAACTGACCGGTGGATGCCAGCCAGCGGCAAGGAGCTCGGAAATATCGGCGGTCTCGACCTGCATCAGTTTGGCATTGTCGCTGGCGCGGTACAGCACCATGTGCGGAGGCACATCGGTGCGTGACCAGAGATCGACATAATAGCGGCCGTCGGGAGACATCTCGATGTTGTGGTTGCCGCGCTCAGGTGTCACCTCGGTCAACCCCTTGCCGTCAAAACCGATTCGGTAGGCGTGGACGAAATAGGGGTCCTCCCCCGGGTTCATCCCGCTCGCCTCGAACCAGATCTCGCGCTTGATCGGATCGACATAGTCGACTGCTCGGACCACCCAATCACCGCGGGTGATCTGATTCTCGAGCGCGCCCGTCCGGCCGTCGAACAGGTATAGATGTTCGTAACCGTCGCGCTCGGACGCCCAGATGATCTCCTTCCCATCACCGATATCGTAACGAAAGGTCTTCCCGGTATCCTGCTCGTTCCTCACCAGCGGCCGGTAATCGACGAAGGTCTTGCTGGACTCATCGATTAGGGAGCGCGCGCGACCGGTGGCGCCGTCGACCTCGACCAGACGATAGAGCTGATGGCCGCGCTGGTTATATTCGAAGGTGAAGCCGCGGCTATCCTCCCACCAACGGAGAGGGGAAAGCTGGAAAGGGTTCGGAAATAACGCATTGTCGATCGTGATCTGACGTCGGCTGGCAATGTCGAACAGTACCGGCTGCGGAAGCGGCAGGACATCACCTGCCTTGGGATAGACTGTTGACGAATACTCGGGTTGGAGTTGGTTCGTCGTAGACGAATTGACATAGCTGACCTCCCGCTTGTAGCCCGGGCGAATGCGGTAAGCCGCGATGTGGCGAGAGTCCGGAGACCAGCTCAGCGTCGAAAAGACGTAGTAATCGCCCTCCGACCCGTCCCAGCTAAGCGGGACATCCTGCGTTCCATCCTTGCTGCGCAGGAAGACATTGTAGTTCTTGATATAGGCGATCCATTTGCCGTCGGGCGACGGGCTCCTCTCCTCGGGATTATTCTGTGCCGGTGGCGTGTAGTTGTACCTGAGCTGCCGAAAGTGCGAAGCGGCTGGGTCCAAGCTGGTGTACGTGCAGGCATAGCTCGCAAGGCTGCAGCTCCAACGGCCCTGTTTAATCAGGAAGTCGAGCCTGCGACCATCGTCCGTCAGGGCGAAACGGGTGAACGGGAGATCGCCGGGCTCATAGCTCTGGCCGCTCGCCTTGTTCAGCGCCGCCGCGAGGCGGACCTGATCGAAGGCCGGCCGCTTCTCTCCCGTGGCGGCATTGACCAGTATGAACTCGTGCCGGCCGTGGGTGGTTCGGCGATAGATGAACTCTTCGCCCTCGTTTGTCCAGAAAAGGCCATCGGGAACATTGACAGCGAGCCGGCCGTAGCGATCGCCGATCGTGAGCGCCCGCTCGAAATCGGCCGGCTCTAGCGGAGAATTCACCGCGCCAGATTCGCTCACCGGCGCCTGGGCGAGTGCCGCTCCCCCTTGAATGCATAGCGCAAGCGTTAAAGCGGCGATCTTGTACATGGTTGTTGACCTCTACTTTTGTTTATCGACTACCGTAGTCTGGGTATGGTCTCTCAAATGACGGCGTGCGGGAGCGTTGAGCGTCTCCCGCCCCCGCGAGGCAGGGCAGCTCCACACGATGACGGGGTGCCGTTGCAGGTATCCAGGAGCGGCGAACCGGGACGGGTTGCAGAGGCCCTAGAACTCCGATTTCCCGCGACGCGGGGATCAGTGAGAGTGCGATGGACGAGGGCCGTTTAGTGGCGACCCGCCAGCTGCGGGGCTCAAACTCAGCGCCCGGGCTCCAGAACGTTGGGCTGGAAAGTTCACACCGAAGTATCAAAATCCTGTCGAGGACCGCTTGAGGCGGATGCGGTATTGCGAGTCCTCAGAGTTTCAAGAATGTTCTGCGGAGAAGAGACCGCATAGGGATCAGACTCGCAGTTGTCCGAGAAGCCCTCCTCTTCGAACCATTGCTCCACCACGCCATCATTGATCACGGCAGCGTAGCGCCAAGAGCGCATCCCGAAGCCAAGATTGTCCTTTGCGACCAGCATGCCCATCTTGCGAGTGAATTCGCCGGAACCATCCGGTATAAGCTTGACCTTCTCTACGCCCAACGCCTTGCCCCACGCATTCATCGCGAAGGCATCATTGACTGACAGGCAGTAGACCGACTCGATTCCGGCCTTCCGGAATTCGTCATAAAGCTTCTCAAAATCGGGCAATTGGTGAGTTGAGCAGGTCGGGGTGAACGCACCTGGAAGCGAAAACAGAACGACGCGCTTGCCACTGAAGTAATCGTCGGTTGTTTTGACTTCCCACCGGTATGGATTTGGCCCCTCCACTGTCTCGTCGCGAACGCGCGTGCGAAAGGCAACGAAGGGGATTCTTTTTTTCACGTGCATCAGCATTGCTCCTTCTTCCATGGGCATCAGCATTGCTCCTTACACAAGAATGGTGCATTCGCCGGCTCTGGATCCTCTTGCGAAACACCGTTACTTGATTGGCAGCTTGTCGGCTGCCAACGAGCGGACAGCAAGCGCCGTGCCACTTGACATCCAAGCTGCAACAGGACTGCTTTGTCGCGCGCCATGTTGGTGTGCGCGTATCGGCCATTGGCATTAGCTCCCAGCATACGCACCTTCTAGGGCGTCAACCCGCCGCGCCATCGCCTCGCGGCCGTTCGCACCTACCAACGCTACCGCCTGCAAAGCCGAAATTTCCGGAGACTGCCGATCGACGGTTCAGGATGTCCGGTTAAAGAATCCGGCCGCTGCTTTTGGCAGGGAACCGACATCTCATATCGTCCTTGTCGTCTTTCCGACACGGCCGCATTCAACTGCGCCTCCTAGCAGACCTTCATTTAGTCCTTGAATGGCAACCACAAAGTTACTCTTTGCCTCAACAGACTCGATTGGCACGAGTTTTGAAACTTCCCCGGCACGACGCGGCAAGAATTGTCGTGCGGCAAGCACCTCGCGGGCGCTCCGGTGTGTGGAACGAAAAGGGAAGGAACGGAACATGTCAAATCTAGCTGAAGTCCGCACTTTGCCGAAAGGCAGAGCAACACTCGGAGTCAGAATGTCCGACCGGCCCGGTTGGCGACAATTATCTGAACTGCTTGGCCTCGGGCCTTGGCCGCCTGTAGACCTCGAAATGGATTTCGATCAGTACGTGCTTGCGTGTGTCCTCTCGCGCGCACTCGAGGAAATCGATGCCGGCGAGGCAACTGCCACAGAGGCAACGGGCCTCACGCAAGCCGAGCTGCGGGACATTCTGAACGGCAGTTTCCCCGCCCCAACTATTCACGCATTTCGCTTGGTAGAGGTAAGCGATGTGGAGCCCGGCCTGGAGGAGGAACTTCTGCGGGATCTGCTGCTTGCGCATGCTCGAGCGGGCGATTCGGCAAGCGTACGTTTCGCCAAGATCATAGCCCGCCGTGCCCTGCGGCACGACCATCTCTGGAGGGAGCTTGGTCTTTTCGATCGGGTCGAACTCAGCCGATTGCTCGCCACACATTTCCCAACGCTTGCGGCCGGCAATACCGACAACATGCGATGGAAGCGATACCTTTACCGCAAGCTCTGTGAGGCTGAGGGCTTTTCGCTGTGCACGGCGCCCACTTGCCGGGAATGCAAGGACTTGGAGAGCTGCTTTTGCCCCGAGGAAGGCGAAAGTGTTCGCGTGGAGGTCAAATAGGGCCGCCTACGCCGGCTGTAACCGCTGCGAGGCCTTTTCGCCAATTCATCATGCTCGGTTGACAACACACGCATTCACCATGTGGAGGATATCATGTTGATCGCAGAACATTCCGCGGAGGTCAGCGCCAAGACACCTTTTTATCGCCATCTCTATGTCCAGGTCCTGGCCGCGATCGCCGCGGGCATCCTGCTCGGGCATTTCTATCCCGAGCTCGGCACCCAATTGAAGCCACTCGGCGACGCCTTCATCAAGCTCGTCAAGATGATCATCGCGCCAGTCATCTTCCTGACGGTCGCGACCGGCATTGCCGGCATGACCGACCTCGCCAAGGTCGGCCGCGTCGCCGGCAAGGCGATGATCTACTTTCTGACCTTCTCGACGCTGGCGCTCGTCGTCGGCCTGATGATCGCGAATGTGGTGCAGCCAGGCGCCGGCATGCATATCGACCCGGCTTCGCTCGATGCGAAGGCGGTCACGAGCTATGCCGAGAAGGCCCATGAGCAGTCGGTTACGGGCTTCTTGATAAACGTCATCCCGACGACGCTGGCCGGTGCTTTCGCCGAAGGCGACATCCTCCAGGTGCTGTTCATCTCAGTGCTCTTCGGCATTTCGCTCGCCACGGCCGGCAAGAAGGCCGAGCCCGTCGTCGACTTCCTGCAGGCGCTGACGCTGCCGATCTTCCGCCTCGTCGCGATCCTCATGAAGGCCGCTCCGATCGGCGCCTTCGGCGCCATGGCTTTCACCATCGGCAAGTACGGCATCGCCTCGATCGCCAACCTGGCCATGCTGATCGGCACCTTCTACCTGACCTCGTTCCTGTTCGTCTTCGTCGTGCTCGGCGCGGTGGCGCGCTACAATGGCTTCTCGATCATCTCGCTCATCCGCTACATCAAGGAGGAGTTGCTGCTCGTGCTCGGCACCTCGTCCTCCGAAGCCGCGCTGCCGGGTCTCATGAACAAGATGGAGAAGGCGGGTTGCAAGCGTTCGGTGGTCGGCCTCGTCATCCCGACCGGCTATTCCTTCAACCTCGACGGCACCAACATCTACATGACGCTTGCGGCGCTCTTCATCGCGCAAGCGACCGATACGTCGCTCTCCTACGGCGACCAGATCCTGCTCTTGCTTGTCGCCATGCTGAGCTCCAAGGGTGCGGCCGGCATCACCGGCGCCGGCTTCATCACGCTGGCTGCCACTCTCTCGGTCGTTCCGTCGGTACCGGTCGCCGGCATGGCGCTGATCCTCGGCATCGACCGCTTCATGTCCGAATGCCGGGCGCTCACCAACTTAATCGGTAATGCGGTTGCAACGGTTGTGGTGGCCAAATGGGAAAACGAGCTTGCCCCAGCGCAGCTTGCAACTGCCCTTGCAGGCAAGGCGACGATCCAGACCGTGCCGGCGTCCGGGCGCAGTTGATGAGTGTTTGACAGAAGGAGAACGCGAGTGAAGACCAATCCCATTCCAGATCATGTTCCGCCCGGACTGGTGCGGGACTTCAGTCTTTTCACCTCGCCAGGCATGGCGCCGACGCCTAACGGGGATCCGCATGCTGCCGTGGCTTGCGCTCATGACGGCCCACCTATCTTTTACTCTCCTGACAACACGCGCGACGGACGAGGCACCTGGGTCATCACACGCGCGAGAGACCAGCGCCGGGTGCTGCGGGATACAGGGACCTTTTCCAGCCATCGCAGCATCTTCGCCTCCGCACTGGGCGAACACTGGCCGGTCATCCCGCTCGAACTGGATCCACCGGCTCATGGCGTGTTTCGTGCACTGCTAGAACCTCTGTTCTCGTCCAAGCGGGTGGTGGCACTGGAGCCGACTATCCGCGACAGAGCAGGCGCGCTGATCGACGGCATAGCGACAGAGAAAACCAGCTGTGACGTCATGAAGGATTTTGCCGTGCCCTTCACGGTCAGCGTCTTCCTTAGCTTTCTGGGGCTTTCGCAGAGGCGCTCCGAAGTCTTTGTCGGCTGGGTAAGCGATTTGCTCCACGGCAACGCGGACAAGCGAACGGCAGCAGCCCGATCGATCGTTGCCTTCATTGACGAAGTTGCAGCGAGGCGCCGCAAGGCCCCAGCTGTCGATTTCATGACCTTCGTCGTGCAGGCGGAAATTGAGGGCCGCTCCTTAACAGAAGAGGAAGTCCGTGGCATCGGTGTGCTTTTCTTGGTCGCGGGACTCGACACGGTCGCAGCCGCCATAGCCTTTGACTTGGCCTATCTTGCACGCAATCCAAAGGACCAGGAGTTGTTGCGGAATGAACCGGATCGGGTCGCGCTCGCCGCTGAAGAGTTGCTGCGCGCCTATTCAACCGTTCAGATGATCCGCGTGGCCACGAAGGACATCGAGTTCGAAGGCGTGCCGATCCGCAAGGGTGATTATGTTTCTTGCGCCACGATGATTGGTAATCGCGATCCCGATGAATTCGAGTGCCCCAACACTATCGATCTGGCCCGACACGATAACCACCACACCGCCTTTGGCTATGGTCCACACCTTTGCCTCGGAGCGCACCTTGCACGGCGAGAAATTGTCATCGGCCTACGTGAATGGTTGGCGCGCATCCCAGCTTTCCGCATCAAGGAAGGCACTGCGCCGATTACCCATGGCGGTCATGTCTTCGGGATCAAGGATCTCGTTCTGACTTGGGCCTGATCGGGCCCCGGCCAGCACGCAGAACGCCTCATCGCTCGGTGCCCTTAACAGCGGCTTGAAAGGCCTTACGATGACTGTCGCCTTTGTCGGTCTTACGACACAGGCTTGTTTAGGGCCCTTGCGCTAAGTAGCTGAACAGGAAACTATAAAGTTCAGTTCTGGCCTGTCGGCCAAATTGGCATGAACTTTGAACTAGCCCCATTGGGCGGCGGCGGCAGGTTGCCAGTGAGCACACGCCTGCAGCCTCGAGTGTTCGAGTGCCACTTCAAAGTGGACCGTCGTAAACGAAAGGAAGAACAAGGTGAGAAAGACCGTAGAAGAGCCCTTTTGGGGAAATCTCGAAGACTCCGTGTTCCGATCCTTGCGGGCCGAGCGCGAGCATGGCGCGGCGGATGCGCGAATCCTTGCCGATAAAGCCTGCTCCGTGGACACGCTTCATAGATGTTCAGAACCTCTATAGAGCCCATGAATCAAACAAGCATAACTCAACTCTTCGACCGAGAAGCAATCCGCGACTGTCTCTATCGTTACTGTCGAGGAATCGACCGGGCAGATGAGGCTGCTTTGCGCAGCTGCTATTGGCCCGATGCCCGTGACAATCACGGGAGTTACTCCGGCTCTGCCGGTGGGTTCATTCAGTTTGCGCTTAGCCACTTCAAGACCCAGCCGCGCAACATCCACCAGCTTGCAAACATAATGATCGAGTTCCTGGGCCCGGCAGAGGCCGTCGTCGAGAGCTACTTCACCGCGCTGCAGCGCGGTCCCCACGAGTCAGGCGAGATGAAGCAGGTGCTCCTGTGCGGACGCTACTGTGATCTGTTTCAGAAACGGGAAGGGGAGTGGCGCATCGCCGAACGCGCTGTGGTCTATGATTGGGTCGAAGAACAGAGGCCTCCGACGTCTTCGGAAACAGAGCGGTTCGGTCTTCGCCAGCCGATTGGGGCACCGTATCCGAATGATCCCGTCTACGAACTTTCGAAGCGGCGCACTCCCCCGAAAAATCATCCAAAGAACCCGATTGCCAGTGGAGAAGAAGAACCATGATACGACGCTACGCTCCGTTTCCTGCTGCCAGCGCTTGTGCGGAGAGGACGCGCCTTGACGATTGCTCGGTTCAGTCGGGACGGGTCATCATCGTCACAGGTGCCGCAGGGGGTATCGGCCGTGCGCTGGTCGATACTTTCGCTACGAATGGAGACACTGTCGTCGCGGTGGACCTCCCGCGCAGCGGCGTCATTGAACTAGGCCGTGATCTCGGTCAGCCCCACCTCGGCCTTGAGCTGGACGTGTCGCGAGAGGACGATGTCGTCGCATTCCATACCCTTCTCGCAGAACGATTCTCGCACATTGGAGTGCTTGTCAATAATGCAGGGATAGGGCCTACCATGGCTGCGACCGCCGATACTCGTGTCGAAGATTTTCAACGCGCTCTAGCAGTAAACCTCATCGGGCCGTATTCGATGGCGTGCCAAGCCGCGAAGCTGATGAAACCTGGCGCCGCCATCGTCAATGTTGCTTCGATGGCTGGCCTCCTTGGCAACCCGAAGCGCAATGGCTACGCCGCTTCGAAAGCGGCTCTGATCTCAATCACGAAATCGCTGGCGTGCGCATGGGCTTCGCGCGGCATCCGCGTGACAGCGGTAGCGCCAGGTTACGTTCGCACGCCAATGGTCGCGGAACTAGAGCGAACTGGCAAGGTCGACGTCGGCGCAATAAGGCGCCGCGTACCAATAGGCCGACTGGCTCGTCCCGACGAGATCGCGCGGGCTGTGCGTTTTCTGGCCAGCGAACAGGCAGGTTACATCACCGGAACGACGCTTGTGGTCGATGGTGGCTGGATGTCATTCAACCAGCCGGGGGGTGCGTACCCGGCGCGGGGTGGGGCGCCCGGAGCAGAGCTCTCACGCCCGATCGAAGGCACCGATGCGCGAACGGTAGTCGTCATGGGCGGCGCTAAAGGCATAGGCGCGGCCATCGCTCACCGCTTTGCCGCGAACGGCGACACGGTCGTGATCGCTGATGGAGACGGTGGTGCAGCGGCAAAGCTCGCTGACTTGCTCGGTGACAGGCACCTGTCAAGACGGGTGGACAGGACAGTCGAGAGCGAGGTCGTCGCGCTCTTCCAAGAATTGCGGGAGCGCTTCGGCCACATCGACGTCTTCGTCAACGGTGCTGGCATGAATGACACACTCGTCTCCGATATTGATGAGGCGCCGGGAGACCTCAAAGACATTCTCGATGTCAATCTTACTGGTGCCTTCACCTGCGTGCGCGAGGCCGCGGTATCGATGCGACCTGGCAGCGTAATCCTGAATCTCGGGTCAAGTTGCAGCCCCTTACCTGTCGCGACGAGTCATGCCCGCGGCGCATACAATGCTGGCATAGACATGCTTACCCGGTGCATGGCGGCCGAATTCGGGCCTCTTGGGATCCGGACAGCCACGGTCGCTCCAGGCCACATCCGCGCGTCTGGCGGCATCCAGTCGGAAACGACAACCGGCATGGACCAGACATCGCTCGGACAGGGGATCCCCTTGGGTAGGGCCGGGGACCCGGAAGAAGTCGCCGAAGCTGCCTACTTCCTGGCCTCGTCTGATGCCTCCTACATCAGCGGCTCGGTCCTGCACGTGGACGGAGGCTGGACCGCGTCCAGAGACGCAGGGTTCCCCAGCGAACTCGATGGGACGATTTCCGCGGAGAATAAGTGGCGTCGGCGAGCGGCGAGGCGACTGGGTTTGGCGACTCGAAGCTGAGGATTTCCACGTTTCAGCTGTGGCGCTCTGGCGCAATCAGACCCGGCGACCAGTCGTTTCGTCGATGATGGGAGCATGCTCGTGAATCGAGGCCGTTCCAAGCACTAGATGCGCGGACTGACCGCCCGGGCCAATCACGAGCTGCACGTCCCTATCCGCAAACAAGGAGACACCATGGAGTTCGCAACCTTTATTCTGGCCGCCCAGCGCGGCTATCACCAATCTCCCGATAGCGTCATCCGCAACTCAATAGAGCAGACCACTCTTTCGGAGCAGGCTGGTTTCAGCACAGCTTGGTTCGCCGAGCACCACTTCAACAACTACAGCCTCGTCCCGTCGCCCTTGCTGATGGTAGCCCACTGTGCCGGATTGACGAGTTCCATTCGCCTCGGCACCGCAGTCTGCGTGCTGCCGCTCTATCAACCGCAGCGCCTGCTAGCAGAAATCGGCTTTGCAGACATCGTTGCCAACGGCCGACTCGAACTCGGCGTTGGTTCCGGATATCAGCAGTTCGAATTCGACCGCTTCGGCGTCGATATAGATGAGGCGCCGGCCGTCTTTTCAGAATACCTCGACATCTTGCTCAAGGGTCTAAAGCAAAAGATATTCTCCCACAGCGGTCACTACATGCAGATACCCCCAACGGCGATTTCGGTGCGCACCCTGCAAAAGCCGACGCCGCCGATCTGGATTGCTACCGCGTCCCCTAAAACTGCCGTCCGAGCCTATCGTGAGGGACACAACCTTTTCGTCACAGCCTTCCATGACGGCTTGGAAACTCTAGGCATGCTGCGCGGCATCATTGAGACCGCTGCCGCATCCGAGGGCAAGAAGGTCCGCGACGCCAAGATATCGCTGCTGCGCTGCTGCTATGCCAGCGATGATAGCGCGGAAATCAACAGCTACCTCGATAACGCCCGCTTCCAGCGCCGGCTGTCCGAGGCACTGCATCAGCGTCGGCAACAGAGTCAGGACGGCTACCTGTTGGAGGAGACGCCGACGCATCAGGATCTGTCGTTCGATACCATGCGCAAGAACCTGCCGATCGGCAGCATAAATCGCGTGATTGATCGCCTTCTGGAGGAGATCGACGTCTTGAAGCCGGACCAGATTGCAATTCAGACCCAGTTGGGGGATCTGGACCAGAAGACGATGCTGCGCCAGATAGAGCTCTGGGGAGACAGGATCATCCCAGCAGTCCAGAAGTCTCTTGGGCAGGCGGACGCTTGAAAGTGTATGGTGCCTGACTTTCAGGTCAGCTCACTTCCCCTCTGGCGCCGAGTGCCGGCAAGTTCAAGCCAGCGGCGCAGATGTCGGCACACATTACAGCTGAACTCTTCGTGAAGCGCTGGCTCGTGGATCATCATAGTTCGCATAACATTAATACGACGGACAAGCAGGCTTCAGGCGGCAATACTCATGTGAGCTCCGATGCCAGCCCAAATCAGTCGCGATACTTGATCTGGTGCAGGCGAAAAAAAGCCCTCTGAACCAGACTTGTCGGATGGCTGGCACTTCGAGCTGACAATGCCTCCGAGAAGAGCCGTCGGCAGGATGATCTTGTCGGGTTCGCAACGTGTGAGAGGCAACGCTATACGACAATTTGTGGCTACAATTGTCGGTTCCGCGACAAGATCTGCTTTGTGATGAGGGTGATCTCGTTTCGATCTAAGCAGCTGAGAACTAAGGACAACCAGCCTCTGTTCTGTCCACTGCGCCGAGTTGGCACGGGTTTTGTAACCATTCTTCCGCAGGCGGCGGAAGCTGCCGGCGGCATCACGTTGCGGGCAACCGCAATGGTTCGAACCAGCGAAGGAAAGCAACATGGCAGGTCTGCGTCAAATCGCATTTTACGGGAAGGGTGGTATCGGTAAGTCCACCACCTCACAAAATACGCTCGCCGCTCTTGTCGACCTCGGGCAGAAGATCCTCATCGTGGGCTGCGACCCCAAGGCCGACTCCACCCGCCTCATCCTGAACTCCAAGGCGCAGGACACGGTACTGCATCTCGCGGCAAAGGAAGGTTCGGTGGAAGACCTCGAGGTCGAGGACGTGCTGAAGGTCGGATACAAAGGCATCAAATGCGTGGAGTCCGGCGGCCCCGAGCCAGGCGTCGGTTGCGCCGGACGCGGCGTGATCACGTCGATCAACTTCCTGGAAGAAAACGGCGCCTACGATGATGTCGACTACGTCTCCTACGACGTGCTCGGCGACGTGGTGTGCGGCGGCTTCGCAATGCCGATCCGCGAAAACAAGGCCCAGGAAATCTACATCGTAATGTCCGGTGAGATGATGGCACTGTACGCCGCCAACAACATCGCCAAGGGGATCCTGAAATATGCCCACTCGGGCGGCGTGCGGCTCGGCGGTCTGATTTGCAATGAGCGCCAGACCGACCGCGAACTCGATCTCGCCGAGGCACTGGCGGCCAAGCTCAATTCCAAGCTCATCCACTTCGTGCCACGAGACAACATCGTCCAGCATGCCGAGCTCAGGAAGATGACGGTTATCCAGTATGCGCCGGAGTCCAAACAGGCGGCGGAGTATCGCGCGCTAGCTGAGAAGATCCATGCCAATTCGGGTCAAGGCACCATCCCGACCCCAATCACCATGGAGGAATTGGAAGACATGCTGCTCGACTTCGGCATCATGAAGACCGACGAGCAGATGCTTGCAGAACTCCAGGCCAAGGAAGCGGCGGTAGCAGCTGCCCAGTGACTGCAGCCACAGAAGTGTCCGGAACTGAACCGGCGCAATATTCCACCAACGGTGCCTCTTCCTGGAGGCATCACCCAAATCTCGACAAGGGGGCAGGCCCAATGAGCCTCGATTACGAGAATGACAGTGCTTTCCATGAGGAGCTTATCACGCAAGTGCTGTCGCAGTACCCAAACAAAGCGGCGAAGCGTCGCCAGAAGCACCTCAGTGTCGCAACGGACAGCGAGGAGGTCGGCGAGGAAGGCCAGATCTCCGAATGCGACGTAAAGTCGAACATCAAGTCCATTCCAGGCGTGATGACAATCCGCGGCTGCGCCTATGCCGGCTCGAAAGGCGTGGTCTGGGGCCCGGTCAAGGACATGGTCCATGTCTCGCACGGACCGGTCGGTTGCGGTCAATATTCCTGGTCGCAGCGGCGCAACTACTATGTCGGCACGACAGGCGTCGATACATTCGTGACGATGCAGTTCACCTCCGACTTTCAGGAGAAGGACATCGTCTTCGGTGGCGACGGTAAGCTGGAAAAGATCATCGATGAGATCGAGGATCTGTTTCCCCTGAGCAAGGGCATCACCGTTCAGTCTGAATGTCCGATCGGCCTCATTGGTGACGACATCGAGGCGGTGTCTCGCAAGAAGGCCAAGGAGCACAAAAAAACAATCGTGCCGGTGCGCTGCGAAGGCTTCCGTGGCGTCTCGCAGTCGCTCGGCCACCACATCGCCAATGATGCCATACGTGACTGGGTCTTCGACAAGGACGAAGTCGAGTTCGAAACTGGCGCTTACGACGTTAACGTCGTCGGGGACTATAACATCGGCGGCGACGCCTGGGCCTCGCGCATCCTGCTCGAGGAGATTGGGCTGCGCGTCGTCGGCAACTGGTCGGGAGATGCCACGCTTGCGGAAATGGAACGTGCCCCGAAAGCCAAGCTCAACCTCATCCATTGCTACCGATCGATGAACTACATCTGCCGGCACATGGAGGAAAAATACGGCATCCCCTGGATGGAATATAATTTCTTCGGCCCATCCCAGATCGAAGATTCCCTGCGCAAGATAGCCAAGCATTTCGGCCCAACAATTGAAGAAAGGGCCGAGAGGGTCATCGCCAAGTACCAGCCATTGGTCGATGCTGTGGTTGAGAAGTATTGGCCGCGCCTCCAGGGCAAGAGAGTGATGCTTTATGTGGGTGGTTTGCGCCCCCGTCACGTCATCACCGCCTATGAAGACCTCGGCATGCAGATCGTGGGCACCGGCTACGAATTCGGCCACAACGACGACTATCAGCGCACCGGCCACTACGCAAAGAAAGGCACCCTGATCTATGACGACGCCACCAGTTACGAACTGGATAAGTTCATCGAGAGGATTCGTCCCGATCTTGTCGGCTCCGGCATCAAGGAGAAGTACCCGGTGCAGAAGATGGGCATACCATTCCGCCAGATGCACTCATGGGATTATTCCGGCCCATACCACGGCTATGACGGCTTCGCCATCTTCGCCCGCGACATGGATCTGGCCATCAACAATCCGGTCTGGGACCTCTACGACGCGCCCTGGAAGAAAACGACAGTGCCTGCGGAACGGCTAGCAGCCGAATAAAAGCTTGGTCTTCCGCGGGCAGGAACCCGCGGGAGACTAGACGTCTCGAACGTGTTCTGTGCCGCCGTTCGACGAGGCCAGATGAAAAAGGGTGACCAATATGCCGCAATCGGCCGAAAAAATTCTTGACCATGCTCCCCTGTTCCGCGAGCCGGAATACAGGCAGATGCTCGCAGAGAAGAAGCTTAATTTCGAATGCCCCCACGCCGAACAGATCGTCACTGAGCAAAGTGAACACACCAAAACCTGGGAATATCGCGAGAAGAACCTTGCCCGCGAAGCGCTCGTGGTGAACCCCGCCAAAGCCTGCCAGCCGCTCGGCGCCGTGTTCGCGGCGGCGGGATTCGAGCGGACCATGTCCTTCGTCCATGGCAGCCAGGGCTGCGTTGCATATTACCGTTCACACCTATCGCGGCATTTCAAAGAGCCGTCATCGGCCGTTTCGTCCTCAATGACGGAGGATGCGGCGGTGTTCGGCGGTCTGAAGAACATGGTCGACGGGCTCGCCAATACTTACGCGCTCTACGATCCGAAGATGATTGCCGTCTCTACCACCTGTATGGCGGAGGTCATCGGTGACGATCTGCATGGTTTCATTGAGAACGCCAGGACCGAAGGCTCGGTCCCTCCCGAATTTGACGTGCCATTTGCTCACACGCCCGCCTTCGTCGGCAGCCACGTCGACGGCTATGACTCCATGGTCAAAGGCATCCTGGAGCATTTCTGGAAAGGCAAGGAGCGTACGAAAGCGGCTGGCACGATTAACATCATCCCGGGCTTCGATGGCTTCTGCGTCGGGAACAATCGCGAGCTCAAGCGCCTGCTCAACCTTATGGGCGTGTCCTACACCTTCATCCAGGATGCCTCCGACCAGTTCGATACGCCGTCCGACGGCGAATTCCGCATGTACGACGGAGGCACGAAGATCAAAGACGTGAGAGCGGCACTCAATGCGGAGGCGACGCTGTCGCTGCAGCACTACAATACCCGCAAGACGCTCGAGTATTGCCGGGAGTTCGAACAGGCTACCACCTCCTTCCACTACCCGCTCGGGGTCAAGGCAACCGACGAGTTCCTGATGAAGGTGTCGGAGGTATCCGGCAAAGAAATCCCCGAAACAATCCGCCTGGAACGCGGCCGGCTGATTGACGCCATGGCCGACAGCCAATCCTGGCTGCACGGCAAGAAATACGCGATTTACGGCGATCCTGACTTCGTCTACGCCGTAGCCCGCTTTGTCATGGAAACCGGCGGCGAGCCGATCCACTGCCTCGCCACCAACGGCACGCCGGCCTGGGAAGCGGAGATGAAGGAACTGCTTGCAGCTTCTCCCTTCGGCAAGGATGCCCAAGTCTGGCCTGGAAAGGATCTGTGGGCGATGCGTTCGCTGCTCTTCACCGAGCCGGTGGACCTGCTGATCGGCAATTCCTACGGCAAGTATCTCGAGCGCGATACCGGCACGCCACTCGTCCGGCTGATGTTTCCGATCTTCGACAGACACCATCACCATCGTTTTCCGCTCATGGGCTACCAGGGCGGACTGCGTGTCCTGACAACGATCCTCGACAAGATCTTCGACAAACTCGATCGCGAGTCGATGCAGCTTGGTGTGACGGATTATTCATATGACCTCACGCGTTAAATGCCACTGCCGGCAAAGACCGGCCTGCCTATAGAAGTTGGAGGTCAAGGAAGTGTCCTCGCTCGCTGCCAAAATCCAGGATGCCTTTGTCGAACCCGCCTGCGAGAGAAATCGCAGGAAGGACGCCAGCACCCGCAAAAAGGGCTGTTCGAAACCTCCGACGCCAGGTGCGGCAGCCGGCGGCTGCGCTTTCGATGGTGCCAAGGTCGTGCTGCAGCCGATCACCGACGTCGCACATCTGGTTCACGCACCACTCGCCTGCGAAGGCAATTCCTGGGACAACCGAGGTACGGCGTCGTCCGGTCCCATGCTGTGGCGCACCAGCTTCACCACAGATCTCACCGAGCTCGACATCATGATGGGGCAGAGCGAGCGGAGGCTCTTCCACGCCCTCCGCCAGATCAAGGAAGCGTACGCGCCGCCGGCGATCTTTGTCTATGCGACTTGCGTGACGGCGCTCATCGGCGACGACATCCAGGCCGTCTGCAAGCGCGCGGCGGAAAAATTCGGCTTACCGGTGGTGCCGATCAATGCGCCGGGCTTCGTCGGTTCAAAGAACCTTGGCAACAAGCTCGCCGGCGAGGCTTTGCTGGATCATGTCATCGGCACGGTGGAGCCTGATGACGCCGGCCCTTACGACATCAATATCCTTGGAGAGTTCAACCTGTCTGGCGAGTTCTGGTTGGTAAAGCCACTCTTGGACAGGCTTGGCATCCGTGTTCGCGCCTGCATTCCGGGCGACGCCCGCTACCGGGATGTTGCCTCCTCACACCGCGCACGGGCAGCCATGTTGGTGTGCTCGACGGCACTCATCAAGCTTGCCCGCAAAATGGAAGAGCGCTGGCAAATCCCCTTTTTCGAGGGGTCCTTCTACGGCATCACCGCCACCTCGGAAGCACTCCGGCGGATTGCTGAGCTGCTCGTAAAGAAAGGTGCCAACACAGAGATCCTCGACCGCACCGATAAACTCATCGCAGAGGAGGAGGCGATTGCGTGGAAAAGGCTTGAAGCATACCGCCCGCGGCTCAAAGGCAAGCGGGTTCTCATCAACAGCGGCGGCGTGAAGTCCTGGTCGCTTGTTCATGCGCTGATAGAGATCGGCATGGAGGTCGTTGGCACCTCAGTCAAGAAATCGACAGTCGAAGACAAGGAGCGCATCAAGCAGGTGCTGAAGGAAGAGCACCATATGTTCGAGTCGATAGCGCCTCGAGAGCTGTACGCCATGCTCTCGGAACAAAAGGCCGATATCATGCTATCGGGCGGGCGCACCCAGTTCATCGCGTTGAAGGCCAAGACACCTTGGCTTGATATCAACCAGGAGCGCCACCATCCCTATGCCGGCTATGATGGCATGGTGGAACTCGTGCGCCAGATCGACCTCGCCATTCACAACCCTGTCTGGTCCGACGTGCGAGAGCCGGCACCATGGGAAGATGATCCTGCTGTGGAGGAACAACTGTCCAGTCCGCACGCGCACACCGAGACTGTGAGTGTCGCGCCCTTAAAAACTCGCCGGCTCGACGCCGGCGACTTCGCCGAATGTTGAGGAAAGCCAATGGTGCACATCCATCCCCAAACGAAATCAGCGGCGGTCAATCCGCTCAAGTCGTCCCAGCCGCTGGGTGCCGCGTTAGCCTTTCTTGGGGTGGATGGTGCGGTACCGCTATTCCACGGCAGCCAAGGCTGCACCAGCTTCGCGCTAGTGCTGTGCGTACGCCACTTCAAGGAAACGGTCCCTCTGCAGACTACGGCGATGGACGAATTGGCAACAGTCATGGGGGGGGAAGGCCACCTGGAAGAGGCGATCCTCAACTTGAAGAAACGCGCGAACCCGAAGCTGATCGGCATCTGCACGACAGCACTGGCGGAAACCCGTTCTGAAGATTTCGAAAGGCAAATCGCCAACATCAAAATGATGCGCGCGGAGGAACTTGCAGGCACGGAGATCGTACTGGCAAACACGCCGGATTTCGATGGCGCCCTGGAGGAGGGCTGGGCCAAGGCTGTCACCGCGATGATCCAACGCATTACACGGCGGGGCCAGCAGGCGCGTCCCTCGAGAAAGGCAACAATCATCGAGAGGATTACAAAGCCTGGCGAGCAACCGCGGAAGCGGAAGAAGGTCGCAATTCTCCCCGGCTGGCATCTCACGGTCGCTGATATCGAGCACTTGCGCGAGTTGGTGGAAAGTTTCGGGCTCAAGCCGGTGATCCTTCCGGACGTTTCCGGCTCGCTCGACGGCACGGTACCCGATCGCTGGATGCCTACCACCTATGGCGGCACCAGTGTTGAGGACATCCATGAGTTGGGAACGGCAGTGCAGTGCATCGGAGTCGGCGAGCATATGCGGCGCCCTGCGGAACTGCTGCAGAAGTTAACGGGTGTGCCTTACGCCGTATTCCAGTCGCTAACCGGATTGAAGAACGTCGACCGGTTCGTCTCGCTTCTTTCCGAGATCTCCGGCGTGGTGGCACCGCCGAAAATCCACCGTTGCCGCGCACAGCTGCAGGACGCACTGCTCGACGGACATTTCCATTTCGCCGGCAAGAAGATTGCGATCGCCGCCGAGCCGGACCAGTTGTACCAGCTCGCCACCTTCTTCATTGGGCTTGGCGCCGAGATCATTTCGGCCGTTACCACTACCGGTGCGTCAAAAATTCTCGAGAAAGTGCCGGCCGCGTCGATCCAGATCGGCGATCTTGGCGATTTCGAAGATCTAGCCAGTGACGCTGACCTTGTCGTTACCCATTCGCACGGGCGCCAGGTGGCGGAGCGCCTCGGCATTCCTCTCCTGCGCGTCGGCTTCCCGGTATTTGACCGTCTCGGCAGTCAGCACAAGCTTACAGTTCTCTATCAGGGAACGCGCGACCTGATCTTCGAGGCGGCCAATGTCTTCCAGGCCAACCAGCGCATGCCGTCGCCTGAAATACTCGACGGATTGCGGAAGCGGAGAAATGCCGGATGACTTCCCTTCGTCGCCTCTCACTCGTCACTGACGAGATTCACCCCCGGCGTCCCGGCGCATTGCGCATAGCTATCGCGACGCAGGACATGAAAGCGCTTAACGCCCATTTCGGATCGGCCAAGCACTTTGCAGTCTACGACGTGACTCCCGACGGTTGGGATTTCGTGGAAGCGGTGAGCTTCGATGACGTCTCCAGCGAGACCGGGAAGCATCGGACCGAGGGCGATGACCGCATCACCCCGAAGGTGAACGCGTTGAGAGGCTGTCACCTCCTCTTTTGTCGGGCTATCGGCGGACCTTCCGCAGCCAAGGTCATATCGGCGAAAATTCATCCGATAAAAGTGGGGCAAGCCGAACCCATTCAAGACGTACTTTCGCGGACCCAGCAAATGCTCAGGACAACTCCTCCGCCGTGGTTGCGAAAGGTGTTGGCGCAAGCAGGCGTCGGCGAGAAAAAGCCGTTCGAGGACGAGGACTGAACCATGAGAAAAATGTCGATCACCGCGGGCACGCCTGCTGTCAGCGAGGACGAGGCGGCCCTTGCGACCCCCTTTGTCAGATGCCTTGCGCGGCTGATCCGCGCTCAGGATACCTATGGGTCGCAGGACGGCGTATCGGACGCGCAGCTGTTGGCCCACTTCATCGTCACCGAGCAGCAGCGTCGTGAAATCCCGATCATCGGCGATCCCGATCCGGACGTGATGTTGAGGCTCAATATCTTTTACACCGCCGTCGGGCTTACAATCGAAGCGCGCACCGGATTGGTGGCGTCTCCGACCATGATGATCAGCCATGAAGGCTTCGGACGAGTGCTTCTCACGACCGGGCGGCTGGTCGTATTTTCAAAAACAGTGCGCGACGTCCACCGATTCGGCTTCGCGACGCTTCGGAAGCTCGCCGAGGCCGGTGCAAAGCTAGTGGACGATGCGATCGCCGCGATCGAAGCCTATCCCGAAGTGGCGCGGGCCTGACGATCGATCCGGCAATGATGAATCGCCGGCCCTCTCTGCGCTTGAGGGTCGACGTGGGCAGCGGGGCTGATCTCTCCATCCACTCCCCGGTCCCGCTGCCGTCACGCCCGAAACCTGAGGCGGACATGCCTCGGTAAGATGCTGCGATGCGCCACCGATGGTTAGCAGATCGCCCCGGATAAGCTGGATAACAACCATGAGGGCTGGAGGCGAACGGCACCGGCTTTTTACGGATGCGATCATATCATTCAATGCTTTGCGGACGGCCACTGGGGATGCACTAATGCATGCGCGAGAGACGGCAGCGACGCGGCTCACAATCGCCGCCTCCAGATGCGCACTTGCCATTCCGGACTAGGCTGTGCCCGAACAGGGAGAGGCCGAACGTGTGCTGATTGAATTGCTGCAATCGACCTCTATCGTCAGCCCGATCTCGATCCGCCGCGAGTGACTTGGTGAGCGCCACCTTTCGGTCGTATGTACGCTACGGCAGGCGCCTGTCGCCGCCGTGGTTGGCCTTGTTGAGAAAACCGCAGGTGGCGACGCTGCGTGCTCCAGCACCACTCGCAAGCTTGGCTTCGTCTTCGGCCAAAGAACTCGCTGATGCATGTCGCCCAAAGGCGGGCCTGGCGTGCCCCTCCGGTAATGGCCGCCTTGCGGAGTTAGGCTGAGGGCTGCAAGTCCTAGTGCAAACACTAGACCGTGTGTTCGTCTCGTGAAGGTGGCTCGCCCCCGGAATAAGCTGCGCGCGGGGCTTCCTCTGGATCGGGCCCGGAGCCGGGCCCCGAGCTTAGCGAGGGCGAACCATGAAGGATGATACGGCAATTTTCATCGAGGAAGCAGGATCTCGCCTGCCCATCTGTTTATTGCGCCACCACCACCGGCTCGCGGCACCGCATGCATGATCCCGTGTCGCGCCGCGTCGATCCCTCGAAGCTGCGAGTGAAACGCACTGAGACATCCGAAATGTGGATGGGTCCGATCAAATCAATCGATTACTCCAATGGTCTGATAAGGGGTAAAGGAGATGGTGTTGAGGTGTTAACCCACAAGGAGTATCAGCAGTGCTAATCCAAGGTGGTCCACATGACAACAGCCTTCTCGGCAGCAATGGTGACGATCTGCTCATCGAGCCCTCCGGCAATGACTGGATTGACGGTGCTCGCGGAAACG
Organism: Sinorhizobium arboris LMG 14919; assembly: GCF_000427465.1. Classification (NCBI taxonomy): domain Bacteria; kingdom Pseudomonadati; phylum Pseudomonadota; class Alphaproteobacteria; order Hyphomicrobiales; family Rhizobiaceae; genus Sinorhizobium; species Sinorhizobium arboris. The sequence goes on along the minus strand of NZ_KE386497.1, from coordinate 99,825 downwards.
ACTCCATCTCGGCGGGCGAAGGCAATGACCGAGTCTTTGGTGGCGAAGGCAATGACCATGTCTTCGGCGACGCGGGCAACGACTATCTTTACGGAGACAATGGCCGCGACAGACCGCGCGTGGGCGGTCAGGACAACGACAAGCTCTACGGCGGTCCCGGCGACGATGTCCTCTTTGCCAGTGACGGCAGGGATCAGCTGACCGGCGGCGACGGCCAAGACACCTTTGTGTTTCAATTCCACGACCCGGTCCCCGGGGTTGACCCATCGTACGGTCCGAACCCGGACAACACCACCATCGTGGATTTCGACCCGACGCAGGATACTTTCGCCTTCGATGCGGCGGGCTATTATAGCGACGGTTCCAGCGCGAACTTCGTCAGCCACGCTAGTTCGCGGTCTGGCGTGGACACGTTCTACAGCGGCGCGGCCTCAGGTGCGAACGGCGAGCACGTGGTGGTGATCACCGAATCTTACCTCAATGGCTCCGATGTCGCGCGAGATATCTCCGGTGAGCACGCCGGCGACATTATGGTGTACTATAATCCGGGCACCCAATCGGCGCATCTGGCGTATGTCACCTCCGAAAACCATGCGGAAGATTTCGCTCATATCGGCGGTATCCATAGCCAGGCCGATCTTGCCGCGCTCGGCCTGAGCGCGTGGGACTTCACCTTCGTTTGATCCGCAAAACACGTATGGAACTGCGTTCCGCCGCCCCGGCGGAGGGCTTTCCTTCTAAACAAATCGCATGAGCTCAATTGAATTTGACATGTTTTAGGATCGCCCTGGCTCCTGCATGTTGGTGGCAAATTCTCTTTCCGGCAGCTCCCGGCCTCACAATCACGCCGGCCGACAGCGCTCGCTAAGGCTCTGGGCCATTAACGAAGACCATTAGAATTTGCCTTAACAGACAGCCGCAAGGGATCGCAGAAATTGACCTTCTTCACTCGGGCGATGCAAGGGACTCGAAATGAAAGGGGCCGCGTACGCCGGCACAGAAACGCTCAGCCGCATTGAGAGCTATCTCCAACCTTTCGCGAGGCGGAGCATCTGAGGATGCGAAGAGCGCACCCAGTGCTATCTGGCTCCCGCATCCACAGGCGTCGAAACCATCGACCGGCTCCGCGACCTGGTAGTCCCCGCGGATCTGGAAGAGGCGTCCCGCGTAGCCGACGAGGAAGGTGCCGCCACGTTCGACTTCGTAGTAGCGCTGTGCGCAGCCACCAGCCTTCAGGCACTGGCGGAGCGCATCGATGAACTCTGTCACCATAAAAGCGTAGACATCCTTTTCCGGATGCCTCTTTGGCGGCTTGAAGGAGTGCGCCAACAGTTGGCCCACTCTAAATGAAGTCGTAAATCCGAAGATGAAGTCTTGGTTACGGAAGACTTTGCGATCGGCACGGACCGTAAGTGAGAGGCCGTCCACACCAGCGCTATCGCCCCCGATGTGCACTGACCCGTTGCTGATTAGACCGACAATGCACGTCATTCCTTGCTGCTCCTCATCTGGGCTCCATCCGAATCTGTAGATGTCGGTTGTCGGGCGAGCAGCCTGACTGAGGCCCTGCCGCTTGCCTGCCCAGGATCACCAGCAAGCACTGTGCCAGCCTCGGATAGTGAAGGGTCGCCCGACCATCTCCTTGGCCGTCTTCCGGCTGCCAGGCACATTTGCCCGGCGCGCCGACAAATTCCACTCGAGACTACCCTATTCGATACGGCAGGACGCGGCGCTGTCGGCTGTGTCGAGTTGGCAACATGGCGGTGTTCGACCCCCTGCTGCTGCTTACATGCCGGAATAAGACTGGAAACTGGTGTCCTGAGGCCTTCTCCGGCAGGTGGCATGTGAACATGCCTCGCTGCCAGACGGCACGGAGGTGGCAATTGGAACGCCTGACTGAGTTTGGGCCGCTGGGATACGATCCTTCGCCCTCCACTGATAGGCGTCAGCGCCTCTAGCTCGGCAGCCGCCGCGAGAGCAATGTGTAGGGTTTCAAACAGTCGCTTCGACACCTTTGTCGGGCAAGCGACACAGGCTTGTTGACCAGCCCTTTTTGCCCCTGGCTAAATGTCTGACAGTAGGTAACAAATTTCCTTTTTAGCTCGAGCAGCCAACTGGCACGAGTCTTGAAGGCATTCCACTGAGGCGGCGAAAGCTGCCGATCGGTAGGGTGCCAATGAAGGAAAGTACCATGGCAGATCTCTGTCAGATCGCATTCTGCTGGTAGGAGGGCATCGGCGCATGCACCAACAGCCAACATACGCTCGTCGCCGTCGTCGGCCTCGGATCGAAGGTCCATATCTTCGGGATCAACGCGAGAGCCGAGCCCCGCCGCCTGATCCTGAACCCAAAGGCGCAGGACCGCGCGGCAGCGCTGGACAATCCCGATCACCGGCGATTCCGATCCGGACGTGCTGCGGAAGCTCAATACCTGCTACACCGCTGTCGCGCTGGCAATCGAAGCGCGCGCCGGTTGGTGGCTTCGCCTATGGCCCACGCGGAATCCGGGGTGCGCGCTTCTCACGACCGGACCCGATCGTATTCATGAAAATACTGCGCGAGTCCACCGGTTGGGCTTCCATAAGCCTCGGAAGCTCGCCGGAGACCGGTGCGAAACTGGTCGACAATGCGATCACCGCCATCCGTGCGTATCCCGAAGTGGCGCGAGTGACGGTCGACCTAGCCTATGATGAACCGCCGGCCCCCCGTCCCCGGGGGCCGACGTCAGGCAGCGGGGCCACTCCTCCCCCATGCCCCCACCGGTCCCGCTGCCGCGACCGTTCCAAAGGGCGAGGCTCGAAAAATACCTCGGCAAGCTATTGCAATTGGCCACCGATGATCAGCAACCGCCCCCGATAAGCTGGGGCAGGCGGACGAGACCGGTTTCGACGGATGATGTCATGTCAGATCTTCGAAGACATACCAGGATTTTCGCGGGTGACCGGTGTGGAGAGAGAGCGCCTGCGTTGGAGAACTAACGATGACAAGTCATTTCTTTACCCGCGACGGCTCCACATGGATGCCGGAATATCTGACGGCTATCGATGGCATGACCTGCATTGGTTGCGGCCGCTGCTTCAAGGTCTGCTCGCGCCAGGTCATGCACTTGCACGGCATCGACGAATCCGGTGAAATCCTCGGTGTCTGCGATGGAGAGGACGACGACTTCGATGGCGAACTCAGTCGTATGATCATGGTCGTCGACCAGCCCGGACGGTGCATCGGCTGCGGAGCATGCGCCCGCGTTTGCCCGAAAAACTGCCAGACCCACGTCGCGGCTGACAAGACTGTTGCTTGAGCTGACGGACCAACCGGGAGAACGGCGTTGCCCTTCAGAATCTTTTCTCGAGTCCTGCGATTGGTCCTGTGCGCCAACGCTCTAATGGTCTACTTCGTCTCGCATTCGATGCGCAGAGTAATCATTACAACATTCGGTACTTCGCTGTTTCTTCAAGTTGCCTACTTCGGAAGCGTACTTTTTCTGGTTTGGCGGGCTAGGTGCAATCGGAGAGCTGTCGAAAGGACCAGGCAAAGAAGGTGTGACTCTGACCATTCCTGATGCGCATGGCTGGGAACGCATTTTGCATGATTGGGGGCGGTTAGCTCGCATTAGCATTGGACGGCACCCGAAGGACACATGGATAGGCGAGCAAAGGTACCTTAAGAATGAGGACTGAACGATGGCGACACTATCGGATCCCACGGTTACTTCGGTTCTGGGCGACAACAAGGCCGTTGCCACTCCTTTCATCAAATGCCTGGTGCGGTTAATTCGCGCTCAGGATTCCTACGGGTCATGGAAGGAAAAGTGCGACACTGACCTGCTCGCCTACTTTACCGTCCCTGAGGAAAAGCGCTGTACCATTCCAATCATAGGCGATCCTGATCCGGGCGTTCTGTGGAGGCTCGATGTCTTTTACCGGGCCGTCGGTATCGCGATCGAAGAGCGCTCCGGCTTGCTGGTATTGAGAACCATGGAAATCAATCATGGCGGCTTCGGCCGCGTGCTTTTTACGACCAGACGGCTCGTCGTTCTGTCGAAAACCCTGCGTGACATTCACCGATTTGGCTTCAGTACTCTTCGCAAACTCGCTAAGACGGGCGCGAAGCTGGTCAACGATGCGGCCCGTGTCATCGAAGCTTATCCGGACGTGGCACGGGCGTAAATGGAGCCTATGTTCACGGCAGAGTATGAAACCCTCAAGAATGCGGTTCGAAGCTGCAGTCGCACGCTGGAACCGCAAAGATGGAATCGCACGAACCATGCCTTTCCCGACCGGCCAGAGCGAGATCATAGCCATCGGCCGAGAAAAACGTCCGGTCAGTTAGGCCTGTCGACCTGACCATTCAGCAGAAAACCAGGAGAACCGCAGTGCCGTTCAGGAACTTTCCTCACATCTTTTGCTTGCTCCTGTGCACGAATGCTCTCGCTATCTATGTGGTCTCACATCCTGTTCGCAGCTTGTTTGTCGTGACGCTCGCTCATTCGCTGCTTCTGCAAATAGCTTATATCGGAAGCGTCTTCTTTCTGGTCTGTTTATCTGCGCTCGCAGAGATGTCCAAAGCACTAAGCGTTTTCGGTCTTTTTAACGACGCGCCATCCCGACCTCGGCAGCAGTTAATCGCAGATTGCTGCGGGAACTGGAATGCTTGATTTGAAGACTGCAAAGAGAAAGGCAAGGCCTGGCGGATTGTCACCCCCCAAGCCCGGCCCGCATGGGCCAAAGTCGACGGAGAAGGGGATGGAAAAGGGCATCTGGCGCGTCGGAGCGCCTGCATCAGCGAGCAACTCATCGGACTCTAATGAATGCCATCGACCAACGGTCATAGAGACTGCGGCGTTATTTCCACTTGGCCCGGGGGGGTGCTCAATCTGATTGACACGCTGTGTCGTAATGATCTCGACTTGGACGTTTTTATCGGTGAAGCCGGTTCCATACGGTGTGCACCATGAGTATTGGACTGGAGGAGGAGTTCCGGATCGCTACTACGAGCCTGTTCCGCGGACCAGGCATTCCGGAGATCGAACATCACGTCGATTGACGCTGGCGCGCGCCGAGTTACGCCAGGTCCCGCGTCGGATTGAAAAGTGACGCGCAGGCCTACCTCGACCTAGTGAAGGGACGACGTCGACATTCCGCCGCGTAGTGACTGCCTGCATTAAACGCAATTGAAGTGAAACTCGCCAGCGGCGGTGACCTAGCACCAGCGTACTGTGCAATCGTTCAAGTCTGAATCAATCGAAGAACCCATTTAGTGTGATGGCGGGCGAGGAGTGTCCTTCCGTAGCGTAATTCACCTTACAGCGCGCAGCCCCATGGCACGATCGATAAAATGCACCCTCGAATGCGTTTGGATTCAGGGCGTCCCGACGGGCTTATTCGAAGCAGCTATGCGGGCAGCCTCCTGTAGCAGGATTTCCCGCATCCAGATGCTTGCCTGATCCCTGTCGTGGAGGGCGGGCCACTGGACAGCCATGGTGAATGCTGAAACTGGCAGCGGAAGCTCCACAATCCGTAAGGGCATTGTCTTTGCGAAATGGCGAGCGAGCCGCAAGGGTATGGTCGCTATTCGGTTGGTGCCCGATAGCAGCGGCGGGATCAAGCTAAAAGCTGGCGCGACGACCTCGATGCGTTTCTCGATAACGTGCCTGAGCAATAACGATTCTTCGATGGAGGGCGCCAGCGCGCTCCCGAACTTGGCTACAACATGCCCCATCGACATGTATCTTTCGAAGGAAAGTTGCTGCGAGAGTTGCTGGTTCGTGGGGCACCCCACGCAGACGAGTGTCTCGTCGAAGAGTGTCGCTTGGGGATACACGTTCGACATAAACAGTTCCGGGACGATGAGGAAATCGATTTCACCACGTCGGAGTAATTCATCGGGATCATCATCGGGAGACAGCAATTCGAAGCCAACGGCGGGAGCCTCCCGCGCCACACGCTCTACAACCTTCTCGAAGAAGATATGCGTCATGAAATCGGACAGAATGATCCTAAAACGCCGCTGCGATATGGCCGGGTTGAAGATGTCCCAGGAAATGATGGAAAACTGAATATGCGAGAGTGCGTCGCGAACTGCAGGGGCAAGCGCTTCCGCACGCGGTGTTGGGATAAGTTCGCGGCCCCGCATTGTAAACAGCTCATCGCCGAAAAAGGCGCGTAGCCGGGCGAGGGCGGAACTCATGGCCGGTTGACTGAGAGTGATGCTGCGTGCCGCTTCGGTGACGCTTCGTTTAGTCGTCAGAGCATCGAACGCAACAAGGAGATTGAGATCAAGGCCCTTAAAACGCATGCTTCGATGTATCCGCAGTACGGATGTTTGACATCCAAATAGTAAACTCCATTGCCGAATCGGCATCGTCGGCTGGGGTTCTCGGGGCCCGCCACGGATCTCCATGCAACGACAAAAGAGAGCAGGCCATGGGTCGCTTGCCCTGCCTGAGGCAGGCAAGATGATGTACAACGGTAGACATCAATGCGCGACTGAGCTGATCTCTACACTGCGAAATGCCGAGACGCGCAGACTTTGACATCGGGTCGGCTTCCGCGCGCACCAGGGAGCATCGATCGCAACGTGACCGCGCCACTTTGCGTGCAGCAGCCGCCTGTCGTCGACCATTTCACCGTTCAAACTGCGATGAGGGCACAACGCACTAAGCATCCACACTTCGCCGGCAGAGCGCGGTGGCGCCGCCGCCACCTTCGCGTCGGCAGTGTGCTGCCTGGGTCGGATCATCTTGGTTGGACGTGCCGCGGACATCAATGGCATCTCTCCGATAGTTGAAGGAATTGGAACTAATACTGCCCGCCGCCCTTTCCTCGCCATGCAAACTGAGTATCTCATCATGCGCTTCGGATATCGTTGAGGAACTCGTTCCGAGGGAGTGCAACGAAGCGGCGCCCGCTCTGTGGTCACCAAAGCCGAATTGCGGACTGCCACGAGCCGGATGACGGCAATGTAGGTTTATCAACATCAGAGGTGAGGCGCTATTTACGCGCTGCTCACCTGCCGTTGAGCAAACGAGCAGATTTGATCACTAGAGCATTGATACGCGTACTATCCATGGCGTGAATGCTAGCCATGCGAAAAGTCAATTTTCCCACTCTTGGGGAATTCGATAGAGAAGGACTGGTGATACGCAGGCGTAAGTGGAAGTTCAGACACGCCAGCTCCAGGAGGAACGGTTGTGATGAACGCCCGCGCAATGGCGGGGCCGCGCTGGCGCCCTTGAACACTCATAGTGGCCAAAGCGCGTCCATCCAACTCGCAATTCGTGATTCTACACGAGACAAAGGAAGTTCTTTCATCCCTCTCAGAGGGCCCTAGGATTTGGCCCTAGAACATCAGTCTCCGAGGAGAATAAATCATGGATCAACCTGCTTGGAAGGGATCACTTGCGATCATCGGTGAAGATGATGCCGCGCAGCAACGGCAGATGCCGAACCTGGCATCAATCGACCTAAACCTGCTGGTGGAGCTTGAAGCGCTACTGCAGTACCGCAACGTCACGCATGCGGCCCAACATGTCGGCCGAAGTCAACCGGCAATGAGCCGAGCGTTGTCAAGGCTGCGTGGCATGTTCGGTGACGATCTTTTGGTTCGCGGCTCGAGCGGCTTGGTTCGGACGCCGCAGGCCGAACGCTTGGCCAAAATGCTGCCCTCGGTGTTGAAGGCGATCCGCGACATGCTAACCCGCAGCTTTGCCCGGAGCGACACGCGCTGGAAGGCAACAATCGCGATGCCCGATCATCAAGCGCTGATAGTGCTGCCGCGTCTTTTGCCGCGTCTGCACGAGTGCGCGCCTCATCTAGACATTGTTACCGATCCGCTCTTGGAGGGTGCACTGCGCCGACTTGAGCAAGGTGACATCGATTTGGCTGTCGGGCAGATCGGTACGGCACCTCCCGGCTTCTTGCGGCGAAAGCTCTACGCCGACCGCTTTGCTTGCCTGCTTCGCCATGACCACCCAGCTCTGGAGCAAGAATGGAGTATCGGGACCTTTGCTGCGTTGCGCCACGCCTCCATCGTCTCCGACTCCAATGACCGATTTGGTCAGGTCTATGACGGGCTGATCAAGCTGGGACTATCGGATCGCCATCCAATAGTGGTCTCCAATTTGCTGACAGCGGCTGTGGTGATCGCGGCAACCGACTTAGTGCTAGTCGTACCGCATCGCGTTGCAAGCCGGATCGCCGCCATGCTGCCGCTCACGGTTATCGATCCCCCCGTGGAGCTGGCGCCCTACGACGTTGCATTGATCTGGCACGAGCGTTCACATCGCGACCTGGAACATCGTTGGCTCCGCCACGAAATAGCTGCGGCAGCAAGGGCCCGGCCGGAGCGGCCGAACACGAAATCAAACGCGGCCGAGACTGAGTGAGGAGGGCGTGCCTCGGCCGCGGGCGCACCCGTTGCTAGTGGTTAGGATCTGAGTGCCCGAGACGTCTCTGCCTGGACGTAGGGCTGAGCCATTCATTGACGGGATCGCACCTTTAATCCAGCCGAGCGCTCGTCCACACTTCGCCCGCTTCGCTCGCGGTGTGGTCGGATTCTGTGCTCTCTCGCGGTTAACCCATCCTCTCTTGTAGAACCAGGAACGGCCGCGAGTGGCGAGGTCGCGACCCCCGTGTCGAGTGGAATGGTCAGCGAGAATGTCTTCTTCTGCCACACGGTCATTCGAATAAGCGATGATCCGCACATCCGCCTGCCGCCGTAGTGCTGATCATCCCGGCTCATGCCGGAGAGCACGGCGACCAATGTCGGCTGCTACACCATTTCACGGGACAGGATCGCTCACTTGAGAAAGAGCTTACTTCCCACGAACTCCTCCATTCCTCTCCAGCACATTTTCATCGATGAAGACCATCAGGCGGGGTGATCTGGCTGGACATCCAACCAGGCCTGACGTTCCTCAGGATATCCGGTAGGCTCTGGTCTCATCCGCCCGGCTCTCCCTAGCGCCTTAGCTCTGGCGTCACCACACTCGGGTGTTGGCCAGCGGCTCACGCTGACTGCACTGACACCGAAGCATGCCGCTTCGCGACATCTCGCTGCCGCAGCTACCGCCGTGAGGACGAGCTCCCCAAAATCAATCGATAAAGCTATTCGACATGCCTGCCCGCCTCCATCGCAGATGCGGCAATCCAATCAGACCGCCGAACCAACGGGCGACGTACATTGTGAGTGCATCCGTCATATGGATGCCTTCCATCAAAACAAACCGTTTCGCTGATTACGCCGGCTGAGGCTATGAAAGAAAGGCCCGGGTGGCATCGGGAGACCATAGCACAAGGAGAGCACCATCCGTGATAGAGATGGCCTTCAACAAAACTTCGACTTTTGAACCACGTCCCGTTAACGATGGTTTGACACTGCGGGATCCCAGCCCATTGACCGGCATCGCGCCTCCGCCTCCTGCGTCTCCTACGACCGTTTTCGGTACGTCAGCCGACAACTTTCTCGCGGGCACCACGAAAAATGAAAGGATCTACGGCTTAGGCGGCTTCGATACCATTCGTGGCCGCGAAGGCAATGATCAAGCTTACCGTGGCAAAGGCAACGATAAAATTTTTGGCGGAGTCGGGAACGATTACCTTTCTGGATACCAAGAGATCGATCAGGTGTCCAACACGGGCCAGGGTCCGATCCGTTTGGCCGGTGACGACGACCTCCTCGATGGAGGTGACGGCACCGACACCCTCGTCGCCGGCGACGGCAAGGATAGACTGATCGGCGGCAGAGATGACGATATGTTCCAGTTCCAATGGCATGACCCGAAGTCCAAAGGGGACAGGGGGCCGGGCCAAGCCACTGTCGTGGATTTCGACCCGGCAGAAGATGCTTTCGCCTTCATTACAGGGACGCACCAGGGAGGCAACTTTATCGCTCACAACAAGCCCGGCGCCACAGTCGTAGATACCTTCTATAGCGGCCCGGCAGCGGGTGCTAAAGGCGAGCACGTTATGGTGATCACCGACCGCGGTTTCGATTCTGGCCTTCACGCTGCGACTGCGATCTCGGGCGAGGCAACCGGCGATATTATTGCCTATTACAAGCGAGACGGAAAGCGCCAAGCTGGCCTACGTCACGGATGAGAACAGCTTAAGCGAGTTCGCGGAAGTGTCCAGCTTTCACAGCGCAGCCGATCTGGCCCAGCTGAGCGCCTCGGACTTCATCTACATCTAATTTGGCAAGCTGATCCTGAACCGCGCCGCTGCGACAAGAAAGCGGTTTGAGCCATAGCAACGAAAGACGCTAAGGTGAATCGCCGCGACGGGCAGGGGCCGCAAAACTAGGTTCGATTGGAGAGAACATGCTAGAAAAATTTGAGCGCTACCCGCTCACCTTTGGACCGACGCCTATTGAAAAGCTTGATCGCCTCGGTAAACACCTTGGAGATAAAGTCGAGATCTACGCCAAGCGCGAGGACTGCAACTCAGGTCTTGCATTTGGTGGAAACAAGCTCCGCAAGCTCGAATATATCATTCCGGAGGCGATCGCCTCCAAGGCAGACACCCTCGTTTCTATCGGCGGCGTACAGTCGAACCACACGCGGATGGTTGCCGCCGTCGCCGCCAAGATCGGCATGAAATGCCTCCTGGTGCAGGAGAGCTGGGTGCCGCATGAGGACGCCGTCTATGATCGGGTCGGCAACATTTTGTTGAGCCGCCTCATGGGCGCAGAGGTGCGCCTTGTCGACGGGGGCTTTGACATTGGTATCCGACACAGTTGGGAACAGGCGCTAGCGGACGTTAAATCAAGAGGTGGCACGCCTTATGCAATCCCTGCTGGGGCTTCCGTTCACAATTATGGCGGCCTCGGCTACGTAGGGTTCGCGGAGGAGGTGCGCGCTCAGGAGAAGCAACTTGGGTTTGCCTTCGACTACGTTGTATTATGCACCGTCACCGGGTCGACCCATGCCGGCATGCTCGTCGGATTCGCCAAAGACGGCCGACAGCGCAACGTGATTGGTATCGATGCCTCGGCTACTCCCGCCCAAACCAAGGCGCAAGTACTAAGCATTGCCCGGCATACAGCAAATCTGGTCGACCTAGGAATGGAAATCGTTGAGGACGATGTGGTCTTGCTCGAGGAGTATGCACACCCGTGTTATGGCATTCCGTCCGAGGAAACGAAGGAGGCTATTCGCCTGTGTGCACGGCTTGAGGGCATCATTACTGATCCGGTCTACGAGGGTAAATCGATGCAGGGAATGGTCGATCTCATCAAGAAAGGCTTCTTCCCAGAAGGATCGCGGGTTCTCTACGCACATCTCGGTGGTGCGCCAGCTATCAATGGCTACAGCTATACGTTTCGCGAAGGCTGACGCCGCGTTGGGACGTGATCGCCGCGGCGTTCGATACGATTATCAAAGAACAGGAACATCCGCCGCGGCAATCCTTGCGCCAATGCCGAAAAGCTTCATGAGAACGAAGAAGGTCGAGGGAGCCTATCCGATAGCCTTCGAAACCTTCGAAGAGATCACGGAGCACCTTCCCCACTTCCTTTAGGAGGCCTACACAAATGACGGCTTCATTCAGGCGCTCGGCTACCTGAGCCTTAACAGTTCGTGGCTCACGAATCGGCAGCCTGATCATCCTCCCCAGCCTTCAAAGACCGGGGCATTCATCGGGACGACAAATCCAATCCTTACTGACATATGCGTCTTTATCACTCCCTTCGCCGGTGAACCGACATCAAGATGTTTGGATGAGGCCGCAGCGTGACCTTCATCACGCGCCGCGGCGGGGTGTCGGTACAGTTATTCAACTTGAAGGACTGAAGCAGGACAGCAAGCACGGCAACGGCTTCCATAAGAGCGAAGGCGTTGCCAATGCAAACGCGTGGCCCCGCACCAAAGGGCATATATGCATATCGGTGGCGGGTGCGGGCGTTTTCCGGCTCGAACCGCGTAGGATCGAAGCTTTCTGGATCCCGCCACAGGTCAGGTTTACGGTGCACTGCATAGATGGGGATGAAAAAGACCGTACCCTCGGGGATCAGGTACCGGTCAAGCCGAAAATCTTCGATTGCCGTCCGCGTGATGATCGGCGCTGGCGGAAAGAGGCGCATGGCCTCCGAAAACACCTGCTTCGTATAGACGAGGTGCGCCAGATGTTCGGGGAGGACTGGCCCGCCTCCAGTAACGTGCGTAATCTCCCTCACGACCTTCGCCTCATCTTCCGGATGCCGGCCGAGAAGGTGAAGTGTCCAAGCCAGACCGAGCGCTGTCGTCTCATGACCCGCAGTGATGAAGGTCATCAGGTTATCAACGATCTCCTCGTCGCTCATTCTACGGCCGGATTCCGGGTCAGACGCCATCAACATCATGGAGACGAGGTCATGCCTTTCATTCGGTTGCTGTCGGCGCTTCGCGATCACCGCCGCTAGGCTCGCCCGGAGAAAAGCGACGGCAGAGCGTGCTTTCGTGCGGCCTGGATACGGCAGCCACTCGGGTGCGCCAATCATCCCAAAAGCGAATGTCCAACCACTCGGTTCAAGAAAATCCGTTACGCTCCGCTCGACGCGAGCGACATCGATGCCGTGCCCGCCCGACATCATCGTATCGACAATGATGCCGAAGGTCGTGCGCATCATCTCATGGCCCACGTCCAGAACTTCGCCGCGCCGCCGAAGCCAGCGGGCTTTGGTTTCTTCAGCGGCGGCGATCATCGCAGGCTGGAGTTCAAGAAGCCTTTCGTGCCGGAAAGCGGCGGCCACCGACTGTCGCTGCCATTTCCAGTGCGCACCGTCGCCAGTTAGCAAACCTCGGCCTAACGCAGGCCCCAGCGTGCGCCTAATATGCTCGCCCTTGCTAAGGCGGTCCGCATTCTCCACAAGCGTCTCGTGGATAAGGACCGGGTCGGTCAGATACACCTGCAGATTGCCCAACCGCCCGGTAAAGACAATGGGCTCCTTGAACACGGCCGGAGGCAGTGCGTCCAGCGGATTCTTGATCATGGCCAGGAATGCCTTGGCGGTCGAGTGCTTCGTCACCGGAAACGGTGGTGCCCGATCAATGCTCGCATCCATCAAGAAGCTCCTTAGGTGACACCATCTCCTGCATTCGTCGCAGGGCGCTGCAGTCGTCTCCAGGTCGTCCGTTTCAGTTGAGATCGTTTATGTCTTTGAGCGTCTCACCAGGCGTCCTGCACGATGATGAGCGTAAGGGCGACAGGCGGCATCACTTCACGACGATTCTAACAGATTCACGGGAATGTGGCGCGGGCATGATCTCAGCAACTGCGATAAGGAGTTGACACGACAACGATTTCGCATCCATACGCACGCGTCTTTGATCCAGATCATTTGAACAGAAAAAAGGCACCTCTCAGGGAAGTCTCGCGCTGCGTCACGTGGGATCGGCGATGACTCAATGCTCGCCAGGACTCAGGCCTTCAAAACGCATGGACGCGCTTGTCTTCCACCTCCACTATGAACATGTCAGCAAAACCCGCAGACTCAGCTTTGCAGCAGAAAAACCAGCGTGCGGTACCACTCGCCTCAGGAGGCATAGTAGGTTCTCAAGCGTTTAGTGGTCATGCTCAACTAGTCCCGAGGCCGCGGCGGTCAAAACTCCCACCGCCAGGGTGACTTCTGGCCGTTCTAAAGGAAGCGCAGCCATGGCGGCTACAATCCAGAAAGCTGACTCGAGAGTCTAGGTGCCGAGCCCGTCGCTGCTAGGCCCACTTTTGGCAACCAGGTGTGAAACAGCTCAAACTGGCTGCCATTGTCCGACCTACGACAATGTCGGGATGCTTACATGGCCGGTTCGATCGATAAGCCTGTATTTAAACCGTTTTTCGTTCGGCACGCACGTTGCTCTGCAGACGCGTTATCAACGACGATAATCGTGCGGAGAATGTCTAGATGTCAGCACAATGCTTTATGCAGAGGCCTGCGCCCGGCCACCTTACCGCAGCACGTTCCAGGTGCAGACGAAGGAAGAGGCGGTACTCGCGAAGCAACGTTCGAGCCAAGACTGCACAGGCGCTTTTGCCCTGGTGGCGGATGAACCATGCGCGACTGGTTTCGCGCATACGTGCATTTGCCCTGAGTATGGTCGCGTTGCAACCTCTGATGACCTCGGAAGTGGCGGCGGTCGAGGTCCCGCGTCCCGAAGCCGAGATTGCAAATTTCATGCTGACCAACGGCATGGAGGTGGTCGTCATACCCGATCACCGGGCGCCCATCGTCACGCAGATGGTCTGGTACAAGGTCGGCAGCGCCGATGAGCCACCCGGCAAATCCGGCATCGCTCATTTCCTGGAGCATCTGATGTTCAAGGGCACGAAGAAGCATCCGCCAGGCGAGTTTGGCGCAAAGGTCGCGGAGATCGGCGGTGAGGAGAACGCCTTCACGTCATCCGACTACACCGCCTACTATCAGACCGTCACGCCGGAAGCGCTCGGAACAATGATGGAATTTGAAGCTGACCGGATGCGCCATCTCGCACTCACCGACGCAGTGATCTTGCCCGAGCGCGATGTCATTCTTGAGGAGCGGCGCTGGCGCGTCGAGAACAATCCGGAGCAGCTTCTGGAGGAGGAGATGCAGGCAACCCTGTATCAGAACCATCCTTACCGCATCCCGACGCTCGGCTGGATGCACGAAATGGAACAGCTTAATTGCGGGGACGCCCTGGCGTTCTACGATCGCTACTATGCCCCGAACAACGCCGTCTTGGTCGTGGCTGGCGACGTGGACGCCGGGACGGTGTGGCGGCTAGCTGACAAGACTTTCGGCGCCCTGCCGCGCGGTCAAGACCTTCCGGAGCGGGTAAGGCCACGGGAGCCGGAGCAGAACACTAAACGGACCGTGGTACTCACTGATCGGCGCGTGACCGTGCCGACCTACGAAAAGTCATGGGTGACGACGTCCTATGGAACGGCCGAGCCGGGCGAAGCGGAAGCGCTCGATATCCTGTCGGAGATTCTCGGCGGAGGAAACCGCAGCCGGATCTATCAGCAATTGGTGGTTAAACAGGGAATAGCCTCCTCGGGCGGCGCCTATTTCAACGGAAGGTCGCTCGATCCGTCGAGCTTCACGCTTTATGGCTCGCCGCGGGGCGAAGCGAAGATCGAGGCGGTGGAGGACGCGATCGACGCTGAAGTTCGGAAAATCATCGAGTACGGCGTTACCGATGTCGAGCTCGAGAAGGCCAAAAACCGCTTGGTGCGCTCCATGGTCTTCGCACGCGACAGCCAGTTGGGAATGGCCAATATTTACGGGGCGGCGCTTGCAACCGGTAATACCGCGTACGACGTGGACGAATGGCCGTTAAGAATCCGCGCCGTAGCGGCGGCAGAGGTTCAGGCGGTTGCCAGGAAATACCTTAACCCGGACCGGTCGGTCGCGGCATATCTGCTGCCCCGGAAAAGCGCTGCCGCAGGAGATAAAAGCCGATGATCATGTTCAACCGACAGCCAATCGGCGCCATACTAATAGTGGTCATGGCATACCTAATGGTGGGCCTTGCCGCGATGCCAGCTCTCGCGGGCATGGCCATTGAGGAGGTCAAGACATCGAGCGGGATAAAGGCGTGGTTGGTGCCGGATTATTCGCTACCGATCATCACCATTCGTTTTGCATTCCGGGGCGGCAGCGCGCAGGATCCGTCCGGTAAGGAAGGCCTTGTGAATCTGATGACTGGGTTGTTCGAGGAAGGGGCCGGTGACCTTGACAGCGATGCCTTCCAGGAGCGGCTGGACGATGCTGGCGCCGAGATGTTCTTCAAGGCCGGGCGCGATGCCGTCCATGGCTATATTCGAGTGCTTGCCGACCGCAAGGACGATGCGTTCGAACTTCTTCGGTTAGCAATCGAACAGCCGCGCTTCGACCAGGCGCCAGTGGACCGCATTCGCGCCCAAATCGTCTCCGGCATCATTGCGGAAGCCAATGATCCCGAAATGGCGGCACACGTCGCATGGATGAAGGCGATCTATGGCGATCATCCGTATTCGCGGCGGCCCGAGGGTACCGAGCAAACACTCGCCGCCGTCAAGACCTCCGATCTGAAGGCGCTTCATAAGCGGATTTTGGCGCGCAGCAATCTGACCATTGCCGCGGTGGGAGCGATCGATCCCGGCACCCTCAAGCGCGATCTGGATCATATATTCGGCGGACTGCCTGCTACCTCCTCCCTGACGCCGGTTGCGGACATGGTGCCTAAGCTAGGGCGGGCAATTCGAGTCCCGTATGACTTACCTCAGGAGCAATTGAGCCTGGCTTACCCGGGAATCAGCCGCAAAGACCCGCAATTCTTCGCAGCCTATCTCATGAACCAAATCCTCGGCGGAGACTCGTTCACGTCCAGGCTTTGGAATGAGGTGCGCGAGAAGCGAGGCCTCGCTTACGGCATCCACACCACCCTCGTGAACAACGATCATGCTTCGGCGCTCGTCATCAATACGGGGACCCGGCCAGATCGGGCCGCAGAGACGCTCTCCCTCATCCGCACCGAGGTCAGGCGAATGTCGGAGGAGGGCGTCAGCGAAGACGAGCTCAAGGCGGCGAAGAAAAAGCTCATCGGCGGCTATGCGATCGACAATCTGAACTCATCTAGTGCGATCGCCGCCACTTTGGTCGACATCCAACTGGAAGACCGTGGCATCAACTATGTCGAACGTCGCAAACAACTGATCCAGGCAGTCACTGTGGAGGACGTCCGGGCAGTCGCGAAACGGCTGCTCTCCGCCGACCCCACGGTCATGATCGTCGGACCGCCGCTCAAGGAAACGAAAGGCTGACCTTCTAGTGGAGGCCCGGCTGGTAGCGGCTGGGCCGACCTTTCCACCGCCGCCGACGGGGCCCGCCAGCTTATCCAGCCGACATGACCATTCGACCCTTGGATTGAGGGTCGTCACGTTAACGATGAAAGCAGCGAGCACACCGCCATATCGGTCTTAGATTTGCTCTACCGTCCTTTTGAGACGCTGATCCGTTCACTTCACATTCCCAGACAGCTGCCGGCAAAGCGGGCCATTTCCCACGTATGTTCCGTGCCGTGCTGCGACCAGCGCTATCCTTGCGGCCGACGCCGAGGGACAATCTGGGGCTTCTTAGTCATTGTGGACTGAGTGAGCGCGAAGGGTGCGGCAGGTTTCCTCGACGCGGACCGCCTTCGCTGACCAATCTCGGCTTTATGGTTTTCCCGGTACTGCCGCTCCTTATCGTCCTGGCCAATACGTTGAACTCTCAGACACCGGCGGCCTCCATGCAAGCCGCGATGAATAGCAGGTCTGATGCTCTCGTTTGATCTGTATGCAAGCTCGGTCGACTTACGCGCCGTTACCAAAGTGGCGGATATTAATTCGGCACCCCGATTCGCCCGGATCGTTTTCACGTGGCGACCCCGGTCCACACTCGGCGCCAGCGTCCGCACCCATGTTCCCGCGTTAGCCGTAGTGCGTGGACATCGAGCCGCTCACTCAGCAACGGCTTTGTCGTCTCCAGCACTTGCCGCTATCTCAGCAGTGCTCACCACCGGAGGGATACTCATTTCTCTCTGGCATAACGCGACTATGCACGCACGCACGGGAGGGGTTCGTTCACGCTCTTCGTTGGGGTAACGTCAAGATCACAATCAGGACCTAACTCACGATAATTGCCTGTGGAACGGCGGTACGGGCCTGCGCCTCAAGTGTGCCGGCGCCACCGGCGCGATGCACTCGAGCGCGGCCGCTCCTGCGACGCTGGACACATGCTGCCAAAGACAGTGTTTGACCTAGCAGTGGTCTACGAGTTACTCACGGACCTAACCCGCTAACGCGTGCCCGGTTGAGGCGTCATACAAATGTGCTTAGGGTAGCCGTCGCGGACGCACAGATGCCTCAATTGAGTTGCTGACTTTCAGTTGAGCTATGTCAAAGGAGTGTGTCAACAGATGTGGGACTCATATCATGGCTTCCGAAGAGCAAATAAGATCCCGGACTGAGGAGACGATTGTGTTGAGTGTTAACTCTAAAAGAAATAGAGGTAAGCCAAACTCTGTGGATGCCCATGTCGGCCGGCGAATTCGCCAGCGGCGTGTATGGCAGAACATGTCGCAGGCGACTCTCGGCGAAGCCATCGGGGTGACGTTTCAACAGGTCCAAAAATATGAAAAGGGCGTGAACCGCGTCGGCGCTGGCCGGCTCCAGCAGATTTCGAAGGCTCTGAAAGTGCAGCCTTCCTACTTCTTTGAAGGTAATCCTGACGAAGTCCAATCGGTCGGGCAGTCCGCCGAGATCCAGGTTAATATCCCGCCCGAAGTGATTGAATTCGCTGCAAGTGAGGAAGGGATCGATCTCATCAGAGCCTTTTCACGCGTGGGCGACCATGATGTACGCTGCCGAATCGTAATGCTGCTAAAGTCTCTGGCGAGCACGAGTGGTGATATATAATCGCCCTCCTCGGTGTGGAGGCAAGGTGCTCTCTAACGTCAGACCGGCACCGCCGCAGCAAGGAAATTAATCGGCCGGTCCATCTGAAACTCTCGCGCGTTCTTCAACGGGGCGCGCTTCCGTGTGCTTGAGGTGTCAGATGGCACTGAGACTGGTGCAATTAATCGATGATGGACTGCCAATGAATATGATGAGGCGACTGAAGCACACCTTAGAACTGATGCAACTGCCTCGGGTGCGATTTCCCTGGAAGAGTACCCCATCCATTGCCGCCGCCAGCCCACGCAGACCGGGACTCATAGCCAGTCACGCCAACACCCTAGGGACTTAAAGCCGAAGTTGCACGAGTCGGCACGCCGACGCTGTTATGCAATTGCAAGGGCCGCTGCCGGTCTCGCGATCTCGCACAAGATCCAAACGCGGTTTCACAAAGGCCCTCTTGGCGATGGCGTCATCAAGATCTGCTATGGTTACGACAACCTGGCGCAGGGCTTGGTGCATCCACAGCGCCGATGGTTGCCATACAAACAACCGATTTCTCGAATGTCGCCGAATGCTGCATAAACGCCAACAGCAGCTTTCGTGTGCGGCTGTTTCGTTCAGCTGGTTGATGAGGCGGCTCGACGACGACATGGGGCAGCCGGCGATAAGTGCGAACGCGCCTGTGCTGCTTGAGCTGTTGGATGATGCGAGTATGGGGAAGTTCCTAAACGAAGGGAGTGATCGGATGCCGGACCAGCCTTACGTGCACACAGACGTAATGAACAGCGATGGCGCAGACCTTCCGGTGAACGCGGACGGCCTGAAATGTGCTTTGCGCAGAATGAGCGGTGGCGTCAGCGTCATCACCACAGGGCAGGGCGAGGAACGTACCGGAGCAACCGTTACGTCGGCGACGGCCCTCTCTATCGAGCCTCCGTGCATGCTCGTTTCTCTCAATCGGACTTCCTCAACGTGGCCTGCCGTTGCGCGATTCGGCCATTTTTGCGTGAACATCCTGGGCCATGCTCACGAGTTACTCGCGAGCCAATTCGCCGGCCTAGGCGGGTTGACGGGCGCGGAACGTTACCGCGGTGCCAAGTGGACTCAACTCATCAGCGGGGCGCCCGTCCTTCAGGATGCGGCGGCGGCCATCGACTGCGAGCTTGAGGAGGCTATAGAAAGGCACAGCCATGTGATTGTGCTCGGCCGCGTGGTCGGCATTTGCATCGGGAACGGAGGTTCATTGGTTTATCGTGGCGGCCGGTATTTTGCATTTGCCGAGTAGGGTCATAGGCAAAGCCCACCCCCCGCACTGCACTTGTTTTCTTTTGGATTTCTTGTCTGCAGGAGTATGAGACGGTTGCGGCAATATTAGAATGTCCGCACTAGCGTAACGCAGAAATCGCACTTTGATTTCCGCACAAGCGCCTGGATTTGCGACTAATACCGGACCGATTGACATAGCGCAAAGACAAGAGGAAAGCGCGCCCGCTAGTGTGATGCTGATGTGAGCATGGGACACCAGCCTTTGCAGACTCCAATCCTGGAAAAGTATTGCGACGCCCGCCTGCCTTGGTACACCATTTACCCGACGGTACCGGAATTCTCCGCATCGGTGGGCGTCAAGGCTTGTGAGAACTGGCTGAGGAGCTTGCCGACCAACGAGTCGGTGTCGCTCTATCTCCACGTGCCGTTCTGCCGCTCGATCTGTTGGTACTGCGGCTTCCCTACCACCAGCACTCGCCGGGAGGCGCCGGTCCTCAATTACTTAGCGGTGCTGCGTGAGGAGATCCGTTTGGTCGCAGAGCAAGCTCCCCAAGCGTTGCTCGTGAGTGACGTGCATTTTGGCGGCGGAACGCCGAACCTTATCGGGCCAGCGGAGTTCCTCGCGCTGATAGAAGTCCTGCGTCGCCGCTTCGCATTCACGAAAACCGCTACGGTAGCGGTTGAGATCGACCCGCGCACATTCACGATGGAGATGGCCGAAGCCTTGGGAAAAGCCGGTGTGACCCGCGCGAGTCTTGGCGTGCAGAGCTTCGATCCTGTTGTTCAAGTAGCGGTCAACCGGGTTCAGACTGAGGCGCAGATCGCGGCTGCCCTCGAAAATCTGCGCCAGCATGGAACAAGTCGCGTCAACTTCGACCTCATGTACGGTCTCACTCATCAGACGGTGGAGTCGTGCGTTGAGACCGCGTCGACGGCGGTGGCCATGCGCCCTGATCGGCTTGCGGTTTTTGGTTACGCGCACATTCCTTCGTTCAAAAGAAATCAGCGCCGTATCGAAGAGCCAGCACTGCCGGACATCGCTGCTCGTGCCGAACAGGCTGCGGCCGTGGCCAAGACGCTGGTTGCCGCCGGCTACCGAGAGATCGGGCTCGACCATTTCGCCCTACCGGACGACGAACTCGCGGTGGCGCAGAAAGCCGGGCGCCTGCGGCGTAACTCCTTGGGTTACTCGGCCGACACCTGTAAAACGCTGATCGGCTTCGGCGCCTCCGCCATCGGCCGTCTCGGCGACGGCTACGTCCAGAACGAGGTTGCAACCGGCTCCTACACTCGACAGATCGGAGTTGGCCACCTCGCGACGTCAAAGGGCCATCGTCTCACCGACGAAGACCGCGTACGAGCCGCGGTCATCGAGCGGCTCATGTGCGATTTGGAGGCGGACGTGCCGGCAATCTGCGCCGCCCACGGATTTGACCCTATTCCGATCCTCGATTCAGCTGAACGCTTGGCGATACTGGCCAGTGACGAGATAGTAGACATCGAAAAAGGTATTGTTCGCGTGAGGCAAGAGCACCGCTTCATACTCCGCGCTGTTGCTGCCGCATTTGATGCTTATCTCGCCGCTCGCCTTGGCTAGCACAACCAGGGAAGCGAGAGCGGAACCTTTGATGCGCAAGGCCCTGACTTCAGGTACACGCTGCCCACACGGGCGCCAAAGCGCTGCCTCGACCGCATTCCGCCCGTGTTTGGCCGAGCGAACGGGGTCGGCATCGACCCGCACTGGAGCGCTCCGCGGAAGCGAGACCCCCAGAGGCGAGAGGCGGCCTCACGCCACCCTGCTATGCACGCGACGCGTCTGCTCCAGATAGGCGTCGAAGGCTGCCGCCACGGCGCGGATCAGGAAATGTCGTTCCTCACGAAGGCGGATCACGCCGCCCTCGCGTTGTAGGACGCCATCCCTCTCGAGCATGGCGAGGCTCTCATTGTCATCAAGCACAATGCCGGATTCGAAACCGTGCGCGGCGGCAATAGCCGAAACGTCGGCGGAAAAGTCGCACATCAGCCGCTCAATGATGGCTGCCCGCAGCCGGTCCTCCTCCGTCAAACGATAACCTTTCACTGTGGCGAGATGGCCGCGTGCAACCGTTTGTGCATAGAGGCGGGGCGCCACCTCGTTTTGAACATAGCCCTCCGACGTCCGGCCGATCGCCGATGCACCAAAGCCTATCAGAGCTTCACAGGCATCGGTCGTGTAGCCCTGGAAACTGCGATGCAATTTCCCTGTGGCCTGAGCGACGGCGAGGCTGTCATCCGCTTTGGCGAAGTGATCGAAGCCGATGCGGCGGTAGCCTGCCGCCATTAGGGTTTCGGCGATTGCCTCCGCCTGCGCGATACGGCCTTCCGCATCGGCAAGTGCGGCCTCGTCAATCAGCTTCTGGTGTTTCTTAAAGAATGGGACATGTCCGTAGCCAAAGACGGCGAAGCGGTTGGGGCCCATGGTGATAGCCGCTTCGGCCGTCTCGACACAAGATTGTACCGTCTGGTGCGGCAGGCCGTAGATGAGATCCAAGTTGATGCTGCCGACGCCCGCCGCCCGCAGCTTTGCAACGGCCTCCGCCGTCCGTTCCTCAGTTTGGATCCGATTGATGGCCTTCTGCACGAGCGGATCGAGGCTCTGAACGCCGAGGCTGGCGCGGTTCACGCCTGCTTCGCCAAGAGCTATCACCATCTCCTCTTGGAGCGTACGCGGGTCGATTTCCACGGCGATCTCCGCGGCAATCGCGAAGTCGAAACGGTCACGTAGAAGTTGGAAGAGCTCCAGAAATTTCCGTGGCCGGATGATTGTCGGCGTCCCCCCTCCAAAATGCACGTGATCGACGCTGAGCCGTTTCTTCGCCGCCGCAGAGACCAGGCACACCTCCTCACGCAGCGCTGCCAAGTAGTCGAGGATCGGTTCGTCGCGCTTGGTTATC
Organism: Sinorhizobium arboris LMG 14919; assembly: GCF_000427465.1. Lineage (NCBI taxonomy): Bacteria > Pseudomonadati > Pseudomonadota > Alphaproteobacteria > Hyphomicrobiales > Rhizobiaceae > Sinorhizobium > Sinorhizobium arboris. Next base: position 77,258 of record NZ_KE386497.1, on the reverse strand, counting down.
GTTGTATGACAGCCGCAATACCAGCACATCGATCTGCAGAACGGGATATGCAGATAGAGCGATACTGGCTTCTCCGCAGAAAGGGATTCGAGCCAGTCGCCGTAGGTGTCGGCACTGATCGCGGACGAAAAGTGGGGAGCCGTCGGATAGCTTGTATAGCGGGGCAGCATTGCCTCGCGGTATTTTGCGAGAAGATCTGGTTGCATGGGCGTCCTTGTGGTTCCAGGAAGGCACCGTTCGGCTGCCATCCTAGAGAGGCATCGGCCGCCACTCTTTGAGCAATGTCAAAGACACGCAGAAAGGCTGCTCCCGTTTCGTCGCGGGCGAGCCGCCATTCTTCACGGTGGCTAGCAACGACTATTGGCGAATCGACGAGCTGGAACTGAGGGCCTGTGACAAAACCTCACGTCTGCGATCTGCGCGAGTTAGTTCAATGACAGTTGGCTAGGTGGGGACGACCATCCTCCAAATACCGCATTCAAAAACGCGGGCTTCACCCGATTGTTTGATAAGGATCAAAGTGACCGCGTCGTCTCTACTGTACCTCCTTGCATCGCGAGCCAAGCCGGCTCTGAAACCAAAGGAGAATTTCCGTGGGCACATTTGCGAAAGCCGCTGTCGCTGCCGCCACCCTTGCCGTTTTTGCCAGCACCGCAAACGCAGCCGAGTTCGAGGTTCACATGCTCAACAAGGGCATCGAGGGCCCGATGGTGTTTGAGCCGGCATTCGTCAAGGTGAAGCCCGGCGACAGCGTTACCTTTATCCCAAATGACAAGGGGCATAACGTCGAGACGATCAAGGGCATGATCCCAGACGGCGCCAGCCCTTTCAAAAGCAAGCCGAACGAGACTTATAAGGTCACGTTCGATGTCCCCGGCCTTTACGCCGTCAAATGCGCGCCGCATGTGGGCATGGGCATGGTCGGCGTTGTGATTGTGGGCGATGCACCTGCCAATGTCGAAAAGGTGAAGGCCGGCAAGCTGCCGAAAAAGGCAGTGGAGCGCCTTCATGCCGCTATCGCGGCTGCCATCCAGGAATAATTGGGAAACTGGCAGATGACGGGTCGGTCCCGCTGGTTTGCTTGGCGTCTCGCTTTTTGGTGTTCGAGCTGCGCTCGACTTTTAAAGAAGGGGCATTCGGCACGTGGCCGATCTTGCCGGAGGGAGCGTTGTTGTCTAGGGCTTGTTCTCGTCCGGACCTGCCAGCTCATCCTCGACTGTCCGTCTCCTTGCGCATGGAGAGCGGAATAGGCAGACCATATCCATTTCTCCTGCGCCCCCCACGCACGACTTCTCCAACGGCCGGGTGCAGCTTGAAGACTCTGTCCCGAGCGCCTCTTCGAGAGGCATCGAGGAGGGGATCGTCGCTTGGCTCGATTTAGTCCTCAGATCACGCCGTCGGAGGCCACGAGATCATGGGACGATTTGTTCCAGTCTGGCCGGATGGCTGACCGGCACCAACCTGGGTTATAGAGGGAGCGACAATTTGCGATTGGCGCACGACGGCTATTCGTTCCTGCAGTGGATTAGGGAATGCAATCAAAGGGCATCGTCGAAGGGACGCGGCTGGCGCGGTCGCTCATCAGATGGCAATTCGAGCGCGCTTCCGCCTACATTCTCGCGACTGCGGCGGTGTTGAGTGTTGTTGCGTTGAGAGTGGCGTCGTGGGAGTTCTTGGGTGGGACCGCCATGCTCCTATCCTTCACCCCGCCGATTCTCCTCGTCGCCATAGGAGGTGGGCCGGGCCCGGTCACCTTCGCAGCCGGGCTGTCGCTTGCCGCAGCAATCACTCTTCGGCAGTTTGAGAACGCCCCCGGTATGAGCGCGGTCGAGTTGGTCTTCTTCGCTGTAGCGACGCTTCTGATCATCGCATTAGCGGAACTGCTTGCGGCAGTGAGGCGGGCGCTGGACAGCACGGAGGACGTCGTAAAGGCCCGCGATGCGCATCTAAGATCCATATTGGATACAGTGCCGGACGCCACAGTGGTGAGTGCCACCGATGGCACTATCGTCTCCTTCAACGCCGCGGCGGTCCGACAGTTTGGCTATGCGGAGGAAGAGGTCATTGGCGAGAACCTGCGCATATTGATGCCTGAACCCTATCGACACGACCATGATGGGTACATGCGGCGTTACCTCAGAACCGGCGAAAAGCGCATCATCGGTATTGATCGCGTCGTGTCCGGGCGGCGTAAAGACGGCTCGACGTTTCCGATGAAGCTCGCAGTCGGGGAGATGCAGTCTGGTGGTGAGCGATTTTTCACGGGCTTCATCCGAGACCTGACGGAGCGGGAGGAGTCCGCCGCCAGGCTCGAGCAAATCCAGGCTGAACTGGCGCGGCTTGCCCGTCTCAACGAGATGGGCGAGATGGCCTCGACACTTGCGCACGAACTGAACCAGCCGTTATCAGCGATCGCCAACTACTCGCATGGCTGTACGCGGCTGCTGCGTGACATAGACGATACCGTCGCAACACGAATGCGCGAAGCGCTCGAGGAGGTGGCGAGCCAGTCACTGCGGGCCGGCCAGATCATCAAACATCTCAGGGAATTCGTAACGAAGGGCGAGACGGAAAAGGCCCCTGAAGACATTCGCAAACTGGTGGAGGAGGCCGCGGCGCTTGCGTTGGTCGGGTCGCGGGAGCAAGGGGTTCGGACCGTATTTGAGTATTTGCCCGGTGCCGAGATGGTAATGGTCGACCGGATCCAGATCCAACAGATCCTCATCAATCTCATGCGCAACGCGATCGAGGCGATGCGCTACGTGGAGCGCCGAGAGCTGACGATCCGCACGATGCCGGCCGATCCGGGCGAGATATCCGTTGTCATTGAGGACACCGGCGGAGGAATTCCCGAGGAAATCGCCGGTCAGCTCTTCAAGCCATTCGTCACTACCAAGGCAAGCGGAATGGGTATCGGACTTTCCATTTCGAAGCGGATCGTCGAAGCGCATGACGGTGAAATGACTGTCTCAAAAAATGCGGCCGGTGGAGCTACTTTCCGATTCACGCTGCCCGCCTATGTAGATGAACGGATCCATGCCAATGACTGACTATACGGTGCACATTGTCGATGACGAAGAGGCGGTAAGGAAGTCGCTGGCCTTCATGCTGACGATGAGTGGCTTTGCGGTTAAAATGCATCCATCGGCCGAGGCCTTCCTCGCCTTCGCACCGGACGTGAGAGACGGGGTTCTCGTGACGGATCTGAGAATGCCGGAGATGTCCGGAGTGGACCTGCTCCGCAATCTCGGCGAGCGCAAGATCAAGATACCTTCAATCGTGATAACCGGTCACGGCGACGTTCCCATGGCGGTAGATGCCATGAAAGCGGGGGCCGTGGATTTCATCGAGAAGCCTTTCGAGGACTCCGTGATCATCGAGGCGATCGAGAGGGCATCGGAACATTTGATGGCTTCGCAGGATGCGGACGCGCTCAGCGACATCCAGGCGAGGCTCGAGACGCTGAGCGAGAGAGAACGCCAGGTGCTCTCGGCGGTGGTAGCAGGCCTTCCCAACAAGTCGATCGCCTACGACCTGGACATCAGCCCGCGCACCGTCGAGGTGCACCGCGCCAACGTGATGGCCAAGATGAGGGCGAAGAGCCTTCCCCATCTCGTTCGAATGGCTCTCGCCTCAGGTTTCGGTCCCTCCTGATTTTGCCGAATTGATCTCGCGCAATGCGTCGCATTGCCGCAAGCGGTCTAATGCCGGCTCACCGCGGGCAGACGCACGTCAGATGAGCGGGATCCAAATTGTTGGCTGGAAGAAGCATAGTCGTCGTTGCAGCGGATCAAGGCCTCCGGCGGTCCGTGGCATTCGCGCTGGAAGTCGAAGGATACTCGACCGAGTCCTACGACACCGTGAAGAAGGCCGAAGAATCTTCCCGTGGCGCTCTGTGCGCGATCCTCGATGATGAGATACTAAGATCTGAGCCGCAGGCCGCCACGCAATTCCTCAAGAGTCTTGGAGCAAGAGCCATCCTGCTGGCCGACGGCTTGTCGGCGCTCCAGGCGTACGTCGACAACACAGTATTGACGAAGCCGTTCACCGGTCCCGACCTGCTCGGCGCGATTAACAACCTGATCGAAGCGGCTAAGTAGTTTCCCTTAGTGATCTAACCGAATTTCTCGCAGCGACGTGAATTGCCAATTTACCCCCAACCGAACAGGGGATAAGACATGTACGCCGCTGCACAAGCCTCCTTCCAACAGGCCGAACACGTAGAACGGACCCAAATTTCTGGGCCGTATCTTGTCGCTCCCTACAACGCTGGTCGCGAGATTTATGCCGAGGGCGATTTGATCGACAAGTGCTATCAGGTTTCAACTGGAGCTGTGAGTGTCTACCACCTGCTCCCGGACGGACGGCGACAGGTCGTGTCCTTTCATCTGCCGGGGGAAATGTTCGGTTTCGAAGCAGGGTCCAACCATTCTTTCTTTGCCGAAGCCATCACGGAAACGAAACTGGCCGTCTTCGGCCGCCGGCATATGCAGGAGCGTTCGCGGGAGCTTCTCGCCCTGGCCCTGACCGGGATGGCGCGGGCTCAGCAGCATCTTCTGGTGATCGGCAGGCAATGTGCCGTGGAGCGGGTTGCCGCATTCCTGATGGATCTTTGCGAACGACAGGGAGGAGGCAGGCAGCTGCGCTTGCCCATGTCGCGGCAGGATATTGCCGACTATCTCGGCCTCACGACCGAAACCGTGTCGCGCGTGGTGACCAAACTGAAGGGTCGCAGCGTCATCGCGCTCAGGGACGCAAGGACGATCGACATCGTGAAACCCGACGCACTCCGTTCGCTTTGCAACTGAGCTGGCCGGGGCCGCGCAGCAGGCCCCTCTGGTTCTCTGCCGCGTCCAACGGTGCGTGGTTCAACGGGAGGAGGGAAGAGCCATGTTTGTGAGGGGAAGTCTCGAGAGGAATACCAAGGGAAGTCGCTACCGGCGATCTCGCGCGGTTAGCAGGGACGGCCAGCCTCTAAATTGTTCCAATCACCTACCGTGCACTCGGCAATAGCCTTTCGTGTTTTTCCACGCCCAGCTAAAGATCGATTGGATGGCAGCAACCCCAAGATGTCGCTCCAGATCGATGAATTTGCCGGCAATCGCCAATGGAAGAGCGTGGTTGCGACCCGACGATGTCGCCAACTGCCCGCGGCGGACGGCCGTCACGAAGAACGCATTCACGCCTGGTCCTGCTTGAACCCAGCTGGTGGGAACCAGGGGGGCCACTGTACCGCCAGAGATCTCAGGAGCGTCTGCGCACCTTCTTCTGCGGCGAGATAGACGAGATGACGGGCCGGGCAGCCGCCGAGGGTGAGTTTAGTCTCCGCCCAAGAAGCCCGGGTTCAGGCAATCCCAAGGAAAACTATACAATGCTCTCCGCCCCCGGGATTGCACCATTTCATCGGCTGGGAGCTTGCAGGGGCAGACGAAGGGTGGCCGGCTGACGCTGCCACGCGTCTTCGCAACTTCTTGATGCCTGAATTTCCCGTAACCGCGCTGTGACCAGGGTAAAAGGTGAGGCTGCCGCCATCATGCCTTGACGCCTTGCTGCCCGCCTACGTTGTCAGCTCCCGAGATATGCATGGCGAGCACTTGATTTGAATCAAAGTGCCCAGCACTCGACTCTGACAATTCTCGGGGAGACCTCCGTGGCATACGTGCGAAGGCGTGTGCCAGTCAGCGATCAGAGAAGAGTGAGGCCTAGCCATGAAACATACAGTCGAGATCGTCGTGCTTGCGATCGGCGCCTTCCTGGCGCTGGCCGGAGCCGGCTTTGCCCAGGACCGCCTGTTCGGCGCGCATATGTGGGTGCTGTTCTTCGTTCTGCTCACCGGCACCTTGATGCTCATGCGCCGCGTTGATTTCCGTCCGGCTGTCGCGGGTCATCCGAGCCGTCAGACCGAATATTTCGACGAGGTCGTGAAATACGGCGTCATCGCGACTGTGTTCTGGGGCGTGGTCGGCTTTCTCGTCGGCGTCATCGTCGCCCTGCAACTCGCCTTTCCCGATCTAAATGTCCAGCCCTGGTTCAACTTCGGCCGCATGCGTCCACTCCACACATCCGCCGTCATCTTTGCATTCGGCGGCAACGCACTGATCGCGACATCCTTCTATGTGGTCCAGCGCACCAGCCGCGCGCGTCTTTTCGGCGGCGATCTCGGCTGGTTCGTTTTCTGGGGCTATCAGCTCTTCATCGTCCTTGCAGCGACCGGGTACCTGCTCGGCATTACGCAGGCGCGTGAATACGCGGAACCGGAGTGGTACGTCGACCTTTGGCTGACGATCGTATGGGTCGCCTATCTATTGACGTTCCTCGGGACGATCCTGAAGCGCAAGGAACCGCATATCTATGTGGCCAACTGGTTCTATGTCGCATTCATTGTCACGATCGCCATGCTGCACATCGTCAACAACCTGGCGGTGCCGGTGTCGTTCCTCGGCTCGAAGAGCTATTCGGCCTTCTCAGGCGTGCAGGATGCGCTGACGCAGTGGTGGTACGGCCACAACGCCGTCGGCTTCTTCCTCACCGCCGGCTTCCTGGCAATGATGTATTACTTCATCCCCAAGCAGGTGAACCGCCCCGTCTATTCCTACCGCCTGTCGATCATCCACTTCTGGGCGCTGATCTTCATGTATATCTGGGCGGGTCCTCACCACCTGCACTATACGGCGCTTCCCGACTGGGCGCAGACGCTCGGCATGGTCTTCTCCGTCATGCTCTGGATGCCTTCGTGGGGCGGCATGATCAACGGTTTGATGACGCTGTCGGGCGCCTGGGACAAGATCCGCACGGACCCGGTCGTCCGCATGATGGTCATGGCCGTCGCCTTCTACGGCATGGCGACCTTCGAAGGGCCGATGATGTCGATCAAGACCGTCAATTCGCTCAGCCACTACACCGACTGGACGATCGGTCATGTGCACTCCGGCGCGCTCGGCTGGAACGGCCTCATCACCTTCGGCGCCATCTATTATCTGGTGCCCAAACTCTGGCACCGCAACCGGCTATACAGCTTGCAGCTGGTCAACTGGCACTTCTGGCTCGCGACCCTCGGGATCGTCGTCTACGCCGCAGCCATGTGGGTGGCCGGCATCCAGCAGGGACTGATGTGGCGCGAATACGACGACCAGGGATTCCTCGTCTACTCCTTCGCGGAGTCGGTCGCGGCGATGTTCCCCTACTACGTCATGCGTGCCGCTGGCGGCGGCCTATTCCTCACCGGAGCACTCATCATGGCCTTCAACGTGACAATGACCATCCTGGGGCGCGTGCGCAAGGAAGCGGCAGCTTTCGATGCTCAACCGCTGTCAGCCGCGGAATAGGAGGCCAGATCATGTCCATTCTCGATAAACACGCACTACTTGAACGCAATGCCACGCTGCTCCTTGTCGGTTCGCTGCTCGTCGTTTCGATCGGCGGTATCGTGGAGATCGCTCCGCTCTTCTATCTGGAAAACACTATCGAGAAGGTCGAGGGGATGCGGCCCTATTCGCCGCTGGAGCTTGCCGGCCGCGGCATCTACATCCGTGAAGGCTGTTACGTTTGCCACAGCCAGATGATCCGGCCCTTCCGCGACGAGGTCGAACGATACGGCCACTACTCGCTGGCGGCGGAGTCGATGTACGATCACCCGTTCCAATGGGGGTCGAAGCGGACGGGGCCGGACCTTGCCCGCGTCGGCGACCGCTACTCGAACGAATGGCATGTCCAGCACATGACTGAACCGCGCTCGGTCGTGCCGGAATCGGTAATGCCGAGCTATGCCTTCCTCAAGGAGACGCCGCTCGAGGTGAAGAATGTCGCCATGAACCTCAAGGCCAACAGGTCGGTCGGCGTGCCCTATACGGACGAGATGATCGACAACGCGGCCGCGGACCTGAAGGCCCAGGCCGACCCGAATGCCGATACGTCCGGCGTTGAGGCCCGCTATCCCAAGGCCAAGCTCGGCGACTTCGACGGTGATCCGCAGAGGCTCACGGAGATGGACGCGCTCATCGCCTACCTCCAGATGCTGGGCACGCTCGTCGACTTCTCCACCTACGACGACACAACCGGATATCGCTGAGAGGAACGCACATGGAAACCTACACGGCCATGCGTCATTTCGCCGACAGTTGGGGACTGCTTGCCATGACCCTCTACTTTCTCGGCGTCGTAGTTTTCATTTTCCGGCCGGGCGCCACGAACGCCGCCGTTGAGGCCTCTGCCATCCCGCTGAAGGAGGATTGATCCATGGCGGACAAGCATAAGCACGTTGACGATATCAGCGGGGTGGAGACCACCGGGCACGAATGGGACGGGATTCGGGAACTCAACAATCCCATGCCGCGCTGGTGGGTCTACACCTTCTATGCGACCATTATCTGGGCGGTTGGATATGCAATCGCCTATCCTTCATGGCCGATGCTGACGGAGGCGACCAAGGGCGTGCTCGGCTATTCCAGCCGAGCCGAGGTCAGTGCGGAGCTTGCTGATGCAAAGGCGGTGCAGGCCGGCAACGCTGAGCGCATCGCCTCAAGCCCAATCGAGGACATCATGGCCGATCCGGAGCTGAAGCAGTTCGCAATCTCGGCCGGAGCATCCGCCTTCAAGGTGAATTGCGCGCCATGTCACGGGTCGGGCGCGGCCGGAGGCAAGGGCTTCCCGAACCTGAATGATAACGACTGGCTTTGGGGCGGAAATCCCAAGGAGATCTACCAGACGATCGCGCATGGCATCCGTTACGATGGAGACGAGGAGACACGTGTTTCAGAAATGCCTGTATTTGCCGACATGCTGACGCCCGACGAAATGCGAGCGACTGCAGCCTATGTGCTGAGTCTGACCGCGATGCCTTCGAATCCGGCACTTGTGGAACCCGGGAAGCAGCTCTTTGCCGATAATTGCGCCTCCTGCCATGGAGCGGATGCGAAGGGCAGCCGCGAACTCGGCGCGCCCAACCTCGCCGACGCCATCTGGCTGAAGGGCGAGGGCGAGCAGGCGATCACCGACCAGATGAGGTCGCCGAAACATGGCGTTATGCCAGGCTGGGTGAAGCGCGTAGGTGACCCCGTGGTCAAGGACCTTGCGATCTTCGTCCATTCGCTCGGCGGCGGCGAGTAAGAAGCATGATGCCGTTCTGGCGCCGCAAAGGCTCATCTTACATAGAGTTCTAGTGGGGACTGCCCATATGCATTATCAGCCCGCCCAAAAAGCTGGCTCCATGGAAAGGCTCGAAGCCAGGCCCATCAGTGCCGCGCGTGTAGGCCGACCGCTTTACGAGAAGCGGCGGAAGATTTTTCCCAAACGGGCGGAAGGCCGCTTCCGGCGGTTCAAGTGGCTGGTGATGCTTGTTACCTTGAGCATTTACTACTTGACCCCCTGGATTCGCTGGGATCGCAGCACGCATGCGCCGGACCAGGCCGTCCTCGTCGATTTGGCGGCACGGCGGTTTTATTTCTTCTTCATCGAGATCTGGCCGCAGGAATTCTTCTTCGTGGCGGGGCTCCTCGTTATGGCTGGCTTTGGGCTCTTCCTGGTGACCTCGGCGGTCGGCCGCGCCTGGTGCGGCTATGCCTGTCCGCAAACCGTCTGGGTCGATCTCTTCCTTGTGGTCGAGCGCTTTATTGAGGGCGACCGCCTTGCCCGAATGCGCCTCGATGCCGGCTCATGGACGTTCGACAAGGTCTGCAAGCGCGTTGCCAAGCATGCGATCTGGTTGGTGATCGGTGTTGCGACCGGCGGCGCCTGGATCTTTTACTTCGCCGACGCTCCCACGCTGATGAAGAGCTTCGTCGCACTCGAAGCTGAACCGGTCGCCTACATGACGGTCGCGACGCTCACCGCCACGACCTACATTTTCGGTGGCCACATGCGAGAGCAGGTCTGCACTTATATGTGTCCCTGGCCGCGCATCCAGGCCGCGATGTTGGATGAGAATTCCTTGGTCGTTACTTATAACGACTGGCGGGGCGAGCAACGCGCACGCCACGCGAAGAGGGCGGCAGCTCTCGGCGAGGTGGTCGGCGATTGCGTCGACTGCAATGCCTGCGTCGCGGTCTGCCCCATGGGGATCGACATCCGCGACGGTCAGCAGCTTGAATGCATCACCTGCGCGCTCTGCATCGATGCCTGCGATGGCGTCATGGACAAGCTCGGTCGCGAGCGCGGTTTGATCTCCTATGCGACGCTCAGAGACTATTCCGCCAACATGGCGCTCGCCACCAACAATGGCGCAATCCCGATCAACCCGAGGCGAGTACGCGACGGGAATGGCGTCTTCGTTCAAGGTATCAGGGTTTTCGATTGGCGGATAATCTTCCGGCGGCGCGTGATTCTCTATTTCGGGATCTGGGCACTCGTCGGTCTCGGCATGCTTTATGCGCTTGTTTCCCGCGATAGGCTCGAACTCAACGTGCTGCACGATCGCAACCCGCAATATGTCGTCGAGTCCGACGGCTCAGTGCGCAACGGCTACGTGATCAAACTCCTGAACATGATCCCGGAGCCGCGGCGGATCACTCTAAGCCTGGATGGCATGCCATCCGCCCGGGTGCGGATCGCCGGCCAGGCTCCGGGCGACGGTCAAAGCTTCTCAGTTGCCGTCGATCCGGACAAAGTCACGTCCTTCAAAATCTTCGTGACCCTGCCAAAAGAGAGCCTCGTGGAGGCCCAATCAGGCTTCTCGTTCAGAGCCGAAGACCCTTCCAGCCACGAACGCGATGTCTACCGCACCAACTTTATTCAACCCGGAACAGCAAAGTGAGCGGCTTATGATCAGGCAAGGCAGTAAACCGCCCCGATTTACCGGATGGCACATGCTGGCGGTGATGGGGCTGTTCTTCGGGACCATCATCTCCGTCAATCTCCTCATGGCCTGGAATGCCAGCCGGAGCTGGAGCGGCCTTGTCGTCGAGAACGCCTTCGTCGCCAGCCAAAAGTTCAATGTCAAGCTCGCTACGACCCGCGCCTTTGCGGCAAGCGGCATTAAGGGAGAACTCACGTCCGAGCTGGCTACCATCCGCTACGTGCTGACCCGCAAAGGCGAGCCTGAGCGGGCGGTCGATCAGGTCATCGCCGTGCTCAAACGGCCCGTCGAGGCTCATGAGGACGTTCGCATCGAGCTCGTTCGTGACGGTGAGGGTGTGTTCGTTTCGACGCAGAGGCTCAAACCGGGGCAGTGGATCGCCGACGTGACGTCCAAGGCGGGCGGAGCGCTCGTCTACCGACAGGCCATTCGTTTCATCGTGCAGGGAGAGGACCAATGAGCTGCTGTGCTGCAACAATCGGAATCGCCTCGGTAGAAGACGGTGCAGGGCAGCGGCAGACTGCGTCCGAAGAGCTGTGGCTCGCAAGCCGAGTGCTTGGGAACGGGTTGCGCCAGACGGATCTCAGCGTGCCGGGCGTTCACTGCGGTGCCTGCATAACCACCATCGAAAGCGCGCTGCGCGTGCGGCCGGAGATCGAGCGGGCGCGCGTCAATCTCTCCTCGCGCCGCGTTTCGATCGTCTGGAAAGAAGAGGTTGACGGCAGGCGCAGCGATCCCGGCGCATTCGTGCGCGCGATCGGCGAGCGGGGCTACGAGACGCATCTCTTCACGCCCGGCGAGGAAGAGGGCGATGCGGTGCTCAAGCAATTGATCCGCGCCTGTGCCGTTTCCGGCTTTGCCGCCGCGAATATCATGCTGCTCTCCGCCTCCGTCTGGTCGGGGGCGGATGCGGCGACGCGCGATCTCTTCCACTGGATTTCAGCCCTGATCGCGGGCCCGGCGCTGATCTATGCAGGCCGCTTCTTCTACCAATCCGCCTGGAACGCGCTTCGTCACGGTCGAACAAACATGGATGTGCCGATCGCGCTTGCGGTCACGCTCTCCTACGGCATGTCGCTCTACGAGACGATCGGCCATGGCGAGCATGCCTGGTTCGACGCGTCGGTGACCTTGCTATTCTTCCTGCTTACCGGCCGGACACTCGATCATATGATGCGGGGACGCGCACGTTCGGCGATCAGCGGTCTTGCGCGTCTGTCGCCACGCGGCGCGACCGTCGTCCATCCCGACGGCTCGCGCGAGTACCGCGCGATCGAGGAGATCAAGGCCGGTGAGCAGCTGATGATCGCCGCCGGCGAACGCATCCCCGTCGACGGGCGCGTGCTCTCGGGCGCCAGCGATCTCGACCGTTCCGTCGTCAATGGCGAGAGCGCGCCGGCGCCGGTTGCGGCGGGTGACGGCGTGCAGGCCGGCACCTTGAATCTCACCGGCCCGCTTCTCCTGGAGGCGACGGCGAGCGCGCGCCATTCTTTCCTGGCGGAGATCATGGGATTGATGGAAGCGGCTGAAGGGGGCAGGGCGCGCTACCGCCGCATCGCCGACCGCGCCGCCAGCTATTACTCGCCCGCCGTCCATCTGCTCGCGCTTCTGACTTTCATCGGCTGGATGCTTGTGGAGGGCGACGTTCGCCATGCCATGCTGATCGCGGTCGCCGTCCTCATCATCACCTGCCCCTGCGCGCTCGGCCTCGCCGTGCCGGTCGTGCAGGTCGTTGCCGCCGGACGGCTCTTCCAGGGCGGCGTCATGGTGAAGGACGGCTCGGCGATGGAGCGCCTGGCGGAGATCGACATGGTGCTCTTCGACAAGACCGGCACACTGACGGTTGGCGAGCCAAGGCTCGTCAATGCGCACGAGATCGCGCCCAGGGCATTGGCGATCGCCGCCGCCCTTGCCGCCCATTCGCGCCATCCGATCGCGTTGGCGCTGCAAAAGGCGAGCGCCGCCGCGCCGCCGCTCGCCGGCGACATTCGCGAAATACCGGGCGCCGGCATCGAGGCGCGAACGAAGGATGGTGTCTACCGGCTCGGCAGCCGAGTCTTCGCCTGCGGTGCCGACGGGGCGACGAACGGCCAGTCGGAGGCGATCCTGTCGCTCGACGGCCGGGAGCTTGCGTGCCTGCGCTTCGAGGACCGCCTCCGCCCTGCCGCCCGCGAGAGCATCAAGGCCCTGCACAGCCGAGGGCTCGAGACCGCCATCCTCTCCGGTGATCGCCACCCGGTGGTGGCGGAGATCGGTCGCCGGCTCGGCATCGGAACATGGCGGGCCGAGCTATCGCCGCGGGGCAAGGTCGAGGCCTGCACCGCCGCCGCCGGCAGCCACAGGGCTCTGATGGTCGGCGACGGCATCAACGACGCGCCGGCTCTCCGCGCCGCGCATGTCTCGATGGCGCCGGCTACGGCTGCCGATGTCGGACGACAGGCGGCGGATTTCGTCTTCATGCATCAACCATTGACGGCGGTTCCCTTCGCCATCGAGACGTCGCGCCGGGCGGGTCGATTGATCCGCCAGAATTTCGCGCTGGCCATCGGCTACAACCTGATCGCCGTGCCGATTGCCATCCTCGGCTACGCCACCCCGCTCGTAGCAGCGGTCGCGATGTCCACCTCCTCGCTGATCGTTGTCACCAACGCGTTGCGTCTGGCGAGCACTGCATCGACGAATGCATTTGATCGAATGGAGCCCGTTGCCTGCCCGCGGCCCTTGGGGATCGGACGATGAACACGCTTGTCTATCTCATTCCGATCGCATTAGTTCTCGGCGGCCTCGGGCTCGCCGCGTTCCTCTGGGCACTGAAGAGCGGGCAATATGAAGATCTGGACGGTGCTTCCTGGCGCGTCCTCGACGACGGTGATGGCAGGCCGCACGCCTAACGGCTCTTCACTTGTTTGACCGGCGTCAACAAGCGTTGTCCTCCGAACGGCTAGACTGATGTGACTTTTGTCGAGGCTTGTGCACATGAACACGCTGCAATTGACGTCGACGGATAGGGCCACCCTCATGCGTTCCCGCTTCTTCGCGCGGCTGCCACAGTCTACTTTCGAGGACGTTCTCAACAGTGCGTCGGCATCTGCATGCGAAGAGCGTGACGTCCTGTTCCGGCAGGACGAGGATATCGACGATGTCTTCTTCGTGCTTTCCGGGCTGGTTCGGCTTTGTCGCATGGGAAAGGACGGACGCGAAGCGGATGTAGCGTTATTCTCGGAAGGTGAGATGCTCGCAGAGACTGCAATGCTTCTAAGGCAACGGGCGACGGCGAGCGCGGTTGCTGCCAAAAGATCGGTCATCGCGCGCCTGAACGGCGGCAAGCTTCAACACCTCGCCGCGACGGATCACGAGGTTGCGCAAGCATTGATCGAGCACCTTTGCTACCGCGGAAAGATGACGGAGGATTTACTCGCAGAAGATCGCTTGCTCACCGCGACGCAACGCGTCGCGAACTTCATTCTCAGTCATTGTCCCAAGGACTCGACTAGTTTCCGCCTGCCGTTTCAGAAGAATATCCTCGCGGGCAAGCTCGGCCTCGCTCCGGAAGCCCTCTCGCGCGCCTTTTCGACGCTACGCCAGTCGGGAGTGACGGTAAGAGGTCGATTGATCGAGATCCACGATCGGCACGCGCTCGAACGATTCTGACGTGGCGGTTGACTCTGGCTGTGGGCGCTGTTGGAGTTTAAGAGCTCGGTCGACCTGCATCAATGCTGACCGACGTATGGGAGGGTAGGCATGTCTTCGGCTCTACCCTGAATTTCGTCTCCTGCAATCGTCATCATTTCTCCGCTATTCGCCTCTCGAGAAACTCCTCCACTATCAGCGCCAGCTGGGCCGGCTGGTAGCCAACCGTTTTGAGATGCAGTTCAGGACTTTGGGGCATCTCGTACGGAGATGTGATGCCGGTGAAATTGGCGATCTTTCCGGCGAGCGCCTTCTCATAAAGGCCCTTTGGATCGCGCCGCGCGCATTCCTCCAGTGGCGTGTCCACGAATATTTCAATGAACTCACCCTGGTCCATCATCTCGCGCGCCATACGCCTCTCTTCCCGGAAGGGCGAAATGAAGGATACGATTACGATCAATCCTGCATCGGCCATCAGCTTTGCCATCTCGGCGACGCGGCGGATATTCTCAACCCGATCTGCATCGGAAAAACCAAGATCGCGATTGAGGCCGTGACGCACATTGTCGCCGTCTAGCACATAAGTGTGCTTGCCACGTGCATGCAGCGATCTCTCGAGCGCATTGGCGATCGTTGACTTGCCTGATCCGGATAAACCGGTGAACCAAAGAATGGCGGGGCGTTGATGCTTGATCGCACTACGGGCCGCTTTATTCACGTCAAAACCATGCCAACGGACGTTTTTGGGACGGCGTCGCTGGGAAGCGTTCATGTCGGCGCCGACTGTCGGGTCCATCAGGACGAGTTCGTCGCTATCTTGCTCCATCTCCACACCGTTGTGCTGCCGTCGGAGGAAAAGAACGAAACGCCTTGCAAGGCGACGAGCGAATGGGATCTTTTCCAGTGAAACAGACCATAGCGGGCGTGCAGGACGTTCGTGCTGTTGCACGAATCCTGCATTCCGCCGTCGAAGATCAATGAGATAATCAGTTACCGCTGTTGTTCGAGAACCTCGGCGACCTCAAAGAATCTCGCGTAGGGCCCCCCGGCAAAATGAGCCCGCAACTCATGGAAATTCTCGACTGTTTCATTCAGTGGCCGTTGTTCCTGTCGCTCGAGTACGACGTCACCTGAAAGTCGAAGCGGAGCAACGCCTAGGAAATCACAAATCCTTGCCAGGCATCCGGCCGGATCGCCAAGAAGACCCTCGTACTCGATCGTGAGCGTGTTGCTCGACGCAAAGGAGCGCTTGACCCGAGCGTGGAAATCTTCGGTAGTCTTAAAGTAAGTCTCGCATTCACCGATCGACAGTTTCACGCGTGGTGGCGGAGCCACATCTTTGTCGGAGCTGAACTTCAGCCAGTGCCCAGACCGTCTCGCCTGTATCAACGAGCGCAGCGATTCCAATGTGTTTTTGCGAGTCAAGAGGATGACCTTGAGACCCGGCCAACGGGCAAGCTCGGGCAAAAAGCCTGGACGCTCCTCGAATTGAGGTTCGTTGATTTTGCAGCCAACGTGCGTCACCTTCTCCTCGCGTGCAGGACGGCGCAGATAGGCAAGCTCGAGCAGTTCGCGATCGCTGCGCAAAAGGCGATCCTTGTCGGGCCAATTCGGATCGTATTGATTGAGCAACTCACCGTTGCTCAAGACGCTCGGATGCTTGTTTAACAATGCTTCCAGGTAATGCGTGCCGGTCCTTGGCATCCCAAGTATTACAAATGGCTCCGGTGGCGCTGCGGGATAGGTCATAAGAAGGGCCTGCTCTCTACTGGATCGAACAGATACTGCATCACGTATCTCCTCAAATGGTGGTAAGTGGCCTCAAGGCATGAGGCGTCGACGTAACAGTGCCGCCGACAGGAAGAACGGCAATACTGTATAGATGCACAGTGCACCGATATGCAGGCCGACACTCTCGCCCGGTCGGCCAAGCAATGCCGGGCGAAGAAGATCCACTGCATGCGCAAGCGGCAGGAAGCGCCCCACCTGTTGAAAAGCGCTAGGCAGGTGCGAGACTGGAAAGACCGCGCCGCCCAGGAACAACATGGGTGTGAGGACGAGTGTCTGGTAAAAGATGAAATAGTCGTAACTGGGCGCAAGGGCCATAACGACCATCGCCAGGCTCGCGAAGGCGAAGCCAGTGAGAACGACGACTGGCAGCGCATAGAGAGCGGATGGCCATGCTGTATAGCCCAAGATGCTGGCAACAATCATGATAGCCGTGCCTGCTAGAAAAGCCTTCGTGGCGGCCCACGCCAGTTCCCCGAGAATGATGTCGCCGAGCGTGAGTTGCGTGCACAGAATTGCTTCCCAGCTCCGTTGAGAATGCATTCGACCGAATGCCGCATAAATGGTTTCGAAAGTCGCCGAGGTCATCGCGCTTGCGGCAACCATGCCGGCCGCTAGAAAAGCGATATAGGAAGCGCCGTCGACTGGACCTACCATTATTCCAAGGCCAAAGCCGAGGGCGAACAGATAGATCAAAGGATCGGCGAGATTTCCGAGTATTGCCGCAATCGCAATTTTTTTCCATGCGAGATAGTTGCGTCGCCATACGGCGATCCAATTCCACGCGTTGGCGGGCATGGCCGCCGCCCAGCCTTCAACCATTGCTCAATTCTCCATGTCGCGCCCGGTCAGCCGCAAGAACACATCCTCCAGATTCGGAGGACGCTGCAAAACGCGCAGATCCGCGCGCCCGCGCAGTTGCACGCGCACCTGTTCGGGATCGCTCGCATAGCAAAAGACAGTCTCGCCGCTCACTTCGATACGCTCCGCGTAAGGATTAATGAGCGCGCGCAGCTCTCGCGGATTGCCGCCGTAGATCTCAAGCACGGGGCATCCGATCTGCTCCTCGATCAGCGCGTGTGGGCGGCCCTCGGCAATGATGCGCCCTCCATCGAGCACGCACAGGCGGTCACATAGCCGTTCAGCCTCTTCCATAAAGTGGGTCGTCAAAATTATTGTCTTGCCGCGCGCGAGCAGTAGGCGCAATCGCTCCCAGATCAGATGGCGCGCATGCGGATCGAGGCCGGTGGTCGGCTCGTCCAATACAAGCAGCTGCGGGTCGTTGATCAGCGCACGCGCAAGCGTCAGGCGCCGCTTCATCCCGCCCGACAGTGTATTGACGCGCGCATCCGCCTTGCTCTCAAGTCGGGCGAACTCAAGCAGCGGCGGGATAGCAACTTCGATCTCGCTTCGGCTCATGCCGAAGTAGCGCCCGAACACCAACAGGTTCTCGCGCACCGTGAATGTGTGCTCCAAATTGTCGAACTGCGGGACCACCCCGATGCGCCCGCGCGCTAACCGAGCGCGTGCTGGTACGGGCATGCCGAGTACGGTGATCTTACCGGCGTCAGGTGGTGCCATGCCGAGAAGCATACGCGTAATCGTGCTTTTGCCTGCACCGTTCGGTCCCAGCAGGCCGAAACACTCCCCCGCCGCAACAGTGAACGACAGCCCGTCAACAACGACCTTGTCGTCATAACTCTTGCTTACGCCGGTAAGATCGATTGCTATATTGGACATACGTTCAGCTTGCCGTGAAGGTCGTGTCGACCAGCGATTGCTCGGTTGAATGCGTTTGCCTGAACAGCATGCCGTCGCACCATATGTGTTCAACGCGTCCCCACTCGCAGGCTGCAGCTGCACTTGGGAAGAAGCCACGCCCGTGGTAATTAGCACTCGTGTTGCAAAGCAGCGGGATGCCCGTGAGCTTTTCGTATTCGACGAGTACCTCGGCAACCTTGTGGTGAGAACTCCTGGAAATCGTTTGCAGCCGCGCAGATCCGTCAAGGTGCACAACAGCAGGAACTTTCTCCCGCCACTCCGGCCTCGTCTGGTGATCGAATAACATGTATGGATCCGGCGTTCCGGGGCTGAATATATCCGGCGCTCGGTCTTCGAGGCATATCGGCGCCACTGGCCGGAAGTGTTCGCGAAATTTGATGTCGTTGAGATAGTCTTTCATTTCCGGCGAGGTGGCGGCTGCCAGAATGCTTCTTCCCCCCAATGCCCGCGGTCCAAGTTCGGCGCGCCCGGACAGGAAAACCACGGGTTTGTTGCTGGCGAGGATGGCCGCAAGTTCCGGGATGCTGCACGGCGTAGCGTCCCATCCGGCCGGCACATTGCCCGCTTGCAGGCTCGGGCCACTGTAGACTGACCATTCCAGCGGGACGAAACCTTGCTGTGCCACTATTTCGGCGCAAGCTGCACCAATTGCAGAGCCGCTGTCATTCGGAAAGGGCGGCACCCAGACTGCATCGAACAGGCCCGCCTCACGCAGTGCACTGTTCCATTTGATATTGAGCCCGCAGCCGCCGGCTATGCACAAGTTGCGCGGCCCTGGAAACGAATGGTGCTGCAAGGCAATCGCCATCTCATTAACAACGAGGCGCTCGATGAAAAGATGAAAGGATGCGAGCACATCTTCCGGTGACGCGGCCGTCAACAGGAGCGCGCTGGCTGCGAAAAATTCATGCACGGCCTGAAGCGAGGCATCAGCGTTGTTGATGTTGGCGCGATAGGTACGGGCAAGGTCCGTATCGCCGGCAAAGTGCTCCTCGTAGAGCTTCTGAAACACCGCGACGATGCGTTCATCAACCGAGCCGAGCGCGATATAGGCCATCAGCTTGCCAGCCACGCCCAGGTCCCACCCCCCTCGGCTCGCCTGCTTATAGGGCCCGAAGTAATGGCCCGCGGCAGCGTAGGTCTGGCCTATCATCGGGAACAGAGCTTTGAAGAAGCGGACTGTCTTGCCTTCCACATAATAGAGGCGCGGAAATATACAGCCGTCCCACACTAAGCAAAACGCAGGTTGTCCGGACTTTGCAAAGGGGCTGGTGCAGTATGCAGAGGCCACATGGCCCGTCACATGCGGATAGCTTCTATAGCTAAAAACCCGCCCATCAAGTGTCAGGTCGGAGCCGTCGAGCCAGTCGAGAAGTCCCTCGGCATGGCGTTCAACGTAAGGCGCCCCTCTGAGGGTAAGAGGCGTCACCCCACTGAGGACCTGGAACTGGGACTCGACCTCACCGTCCCAGCCATCGATGACAAACTGATCAATATCCCGCACATTCAGACCGTGGTCCGCCAAAACGGCGACAACTGCATCGAGATTATCGATTGTTTGATATCGCGTATTGTTATCCCGCTTCTCCTGCTCAATGCAGAAGACGAGCTTTCCATTCTCAACAAGAGCGATAGCCCCGTCATGGGTCAGCTTGATGCCACAGACGCGCATAGTGTCTCCATGTAAGTTGGATCTATTAGAAACCGGGTTTCTGAAAACGGGCGAGCAAGCAGTCTTCGTTGGCCGACTCACCCCGGCAATCAAGCCGCTCCGCCTCAATCAGCGTTTCGCTCAGGATCGCCATGACGGTCTCAGCACCAGCAACATGGCCCCAACGTCGGCAATTTGCGTCGCGCGCCGATCCAAAAACCAGCTGCCCACCCGGCGCAAGCATGTTCACCAGGTTACAAACGGCACCGCGCATCGCGGCTATATCCTCAAGGTAGTAGAGAACCTCGGCCACGACGATCAGATCGAAGAGCTTCCTAGTCGAGAACTGTTGAACGTCAGCGACTATCCAACTGATGTGCGACGGCTCCTTCAGCCGTTGCCGCGTTCGAGCAAGGGCTTGCGGCACAACATCAATCACTGTGAGCTGCTTGCAATGAGGCGCAAGTTTCTCCGTGAATGCGCCGGCCGCGCACCCGACTTCGAGTGCGTTCGTGATGGGACCTTGGGAAAGCAACAGCCGAAGCATGTGCGCATGCCGCTCCTGCTCGAACTTGTTGCCGTCGAGCCGCCAGGGATCCTCCGCCGCCAGCTCATGGTGCAATAACTGATAGTTGTCGACCTGCGTCAAAATTCGCCCTCCGAGACAACGTGCACGATCAGTCGTCGCTGCAGACACCGGCGGGTGCCACGGTTGCAGAGTCCCTCGCAAGACTGAGCCTTCGAAGCGTCGTTGCATTTCCCGACGCCCCTGTAGCGCTGGATCCGCACGTCGGGCATGGAACGAAAACCCCTTCTCCACCTGCGCCTGTCACGTTTTGAGGGGCGCTGCGCGACAGCCAATCGCTATTGGTCAAAGTGCACAGAGCGTAGGCCTTCAATGGGAGTAAGAAAAACAGGTTGATGGGGGTGTGCAAAGAAAACGCCAGAAAACGAAGCTGGCGAGCACGGAAGGCAGCCACGCTGCAGCGGATCATGGTCATGGCGGCAATCATCATGATTGTCCACAAAGGCACTGTAGCTGTCAGCGCGACTTGCGCGACCCCTGCCAAGACCGCGAACGCGAGAAGTAACGGTCCGAGATTTTGTCCGACCACGTCCAGCGTGATGTAGCGATCAAGCCCCGGCAGTAATCGCAGCGCCAGGAAGGTGTCGCGGAAAGTGCTCCGTGCCCAGCGAAGTTGTTGGCGCAGATACGGGCCCATCCTGTCCGGGACAACGGTTGCCGCTATCGCATCCGGAACGTACTCGGTTCGAAAACCTGCTTTCAGCATCAGAATGGTGAGGTGGCGATCCTCACCGAAGTCGCTTGGCTTGCCCCAAAAAAACTGCGACTCGTACTGGTCAAGTAGCAAAAGGAGAGCAGACCGGCGGTACATGGCACATGGACCGCAGCAGCACATGACGGCACCGAAGCGAGCCTGTGCCGCACGCTCCTCATTGCAAGCGAGCCAGTACTCCATATCAATCAACCGGGTCAACCAAGTGTCGTTTCGATTGCTGGCGGTCAATTGACCCATGGCCGCGCCGATCTCTGGATTTTGCATCTTGAGCGCGAGCTTCGTGACGACGTCGGACGCTAGTGTCGAATCCGAGTCGACGTTGAGCACCAAATCTCCAGATGACCGGCGTATCGCAGCGATCTGCGCCTTGCGTTTTCCGACATTCTCGCGAAGCAGAATGAAGTTGAATCTCGGATCCCGCGCATAGGCGTCGTGTACAGGTGCCAATTTCTCGCGATTAGCAGAACCATCATCAACCACGTAGACACGCAGTTTTCCGGCGTAATCCTGATTTGCAATGGAAGCCAGACACTCGGAGAACGTGCCCGGGTCCTCGTTGTAGCAGGGGACAATGACATCCACGCTCGGCAGAGGGGCGTGGAACACGAAGTCCTCCGAGGCCGATGAGAGGTCTGTCGGCCGAGCATACAATGTCTGCATGCTTTTATAAGCGGTCGAGAGCAGCGCATAACAGGAGACAGCGCCAATGCCAATTGTATTAAGCAGGTCCATGGGATGTCACTTTGTTCAGGGATGTTGAGGAAGCGCGCAGATTCCAAATCCGCGCTCGCGTAACGCTGGAATAAGGCGGGCCAGCGCAATGACGGTTTGATCGCGCAGACCCTCTTCAGCACCCGGCCTGATCTCGTCGGGGGGGCATCCATCGTGCAAAAGCACGACTGCGCCCGGCTGGACAGAGGCAAGCACTGCATCGACAATCGCGTCGGCACCGGGCCGAGACCAGTCCCGCGGATCTACCGACCAGTGGAGGGGCGCCAGTCCAGCGCCCGCTGAGGTAGCAAGCACCTCTTCGGTCCAGATGCCATAGGGCGCGCGCACGTGCCGGACGGATGCCTGGGGGCAGGCCGTCCTGATGGCCTTATTCGCCTCAAGTATTTCATGGTGCACATCGCTCGGTCCGCATCTGGACAGATCCGGATGAGTCATCGTGTGGTTAGCGACTTCGTGCCCTTCTGCAATCATTCGCCGGATCAGTTGCGGCTGTTCTGCCGCGTAGGCGCCGATAACGAAAAAGGTCGCCGGCACACCGTGTTTTTCCAGCACGTCCAGGATTTCCGGTGTGAAAAGTGGATTAGGACCATCGTCAAAGGTCAGATAGACGTTGCGACCACCCGTGCTGCCGCTGCACGTGCTGCGCACTCTTGATAAATAGTCAAAGTGCGTCACAGCTCTGGCCCGTTCCGATCAATAAGCGTGGCGGTCGGCCAATCAGACATGGCCGATCCGACCGGCAAAACAACCACGAGTACGTCTTCCATGCGCGTGGGGGGCAGGTCGAGACGCGCGTCTGGGAGCGTAGACCGCACGCGAATCCCCGACAGAACGGCCGCCGGGAAGTGTCGGCCGAATCTTTCCACGTGTCTTTGCAACGCGTGCCGAACCGCACCGAAACCGAATGGGACACCAAGTTGCTGCAATACTGGATACATGACGCGAAGTGAGTGGCTGATTCCAAGGCCCTCAAGGTCCGGTCGTACTCCATATAGACCCAACTCAGCCACCAGAAGATCGACCTCACCAACCTTAATGAACCGACGAAGCAAGCCCATGTGCGCCGCTATACCGTTTGAGTCGTGGCCGATTGCTCTAAGCTCAGGTCTGGCTCCGGCCCAACTCCTACTGCCTTCGAATGGCTTTGCGTTAAAAGCACCAGTCGGACCATAAGTGTTGCGAAAGAAGCTTGCGAGTTCGACATGGTCGTCGAGTTGCAATTCACTTTCCCAGCGCAGCGTCCATTGCACCTGAGAGCGCACGCAAGACCTCCTATTTCTTTCTGTTTCTTGCGACGCGTGCCTCAATGCGGTCACCGTCGGTCCACTTGACGTTGGTCAATAGTCACACTTTACTAATGCAGCGCCTCCACAAATTCGTAAAATCGTTTTTGTGGATGGAACCCATCCACGCTCTGGAAGTACGCAGCCGATAGTTGGCCGCGGTCGAGGGCGAGCACGCCTGAAAGTTGCTGGCATCAATCATGGCCGTCTTCGAGACGCCGACAACGGAGCCCTCGATTCAGATCATGCTGGAAGTTTAATGTGACCGATGATCCGGACCTTAGGATTGCTTTTCCGCATCCTCGCTTCGGCCTGCAGCACATTAGCGCCCTGCCTACGCGAAGGAGCAAGCACGACACTCAGAATAGAGATGATTTCCTTCAGTGGACGAAGAAGAGACCGGCAGCTTAGAGCACCCGCCATCGTGTTCTTTAGTTCTTTAGGATGAAGGCGCGCGTTTCAGTGTGGGCGTCCGGCGAGCGCATTTTTTGATCAAGGCGTAGGTGTTTAGCTAGCGGTTGCGCTTTACCTCGTCGGCCATAATGCGCTCGATCATTTCGGGATCGCATTGCTCGTCAATGAGAAACTGGCGGATCCCGCCGTCCCACGTCCGTATGTCCGCGAGAAGCTCCTGGAGGCCCTCTACGCCATCGCCAGTCAAGCCTCTTGTACCGTATTCGCTTCCGTCACGGACGTGGACCATTTCGCCCTCGGCGATATTGTCCGAGTTGCTGGTGACTTCCTCGATCAGTTCGAGGTTCTCGCCGATCATGTCAGCGACCTGTCTAAGCGTGTAGATAATCTTCGAGCGGGCCATCAGACAGCCTCGTGCAGGTCTTTTGCCGGCGTCCACTGCCACGGCAGCAGTTATTCAAGGCGATTCGTGGGAATGATGTTGGATCCGGGTTGGGACGTCTGTCAGATAGACCTCCGGATTGAGGCCATGTTGGACCGCGATCAGCGCGAGCGCAATTGAACTCCCGTAACGCTGCTGGCGGCATTTCAGACGCGCCTCAGGTGACTTTAAACCGCTCAAGCATCTTCTTGAGCTGCAAGTTCTCTGCATGAATCCGTCGAGCGAGCAGCCCCTTGAGCCGCTGATTTTCTAAGTCAAGGGCAGCCAGTTCGTCGAAGGAAATTGGGCCTTCTGCGGCCTTGGCTTGGCCTGTCTCATCCTCACGCACGTCCACTGAAATACGTTCAGGGCGCTTTCGTGAAACGCCGCCTTTGGAGCTTCTTCGAGGCTGCGATACTGGCGGGGCGTCTTCCGATCGCACAACAGCGTCGGCTGCCAGACGACGGCGCTCTTGCAGCTCCGACACTTCGACCTCCACAGTTTCGGCCGAATTTGTCGCCGCTCGTCCAACCTCTGCGCTTCCCAGGTTTTCGACGGCAATACCTCCATTCGGCTCGACTGGCGGGTGGTGATCTGCTTTAGGCGTTGCGGTTGCTTCTGTTGAATTAAACAGATGCGGCGCAATCTCTTCCACTTCCCGGGTCAAGGCCTTGAAGTCGGTTTCCCCCCACATTGAGTTCGTGCGCCCCTTTTGCTGCCGCCGCGGCGACTTGAACTCTACGATGAATTTGCGTGGTGGTGCTTTCATAGTCTCAACCGCACAGTGCCGATGGCGGATTCCTGTCGGGCGGACAAATACAGCCCCTTCCTGCTCTTTTCAAGTGATCGCCACGCAAGGTGATGCTCACAGCAGCAATCCGACAGTGGCGTGACTTTCCACAAGCCGGCAGAGCGCCTATTACGCCCTGTGCGGAGTTCCGATCTTGATTAATCCAGCCCAAGTCTCTTGCGCAGTTCGGCGTTTTCCGTACGCAGTTTCTCCGCCAGAAGGTTGCGAAGCCTCTGGTTTTCCTTTTCGAGTTGAACGAGGTCTGCCAACTCATCGCCAGCCGGCACCGGCGTCGCGGCCTTTTGCTCAACAGGCTTTGCAGCTCGTTTCCACTGATAGTAGGTTTGCTCGGATATCCCGGCGCGCTTGATTGCGTCCTTCAGCGTGCTATCGCGTTGGGCGACTTCCGTCTCGATGAGCTTGAGCTTATCGGACCTTTCTTGCTCGCTGTACTTCTTAGCCTTAGCAGCCGTAGCCGTTGCCTTTGAATCCTTAACCTGTTCGGTAGCTTTTTGACGCCGTGGCGACCTCTGTTTTTTAGCAGTCGGTGCTTTCGTTTCGGCGGCCGCTTCAGACGCGGCAACTAGTCCTGTGTTACTCTCGTCAGCCACTGTAGATTCCTCCCTTAACCACCTATGATTTGGACTGAAAGAGCTAAAGAGTCAACGCGAGTGTGAAACTCCGACTTCACGTATGGTTGATCTTTTGCTGCCAATATGAGCTCGTCGAGGGAGGGATGGCGCGACAAGGCCCAAACGCCGCTTCAAATCCACCATCCTCACGCACCGCGCCGGAGTCCGATTCAAGTCGCCGGTCGACCCAAGCGGCACCCTGGACCTCAAGGCGCACCGCCGCAACTTGCGTGCGGCGTTTAGCGACCACTCACGGCAACTGCTCGGCCGAAGTGTCCGCTCGGCAGGGGAGCCAAATCCAATCCTGCGTTGAGGAGGCGACCAGTGCCGCAGATCGAAGTGTTCGCCAGAAGCGGCGGGTGATCTATTTTCTGCGCTAGCAAGTCTCGGATGGAGATTCGATCCGGGCAGCCTCCTGTAGCATGATCTCCCGCATCCACATGCTTGCCTGATCCCTGTTGTGGAGGCCGGGCCACTGGACCGCCTCAGTGAATGCTGGAAGTGGTAGCGGAAGCTCGACGATCATTAGCGGCATTGTCTTTGCAAAATGACGGGCGAGCCGCAAGGGTATCGTCGCTATACGCTCCGTGCCTGTCAGCAACGACGGTAGCAAGCTAAAGCCGGGCGCGGAGACCTCGACGCGTCTCTTGAGACGATGCTCAAGCAATAGCCATTCCTCGAGAGAGGGCTTCAGCGTCCACCCGAACGTGCCTGAAACATGCCCCATCGACATATACTTTTCGAAGGAAAGCGGCCGGGTTAGATGCTGGTTCGTAGGGCAGCCGACGCATACGAATCTCTCCTCGAACAGATCCGCTTTGGGATGCTCGTTCGACATATACAGTTCCGGCATGATCAGAAAATCGAGTTCACCGCGTCGCAGCAGGTCATTGGGATCATCATCGAGAGCCAGCAGCTCGAAGCCGACGCCGGGAGCGTCCCGCGCCACACGCTCGACAACCTTCTCAAAGAACACAAGCAGCATGAAATCGGACAGGATGATCCTGAAGCGGCGCTGCGACGTCGCCGGGTTGAACACGTCCCAGGAAATGATGGAAACCTGGATGTGCAGCAGGGTGTCGCGGATTGCCGGAGCAAGGGCTTCGGCACGTGGTGTTGGGATAAGCTCGCGGCCCTGCATTATAAACAGCTCGTCGCCGAAATAGGTACGTAGGCGGCCGATGGCCGCGCTCATAGCCGGCTGACTGAGGTTGATCCGGCGCGCCGCGGCCGTGAGCTTGCGTTCGGTCATCAGAGCGTCGAGCGCTACGAGGAGATTGAGATCCAGGCCCTTAAAACGCATTTTCTAGTCCATAGATGGCGCAATTGGGAGTAATGGGCCCTGGCCGAACTCATACGCGTCGGGGCGCGCCCGTCTCATCATCCGGACTGCCGGGGTTTGCTCTAGCTTCGACAACAGGAAATCGATCCCCGTCCAGTGCGACAGGCGCGGGGGCCAAGCGCTGCTGATAATTCAACCTGTGCGTCCATAATTATCTCTTTTCAGCGCTCCGTCGTTCAGAAGCAGGCACGCGCCTAGACTTGGTTTGAGCGGCAAATGGCTCGCTGAGTTCACCGCCGGCCGGTCTACCGGTCCGATATTTAAATCGCGGCGCCACTAACATGGAGGCCGGTGAATCGAAAATGGTATTTTCTCATGGACCGATGAGCAGAGCTCATAATGCTGCGCGGCGCCACGCACTCATTAGATGCGAATCTCCGGCGCCGTCGCCAGGAGCGCCTTGCACTCTGGCGGTCGCGGTGGATGGTGAAGCGAGCATTGCGAACTTAAGGCTGGCTTACGACCTGTCTGGGAACGAGTGGATGCTCCGGCCGGTTCGCTTCTCCGGTTGCCGGGTCATGGCCGCGGAGCTTGCAACGTCAGCGGCCAGGGAGCAGGGGGTCCAGTTGCCCCCGTAGCTGATTTCCACGTCAGCGTCGAAGAAATAACCCGCACCCCGGCATGTTTTAATCAGAAGAGGGTTAGCCGGATCAGCCTCCAGTTTTCGGCGCAACCGCAAGATAAAGACATCAACGCTTCGGTCATATACCTCTTCTCCACGCACCCGGCTCGCAAACAGAAGCTGTTCTCTGGATAAAACGTCGCGTGGTTTTTCCAGGAAGGCGATTAGGAGATTGAACTCACCAGACGTCAGCTTGACCTCGCCGCTGTGTTCGGAGATCATCCGGCGTTGCTTGAGATTGAGCGTCCAACCGGCGAAATGAAACGAGCGTCGATCCTTTGTCCTGCGACTGATCGGGCGCTCGCGCAACGCTACTCGGATGCGCGCTAAGAATTCTCGCATTCCAAAAGGCTTAGCTACGAAATCAGTTGCTCCAAGCTCCAGTGCAACAACTTTCTCAGCCTCCTCGACACGATCGCCGCTGATGGTAATTATGGGAACATCGGATTTAGTTGCCAAATTGCGGACGATGTCGAGCCCATCCTCACGACCTAGATTAAGATCAACAACAGCAAGATCGACCGCATCGCATGTGAGCACGCGATTGAACTGCCAACTATCCGTCACTGCGGTTACCTTATAGGCGTGCATTGTGAGATACTCGGTAATGAGGTGCCGCATGGCGACATCGTCATCGATGACAAGAACATGTTTCAACGTCTCACCTCTCAATCTCGGATCAGGCTGCCGAGACCCACTGTCACGCAGCTTTATCAGGACCTGTACACGCAACAGTTACCCCACTGCCAATCCGCTAGGCGAATGTCAGCATGCGGGCACGAGATGACGGCGCTGCCGCGTGGCGACAGGTCCAACAGTTTGGGTCCCCTACGACGAGAATATGGTTCGTACAAATACCGACTGGAGGACTTGAGGGGCTGGTCGCGTAGCCGCTGAGCGGCAGCTCCAACAATGATGAACCTAATGCTGGTTGAGAAGGTCAGCCACGGTCTCTCCGCGTCGGCGGGCGTCGGCCGCAAGCCAAATCTCGCCGACCTCATAGATCTCACCGTAGGTACGGAACGGAACAATGACATCGATGGCGGCGGAAAGCATATCAATCAGCGTGCGGTCTTCAAGAGCAGCCCCCTGCGAGCTGCTCTTGACGAGCGAAAAGAGCTTTTTGAACGCCTGAACAGGATCGGCCCCATGTATGGTGGAGATTGATCCTGGATGGCCAGAAACGACTTCGCTGAGATAAGCCCAAGCGGCATCGTCGCGCAGCTCGCCGAGCAGAATTCGATCCGGTCGCATGCGCAGGCTGGCCTGCAGCAGCTGTTCTGCCGTGACCGCGCCTAAACCTGTTCCATCCTTCGAATAGAGTAGCCTTACATGGTTCTCATGCGGAATTACGAGCTCGAGCGTGTCTTCGATTGTGATGAGTCTCTCCTGCGGCGGGATGGCGCCGATCAAAGTCTTGCTCATGGTCGTCTTGCCGCTACCCGTGTGCCCGCAGAGCAGCATCGTCAGCCGAGCAGTCACGCATGCATGCAGGAATCCCTCCAGATCACCTCGGTCGTAGTGCTCAAGAATCCGTTCGTCCTGTTCAGCTTGGCGCTGCTTGCGCGAGCGCCATTGATTCCATCGCGAAGCATCATACCGGGACGCGACTTCCTTGAGCTCCGGAACACGGGACCCGGGGCGCCGAATTGTCAGGCTGACGGTGCCCGATGGCACAGCGGGCGGTAAACAGATTTGAAGCCGCTCTCCATTTGGCAGTTCGGTGGCGCACAGAGGACTTCGCGGTCCGACATCCTGCTTTCTTAACGCTCCTGCCAAGATCGCGATGTCTTCAAGATCATCGTAGGTGAGCGGTAACGGATATTTTGCGAAGCCGCCGGCCTGACGAACGAAAGCCTCTCCAGGTCTATTAATCGCGACTTCTTCGGTCCTTGGCTCCTCAAGCCATCCCAAAACTGGTTCAAGGAGAAAACGCAATTGTGGAGCTGCCTCCGTCTGCATTCAGGCCTCCGATTTACTATCTGGACGAGGGTTGCCGATTTCGCGCTCTCGACGCCCCAGTGGCTGTCCGAAGCTCGTATACATCCGAGAAGTCGATGTCCCGCGCGACAAAAATGGATACCGCATCCCCCTGATTTTTTTTCAGAGTGGGTGGAATGTTGATCGACGCTCTTAGCATCGTGTTGGCGGTCTGTTCTCCATTCCCCTGCAAACCGTTAATGCTGGTGCCGGCACCTGAGCTGCCAGCGTAACTACTGGCCGCCTGGAAAGCACCCTGGACGGCGCTCAAGAGCATTGCCCCGCCAACGCGTTGCCAGAAGTGATTGTCGACCGTGCCAGGCAGGCCCGAGCGACCGAGTTCGTCAGCGCCTGGTGACGCGAGCGACACTACGGCATGATTGGGTGTAACGGCGCGATTCCAGATCACGAACACGCGTGAATCCCCTTGCTGTAGGCCACGCTGGATTTCGCCAACGACGGTTGTGCCGCGATCCAGGAGGACAACGTTGCCAGTTGCTCCGCGGACGTCCTGGGGTAGTACGCATTTCACGTAACCGGCCAAGTTGGTATCGATCGCTGTTTGCAGAATGCAGGGAATAGTCGTTCCTTGCGTAATCATGAAGTCAGGGTGCGGTAAGAGTGTTGCCCGGCTAGGCTGCAGCACAGTCGGCTTCATCCGCGTTGAAAGATCATTCTCGACAGGAGCTTCGCCCGTAAGTGAGGAGGAGTCTTGCTCCTTGTCTTCGTGTTCGTGGCCAATGTCCACTCGTTGGGCCGGCTTGCTGTTGCCTTGATCACCGCTGCTATAGGCAAAAATCGGCGTTTTCTCAGGCTGTTCGGCATCGCGTTCAGGCTGGCTCATCTCTGCCGCAGGAGCTGGCGGCTGCGCAGGCTGCTGGGTTGCTGGGGGATCGGGAGCAATATCGATCGGCGACGGTCGAAAGGGCTCGGTGTGGGTGAGAACCGTTGTTTGAGGCAGGGAAGTGTCGTTTTCTGCCTTTGAGCGTCCACCCAGCCAGATGAGACATAAGGATAACGCCAGAATCAAACCTGCGACCATCAGCTTCTGCAATCCCGAAAGTCGCCGGCGAGGTGAGTCATAAACCACGGATCCGGACGCATCCACATCGTGCACAGATTGCGGATTGGCGTCGTTCATCGCCTTGGCTCCTTTAGAACGCGCCAAACATCGGGCCTGACCGTGCCGGTGCCCGGGTCTCGGCCAATGGGATCGTACGCGCTATTCCAGATGCATAACACTGTGTCTCCATCTCTCAGTCGCCAACCACGAGCGACCGAGGGAATCTCGACATAATCGCCTTTGACCGAATAGTTGGCTGTGGCTTCCTTGCCGTCTGGATTGATCGTGTAAATCGACGGTATGCGCACATTGCCAGGAAAGCGGAATACAGTGGTGATGCCGTTGTCAAAAACTTCCAGGGGCATCAGCGAGCGATCCCCCTGGGCGACATAACGCCAATTGTTGGCGCTCGGACTGTCGCTCGCCGGCTTATCTAATAAGTCCTGAGCCCTGCGTTGATACAGTGCTTCCGCTCGGAGGCGATAGGCGGCAGACGTCTGCTCCGCTTGCTTCCGCCGAGCCGCAGCTTCATCGACAGGGTAGGCGAATTGTACGCTGTAGTAGAGTTCAGGCTGCTCTTTGTCGAGCCCGGACATGGTCTTGGCAGAGATGCTGAAAACATAGCGCCGCATACCCGCGTCGCTCGCTGTCAGCACGATGACCGGCTGCGAGGGGAGGACACGACTTGCCTTGAAGAAGAGATAGTTGCCGCGCGGAAGGGCTGCGAGGTCGTTGCTGTTGGAAACGGCGACGGCTGTGACGGTCTCGTTCGCCCCAAATGTGACAACCATAGTTGCCCCGACAGCGGTTGACAGGCGCACCACCTCGTCCGGGTTGTAGGCTAGATAGCGCATGCGGGGATCCAGTTTGCCTGCCGTAGGAGTGTCTTCCGCACGCGCGCCCACCGTGATGAAAAGCAAACAAGCCAGCGTGAAAAACGCTTCTTTCCTCATGGTTGATTGCCCCCCAGGTTCGAAACGGAATCCTCCGAGGTTTCATAGGAGGTAACAAGTAAGCCCCCCGGATTGGTCAGCCTCGATCGGCCGGGCAGGCTTGTCACTTTTTCGTAGCGAACTGTTGCCGTCCAAGTACTCACCACCGGCATCTGCCCCTCCAGGACGAGCGTACGCTTGTAGCGAATTTGTTGCACGCCCGGCGTGATATCATTCGAGGCGATGTGCTCGACCTCCAGCCTGCCGCGCTTGCCAATTACGACTTGCGGCGATTCTGGATTGGGGTAGTTGAAGAACTCTTGATATTCCTGTCGCACGGCCGGAGCGCTGAAACTTGATACGAGGTCATAGGCATACTGAGCCGTGTCCGCTGTATAGCTCTCGCGCAGGCGCACATATTGCCAGAGTGAGGCATTCACAACTGCCTCCTCTTGCGTCGCCGGCAGGCGTGAGACGGACACTTCACTGTCAACTGTACCATCGGGGCGTACCCAAAGATAAACAGGCACAAGCTTATTTAGCGGAACCAGGGTGGCGATAGTAAAAGCCTGTGCGACATTTCCAAGAACAGCGACCGCCGCGGTGACGACCAGCGCCTTCGAGAGACGCCGTGCCGACTTCGCACGTGCAGTTTGAAAGGCTTCCACTTCCTTATAGTGGGCAGCCAATGCTTCTCTCTCCACCAGCAGAGCGTGTTCAGGGCCCTTCATTAAGCTCTCCCGCGACCTGAAGGTCCGATGGAGTCGGTTGCCACCGTCCAACGTTCAGCGGGAAAACTGGACCCTTGCAGGTCGCAAGCTTGTCGGTCGTCTGGCACGCGGCTAGAGTAAGGGTAAGAAGCAACAGGCAATACTTCATTCCATCTTCC
Organism: Sinorhizobium arboris LMG 14919; assembly: GCF_000427465.1. Taxonomy (NCBI): domain Bacteria; kingdom Pseudomonadati; phylum Pseudomonadota; class Alphaproteobacteria; order Hyphomicrobiales; family Rhizobiaceae; genus Sinorhizobium; species Sinorhizobium arboris. The sequence goes on along the minus strand of NZ_KE386497.1, from coordinate 45,217 downwards.
AAGTTGAGTGAGTTGAATGCTAGGCCCGCGTCAATTGAGCGAGGTGGCGATTAAGGCTGCTGCCAATCTGGTGTGTTCCGCCCAAAAACCCGCCTCCAATGTTGCCGGCGATCACCGGGAGCGCGACGATCAGAGCGTCGCCGGCGAGAAAGAACATGTCGAGTTCGTAAAGGCCGATGATCTTAGCTGCGGTCGTGCCCGATAAAGAGATCACGCGCAGCATTATCGCAAGCGAGGCCGCTTCGATCGCGATAACGATGGTTGCCACGATGTTCAGCAGGAGCAAAAGTATCCCGTAGGAGAGGAGTTGACCTACCCATTTCGCAGCCATGTCTCGAGTGCGATCAAAGAGGTAGCCTACAAGGATCAGCGGTCCAATTGCCACCAGCACCTTCGTGAGAATTCCAGCGGAATCGTAGATTGCGAATGCAGTCCAAAGCGCGCCGTAAAAAACCCACTGCGCGCCTTCAAAGGCGAGAATATCTTGGCCGTTCATTGGGCCGATTTCGGATGCTATCCTTTGAAAGTGGAATTGGCTTTGAGCGAATATGATGTCGAGCTTTACTGGGATCTCAACGAATGGAATGTGACTGCCACTGACCCGGTCCACGAAGTTTGGAATCGTGTCCTCAAAGACTGACACGACGTAATCATGGTAGTTCGCCTGCCCCACCACGAGGGCGACAACAAGGGACACCGTGATGACCTTCGTAATGCCACGACGCGTGTCGATTTCACCGCGCATGACCAAAATGCCTTGAACTATTATCCAAAGTGTGACGCACGCCACCAGCGGCGCGCTGACCGCGCTCTGGATCTTCTCCAGTATCATGTTCAGCTTGATGTTAAAGGCCGTATCGAAGATCATGTGAATAGCCGTAAACGGCGCGGCAATTCTGAAAGTCATCGCTCCAACCTGACATGCTTCTCTCCACCTTCGGGGGGACGGGATGCCCGTCCACCCGAGCGATAAAGCCAACTACAAAATTACGGCGCCGGGCCGAACATTGTCGCAGTTTCCTGGCGCTCACGCCGCTGTGTCGTTGCCTCCTCTGCTGCTTGAAGGCGTGCCTGTGCAGTGGTCATCGTCAATAGGCTGGTAGCCTGAGTGTTCTGAATAATCGCGTCGTGGATCTGTTTGAGAATTAGACCGTTCGTGACGGTCGCCTGCATAATGTTCCGCGAACGCGAAAGCTGATTCAGCGTGCTGGCGTTTTCCTTCAAGCGATGATCCATGGCATCCAGATTGTTGGCTGCGGCCCCGGCTGCATTGGAAGAACCTACAATCTGCTCGCGTAAGAGAGACCCTTCCGCGTCGTTACCCCACTTCACATCATTTTCGGCATCCGATGCGATCGCGCGCGCTGTCGCCGATGCCGGCGCCCGAGCAGCAAACATCTGCTTTTCAAGGTGATCCGTAGACGGATAGCGGTTCGGCTGGTTGAGTGAGCTTAAAACCCCGGTGACCGCAAAGGACGTCGTGAACATCTGCACCATTTGTACTGTCTGTTCGAGCAATGCGATTGTGTGAACAAGGTTTTGCGCAGTGTTTGCCGCAGTTAGACCCGACTGGAATTCCGTTGCAGGATCGCTGACGACAAACTGCGCTCGGGCGGGGCCCTGCAGAAGGACGCAAACCGCAAGCGCCGTTGCCGTGAGTTGTGCTATTTTCATGAACATTGCCTCCGTCAGTCTTGTACTTCGTCGTAACGCGCTATGAACTCGTCGAGCCACTCAGAAGGGTCCTCGCCATATGTCTGACGCAGCTGATCGGCAAAGCGCACGGTATTCGCCCGTCCCGAGAGTACGGCGACATATTCGCGCATCTGCCGAAGATCGAATTCGCAGACAACGCTTCCGCTCTCGCGCTTAAGCAAAAACTTGCGGCTCCCGACTGTCATATCCTCACGGATCGCCTGAAATTCTCGTTCGGTACATTTCAGTCCGCCGATATAGGCAGATCGGTCCGCCGTAGGTGATGGGTAAAGGATTTTTGTCATGCATTGCGCGACGAGGCTGGCTCCTAGACGCGACTCCAAGACGTGCTCAGGTTGCTGTGTTGCAAGTATAAGCATGCCGTTGTTCTTGCGCACGGTGAGCAGGAATTTGTCCACAACGGCGGAGAATTGCGGGTTCAACAGATAGAAACGAAACTCGTCGCAGCTCATGACAAATCGGCGGCCATCCACGACAGAGCCCACTCGATGCAAAAGATATGCAGCGGCCGGTGCACACACCTCCTCATACTCCAGGAGTTGCGTCATATCGAAGCCCGTGACCGAGGCATCCAGCCTTACTTCATCGACCTCGCCGTCGAAAGCCCAACCGAGCGCGTTTCCTCTGCACCACCGCTGTAGTCGCGCACCCGCGCCCTCGGATGGACCGTGCAACAAGAATTCGCGAAGGCCTGCGAGTGAGCGCATACCCGGCTCAAACGAAAGCTGCCGAACAATACCTCGCTCCAGGCGACGATTCTCCTCTGGAGTGATGCCGCCGCGTCCGTCGCTCTCGATCAGCGCCACGATCCATTCGCGCAGAAAGTCCCGCGAAGCCGATGTATTGGGCAGGCCCCGCAGAGGCGCCAAGCCGCTCGGCACTCCTCTGCGTAAAGCCAGGTATGTTCCTCCCGTTGCACGTACCAACAGCTCACCACCACGGTCCTTGTCGAAAAAGACGATCGCGCCATTGCGGTGAGCCATGCTCTGCTCGAGCATGGCCAGGATAAAGGTCATGAGCGTCGTTTTGCCCGTACCGATAGGGCCGAATATTGCGGTCATGCCCACGTCGTTCTCATGGGGGACATAATCGAAAGGGGTCCCACCATTGGTGCGAAAGCGCGCAACTGCGTTGCCCCAGTGCCCTCCAACATTGCCGCCAGGAAAATTCTCAAATGAAACCAGGCCGGCAAAATTTCGCGACGTGACCGCCCCGGGGCGCGTGCGCCACTTGAAGTTCCCCGGAAGCTGCGACCAGTAAGCGGCCTCCATACCGATAGTTTCTTGGACGATGACTGCGCCTGCATCCGTCAACCGAGTGCGGGCGTGCGCAGCGCGATCGGCGAGGTGGTTAAGATTATCGGCATAGACGCAAAGACTTAAATGATGCGAACCCATAACGAATTCGTTGCTTGCCAATGCGTCCTCTGCCTGGGCGAGTTCATCGATCTGGGTGATGGCCTTGTCACCGGAACTCATCATTTGACTGGACTTGAGGCTGAGCTTGGCATGAGCCTGTGCACGAGTGAGGAACGAGAAACTTTGGCTTAAAACAAGCGGGAAGTCTGTGGACAACAGCGTGTTGAGCATGCCCGGCCGCGTCTTTGCCGGATATTCACGGAACGAAAAGATGGAGCCTACGTAACTGTCTTGCGGCGTTCGAATCTCTAGCGCCCGCTTGCCGCAGATGACTCGGTCGGTATAGATCGAAGCGCCAAGTGAGCCGCTGACGACTGGAACCGGTGACCAACGGCAAGTCATGATAAGGCGGAGGGCTTCGCCGATCTCCGAGAAAAGCACGTCATCTTTCTCGCGAACACCGAGCCGGCGCAGGCCATACGCGTCGAGTCCGCCAGCAAGCACGTGCCAGAGATCTTCCAGATTGCGCATCTGGCTTGCAAGATCGTTCTCTTTCCTTTTGTGGAACTTAGTGAACCGGCCGCTTATTTTCGCAAGGGGCGCGCGGGGAAACACAATCAAGGTCAGGAAGTGATCGTTGCGAAAAAGTTTGCCGGAGAGCACACGCTGCTCAAAAGCGTCGCTCAGACGACTTGCAAAAACGCTGCGGAACTGCCGAGCTGGCGGCGACGGCACATGGTTATGGCGCACGAGATGAGCGTTTATTGACACATTATCATCGGCGATGTTGCGCAAGAGCGTATTGAACGCGCGGCAGCGTGCATTGCGGATTTCAATATCTTCCAGTTCAAAGGGCAAACCTCTGACATGTGCCATAGTCATGATCGAACCGTCTTCCAAAAGGACCACGTGATCGCTAAGGTGCCCGATATAGGGAAGATAAATTTCCCCAGACCTCTCGGTCGTGCCGCTTGTGCCGAGCATCACACCATTCCTCTTCCGCGCTGCGGCACCTTTATTGGATTGGGGCTGACACTTGCCCCACCCCAAACCTGACCGTCAATGCTTCTGCCGGCACTCTGCAGAAAAAGCAGCACTACGCTCACGGCGTTATAGTCACGCTCGACGATAACGCGCGCTCCGAACCAGAGTGGCACGAGAACAAGTTCGTAAAGGGGGTTCTGGAAGATGACGATCAGAAACCCGGCTGACATCATGAACAACCCGGCCAAGGTCAGCGGCACTCCCAGAAACAATGCCGGTCGGGTGGCCGCCACATAAAGGGTGCTTTCTTCCAGACGCGCATTCATCCGCCGGCCCCAATAAGCGTTTTACCGAGAAAGCTGGCTCCGAACATGATGACGATCCCCCCAACAACGCCGGCAACTAGACCGAGTGAAGCACGACCGAACATCCAGGATAGACCGATGGCGACGATGCCGAGAACTGCCAGTGACTGTCCGAACGGACCAAGGATAAACGTGCATATGTTGTTTAGCATTGTGGCAGGGTCGGCGCTTGAGCCCACCTGGGCCGCAGCGGGCCCGGAGGAGACAAAGCTCCACCCGGCCGCCCCACCAGCGGCGGGCGCATAGGTAACGGCCATGCGCAACGCCGTGTCCAGAAGGCTAAAACGCTTCAAATGCTCGTGGCACCTTTTGAGGAATGTCATTACTTCACCTTTGTGTGGTTCAATCGAATATGAGTTGATTGTCTTCCATTGATTTGCCGTCATTCGGCATCTCTGGAGGATTTGATGAATCGCCGCCGGAACGGTGCCCATGGGGACCCCAGACATCCCACGTTTCTTCAGGCTTCGCCTTTTCGCTGCCTTTCTCCGGCGGGAGGAGTAGCGGAGGCACGATCTTTCGCGCGGCTAACTCAACCTTCCGCACATAACCGTTCGCAAACCCGCGCGTCAGATCCCCAGTATTGTAGGCGGAGATTGCCCGACGAAGCGCGCGTTGTTCTGCCGCGGCAGTCTTGCCGCCCGCGTAGCGGCTCTCAAGCAAGGTCCCTGCAGCCGAGAGTGAGATGCAGGGCTGAAATGCATTTTCGGGCGTGAGACCAAGCGCAGAAAAGTTCGTTGAATTGATCTGCATAAGTCCGACGTCGATCGAATGTCCCGCTTTGAGGCGCTCCTTGACGCTCTGCGTTGCTTCCATCGGATCTTTCCAGTGAAGGGTTTCACCGGTGGTATTGTCATGTGCCGAAAGCGGTTCAAAATCACTTTCAACTTTGGCAATCGCTGCAAGCGTTGATGGAGAAACCCACGGCGAGCATTCGCGGGCGAGCTGGCCGAACTCACGTAAGGACAGTGGTGCTGCTTCGCTTGAGAGATACATGGACGTCAAAAGGACCAGCGAGACTGGCCAAACTACATTCAACATTTCCCCCTGTCCCCTCTATCGCAACCCGTCGGCCGTGATTGGCATCTGTTGTTCGCGATTATGGGAAGGGTCTGTTACTCTTGGATTTTCGAGTCGCTCCTTTCTGTTTCATCTGAAGCAAATGCCGTTCAGGGCGTCAGGCGAGTACCCGATCCAGGAGCATCACCAAAGTGACCTGCTGCGGCTGTCCTGGAACTCAAGTCGGACCAAGCCAGGCAGCTTGCTTCAAAGTTATTCGGCTGTAATCAACTCAAGTGGCGTGATTAATGTAGGCCAACACACGTTGTCGTCATTGCAGGGACTGCGACCTTCCATGCCATCGTCTCGATTTTGAGCAATTTGATGAAGCTTTTGTCGCCCTTGACCATTTGTCTCGTCAGGCTAACGTCGGCACCGGTTCGATAGATGCACACGTCATCGGCAGCTTTGGCGCGCGGGCGATAGGCGATCGCTCTGGGTGTTTATCGTAAGCTCATAAGCTCACGACCAACAGCGCCGCGATCCGAGGCGGGGGATCTCCTGCCTGAATCGCGCCGCTGTCTTGGCTCCCTTCACCTGGCGCGGGCTCTTCAAGGCTATGTCTTGTCCGCGTGGTCGCATACGACCGCCTTCGCGCTCCTCGGATCAGCCCGACACCCGCCGCTCCCTCAAAGGCCGCATCACTACTTGCGCTGGCTTCTCTTGCCTCGCCGCTCGAAACCCGGGACGCGCGCCATGTGAGCGCCCGTGAACCGCCTCGGTCGCCCGGTCGCCAGACACCTTGCGAAAACAAACGTTTATGGGTTGGCGCTTAATTTTTTGGTTGAGCGCTCGCTTACGAGATGAACTTGATCACTCACTCAGCGCGAATACCCTCCAGTCCTCAACCGCTCAGGTGAGGCTGCCGAGAATCCACGCTCGCAAGATCGAACATAAGAGCGCGAGAGCAGCGTTAATGGAAGATGCAGTTTTGCTGACCGGACCGGAGCGGCGTCGGCGAACGGACTTTGAAGATCGCGCCCGTATTCTTGCGGACAGTTTCGCGCCAGACGCCCTGGTTTTCCAACGTGCCCGCGTTTCACCGGTTGGCTCGACAGACCTCACGTAGCTCCTCTCGGCAACCCAGCGGCTTCACCCCGTAGATGCCCGTAGCGGACACCGCTCACTGCCGCGGTTTCAATCGCAAGCGCCGGTGGTCCCAACCGCTAAAAACCTCGGCGGCTGTGGTTGGCGACTCTGTCAATGAGCGGGTGGCGGAGCCGCTCGCCGATCTGGATCCCGGCGATCTGCGCGGTTCCGGCTTTCAGCTCCAGTACAAAATGCGCGCCAACCCGCGGGCAGATGGGCATCGTAGAGAAGGGTCGACCCTTTTCGATCGCACGTATCTTTCCATCTTCGCCGACAAACATGAGATCGAGCGGAATGGCCGTGTTCTGCATCGTGAAACAGCGTGGCTGGCTGTCCTCAAAAACGAACAGCATGCCATGATCGTCGGCCATCGTCGTGCGGAACATCAATCCGCGCCGCCATTCTGCAGGCTCGTCCGCCACTTCTATCGAGAAGCGTTGCTTGCCCGATTTGGTCTCGACCGATAGAGCCGCCGGGTCGGGCGGTAGCAGCAGCGGGTCTCCGGCAAAGACCGTTTGAGCGTTGATGGTGAAGGCCGCCAGCGCGGCGATATTCAGTAAGGGCATGGAAGGATCTCCGGACTATGGTCGGCAGGCCAAGGACGATGGATGCGGGTGGGCTCGGCCGGCGTTGCCGATCATCGCCAAAGTCCTACCTGAGGCGATCCGTGATGCACGTGCCGCCACATGAAGAGCACCGGGCGAAGCCACCGATCCCGGCGCGCCGTCGCACGGCCGGTTGGTCGACACCTGCGCCGTTCGGCACTCTGAGCAAGCGTCGGCGACGCGCACGTTTCGTTCGGGAACTTGCTGCCGCTCCACGCGCCAGCGCTGGTGCGGCCAGTGACACTAGCTGGCGCTGCTGGGTCCAGCCCACATCTCCCCCGCATGACCTTGGCCAGGTGCGTCACCATCCTTACTCCGCAGCCGGTGTGCACATCTAACCACAACACGTTCTAATCCTCGTGCGAATTGCATACGCCAAGGTCCTGGATGACACCGGCTTATGCAGCGCAAGAGCGCAGGCTTGATCGCCGCCCGTGAGTGGCATGTTAAGGTCAGCTCCTCCGACCAGGATGAGGGGCACTGTCTTGAGAGCCGCTTGAACGGCGTCCACGCATTGATGCAGAAGAAAAGACGAACGGTCCGCCACAATGAGATCGGCTATTTTCCCCCTCAAAATCCAGTCGCAAAGACTCTCAAATGTCTTGAACCCGACTGGCTCAAAGCCCAAGGCGGCAATCCTGTCCTCATACAACTCCAGCGCCGCTGGATCGGGCTCTACTATGGCGATGATCTCTCCGTTGCCAAGGGGTGTATTAGAAGCACCAAAAAAACTAGCAGGACTGACTGGCTCGTTCGGGGAGGCTGGTAGATAGATGTCGAAGCGCGTACCGCGCCCAATAGTTGAGCTAACGTCAATGTACCCCGCAAGTGCGCTCACATGACCGTGCACCGCAGCGAGACCGAGTCCCGTTCCGCCGATGCGAGAGCGCGTGGTGAAAAAGGGCTCAAAAATATGTGGCAGTACGGCTTCAGCAATGCCTTCGCCTGTGTCTGCGACGGACAGGAGGACATAGTCCCCAGATGGCAGATCGCCATAAGCAAGTATCTTCGATTGACGGACAACAGCGCGAGAAACGCTGACCTCAATGCAGCCTTCATCGGTGAACGCCTCCGAGCCGTTTTTGCAGAGATTCATCAGGATCTGCTGTATCTCGAGTGGGCTCCCTTCGATGACTGTTCGCTTCTCGTCAATTTTGAAATTCAGCTTTACATCCGCTCGAAGCGCTACGCGCAGCAACGGAGCTAGATCCATCACTACCTCGGACACGTCGAAGGGCTTGATCACACGTTCCCGGTTTCGGCTCAGCGCCAAAATCTGGTCGATAATCAGCCTCGCTCTGTCGCCTGCCGAGATGATTTGGTCGATGTAACCTCGAGTTCTTGAGGGGCGACGCAGAAGACTGTGGGCCATCTCGGCGTAGCCGAGGATAGCCCCTAGTATGTTGTTGAATTCATGCGCGATACCACCTGCAAGTGTGCCGACGGCTTTCAGCCGTTCCGCATGCTCCAACCGCTTCTCCAGCAGGCTGCATTCGGTCTGCCTACGTTGAAGATCCAGGTAGTTGCAGACACGGGCAGTCGCGCACTCAAGAAGTTGGATCTCACTAGAAGAGGGCTGGAAACCGCCTCCCTCGTAGAGAAGGCAACAAACCGCGATGAGTGGATCTGAGACCTTGAAGACAAGCAACTGACAAAGCCCCGGTGTACATTCAGCAAAGCAGCCACCGTTTTGCGCTGGAAACAGGCGAAACACGGGCTTGCGCTCCTCCGCTTGGGCAAGAGGCGCGACTTCAAGAAGCCAAGCATCATTCCAGGTAGGCGCAGGAGTATTGGCGGCAAAACACTCGGCAACACACCCCGCACTCACGTCCACCAGTGCGAGCGCGCACTGATCAGCATTGAAAAAGCGCTGGACAACTTGCAGTGCCCCTTGGGTGGAGGCGGTTAGCGAAGCCTCTGTTGCCGCACGACCTTCGAAGCAAGCCCCAATCTCCCTGGTTGCTGCTTGAAATTCCAAGCGCCTTGCCAATCGATCCGTCTGCAGACGCAGCCTGGAGAATAGCGCGATTATACAGAAGCAAAGGCCTATAGAAATCGCCACTAGGAAAACATGTGCCCGCTGCTCACTCACATTGAGCAAGCTGTAGCCTTTCAGATATTCGCGCTCCAGTTCTGCAGCTTTGTCGATAGTGTCGGATGACGCGATCGCGTTTACAGCGTCCTTCACCTGCGGCAGCAAGGAAAGGATAACTCGCCCATGGCGAGCAAGCGAATGTTTAATGGCTTCGTCCTCGCCTGTCGTCGCCTGAAGCCGGTCGAGATATTGATCGATCCGTGACGCAAGGCTCGAGCTCGGCCTCAGCGAAAACCCCAGGATCAGGTTGCCCAGTTCGAAAGGCAGTGTAGTACCAGAAACGTCGGTTTCCGACGGCAATTTCGCAAGCAAGCTCAGCGACTGGACGAAGCTACTGAGAGAAGCTTGCAAGATCACGTCTTGCGCGCCCATAGCTTCCACGGCCGCATCAGTCCTTTCGACTGAAGACTTTACCTGACTAAGCAGGTGAGAGAGGTCACCGGCGTTCTCAAGAGCCGCCCTTTCAAATAATGGTTCTAGCTTTGTCACGCTCTTCCGCAGGGCCCCTATGGTGGCGGGAAGAAGTTGGTAATCCCCCGGGGTGCCGGCACGGGCGCGGAGGACGTCACGTTGCAGTAATGCACAATTGACCTGAATTTTCTCGAGCTCACTTAGGATAGTCTGGCTGGTCTGTTCGTCCTGCCAGCGTGTTATCCCCAGCACCGCAAACAACAAAGTCACAAGCACCAACATTAGGACAAGGATGGCACTGAGTCTTTTCTCCCTTGGGGACGGCGAATAACCATCCGCGTTTTTCCCCCTCTCCGAACACCGGGCCTCGAAGATCAGCTCAGTTTCAATCTGGTGGGTGAACGGCCACTGCTGCGTTAGGAAAGCCACTGTGGCCTCCATTCAGCAGACATCGCGTGCCCGCGACGATACGCCATAGCCTTGCGGCATCGAACGCCGCACGTTCGGGTGGGGCCACGGAAAGTTGCCCGCCTTACTGGGGCTCGAAGGAATTGCATCTGGCGACGAATGACACTCTATTTCCCTTGGACATTCGAGCGGACGTTCGGCGCCACGGGAATCTGCACCTCTGTGGTGCTGAATATCTGGGCACCTCTCGCTCTGTTTCAGCCAGAGGTGCTTGACATGCAAGAACGAGCTTTACGCGTAAATAGCGCCTACACGGTGAACGTGACCCGCTATAAAGCTCATCGCCCCCAGTTTGAGCGTTCTCTGCTTCTCGACGAAGATGCTAGATCCGCACGTGCGTCATTGTCGGCCCTGTTGAGGCGCTCTGCGGTCGGACGCATCTCGCTGAGTTCCGCTCGAGAAATGGGTCCCTGACCTCCTGCGTGCCCAAGAGCTTGAGCGCGAGCCTCCTCGATCCTACGGTCCAAATTTGAAAGCGACGGCTCTGCCGCGTGTCGAGCTGCAGACGGTGCAAGCGGCTCTACACCGGGAAGCGCACTGACGCTCTGCAAGTGGTCGACTGGCAGTTGCGCCTGTTGCTCTGCGTTCAGGTGGTGGTACCCTTTTAAAAGGGCACGGGCAGCATTGTGCTGGGTGGGTAGGTCTGGCGGATCTGTGACCAACTGAACTGCCCGATTAACAAGACGATCTCTATTTCCACTGTCCAGGTCACCTAGGTAGTCTCCTACCTTGGAGAGCGCCATTGCTTGAACTCTCGGGGGATCAATGTCCAGAATGCGATCGACGGCGGCTGTTTTTCTCTCAGGAGTCTGAAATTTGAATGTTGGCGCAATTACGGGAGCTACAGCCTGTGCGAACACACGGTCTGCCGGGCCTTCGTCCAGCGCGACATCGGCCACGGCCCTGTCGTGCAACGCCCTGGCTGCGCTGCCGAGCTGGTTGATCCGCCCGTGAAACTGTCCCACTGGGCTTGCCTGAACCGCCTCTCTTGTTGAGCGGCTCGTTAGCTCGAAGTTCGTTAGGTTATTTGCCGTTTCAGCTGTATCGTGGGTAGGTAGACGGCTTGCTACCTCGGCCACCAGGTCGTTTGGAAAATGAGTGTTCCGTTCGGCACCGCCGCCATCTCGGACTGAATTGCCCTCGACACGTCTCCGCTGTCTTTCGCGTTCCATTGGTCACACTCCGACGTTGTTTCTACAGCTCCAAGGCTAACATCGAAGAGTGACCCGCTAAACGGATATTGCGTTACAGTTGTAGTTCTCCGTGAGGCGTCAAATCCAAACCTACGAGCCTGCCGAAGCACCGACTTCCTTAATTGAAATTGCGTTGGCTCCCGAGCCGGAACTTCCAGGTTATTGGATTCTCCGTCGATGCGCGGGCCAGAGAATTCGGGTCCTTTCGAAATTTTCTATCACTGAGTACGTGCTGCGATAAGAGGTCATGAGTAGGGAACGCGCAGTCAGATTTCGGCCTCCGGGATCGACTGCAAACCATACTGAAGGTCGATGGTCCATTCGCGCCGGAGACATGTCGGATCGGCGTTCTCTTTCGCGGTGAGAGGCTCACATTTCATGGCGGGCCGTCGCCGTGGCATGTCGTCTTGCCTGTTCCTCACTGGATAGAACAACAGGTCAATGAATTTATTTTCCTCCATTCCGCAGAAGTTAAGACAAAACAAACTCGCTTTTCTATTTGCGTTTATCTCGAGTACAGCAGATGAGCAAACATGAGTTTTAAATTACGAGCTTGCTCTACAAAATTACATTTGTAACAAAATTATTTACATATGTTCTTGATTATATTTCCTTAAACGCGGTAGCCTGCATTAAGCGTAATCTTCTGCTCTTCACAAAGGCGCCGTGATTGGGATTGGGGCCCGTCATGCAATCGCTCGACCCATACGGTGGATCAATGACTTCAGGCAAGAATGCGGCTTCAAGCATAATTCTAAGCATCATGTGTTCACTGGCTGCAGGTTTTTGTACGGCGAGTCTGTACGCAACATTTCGCCACGGATTCAGCAGTGAAGCGATGATGACATTCGACATTCTCGCCTTTTGGTACGAGACGCCTTTCTATTTGGGTTACACAACCCCCGCCTTCTATCGAGGCTTGGCTGTTGTCGTCGTTACGTCTGGCCTCGTTCTGCTAATCCAGCGAACCGTATGCCCGGCCGATCGCGAACATTACGGCACGGCGCGCTGGGCTGGATTGGACGAAATGCGGCGCGCGGGCTATCTCCAACGATACAGTCGCATCAGCGGCCCGGTATTTGGGAAGACAAGCCGCCCTTCTTGGCCTGGATATTACCTGACCAACGGGGAGCAGCCTCACAGCCTCGTTGTTGCACCGACCCGCGCTGGCAAAGGCGTGGGCGTCGTCATTCCAACGCTACTTACGTTCAGAGGATCGGTGATCGCACTGGATGTTAAGGGGGAGCTATTTGAGCTCACCTCCAGAGCACGTAAAGCCGGTGGCGATCATGTGTTCAAATTCACACCGCTGGACCCGGAGCGCCGGACGAACTGCTACAATCCTCTCCTGGATATCATGACCCTGTCTCCAGAGCGGCAGTTCATAGAGGCGCGTCGCTTGGCGGCGAACCTCATTACGGCCAAGGGGGAGGGCGCGGAAGGTTTCATCAACGGCGCACGAGATCTTTTTGTCGCCGGTGTACTGGCCTGCATTGAACGTGGCACGCCAACAATCGGAGCCGTTTACGACCTTTATGCTCAGCCGGGGGAGAAATATAAGCTTTTCGCGCGGCTCGCGGCGGAAACCCAGAACAAAGAGGCTCAGCAAATCTTCGATAACATGGCGGGCAACGACACGAAAATCCTGACCTCTTACACTTCAGTGCTAGGCGACGGAGGGCTCAACCTGTGGGCAGATCCGCTGGTTAAAGCGGCGACAAGCCGATCAGACTTCTCAATCTATGATCTGCGCCGTCGAAGAACTTGCATTTATCTTTGCGTCAGTCCAAACGATCTCGAGGTGCTCGCGCCACTGATGCGCCTACTGTTTCAGCAGATCGTATCTGTTTTACAGCGCTCGCTGCCTGGCAAGGATGAGAAGCACGAGGTGCTATTCCTGCTCGATGAATTCAAGCACTTGGGCAAGCTGGAGACGATTGAGACAGCCATTACGACCATCGCGGGCTACAAGGGCCGCTTTATGTTCATCATCCAGAGCCTTTCGGCACTGACGGGCACATACGACGAGGCCGGCAAGCAAAACTTCCTCAGCAATACTGGTGTGCAGGTCTTCATGGCCACGGCCGATGACGAGACGCCGGCTTATATTTCGGAAGCTATCGGTGACTATACGTTTCAAGCACGCTCAATTTCCCACGGTCGAGGCCTCGATCGCAATATTCAGATTTCAGGTCAAGGGGCACCGCTATTGCGACCCGAACAGGTGCGCCTGCTGGATGACGAATGCCAGATAGTCCTTATCAAGGGAAAGCCACCACTAAAACTACAAAAGGTGCGATACTATTCCGATCGAATCCTGAAGCGCATCTTTGAAAGCCAGACTGGAGGCCTTCCGGAGCCAGCATGCTTGACGATGTCGGAAGAGGATCACAGACCATGCGAGATGACCGCAGTTGCAACAGCAGTCAACCAGGTTCTCTCGTAAACCATCCGGCCAGGGCCGCAGGTTAGGCAGCCTGATGTTGTAGGGACTTCGTTGGCTGCAAATTCCAGAGCAATTGCTCGAGCCTGGTGATCTGGGTGTCGGCGATACGAGCGAGCACGTCGGCAAGCCATGCCTGCGGATCGACGTCGTTAAGCTTGGCGCTCATGATCAGCGTCGCCATGAAGACGGCACGATCGGCACCACGATCAGAGCCGGCAAGGAGCCACGATTTTCTGCTCATGCTGCGCTTCCTTTCCTGATGCTTGTGGCTGTTCTCGCAGACCCCGTTCTATCATCAGCTCGAAGCGGTAGCGCCTCTTCAGCCTCCACAGCTGCAGCGCAAGCCGAATACATCTGGGATATTCCCATGACAGAGCAGCTTGTTGAGGTGATTACGTCGGTCGAGCGTCGCCGGCTCTGGTCTCGTGAGGAGAAGGAGCGAAGGAGCGGCTGGCCATCATATTCCTCTTAGTGAGCTGCCATCGCCGCAGCGCCAAGTTCGCAAGTGCGACTACGAGTTCCGCAAAAGCGATGGCGCACAATACTGACGTTGCCGATCAACATGCGGCAAAGCCTTCAATGACACTTTTAAGGAGAACGAGACAAATACCGTGCCAGTTGAAACTAGCGTGTTTGGCTTCAATACCGCTCTGTCGCATGTCTGACATTGTCTGACATCAAGGGGGCTTGTCCTACACGACTTCCCACTGGCTCGTACAAGCCGTTGAAATTCAATGTTCCCTTTAAACGTATGTGACTGGCACACCTGTTGCTGAGAAGAGGGGCGAAGCCGGTTTTAACCGCTTCGACACGTGAGGCTTTTCGAAAGGCGAAACATGCGAGCCACATTTGTGAACCAGCTTGATGATGGCAATGACCCTGCTACGGTGACCACCATGGGGGCTTCTGGCCAGATGACCACGGTCGCCAAGGCGATCGATTCCAACCCCAATCAGGCTCCCGAGCATGCCGCCGATCCTCGCGCCTATCTGAACGAGATCGACGGCGACAGGGCGATGACCTGGGTCAAAACGCGTAACCTGTCAACCGTCGACAAGCTGTCGAAAGATCCTCGGTACAGCGAATACCTGGCCGACATTCTGAACATCCTACAGGCCACCGATCGGATTGCTTCGCCCCGGTTCGCGCACGGCGGAATGATCGATAACTTCTGGCGGGACGGCACGCACGTGCAGGGCCTGTGGCGACGTACGACCTGGGAATCCTACAGGTCCGGCGACCCGCAATGGCGCACCATTCTCGATATCGATGCGCTGTCCAAGGCCGAGGGAAAGACCTGGGTGTTCAAAGGCGGGGACTGCCTGCCCCCCGCCAACAATCTCTGCCTGATCCGCCTGTCCGATGGCGGCAAGGATGCGGATGTGGTGCGCGAATTCGACGTTGCCAAGGGTGAATTCATTAAGGACGGCTTCGTCCTGCCCGAATGCAAGCAGTGGGTGACCTGGGTGGACGAGAACACCATCTATGTGACCCGGGAATGGACGCCGGGGGAAGTGACCGCTTCCGGCTACGCCTACGTCACCAAGGTGCTGAAGCGAGGGCAGAGCCTGGATCAGGCGGTCGAGATCTTCCGCGGCGACAAGAAGGACGTCTCGGCTCGGCGCGGCGTGCTGCGCGACTTCGACGGCAATTATGTGATGGACACCTCCTATCGCGGCCTCGACTTCTTCAATACCGAGCGAGCGTTCTACCCGAACGGCCACACCGACACCCAAAAGGTGGTCCTGCCCCTCCCGACCAGGGCCACTTTTGACGGCTACTACAAGGGCCAGGCAATCTATCGGTTGAAGTCGGACTGGACCTCGGCCAAGGGCACCGTTTTCCACAATGGCGCGATTATCGCTTTCGATCTCAAGGCGGCGCTCGCCGATCCAGCGCACGTCGAACCGCTTGTGCTGTTCATGCCAAACGAGCATCAGTCTGTCAAAAGTATTACTCAAACCAAGAACCGTCTCGTGCTGTCGATCCTGTCGAATGTCAGCAGCGAGGTGCGCAGCTTCGATTTCGGTAAGGGCGGCTGGTCGTCCTTCAAGGTGGCCCTGCCGGAAAATTCGACCCTGTCGGTGACGTCCAGCGACAATGAGAGTGATCAGCTGTTCGTCTTCTCAACAGGGTTCCTCGAACCTTCGACCCTGTTTCGCGCCGATGCTGCAAGCGGCACAGTCGAGAAGATCAGGTCGGCCCCGGAACGCTTCGATGCCGAAGGCCTGCAAGTCCAGCAGTTCTTTGCGACCTCGAAGGATGCCACGAAGGTTCCGTATTTCCTCGTGGCGCGCAGGGATGTCAAGCTGGACGGCACGAACCCGACCATCCTCTACGCCTATGGCGGTTTCGGAATTCCAGTGTTGCCCAACTATTCGCCGGCGCTGGGCAAGCTATGGCTGGAAAAGGGCGGTGCCTTCGCGCTGGCCAATATTCGCGGCGGCGGCGAATTCGGACCGAAATGGCACGAAGCTGCTTTGAAGACCGATCGTCGGCGCGCTTTTGACGACTTCCAGGCCGTGGCGCAGGATCTGATCGCAAGGAAGGTCACCTCGACACCGCATCTCGGGATCATGGGCGGCTCGAACGGCGGCCTGCTCATGGGCGTGCAATTGACCGAGCGCCCCGATCTATGGAACGCGGTCGTGATCCAGGTGCCGCTTCTCGACATGGTCAATTTCACCCACATGTCGGCAGGAGCCTCCTGGCAGGGCGAATATGGCAATCCAGACGACCCAGTCGAAGGCGCCTTCCTGCGCTCGATCTCGCCTTATCATAATGTCAGGGCGGGCGTGGCCTATCCCGAACCGTTCTTCGAGACATCGACAAAGGATGACCGCGTCGGTCCGGTGCACGCGCGCAAGATGGCCGCCTTGTTTGAAGATATGGGGCTGCCCTTCTACTATTATGAAAATATTGAGGGCGGTCACGCCGGCGCCGCCAACCTGCAGGAACAAGCCCGCCGCTACGCGCTCGAATACACCTACCTGTCTCAAAAGCTCATGGACAACACATGAATCCATAAGCCTTAGGCCGTGCGGGCCGATTTGAGCAAGATGAAGCCGGCGGCGAGGGCGGAGACTTGGGGCGCGCACGACGGGTGGAACCAAAAAATCTGCACCAGATGCGCCGACAAATCCCGCCGTTCGCCAACAGCGCGCCAATAACGCGCCCCCGCGCACCCCTCCATGGATACTATGCACGCAAGCCACGTCGCCAGGGCCGCAGGTTAGGCAGCCTGATGCTGTAGGAACTTTGTTGCCTGTCAATTCCACGGGAGCAATTGCCCGAGCCTGGTGATCGGGGTGTCGGCGGTGTGAGCGAGCACGTCGGCAAGCCATGCCTGCGGATCGACGTCGTTAAGCTTGGCGCTCATGATCAGCGTCGCGAGAGTCCCGTCGCCCATGGGTAGCCTCTTTGCGTTTGTAGCACGGTCGGCAAAGACATTCAGGTCTCCAGAGCTCACGGGGCGTCAGCTTCACCCCACCGCTGTGTTCAGAGATCAGCCGGCGTTGCTTTGAAGCGTCGAGTCATGGGACCGGACCGGAGCGCGTTTTAACGATCGAGGCAGAACAGGAGCCGTTAACTGGACACGGCATGACGCGCCGCTGCTACACCTGTCTGAATGCCAGAACCGCGTTTGTGCCTCCCATGGCGAACGCGTTGCTCAACGCTACTCGTACCTCTCGTTCGCGGGGCACATTTGGCGTGACGTCGAGATCGCATTTTGGATCATGCTCGTTGTAGTTTGCCGTGGGCGGGACAATCCCATCGCGGATAGCCATCACACAGGCAATCATTTCGAGCGCGCTTGCTGCACCGAGACAATGTCCATGCATAGATTTGGTGGACGAGACCGACATCGAGCGAGTATGATCCCCAAAAACCCGCTTGATCGCCGCCGTCTCAACCTCATCATTCGCTTTGGTGCCGGTGCCGTGTGCGTTGAGATAGTCGACATCATCGGCATTCAGCCCGGCGTCTTGAAGGCACTGACGCATCGCAGCCTCTGGCCCTTCGGCAATCGGTGCAACAATATGGAAGGCGTCCGCCGAAAGGCCAATGCCGGCGATCTCAGCCAGGATCGTTGCACCGCGCGCTTTTGCATGTTGATAGCTTTCCAGCACAGCCATACCAGCACCCTCTCCGAGTACCACGCCCTTTCTGTCTGCAGAGAAGGGGCGGCAAGTGTCCGGTGCAAGAACGCGCAACGCTTCCCATGATTTTAGTACACCCCATACGAGCGGTGCATCGCTACCGCCGGCAATCATGACGTCGGCTCGGCCGAGCCTGATCAGGTCCACCGCCGAGGCGATTGCATTGTTGGCGGAGGCGCACGCGGCAGTGACGCCGAAAACTGGCCCGCGCAAGCCCAGATGGATGCTAACTTGGCCCGCAGCGGCACCAGGCATCACTCTCGGAACAGTGAGGATCCCGGTCCGCTTGGCGCCGTCCAAAAGCAGGGCGCGGTAATTTTCCTCAACTGCCTCGGAGCCACAAATGCCGACGCCAACAGTTGCACCATAGCGATCGGCATTCCATTCGTCACAGGAAAGCCCCGCCTGCTCTACCGCCTCACGGGCAGCAAGCACAGCAAGTAGGCTGAAACGATCCATGGAGGCGAGTTGCTTTTTGCAGATGTCGTGCTCCGGCAGTACTTTGATCTCGGCACCGATAATGCCGTCTAGCTCATAAAGCTCGGCATTGGAGATCGGCCCGATGGCGGAAATGCCAGCACACATGCCTCGCCAAATGGAGGCCGCATTGCTGCCGAGGGCGCATAGCCCGCCGACCCCGGTAATGACGACGCGTTTATCCATTCAAGACACCTTTGCCATTAAGGTACGCAGGGCTTCCACCAAATCGCCGACGGTATGAAGATTTGACCAGGCATCCGCTATGTTCATGTGGATCTCAACGTTATTGGCTTCCTCGAGGTCCCAGAGAAGATCCGCCAGGTCGAGTGAATCAAGGCCGAGCGAGGTTAGTTCCGTAGCGACTGTTATTTCTTCGCAATCCGCCGATGTAGCTGCCCCGGCGCGCTTCCTGATTGTAGCTATAACGTCTTCAACGAGTTGATCGGACACACCGGTTCCTTCCATTATACGTTTCGATCTCGAGGCCGTGTTAATACTGGTCGGCATACTTCGAATGCTGCGCCTCTCGAATCTCGCATGGCGAGCTAAGTGGATTACGATTGAACTGGAATGAACATGCATGGATTCTGGTATAGAGAGCAAAATTCATAGAAAATCACTTGTATGTTAAGTACATTTTATATGCACCATCGACTAAGATTTGGAAAATAGATTGTTTGGATAGAACGCATTTATGTTATCTATATACTGAACACTTTTTGCTCGGAGATTACCCCTGCAAAGGTAACGCGGCGCGCTATAGAAGCTACCGACCCAGTGCATGGCGGCGAGCAAGAACAAGCCGACTCGCACGTGTGAGTCTTGCTTGTAAGCTCGCCTCTCGGACCTGCCATCCCGCCATTGCTTCCGTCCCTTGCTTCCTTCCCTTGCGTCCTGCGGCAGAGTGCTGGTAGTGCATCGATACCGATGGTGCAAAGGGCCGGTAACCTCGTTTGCCCGCGCTGGGTCTTGGGCGCGTCAGGATCCGAGACAGCGAAAATTGCTCCAAATGTTGCCGGGTTCACACTCTCCTGACCGCTATTCCTCAGAAACGTGCGTAACCGGCACCGCCGTCTGTTTGTAGCGTCCGTGACAACTATAGTTCGACCGGGTTTCCTGCTCCTCATTTAAACGGTTGATATTGCGCTTCATTCTTGCCTGAGCGCCTCTTCGCGTAATTGGCACGAGTTTTGAAACCTCTCGTCGCGACGCGTCACGCCTCCCGACCGTGACCTAGTGATCGCGCCCTGAGAGGAGATTTATGCTTAACGAAGTTCGACCTGCGAAGCCCGAATTTGTCGGAAGCCAGTTCATCGATGTAGTCGCGGCTATCGACAAGATTGCGGCATCATCCCCCGACAGGATTGCAATCCAGCATGGCTCGGAGGAGCTCACATATGGTGAGCTGCGGGTGCTGTCAGGTACCATCGCAAACACCCTACGGGAGCGCTGCGCGGATGGCGCGGTCGTGGCCTATTGCGGCGAACGGAACTCTAATTGGGCAGCCACAGTAATCGCCATTCTGAAAAGCGGCTCAACATATTTGCCGCTCGATCCATCCTTACCAGCCTCCCGAATTTCCTTCATGATTAAGCAAAGTGGATGCACACTGATTATCGGGCCAGAAAAACCGGAGGCGCTTGGTCTCTTTGAGAAAGACTGCGACGGCGCCAGACAATTCATGACGGTGGAGACGGCGCTACTCGGTAGCCGTTTCTCTCCTGCAATGCCATCTTCGGCTGAACCCCGTCTCGCTTACATTCTGTTTACGTCCGGTTCGACGGGACGGCCCAAGGGCGTGATGGTTCAGCGCGCGGGCCTAAACAACCATTTGATGGCCAAGATAAATGCGCTCGAAATAAGTGAGCAGGACTGTGTCGCACAGACTGCCTCTCATGGCTTTGACATCTCCCTATGGCAGCTTTTGGCAGGATTGTGTGTCGGCAGTTGCGTCGCGATCATAGATGATGCGACGCTGAGATCTCCCTTGGCGCTTCTTAAAGCACTGCAGGCACATCGGGTCGCAGTCGTCCAATTCGTTCCATCGGTGCTCGCCATATTCGTTGAACACCTGCAGACGCTCTCAGCCACGGAGCGGCTCCTCGGTGCCTTACGCATGGTATCTACGGTCGGCGAACCGCTGACACCTGCCTTGGCGCGCAGTTGGCTGACGCTCTATCCTCAAGTCCCCATTCTCAATCACTACGGCCCGACAGAATGTGCGGACGGGGTGACGCACCATTTGATATCGGTCCCACCCAGCGCAGCGGACACCTATGTGCCCATCGGCAGGCCGATTTCCAATCTTGAGGTTTATGTCGCCAATGGTTTGCGCCTGTGCAAGGCGGGGGAAGTCGGCGAGATCCATGTCAGCGGAGTCGGTGTCGCTGATGGATACATCAACGATAGCGACCGTACCAGAGATGCCTTTGTGCCAAACCCTTTCTCCGACGACCCATCCTATCGACACCTCTACAGGACCGGCGATCTCGGACGCATCAGGGCAGACGGCCTTCTGGAATGTCTAGGTAGACGAGATCGTCAGATCAAGCTGCGGGGGCACCGGATCGAACTTGGAGAGATCGAGTCTCACCTATGCGCTCATCCTCTGGTAACTGCCGCAGTGGCTACCGCACCCGTCCACGAGAGCGTGAAACTAACCGCACGCGACATAACCTGTACCAATCGCGAATCCAGACGAAGACGAATAGTGGCCTATGTGTCGGCTCCTGCCGAACTAACAGAGAGGGAACTCCGAAGCTTTGTCGCCGAAGTGCTTCCCCGATACATGATTCCAGAACGAATCATTCGTGTCGACCGATTCCCGATCACCTCAAACGGCAAGGTGGATCTCGCGTCATTGCCGGACCCGACGACC
Organism: Sinorhizobium arboris LMG 14919; assembly: GCF_000427465.1. Taxonomy (NCBI): domain Bacteria; kingdom Pseudomonadati; phylum Pseudomonadota; class Alphaproteobacteria; order Hyphomicrobiales; family Rhizobiaceae; genus Sinorhizobium; species Sinorhizobium arboris. The sequence continues at coordinate 23,910 of NZ_KE386497.1, read as the reverse complement.
GTTCGCCCCGAACTGCTGAGCCCGTTCGAGGAGCCAAAGACGGAGCTCGAAAGCACACTGCGAGAGATTTGGTCCAACGTTCTTGGGATCGAAGTTATCGGCGCCAACGACCAATTCTTGGATCTTGGCGGCGACTCGCTCCGGGCGATGCTTATATTGGCTCAGATACAGAGGCAGCTCGCGGCAAAGGTGGATTTCAGGCTTGTTCTGAATGGGACCATCAGATCTCTAGGGGCGGCGATATCAAGCCAATCCAAGACAACCCAGAACTTGCTTCCTGCGAGCGGGAAGCTAAAACGGTCACCCCTGACGCAAGTGCAAGAACACCTCTGGTTTCTCTGGCAGCTCAATCCGGCTGCGAAGAACTATATTATTCAGGGCGGGCTGCGTATACGAGGCGCCATCGATCTCGCCGCATTCAATGAAGCCTGGTTCGATGTTGTTCAGGCGCATGACGCGCTCTCAGCACGTTTCAGCGACGAAGACGGGCCGGTTCAGATTTTTGATGATCCGCAGCGCTCCGACCTAGAGTTGGTGGACGCCACTCACCTGACTCAAACGGAGGCCGATGAACTAGTGGCGGAGCTGCGGCGCACGGAGCTCAACAACACCTTTGACCTCAGTCAAGGACGTTTGTTTCGTGCGCGGATGATCCGCCTCGGCGAGGATGACCATCTCATATTGATAAGCGCGCACGAAATCATCATCGATGCGTGGTCGATCTCTGTCTTCCTCAGAGACTTGCAGACAAGATACTCCAATGCCGCTGCGTTCTCTCCAGCGGAACGCACATCCCTCTCGACCTATGCTCATTGGGAAAGTGTACACATTACACCGAACTCGCTCGATGATCAGCGGCGGTATTGGCGTCGGCAGATAGGCGACAATCCTCCGGTACTTTCGCTGGGGAGCAGGCGACCGCGGCCGGAAGAGAACTCGTGGCGTGGGAGCTCGCATGCGTTTTTCCTTGAGCGCGAACTGTCCGATCACGTGCGAGACTTTGCACGCCGGCACAGATGCACGACTTCTACGATCCTCTTGGCTTGTTTCAAGCTGTTGTTGCGAATGTATAGCGGGCAAGACGATGTCGTCGTTGGCATACCGCATGTGGTGCGTGGTCAACCAGGCACCGAGAAGATCGTGGGATTCTTCCTCAACATGCTGCCAATCCGAACTACGATCGATGTTAATAAATCCTTTGTGACGCACGCGACCAACGTGCAGAGCCTCATAAGCGATGCTATCGCGAACTCGGCGTATCCATTTAGCTGGATGGTTCAGGATACTCGATTCCACCGCGAACCTGGTCAATCGCCTATTTTCCAAGTCATGTTTAACATGTACTCCGAGCCTCCGGAGCCCCCAGCAAAACGTGATTTGGAGCTGACATTTCGCGAATATGACACAGGCTATGTGAAATTCGATCTCACCCTTTACGCGCAAGACGAAGGCGACGCAATTGCGTTGCAACTGGCCTATGCCAAAGACAGTTTTTCGAGCGATGTGATCGCTCGCATGGCCGACAATCTTCGCTATCTCATTGCTGCCTGTGTCGAGAGGCCACACGAGCCGATTGTGGCGCTGAGCGGCCTCAGTCCGTCGGAAGTCGCTTTTTTAGACGCGCTACAGGGCGATGAGCCGTTAGGTGAGGGTGAGCCTTCGCTTGTGGAAGCATTTAATCAAGTGAGCGCTTCAACTGTCGATCAAGTGGCTTTTTTCGGCGAGTTCGGCACAATCACGTTTGGTCAGTTGCGCAAACGCGTGGCTACGATCCAGTCCGTTCTGCAAGCTTGCGGGGTGGGCGCGGGTGACAGCGTCGCCATACTGGTCGACCAGTCTCCAGATGTAGCGGCCACTACTTTGGCGATCCGGAACTTGCAGGCGATCGTCGTGCCTATATCGCCAAGTTTCCCGAAGGAACGGATCGGCCACATTATAAGGGACAGTGGGGCAAACCTCCTTGTTCACGCCGTCGCGGATGAAGAGGCCACTTTCGGTGTGCCGTGCGTTAATCTGTCTACGCTGCAGGCTCGATACGACCCTGGCCGGGTCTCGCGGCGCGCTGTCGAGCCACTCGAGGAGGGTGCAGCCAGCCTAATATATACTTCATCCTCGACCGGTAAGGCGAAGGGCGTTCTTATTCCGGAATATGCAATTCTCAATCGATTGAATTGGATGTGGCGATGCTTTCCTTTCGATGGTACCGACGTGATGGTTGTTCAGAAGTCAGCGGTACTTGTTGCTGCGGTGTGGGAGTATTTTGGAGGGCTCCTGAAGGGGGTACCGACGCTGATCCTTACGCATGAGCAGTTGCTCGACCCCGACCTCTTGTTGAGCGCATTAGCAAGGCATCACGTGACGCGGTTGTTTGCCTCTCCGGCCATTTTGACCGGGTTAATCGCCTCTCAAAAGCGACAGCCGAAAACGACCAGCTTGCGCCTGGTTACAAGCAGTGCTGAACCGATGCCGCCATCGCTTCCTATTCGTTGGCGAGAGTGCTTTCCAGATGTGCCGCTATGGAATTTTTATGGCACAACGGAGTGCGCATCTAATGCGGCGGTGTACCGAACATCGGATGCCGACGATGGCTCGTTAGTTATTCCGGTTGGGCGCCCGATCGATAATGTGAAAGTTTATGTCCTTGATGCAGAGTTGAAGCGGGTTCCCGTCGGAGTCTCAGGTGAACTTTGCTTCGCAGGACGCTGTGTGAGCGCAGGATACTGGCAGGACCCCGAGCGAACTGAGCACTCTTTCGTGCCAAACCCATACGATGGAGGCCAGTACAGCGTCCTTTATCGCAGTGGCGATATCGCCCGCATTTCACCCAAAGGCCTTCTGGAGATTTGCGGTCGAGCGGACAACCAAATTCAGCTTCGGGGTTTCAGAATTGAGCTGGAGGAAATTGAAGCGGCGCTTGAATCTTATCCTGGCGTTGCGCGAGCCGCGGTTCTGGTAGAAGGCGCGGATGACGATCGGCGGCTCGTTTCCCTTCTGGCCCCAACTCACGAAAATCTGACTTCAGGAGACATTCTAACTCATCTGCGGCAGGCACTTCCGTCTTACATGCTGCCGTCGGATTTTCGGATGGTGGAACGTATGCCGCTCACACCCAGCGGGAAAATAGATCGGGCTCGTCTGTCTTCCATTTCATCCCGCCCGATCCGAAAAGCGAGATCGGCTGAACCGCGCACGGAAAGGGAGCAACTCCTCGCCGCGATTTGGCAAGAGCTGTTGGGCACCAAAGCTATCGGCATTGATGACAGCTTCTTTGACGTCGGCGGAAATTCGCTTCTGAGTGTGCGGTGCGTCACACTGGCGCGTAACGCGGGAGTAAACTTGACGGTCGGTCAGTTGCACCGGACACCGACGATCCGGCAACTGGCAACGCACCAAGCGCCGGCGGCGACAGGTGTGACCCTCAAGGGATCGCTGCCGGTAACCCCTGCAGTCACACATTGGAATAGTATTGTTGGACTGGGCGAGCACTACAACATTGGCGATCTTTTCTTCATGCCCGCCGGCCTGTTGAATATTTCCATTCTTGAACGTGCCCTTGTGCATGTCATCGGGCGGGAGGAAGGACTGAGGCTCCGTATTAACCAAACGGACAGGGGTCTATCTCAGGTAATCGGATCAATAGCAGATTGCCCTGTAGAGGAAGTAGACCTTGTCGGAGTAGCCACATCAGAACAGCTCACGGTCATTGAGCGCGCCTGTGCTGAGCGTCAGCACAGTTTTCGATTTGACGGCCGGACGCCTCTTGTCAAAGTCTCAGCCTTCCGGACATCAGAAAGCGGCGATTACTATTTGCTTGTTCTGCTGCATCACTTTGTAGCAGACGGGGTTGGATACAGGCTGTTCCTGAATGCGCTCGATAAAGCTTATAGCTCGCTTGCTGCAGGCCGAATCGCTGCAGATCCAGGGACCACGCCCCTTTCTCAATGGCTCGCCCGATTGAATGATTACGCGAATGGCGAAGCACCAGCCGAGCTCCAACATTGGGAGAGTCTGCGGTATGAGTTGTTTGATATCCGTGTAAGTGACGCCGGGTCACGTGCGGCAAGATTTTCGGCTGAAACTGCGAGGTGGCTCCACTATGAAGGCTTCGATGGGCCAATCGATGAGAAATTCTGCAGGCCGCTATGGAAGGATCAGGCCACATACCGTCTAAGGCTCGATGAGGAGACGACGACGCGCCTTCTCAAGATTGTGCCGACGTCTGCGCATTGCGAAGATTTTGATGTATTGCTTGCGGCTATCTCGGGGGCATTTGGCCGCGCTTTCGGAAATTACTCGCTCTGGATTGACAGTCTCACTTCGACCCGGGGAGGTCTATTCGACGACATCGATCCGTCGCAAACGATTGGCTACATCGGTGAACTGGTACCCCTGCCGTTATACGTTGCCGGAACGGAGTCTCGTCAAGACCGGGCTCGCTCTATATATCAGCAACGCAGCGCGCTGCCGCGCAAGGGCATAGGTTTCCGGGCTTTGAAGTTCTTGAATCGGCATCCCGATGTGCGGGAGCGGATCGATCGTCTGCCGTTACCCCGGATCGGAGTGAACTATCGAGCGAGACTCCAACGTCATTATCCGCGCCGCCTGCTATCCACAGATCCACACCCGCTGTGGATCGGCGAAGATATGAATCAGTCACTTATGAACTATCTCTTTTGGTTTCGTGTCGGATACCAGTCGGGCAAACTACAAATTGAAGTGAGATACGATCCAAGACAAGTGGGCTACGAATCCACCCGCAGCCTCTGCACAAGTTTGCGCGAAGAGCTGCAACGGACTGTCGATGCGTTTGCAGAGGCCAACAGATGAGGCCGTTGGAGCTACATATCAAAGGCAAAGACGAACGCATGGCATCGCCGGCAGACCACATTAGTTTGTTGGACGGCAAGGTTTCCCACCTCATCATGCGCCTTTCCATTCCGTCGATTATCGGTTTGTCGATCAATGGAATTCAGCAAGCGGTGAATGCAATCTTTGTCGGTACGCTTGGCCCCCAGGCCATCGCGGCCGTGAGCATTGCTTTGCCGTTGGTGGTGCTGCTGTCTGCGGTAGGGCAGGGGATCGGGGCCGGTACAGCATCATTCGTGTCCCGCAATCTTGGAGCTGGCAATTCATTGGAAGCGAGTCGTGGTGCGAGCTTGGCACTCGGTCTCGTAGTTCCGATCGGAACGACGCTTACTGTCACCATCCTTTTCGGCTTGCGCGACGCACTCACTTTGCTCGGCGCCAGTCCAACGATAATGCCAGCCGCGCTCGAATATGCCTCGACGCTCCTGGTTGGTTATACTCTTATCCTGTTGAACATGGTCAGTGGGTTCATCGTACGGGCTGAGGGTAACACCCGGTTCAGCATGTGGACGATGATTACGGCTTTCACGTTGAACGCCCTGCTCGATCCGCTTCTGATTTTCACTCTGGATCTCGGAGTTCGCGGCGCGGCGCTGGCAACACTGTTGTCCCAGATCGTCGCCACCAGCATGTACATCGTATATTTCGCCAAGCAACGCGGGATTGTCCGTTTCCGAGCTTCCTACATCACTTTGAGGGGCGACCGATTAAAGCAGATAGCCGCCGTTGGAGCCCCAGCGACGATCACCGGTATTTTGACAGCGGCTTCATTTATGTTCTTGTACAGGGCTGCTGCCACATTCGGCGACAATTCAATTGCCGCTGTGGGTATAGCCGCACGATTGCTAACGATCGGGACATTCCCGATCGTTGGCTTTTGCATCGGCTCACAGGCGGTCCTTGGTTTCAGTTGGGGAGCACAGGATTTTGCACGGGTGCAGAAGGCCGCGACGTTCATGCTTTCCACAGTCTGCGCCTTTTCAGTCAGCTTTTCTGCTGTGGTTGTGATTTTCGCCCGGCCAATCGTCAGCCTTTTCAGCGACAGCGAGGATGTGACTGAAATCGCTGTCTCCACCTGTATTATGTTCCATCTCTTTTTCGGGCTGTTTGGCGTCCAATACGTGGTAATAACCATGCTTCAGTCGTTCGGGAGAGCACGCCTGAGTGCCGTCGTTTCCTTCGCAAGGCAAGGATATCTCTTCGTACCAGCCATACTACTATTTCCTCGTATTTGGGGATTCACGGGATTATTGATCAGCCAGGCAGCTGCTGAGCTACTGGCAGGACTGCTTGCCATCTTTGTAGCGGTCAAGCAGTTCAACAACCTCAAAGGAATGCTCCTGCACCGCTAATCCGAGGTCATGCACCCTTGGCTGCTACTGCATGTTTCCTTAAATCGTATCCACTTTAAGGACAAAAACATGCAGCAATTCAAAGTGCTACAGCGACCTTTGCGCGTCTGATAAGACGCGCGGCGCTGTAGTGCTTAAGCCGCTCGAAAAAACCGTCCGGCGACCGTAGCCAGCCGTAAGCGCAACGTTCCATGCGGTACTCAATTGTGCTCGAGCGAAAGGAAATCTCAAGTGATAGAGACGCTGCTTCCATCCAATATAGCCGTGCAAACCTCTCGGGCAAGTAGAGGCCCAGAAGTGATGCCCGAAGAAGCGAGTGCCGTGGCTGGGGCGATCGAAAGCAGGAGGCGTGAATTCTCCGTCGGACGAGCCTGTGCCAGATCGGCATTAGCCAAGCTTGGCTTTCCTCCGTGCGCCATCCCAAGTGGACCTGACCGGGCACCAGTTTGGCCAGCCGGCATAGTCGGCAGCATAACACATTGTGCTGGATTCTGTGCCGCCGCTGTGGCCCTGCAGGAGGACTACGTTGCGCTCGGAATCGATGCAGAAGTCGATGAGGAGCTGCCGTCGGGCGTGTTGGAGCTCATCTCGGTTAACGAGGAGCGAGAGTGGCTGGCCAACGCACCAAGGCGCCTCAATTGGGGCCGATTGCTCTTCAGTGCCAAGGAGAGCATCTTCAAAGCGTGGTTTCCGCTCACACGTGAATGGTTGGGATTCGAGGACGCGGTGATCACTTTCATTCCGGACGGGACGTTTGTTGCTCGGCTTCCGAACACGCTCATGCCGACCCGCAATTGTGCTTGGGAACTCCGCGGCCGCTTCAGCATTGCAAATGGACTAGTACTAACTGCAGTATTCATCGCGGGGTAGCGTTAGCCCCGGCTCAAAGCCTCGCGTTCTCCAGTTACGCGCGATCGGCGCCTGATGGAGCGCTCAATGGTGAGCCGTGACAAGGTGATGGATCGACTGAGTGAGTGGTGCGAACCAATATCCGTGGGCCAGCGCCCCGGCGCTCCAACTGCGAAAGCACTTTGCAAAGAAGAACCCATAGTATCTTGAATATTCTGCTAATTCTCCGAGAGGGGCGGCGCCATGGCAGGCTGGTGGTGTTGAACGTCACCCGATCCCCTCACGAGCAACCCCGGGATGCTCCACCCCACTATTGTGTATTGTCGCTCGCTTGATTTCTCAATGTAGTCCACGGCTGGTCTCCCTTCGGTTGGCGAGGCAGGAGAGGGGGGTGAAAGATCGATAGTCGCAAGAGCATGAGTGCCAGCTTTAGGGTGCGGAACGGGCACTCACAACAGGTTGTGCACCTGACTCCGCTGAGGAGCAGCACGCGGGATAGCGGCGCGGCAGGTCCTGCGCACATAATCTGAATGTAACTGCAAGGCGCGTGTCCAGGCCCCCGCGGGCTTTTCCTCATTCACCTTGGAGCAGCAGAAGGAGACCGCGGCCAGCTGGTTGGAGGTGACGGTCCACCAACCTGCGGGCAAGCCTTAGTGCTGTTTCTGACGAGCCGATCGAGCGCAGTATCATCATTACAACCGTTTTCTAGCCGACGCTGGCGGCACTCCCATTTCCTTGAGCAACCGGTCCGCGGCGTCGATCTTGTCCATGGTCCAGAGCATGAAACGACTGTCGACGTGGATGCTGCGATTGCGATCTCCGGGAAAGGCCCAGTCCCCAATCACGCCCTCTAGCGTGCCGTCGAAGGCGAGACCAACGAGCTCGCCGCGCCCATTCAACGTCGCCGAGCCGCTATTGCCACTGGTAATGTCGACCGTGGACAGGAAGTCGACCGGTAACGTGCCCAGCGCTGGCGCGACATAGGGGCCATAGTCCTTAGCGCGAATCGCGGCAATGGCGGCTTCGGGCGCGTCGAACTCACCCTTTCCGGTATGCTTGGCCAGCAGTCCCTCGGCCGTGGTGAAGGGCGTCCAGATCTGCCCGTCTTGCGTTCGCCTCGCCACCTTGCCCCAGGTGAGGCGCAGCGATCCATTTGCGTCGGGATACACGGGCCGGCCGATCGCCTTCCTATAGGCAAGCAGAGCCTGCATATAAGTCGCGCGCGCCGCCTGCGTGCGGCCGGCGAGATCCTTGTTCGTGCGCTCCGCGGCTATCTCGCCGGGATAAAGTGCAACCGCCAGCTTGATGAAAGGATCGTCCGATGCCTCGAAAGCAGCAGCCGGTTTATCGAGCCAGCCGAGCCGCGTAGCCGTGTCGGCGAGTTTGGTTTCTGCATAGAGTCGATCAAGGCCGATTTGGCCCAGAGCGGTCTCGAACGCAGTGTCGCGGTCCTTCGCGTCCAGCCGGTGATATTCCTCGAGTGCGGCCTCGAACAGCTTGCGATCGATGTTGGGCAGATACTCGCGTTCGACCTGCGTCAGTCGATCGATGGTCTCGCTGCGGTCGCGATCCTGAAAGCCGCTTTCGCGGATGGCATCTGGTTTCTCGTGCTCCTTCGCCCAACGATAGAGCGTGCGCGCGGATGAGAGGATCCGCGATTGGCCGAGCAGCGCCGCCCCCAGCCCCTGGAGCGAGGCCCGGCTGCTCTCCTCCACTATGGCATCCAGCTCGAGGATCGCCGCGCCATAGCGCGCCTGCCGCGCGGGATCGCTAGCGACCCAGTTGCGATAAGCTGTCTCCTCGGTGACCTTGCGAGCGTTGAGCCCAACCGCGTCAGCGCCGGCGAGATCGCCCGCCAGCTTCTTCGCGTAGTTTTCCACGCCTTGCAGGATGGAGGCGTAGCGGATCTGCGCAGTGCGGTTGCCTAGCGTGGCCTGCTTTATCTGGGCGGCAAAATTCGAGAGCCAACGCTGCCATAGCGGTTCGTACTTCGCAAAGTTGAACCGGACTTCCCCAGCGGTGCGAAACCGATCGGTAGTACCGGGAAAGCCAGCGACCATCACAAAATCGCCCTCTTTGAGGCCTTCGCGGGCGATGCGCAGCCAGTTCTTCGGCCGGTACGGCACATTGTCAGGCGCATAAGGCCGGGAGGACCCATCAGGAGCGACATAGGCGCGATAAAAGCCGAAGTCGCCTGTGTGGCGTGGCCACATCCAATTGTCCTTTTCGCCGCCGAATTCGCCGATGCCACGTGCGGGCGCATAGACGAGGCGCACGTCCTGAATTTCGAGCTTCTCATGAAGGTAGTAGGAGGCGCCGCCATAATAGGCCCGCACGTCGCAGCGGCGGTTGGGCTGTTCTTCACACGCGGCGATCAGGGCCTTGCGGTTAGCGTCGAGCTGCTCATGGCGGGCAAAACCGGTCAGGTCGGCCGAGATCCCCTTGAGCATGTCGGCGGTCACTTCCCGTTGATCTTCGATAACATAGATGCGGCTGCCGCGAGCCGCAGGCAATTCTTCACTCAGGCTTCTCGCCAGAAAGCCGTCTGTGAGATGGTCCTCGCCCTCCTTGCTGATGTTCTGGAGGGATCCCACTACGCAGTGGTGATTGGTCGCGACCAGCCCTTCGGGACTGACGAATGAGGCGGAGCATCCGCCGAGTGAGACGATCGCGTTGAGCGGGGCAGCGTCGAGACGGCTCAATTGGGCGGGATCAATCTTGAGCCCATCCGCGCGCATGGCCGCGCCGATTTCTGCAGTCTGGTCGGGCATCCACATACCTTCATGCGCCGACGCAGCGCTAGCGGTCCAGAGCAAGGCGATGGTACTTGCTTGGGCCAAACATTTCATATTTGAGTTCATGTTGATGTAGCTCCCGTCCTGGTGGCTGATTTATTTCGTGGGCTGTATCGATGACCAGCGCGAGACGCTGTTCACCCGTCGAGCTGATCGCGGGAGAGCGATGCAATATGCTCGGGTTCTGCCTGCCAGATCTGTATTCCTTGAACATCGCCGTCGGACCTGGGGTGGCCCTGCTCGATCGTCTTCGCGGCTGCCACTCCGTGACGGCACAGTGGACTGTTAACGCGCGCATCTGCATTGCGCTCACCTCTCCTTATATGGGATTGCATACCGCGACGGTTGCCAACCGTCCGATGCAGTAATCGTGCCAAAGGAAAACAGTTTCAAATACAACGTGGGGAGACCGCTCCATGTATGTCCCGTCTCCGACATCCGTAGCGGAACCGACATATTGACGCGGCCCTCGCATCGCCAACTGGACCGCCGGTCAGCCGCCGCCTTAACCGCCTGCGTCAGAGAGAGAGAGAGAGAGAGACGGGCATAGGGAGTGCGGAAGTTGTGGAAATGCACCAGTCACGTGGCAACATGGCAAACAATCGCGTGACAGGGCTGGCTCTGCGGTGAATGCTCTTCTTCTTTGAGGAAGGGGAATGCATGACTACCACCAATGAAATTGCCGACAAGATCGCCGCTGACCATCAACTCACCAAGGCCCAAGGGAAGGCGATCGTCGAAGCAGTCTTCGGCGCGATCACTGCCGCGGCAACTGCTGGCTCCGAAACGTCGATCCCCGGCTTTGGCAAGTTCAAGGTAAAGGACACGCCGGAGCGGGAAGCGCGTAATCCGGCAACCGGTGCCACCATCAAGGTTGCTGCTGCGAAGAAGCTGACCTTCACGCCGGCAAAAGCTCTCAAGGACGCCTTGAACAAATAGCGTCTGCCGCCGTTGGCGGGCACGCTGAGATCAAAATGACTCGAAATTCGGCAGCGTACTCCTGCATGTTTCCTTACGTACCCGATTTAAGGATAAATACATGCAGCAATTCAAAGTGCTGCAGCGTCCTTTGCGCGTCTGATTGGGCGCAGGGCGCTGTAGCTCACGGTGCGGCGGAACTATCTGGATGCGCCCGGACCAGGCAAACTTCGCTACGCGCCCGTCACGTCGTCAGGCGCGTAGATGCCGATCAGTCGGCGCCACGAAGCCGCATCTGCCAATTAAAGCAAGGCCGCAGCCGCGGAGCACCCCTGCTGCGGAAATCCACCCGCGTTCCGGCCAGGTCTTAAGTCCAGCATACGCAGGGAAGGTCAGCGCCGAGGGGCGCGCTCGTAAATCGTTACTTTTCCCGAGTTCGACCCTCCAAATCTACAGTTCGAAGTGCGCTCTTGAAAGGCGCACGTCGAACCGATGCGTGCGCATCATCACGATCGCGGATATGCAGGCGCAGAGTGCGTAAACGGCGGCGGGCTCTACGGGTTACGCGCGTTGTTAGAACTTCGCCGCCAATGTCGGACACCGTAATGGTCCCGTGAGCGCCATCCCATTGTTCTGCAAAATTTGCCCCTCCCGTAGACACGCTCAACGCGGCTCGCCTGGGATGCGGTGGTCGCCAGAAGACCGCGGGCGCCGATGAAACTAGCCGTTCCACAGCGAGAGACTGGGCGAGAACCGGGACCGTCTTTGGTGGACGGCAGAGCTCGCGCACCAACGCCAATCGGATGGACAGTCAGAACGGGGTGCGTCGGTCCATACATTGGAAGCTGTGAAGTAAAGCGCGCCGATGAAGCCGATATTTGAATAGCTCCCATCAAATCAATCGATTAGGCCAACGGGCCGATGTGGGGTAACGGTAAAGGAGATGATGTTGAGGCGTTAAACCATGATTAGCTGCCGTGCTAATCCATGGTGGCCCAAGTTACAACAGCCTCCTCGGCAGCGATGGTGACGATGTTCTCATAGCGCCCGCTGGCAACGGCTGGATGGACTATTGATAACGCGTGAGCACGAGATCGCTGAAGAGGACCAAAAATGATCGATTTGTCGCGTCCGGAAAGCTCGAATAGCCATGAGGGCTGCGGCCAAGATCTGGGAGACCCCAGCACTACATCAACCCTATCAGTTATCTTTGTCGGTGGTGGCACGCTTAGTATTAGATGTGCACAGATGGCAAAGGAAATGGGCTGTTCCGTACCCGCCGTTCTACCTACAGATGATGTGTTCCGTACCTGGGCTACTCATTTAGGCATCCATTGCTTCGATAACGTCGACCAGACCTATGAATTTCTATGCGATGTGAATGTCGATTTGATATTTTCCGTCGTTAATCCCGTTATCTTGCCAGCTCATTTATTGGAGCAAGCACGTGTAGGTGCGTTCAATTATCACGACAGCCCACTGCCGCGTTACGCAGGGACCCACGCGACAAGCTGGGCAATTCTGGCGCAAGAGAGCCAATACGCCATTTCGTGGCATCACATGGATCCTGGTATTGACACGGGCAACGTAGTTGTGCAGTGCCCGGTGCCCATTGCATCAACCGATACGGCATTGACCCTCAACCTTAAATGCTATGATGCCGCGATAGAAGGGTTTCGCGCTCTTTTAGCGAAAATAGCGCGGGCCGATCTCCAGGGCCGCCCGCAGCAGCTGGCAAACAGGACCTATTTTCCGAGGAAGCAACGGCCTATTGCCGCTGGTTGTCTAAGATGGAACCAGTCCGCGCAGGAATTATCAGCGATTGCTCGTGGTTTGGACTTCGGCCCTTATCATCCGAATCCGTTGTGCTTGCCTAAGGTTGTCGTCGGAGAAGATGCTATCCCGGTTCGGCGCTTGGAGGTATCCACTCGGTCTTCTGATTATCAGCCAGGCTCCCTGCTCGAAATACATCCAGACCACTGGCGTGTCGCGACGGAAACAGAAGACGTTGATCTTTGGTTTGGTGCTCCCAATGGCCCGTTCGTCGATGCGATAGCACTCGCAGAACGCTCTTGTCTGAATGTAGGTGACCGTCTCGCGATTTTGAGCGATGACCAGGCATTGTCCATAACTACTATCTGTGAAGCGTTGGCTCCACGGGAGAGATTTTGGCTGCGGCGACTTGAGACATTCAAACCATCGCAGCTACCTTATGTTTCGTCTCTTCTGGGCGAACAACCGCCCAAATGGCACACGAGTTCCTGGCGCAATATAGATGCCTTGGCAGAACTCTCGCCGACGGATCGCGTGGAATGCTTGTTGAGTGCTTGGTTGATTTATTTGGTCCGCACGGCAGGTGAAGCAGAGCTTCAGCTAGGTTGGCGTCCAGCACTCGATGAAACGCAGATTGATGGGCGTCTGGCGCAGAAGCTTATAGCGTCTATCGTGCCGATGGAAATTACCATCGACGTCAATCACGGTTTTTCTGAGCTACGCGCGACGGTCGCGGCTGAATGTGTTCTATTGCGTAGACACACTAGCTTTGCCCGCGATCTCATAGCACGTAGCCCGGCACTGTCGGGCGACAAAGGGCTGCAATTGCGTCAACCGTGGCCAATTGGCGTTATGATGACGACGATGAGCCACGGCCGTTCAGTTGACGAACTTGGGTCCAATCCCGAGTCGGAAATGATCCTGCCAGGCAGCTTACTGACGCTTGAAATCAACGCGGTCGACGGGAGCTTTAGGTGGCACATTGATGAAAATCGCTGGGCGCCCGAGAAAATCGGCAATGTTACGCAGCATCTAGAGAATCTTCTAAGCGTCGCTACACTCAATCCACAGCAACCGGTCGGCCGGATCGAGCTGCTTTCAGCTGAGGAGCGGGGCTATCTTCTTGAAGATCTGAACCGGACGGAAGTGGACTATCCGTCGGAGCTTTGCGTCCATGAACTGTTCGAGGCGCAGGTGCGCCGGGCGCCCGACACCGTGGCGGTGGTCTTCGAAGCGCAGTCGATCTCCTATGGCGAACTGAATGCTCAGGCCAACCGGCTGGCCCATCATCTGATCGACCTTGGGGTCAAGCCGGACCAGCCGGTGGCCATCTGCCTGGAGCGCAGCCCGGCGATGGTGGTGGGGTTGCTGGCGATCCTCAAGGCGGGCGGTGCCTATGTGCCGCTCGACCCGGCCTATCCCTCCGCGCGGCTGCGGCAGGTGCTCGACGATGCCGCCCCGCGGCTCATGCTTTGCGATGCCGCCGGCCGCGAAGCGCTGGGCGCCGAGGCACTCGCCGATCTGAGCGTGATCGACTTCTCGGACGGCGAGCTTTCCTGGGCCGACCAGCCCGCTGACGATCCCGACCCGCACGCCCTCGGCCTGACAGCGCGCCATCTCGCCTATGTCATCTACACATCAGGCTCTAGCGGAACGCCAAAAGGCGTCATGGTCGAGCATCAACAGTTGTCGAACTATTTGCAGTGGTCAAATCGAAGCTTTTACCAGAGAACTTCGAATGGCTCGCCTGTAACGCATTCGATGAGTTTTGATGGCATCGTTACGACCCTATTCGGGCCGCTGCTGGCGGGAACGAAACTTCATCTTCTAGATCCGGCTGTCCAAATTAACTCTCTTGCTGAATCGACGGATGGACAAACCTTCGATTTGGTCAAGGTTACTCCCTCGCATCTGAGCATGCTTAACAAAACGATGCATGATGGGAAGGAAGAAGCTCCAACAAAAGCACTTATGGTTGGCGGCGAAGCCCTAGTTCCAGCCGACATGCGATTTTGGCAGCGGCGTTTTCCAAATGTGCGCCTGATTAACCATTTTGGTCCGACAGAGGCCACCGTTGGATGTGCCTCATTCGAAATAACGGGCGATCTCGAAGGCCTCACGTCAATCCCGATCGGGCGTCCGATATCGAACACGCGGCTTTATGTGCTTGACGACCATGGCCAGCCCGTTCCGTTCGGGGCTGTGGGCGAGCTTTATATCGGCGGGGCAGGGGTTGCGCGCGGCTACCTCAATCGCCCGGAGCTGACGGCGGAGCGGTTCCTGACCGATCCGTTCAGCGGCGAGGCGGATGCCCGCATGTACCGGACCGGCGACCTGGCGCGCTATCTGCCGGACGGCAATCTCGAGTTTCTGGGCCGCAACGACGACCAGGTGAAGATCCGCGGCTTCCGCATCGAGCCGGGCGAGATCGCCGCCCGGCTCTGCGAGCATGAGCTTGTCGCCGATGCGTCCGTCGTGGCGCGCGAGGATCGTACCGGCGACAAGCGGCTCGTCGCCTATGTGGTTGCGAAGCCGGCGGACGGGTCGGACGAGGCCGATGGCGCGGAGCTTGCGGCGGCGTTGCGGGCCCATCTTGGCGACCTGCTGCCGGACTACATGGTGCCGTCAGCCTTCGTGCGGCTGGACGCACTGCCGCTGACGCCGAACGGCAAGCTCGACCGCAAGGCACTGCCGGTTCCTGACGACGAGGCCTATGCGCGGCGAGCCTATGAAGCGCCGCAGGGCGCGGTCGAAACGGCGCTGGCCGGGATCTGGGAAGAGCTGCTCGGCATCGAGCGGGTCGGCCGCCACGATAACTTCTTCGAGCTCGGCGGCCATTCGCTGCTGGCGGTGCAAATGATGGAGCGGCTGCGGCGGCAGTCGCTCGGGGTGGAGGTGCGCACCCTCTTCGCCAAGCCGGTGCTTTGTGATCTCGCCGCAAGCCTTGGCAGCCACCACGAGGTGGCGGTGCCGGCCAACCGGATCACCGAAGAGAGTGAGGCGATCACGCCAGAGATGCTGCCGCTGATCGATCTGACCCAGAAAGAGATCGACTGGATCGTGTCGACGGTGCCCGACGGCGTCGGCAACATCCAGGATATCTATGGCCTGTCGCCGCTGCAGGACGGCATTCTGTTCCACCATCTGCTGGCAACCGAGGGCGATCCCTATCTGCTGGTCTCGCAGATGGCCTTTGCCGATCGGGGCCTGTTGGACCGCTATCTGGCTGCGGTTCAACAGGTGGTCGACCGCCATGACATCCTGCGCACCGCCTTTGTCTGGCAGGGACTGTCGAGCCCGGCGCAGGTTGTGTGGCGCAAGGCGCCGCTGGCGGTGAGCGAGGTCGAGCTGGACGAGAATGGCGGTCCCGGCCACGAACGGCTGAAGCGCCGGTTCGATCCGCGCCACTACCGTCTCGCCCTTGGCCAGGCGCCGCTGATGCGGTTCGTGATTGCGCGCGAGCCAGGCAGCGAGCGCTGGCTGCTTTTGGCGTTGCGGCATCATCTGATCGGCGATCACACGACGGCCGAAGTGATGCATGCCGAGGTCCGGGCCGTGCTCGAGGGGCGCGCGCATGAGCTGGCGCCGCCGCAGCCGTTCCGCAATCTGGTGGCGCAGGCCCGTCTCGGCGTTTCGTCCGAAGAGCATGAAGCGTTCTTCCGGGAGATGCTCGCCGACATCGACGAGCCGACCACACCGTTCGGGCTGAGCGAGGTTCGCGGCGATGGCCGCGGATCCCGCGAGGCGCAGCGGATGCTGCCGCCGGCGCTCAACGATCGGCTGCGGGCCCAGGCGCGGCGGCTGGGGGTCAGCCTGGCGAGCCTTTGCCATCTGGCCTGGGGCCAGGTGGTGGCGCGGAGCAGCGGCCGCGAGCAAGTGGTGTTCGGCACGATGCTGTTCGGCCGCATGCATGCCGGTGCCGGCGCCGACCGTGCCATGGGCCTGTTTATGAATACCCTGCCGTTGCGACTGGATCTGGATGGCACCGGGGTTGAGCAAAGTGTGCGTATCGCCCACGCCCGTCTGGCCGAGCTGCTCTCACACGAGCATGCCCCGCTGGCATTGGCGCAACGCTGCAGCGGCGTTGTCGCACCAGTGCCATTGTTCAGTGCGCTGCTGAACTATCGCCACGCCACGCCGGCCCACAACACGCCGGCCCAAAGCACGCCGGCCATGTCCGACGTGGGAACAAGCGACGTGCTGTCCGGCATGGAATGGCTGGGGAGCGAGGAACGCACCAATTATCCCGTGACCCTGTCGGTGGATGATTTTGGCGAGGCACTGGGGCTCACGGCGGACGCGGTCGAGCCGATCTCCCCCGATCGCATCTGCGGCTACATGCAGCGGGCGCTCGAGCAGCTGGCGGAAGCATTGGAGCAGGCTCCCGACAGACCAGTGCGCGAGCTCGACATCCTGCCGGCCGCTGAGCGCCGCTATCTGCTGGAGGAGCTTAACCTGACGGACGCGGACTATCCGTCGGATCTGTGCGCCCACGAGCTGTTCGAGGCGCAGGTGCGCCGGGCGCCCGACGCGGTGGCGCTGGTCTTCGAACGGCGGTCGATCTCCTATGGCGAACTCAACGCCGAGGCCAACCGGCTGGCCCATCATCTGATCGGGCTTGGGGTGAAGCCCGACCAGCCGGTGGCGATCTGCCTCGAGCGCAGCCCGGCGATGGTGGTGGGGGTCTTGGCGATCCTCAAAGCCGGCGGCGCCTATCTGCCGCTCGACCCGGCCTATCCGAGCGCGCGGCTGCGGCAGGTGCTCGACGATGCCGCCCCGCAACTCATGCTTTGCGATGCCGCCGGCCGCGAAGCGCTGGGCGTCGAGGCGATTGCAAGCCTGAGCGTGGTCGACTTTTCGGACGGCGAGCTTCCCTGGGCCGACCAGCCCGCTGACGATCCCGACCCGCATGCGCTCGGCCTGAGCTCCAGCCACCTCGCCTACATCATCTACACATCAGGCTCTACCGGCACGCCCAAGGGCGTCATGGTCGAGCATCGGGGATTGGTGAACTATTTGCACTTTGCCTGTGGGGCCTACGTGCCCAGGTCTTCCTCGGTGGTCTCCTCGTCCTTGGCCTTCGATGCCATTATTACCAGCCTGTTTGCGCCCTTGATGTGTGGTGGCCATGCACAGCTTGTCAGGCGAGACGAGGTCGAGGGGGTAAAGGAAAGGATCCGCTCGCATTGCGGGATCATCGACATCACCCCGAGCCATCTGGACGCTCTTGGGCAACAGATGCTGGCGGACTCTGCCGCCAGCCAGGTTGACCTGTTTATCATTGGCGGTGAAGCGCTGTTCGGTTCGACAGTCGAATTGTGGCGCAGGGTCCAGCCTGCGGCCAGAATGGTGAATGAGTACGGCCCCACCGAAACGATCGTCGGCTGTCTCTTTTATGAGGTTCCGGCAGCGCCAGCTGTATCCGCGAACGTCCCGATCGGCCGTCCGATCGCGAACGCGCGGGTGTACCTGCTGGACGATCATGGTCAGCCTGTTCCGTTCGGGGCAGTGGGCGAGCTCTATATCGGCGGGGCAGTGGTTGCGCGCGGCTACCTCAACCGGCCCGATCTGACGGCGGAGCGGTTCATCGCCAGTGTCTTTGTCGAAGGCGATCGTCTCTATCGGACCGGCGACCTGGCGCGCTATCTGCCGGATGGCAATATCGAGTTTCTGGGCCGCAACGACGAGCAGGTGAAGATCCGCGGCTTGCGCATCGAGCCGGGCGAGATCGCCGCCCGGCTGCTGGAGCATGAGCTTGTCGGCGATGCGGCCGTCGTGGCGCGCCAGGATGCGACCGGCGACAAGCGGCTTGTCGCCTATGTGGTTGCGAAGACGGCAGACGGGTCGGATGAAGCGGATGGCGCCGAGCTTGCTGCGGCGTTGCGGGCCCATCTCGGTAGCCTGCTGCCGGCCTACATGGTGCCGTCGGCCTTCGTGCGGCTGGATGTGCTGCCGCTGACGGCCAACGGCAAGCTCGACCGCAAGGCGCTGCCGGCACCTGCCGACGATGCCTATGCGCGCCGGGTTTTCGAGGCGCCGCGCGGCGAGATCGAGACGGCACTGGCGGCGATGTGGCAAGAGCGTCTCGGCATCGAGCGGATCGGCCGCCACGACAACTTCTTCGAGCTCGGCGGCCACTCGCTGCTGGCGGTGCAGCTCTCGAGCCGGTTGCCGCAGGCTGTCGGTGTCGAGGTGCCGCTGGCGACCCTGTTCGCCAGGCCGGTGCTTGCCGATCTGGCGGAAAGCATCGCCGAACAGTTGCGCCGCGCCGGTCCGCAAGACCTGCCGGCGATTGACGCCGTCTCGCGCGACGAGCCGCTGGTGCTGTCGTTTGCGCAGCAGCGGCTGTGGTTTTTGGCGCAGCTCGACGAGGGCAGCACCAACTATCACATCCCGTTGGGCTTGCGGCTGCGCGGAGCGCTCGACCGCGTCGCCTGGCGGCGCAGCCTTGACCGTCTGTTTGCCCGTCACGAGGCGCCGCGCAGTGTCTTTGTCGCCCCTGAGGGCCGGCCCCGGGTCGAGCTGCTGCCGGCCGATGCCGGCCTGCCGGTGACGGAGCATGATCTGCAGGGGCTGCCGGATGCGGATGCCGTGCTTGCGGATCTCTACCATGATGAGGCGCGCACGCCGTTCGATCTGGCGCGCGGGCCGCTGATCCGCGGCCGGCTGATCCGGCTGGCCGATGACGACCACGTCTTCCTGCTGACACAGCATCACATCGTCTCGGATGGCTGGTCGATGGGCGTGCTGGTGCGTGAGCTCAGTCAGCTTTACCGGGCGTTTGCGGCCGGGCGCGCCGATCCTTTGCCGCCGCTGGCGATCCAGTATCCGGATTATGCCGCCTGGCAACGGCAATGGCTGTCGGGGGAACGGCTGCAGGCCCAGGCGCAGTATTGGCGCGACAGCCTGTCTGGTGCTCCTGCACGTCTGGCGCTGCCGACGGACCGGCCGCGGCCGGAGCAGCAGTCGTTTGCCGGAGCCAGCGTGCCTGTCGTCATCGACCAGGATCTGACGCGGCAGCTGAAGCGGCTGAGCCGGCAGCATGGCACGACCTTGTTCATGACGATATTGGCGGCCTGGGCGGCGGTGCTGTCGCGCCTGTCCGGGCAGGACGACCTTGTCATCGGCGTGCCGAGCGCCAATCGCGGCCGGCGCGAGGTCGAGGAGCTGATCGGCTTCTTCGTCAACACCCTGGCNGTTCGCATCGATCTGTCCGGCGAACCGAGCGTGTCGGAGCTGCTGGAGCAGACGCGGCGCACGGCGCTCGCCGCGCAGGAGCATCAGGACCTGCCATTCGAGCAGGTGGTCGAGATCGTCCAGCCGCCCCGGGCCCTTGATCACACGCCGTTGTTCCAGGTGATGTTGGCCTGGAAGAACAACAGCGGCGGGTCATTGGACCTGCCGGGGCTGCGGGTGGAGGCCGCGGGGGAGGGGCTCGATCAGGTGAAGTTCGATCTGGAACTGAACCTGGGGGATCAGGGCGAGGTCATCGCCGGGACTCTGGGTTATGCGACGGCGCTGTTCGACCGGGCGACGATCGAGCGGCAGCGCGGCTACCTGCTGGCGCTGCTGCGGGCGATGGTTGCCGATGCCGCGCAGCCGGTCGGCCGCATCGACATCCTGCCGGCCGACGAGCGCCGCTATCTGCTGGAGGAACTGAACCGCACGGAAGCGGATTATCCGTCGGAGCTGTGCGTCCACGAACTGTTCGAGGCCCAGGTGCGCCGGGCGCCGGACGCCGTGGCGGTGGTCTTCGAAGGGCAGTCGATCTCCTATGGTGCCCTCAATGTCCGGGCCAACCGGCTCGCCCATCATCTGATCGGGCTTGGGGTGAAACCGGACGCGCGCATTGCGATCTGCGTCGAGCGCAGCCCGGCGATGGTGGTGGGGCTGCTGGCGATCCTCAAGGCCGGCGGCGCCTATGTGCCGCTCGACCCGGCCTATCCCTGCGCGCGGCTCAACCAGGTGCTCGACGATGCCGCCCCGCAACTCATGCTTTGCGATGCCGCCGGCCGCGAAGCGCTGGGCGCCGAGGCACTCGCCGATCTCAGCGTGATTGATCTGGATGCGGCCACCCCGGCCTGGGCGGAACTGCCGGCGTCGGAGCCGGACCCGCGTGCGCTCGGCCTCACCCCCAGCCATCTCGCCTACGTCATCTACACCTCCGCCTCCACCGGAACGCCCAAGGGCGTCATGGTCGAGCATCGCGGGATGACCAATTATCTAAGCTGGGCTCGTGAGATCTACGCTCCCATATCCTCCTCCGTCGTCTCCTCTTCGCTCGCCTTCGATGCTACGATTACCAGTCTGTTTACGCCTCTTATCTGTGGTGGGCATGAACATCTCGTATCCAAGGGAAATGAAACCGAGAACCTTAAGGCAGAGCTTGGCTTAGGCCGCAGGCTGGTCAAAATCACTCCCAGTCATCTGGATGTTCTGGGGCAGCAGCTGCAGTCGGCTGGAGATGCCAGTCAGGTGGAGCTGTTCGTCATTGGCGGCGAGGCATTGTCGTCGTCGACGGTCGAGCTATGGCGTCAGATCCAGCCGGCTGCCAGAATGGTCAACGAGTATGGTCCGACGGAAGCGGTTGTCGGTTGTGCTTTCCATGACATCCCNGCAGACCTTTCCGCATCGACAAATGTGCCGATCGGCCGCCCAATCGCGAACACGCGGCTCTATCTGCTTGACGACCATGGTCAGCCTGTGCCGTTCGGGGCCGTTGGCGAGCTCTATATCGGCGGGGCAGGGGTAGCGCGCGGCTACCTCAATCGCCCGGAGCTGACGGCGGAGCGGTTCCTGGCCGATCCGTTCATCGGCAAGGCGGATGCACGCATGTACCGGACCGGCGACCTGGCCCGCTACCTGCCGGATGGCAATCTCGAGTTCCTGGGCCGCAACGACGAGCAGGTGAAGATCCGCGGCTTCCGCATCGAGCCGGGCGAGATCGCTGCCCGGCTCTGCGAGCACGCGCTTGTCGGCGAGGCGGTGGTGGTGGCGCGGGAGGATCGCGCCGGCGACAAGCGGCTCGTCGCCTATGTGGTTGCAAAGAGGACGGACGGGTCGGACGAGGCCGGTGGCGCCGAGCTTGCCGCGTCGTTGCGGGCCCATCTCGGTGGCCTGCTGCCGGACTACATGGTGCCGTCGGCCTTCGTGCGGCTGGACGCACTGCCGCTGACGCCGAACGGCAAGCTCGACCGCAAGGCGCTGCCCTTGCCGGCTGACGATGCCTATGCGCGCCGGGCCTATGAGGCGCCGCGCGGCGAGATCGAGACGCTGCTGGCGGCGATCTGGGAAGAGCTGCTCGGCATCGAGCGGGTCGGCCGCCACGACAACTTCTTCGAGCTCGGCGGCCATTCGCTGCTGGCGGTGCGCCTGCTTGCCAGGCTGACAGAGGCCTTGGCAGTGGAGCTGCCACTGGCGACCCTGTTCGCCACGCCGACATTGGCTGAGCTAGCCCGGGAATCTTCCATCAGCTTGATCACTCAAGAATTTGATCGCGACGAACTTCAGAAGCTGCTTTCTTCCTAGGACTCTGAAATGACCGATTTTGTCATCGACCAATTAGAAGAACTGGATTCAGGCGGCTTAGCTAAGCTCCTTTCCCTGGCCAGAGAGCGAAATCGAGCCCGGGACCTAAAAGCTACACTGATACCGAACATCAGCCGTGATGGTGCGCTTGCGCTGTCCTATTCGCAGCAGCGTCTCTGGTTCTTGTCGCAGTTGGACGAAGACAGCACGAACTATAACATTCCCCTGGGCTGGCGATTGCGGGGCAGGCTCGATCATGTCGCATGGCGGCGCAGCCTTGATCAGCTGTTTGCCCGTCACGAGGCGCTGCGCAGTGTCTTTGTCGCCCCTGAGGGCCGGCCCCGGGTCGAGCTGCTGCCGGCCGATGCCGGCCTGCCGGTGACAGAGCACGATCTGCAAGGGCTGCCGGATGCCGAGGTTTTGCTTTCGGCTCTGTGCGCAGAAGAAGCAAGGACACCGTTCGATCTGGCGCGCGGGCCGCTGATCCGCGGCCGCCTGATCCGGCTGGCGGATGACGATCACGTCTTCCTGCTGACGCAGCATCACATCGTCGCGGACGGCTGGTCGATGGGCGTGCTGATGCGCGAGCTTAGTCAGCTTTACCGGGCGTTTGCCTCTGGCCAGCAGAACCCGCTGGCGCCGCTGACCATCCAGTATCCGGACTACGCCGCCTGGCAACGGCAATGGTTGTCGGGCGAGCGGCTGCAGGCCCAGGCGCAGTATTGGCGCGACAGCCTGTCTGGTGCGCCGGCCCGTCTGGCGCTGCCGACCGACCGGCCACGGCCGGCGCAGCAGTCGTTTGCCGGAGCCAGCGTGCCTGTCGTCATCGATCAGGATCTGACGCGCGGGCTGAAGCGGCTGAGCCACCAGCATGGCACGACCATGTTCATGACGGTGCTGGCGGCCTGGGCGGCGGTGCTGTCGCGCCTGTCGGGGCAGGACGACCTTGTCATCGGCGTGCCGAGCGCCAATCGCGGCCGCCGCGAGGTCGAAGAGCTGATCGGCTTCTTCGTCAACACCCTGGCGGTTCGAATCGATCTGTCCGGCGAGCCGAGCGTGTCGGAGCTTCTGGAGCGGACGCGGCGCACGGCACTCGCCGCGCAGGAGCATCAGGACCTGCCGTTCGAGCAGGTGGTGGAGATCGTCCGGCCGCCCCGCGCCCTCGATCACACGCCGTTGTTCCAGGTGATGTTGGCCTGGCAGAACAACAGCGTCGGATCATTGGACCTGCCGGAGCTGCGGGTGGAGGCTGCAGGCGAGGGGCTCGATCAGGTCAAGTTCGATCTGGAGCTTGACCTTCGCGACGATGGCGAGGTCATCGCCGGGACTCTGGGCTATGCGACGGCGCTGTTCGACCGGGCGACGATCGAGCGGCAGCGCGGCTATCTGCTCGCCCTGCTGCGGGCGATGGTTGCCGATGCCGGGCAGCCGGTCGGCCGCATCGACATCCTGCCGGCCGACGAGCGCCGCTATCTGCTGGAGGAGCTGAACCGGACGGAAGCGGACTATCCGTCGGGCCTGTGCGTGCACGAGCTGTTCGAGGCGCAGGTGCGCCGGGCGCCGGACGCGGTGGCGGTGGTCTTCGAGGATGAAGAGCTGAGCTATGGCGAGCTCAACGCCCGGGCCAACCGTCTGGCCCATCATCTGATCGGGCTTGGGGTGAAGCCCGACCAGCCGGTGGCGATCTGCGTCGAGCGCAGCCCGGCGATGGTGGTGGGGCTGCTGGCGATCCTGAAAGCGGGCGGCGCCTATGTGCCGCTCGACCCGGCCTATCCCTGCGCACGGCTCAACCAGGTGCTCGACGATGCCGCCCCGCAACTCATGCTTTG